>JAMPEV010000001.1:1086779-1168122 GCA_023664955.1 Duncaniella sp.
GGATTGCTCCACTGGTGTTTGAGACCAGCGCGTCTACCGATTCCGCCATCTGGGCGTTTTCGTCACTTTGACGGCGCAAAGGTAGAAATTTTTTTTCATATCAGCAAACGTTATACTGATTTTTTGGCGAAGTTTTTTTGGAAAATTGCCAAAAACGTTACCACAACATCCCTCCTCCTCTACTCCTATGCATTGAAAGTATGTAAAGCGCAAGTGATAGTGGTTCTTCGTTAACTTGATAATTGTAATCGATTAGTCAAGCTCGTTGGGCTCGTCGGGATGGCTGTACCACCGCGAATACATCAGATAGTTGTGGGCTATTTTCTTATTTAGCTCACGTGATGTCTCTGGGTCAACCATCTTGATGAATTTAGCAGGTGCACCGCCCCAAAGCTCGTTAGGCCCGATTTTGGTACGTGATAACACCACCGAGCCGGCCGCAACAAGAGCACCCTCGCCCACTTCAGCATCATCCATAACCACCGCACCCATCCCAATGAGGGCAAAGTCGTGAATCTTCGAACCATGGATAGTAACATTGTGACCGATTGACACATCGTTACCTATTTCAATGGTCGACTTCTTGTAGAGAGTGTGAAGCACTGAGCCATCCTGGATGTTGACACGGTCTCCAATGCGAATTGAATTCACATCGCCGCGTATCACGGTGTTAAACCACACGCTGCATTCTTCACCCATCACCACATCTCCTATCACTGTCGCATTCTCGGCAAGGAATGTATCATTGCCGATTTTGGGGGTGAAACCCCTTACCGGTATTATCAGTGCCATGGCGATTTCTATTTTTCAAGTGGTGCGGTAGCGGCGGTTAGCCATTCGCGTTCAGTTTCATTCAGCGACGGGGCAAGACGATCATACACCATCTTGTGGTAATTATTGACCCACTCAATCTCTTCCGCCGACATGATTTCTGTCTGGAACAGAGTGCGGTCAAACGGACACAATGTGATGGTCTCGAACGCATAGAACTTTCCAAACTCAGTTTCCTCGTAGGGAATAGTCAACACGAGGTTCTCGCAACGGATACCATAGCGGTTAGCTAGATATACACCGGGCTCGTTGGATGTCAACATTCCCGGAGTAAGAGATGCCATGGTGTCATTTAGACGGATGCTCTGCGGTCCCTCGTGCACATTGAGGAAGTGCCCAACGCCATGGCCTGTGCCATGGAGATAGCTTTTACCCTCTTTCCAAAGCGGCATACGGGCCATACCGTCAAGCTGGGCGCCGCGGGTACCCTCAGGGAAGATTGAAGTGGCGATTGCGATATGACCTTTCATCACAAGGGTGAAATCATGACGCATATCCTCCGATGGTGTGCCGATAGCGATGGTTCGGGTGATATCGGTTGTGCCGTCAAGATAGTTGGCTCCTGAGTCGATGAGCAGGAGATTATCCTTGGTAATCTCGATATCGCTCTCAGGTGTTGCCGAATAGTGGACTATAGCACCATGTGCTCCAAAACCGCAGATGCTTTCAAAGCTCAGGTCAAAATAGAGGTCATTGGCAGAACGGTGTTTGAGGAGTATATCAGCCACCCCCATCTCTGTGAGCTTTTTACCCTCCTTGACAGTCTGCTGGATTTCCATAATGGAACGCACCATTGCCACGCCGTCACGGATATGGGAAGCGTGAATACCTTGAATCTGAACATCATTCTTGATGGCTTTGGGCATTGCGATGGGTGATTCTCCCTTTACGTAATGTCCGTCAAGAATCTCCGCGATTGCGCCTGATGCTCGGCTACTGCTTAAAAGCACTGTCACATTCTGCGGAACTTTGGCGAGGAATCCTTGGACACCCTCGTAGGGAGCCACGTCCACACCTGTCTCTTTGAGGTAAGCTACAACTTCGGGGGTCAATTTTGCCTCATCTACAAAAAGTGTGCTTCCTTTCGGGGCGAGATAAAGGAAAGAGGTTGCAACGGGATTGCATGGCACATCATTGGAGCGGATATTTAGAACCCATGCTATCTCATCGAGCGATGAAGTGAAAAGTGCATCGGCTCCCTTTGCCTTGGTTGCTTCGAGTATGCGCTGAATCTTATGGGATGCTGACTCACCGGCATATTTCTCGTCATGGACGAAAATTTTGTCAGAGGGAAGCGCAGGACGATCCACCCAGATTTTGTCAATGGGGTCAAACTTCACATCAAGCTTGAGCCCTGCCTCATGAAGGCGTGAGCGGAGGGCGGCGGTGTCATCGATTGACATGAGCATACCGTTGATTCCCACTGTGTCTCCCTTTGGAAGATTCTCACAGAGATATTCTTCGATTGACGGTGTGTCGGGCAGTCCGTCTTTCATAAGCACAATTCCGGTGCCTTCTATCTGCTGAGCGCCCTGGAGGAAGTAACGGCTGTCGACCCACAGAAGGGCTTCCTTCTCGGTCACGACCATCGTGCCTGCTGAACCGGTGAATCCGCTGAGGTAGCGCACGATGTGCCAATGGTTGGATATATATTCACTCAAATGAGCGTCGGTGCGCGGTAATATCACTGCGTTGACTCCCGCATGTTTCATCTCCTTTCTCAGAGCGACTATGCGATCGATTATGACATTTTGCATGATTGTAATTAGTTTAGATGATTTTATTTGACACAAATTTATATATTTTTGGTGATATAATGCGTAGTCAATCAAAAAAATCTCATTTTTTATGTACCTTTGCACAACGATATGAACTGAAAATATTCGAAAAATTATGTCACTTACCACTCCATCGTTTCATGGATTGACTGATAAAGATGTTGACGATAGCCGTTTAAAATATGGCGAAAACATACTCACGCCCCCTGCTGAGAAGTCATTATGGAAACTTTTCTTCCAGAAGTTCAATGACCCTCTGATTATTGTCTTGCTGATAGCCGGGGTGCTTTCAGTGCTGATTTCACTTTACGAATTCTATGGCTTGCATCAAAGTGCATCGGTGTTTTTCGAGCCGATAGGTATTTTCATGGCCATAACACTTGCCACGGGCCTTTCGTTCTATTTCGAGAAGAAGGCGGAGGATGAGTTTAAAATCCTCAACAGGGTCAATGACAATGAGCTTGTGCAAGTAATCCGCAATGGCAACGCCACTCAGATTCCGAAGCGCGACGTGGTAGTGGGGGATATTCTCATTCTCAATACAGGCGAGGAGATTCCTGCCGATGCCGAGCTTCTTGAGGCTACATCGCTTAATGTAGATGAATCGACCCTCACCGGCGAGCCGATGGCCTCCAAGACCACCAATCCCGCACATTTCGACGTTGAAGCCACATTCCCTTCCGACCATGTGATGCGAGGCACTCGTGTGATGGAGGGACATGGCATAGCAAGGGTGTTTGCCGTTGGTGATAACACTGAAAATGGTAAAGTTTACGAGGCGGCTCGAATTGATGACGGACAGAAAACCCCTCTCACTGAGCAACTTGAACGGCTCGGAAATCTTGTCACCAAGGGAAGTTATCTGATAGGTGGGGCCGTGGTGACAGGACGTATCGTGATGTATTTCCTTGAAAATCCTAATTTTGACTGGATCTCTTTCTTGGCTTACTTTCTGCAAACTATCATGATAGCTGTGACTCTCGTGGTAGTGTCAGTGCCTGAAGGATTGCCAATGGCGGTGACTTTAAGCTTGGCTTACAGTATGCGAAGAATGCTCAAGACCAACAACCTTGTGCGCAAGATGCACGCTTGCGAGACAATGGGAGCCACCACTGTGATTTGCACCGACAAGACAGGTACCCTCACCCAAAATCAGATGCGTGTTGCAGAGACTGACTTTTATGGTCTCTCGGAGCAGAAACTCGATAGAGGTGAGATGAGCCGTGAAGTCGTCACAGGTATTGCTGTAAACTCTACTGCCCAGTTGGATTTGTCCGACAAATCTCACCCACAGGTGTTAGGCAATCCTACCGAAGGAGCATTACTGCTATGGCTTCTTGACAACGGGATCGATTATCGCAATATCCGACAGGAGGCTAATGTGGCAAGAGAATTGCCATTCACCACAGAGCGTAAATATATGGCCACCGTGGTGGAAGAGCCTGACGGGAGTGAGACGCTTTATGTTAAAGGCGCACCGGAGATCGTGATGTCGCTTTGCAAAAACATAGTCAATGAAATTCCAGCCAAGTATGTCAATGATCAACTCGCAGGATACCAGCAGAAGGCTATGCGCACTCTCGGATTTGCGGTACAGCATCTTTCAAAAGATGAACTTGGCATTGAGGATAAGGAACTAAAAGCCGACAATCTCTCATTCCTCGGGATTGTAGCGATAGCCGACCCGGTTAGAGCAGATGTCCCGGCGGCGATTAATGAATGTCTTGATGCCGGAATTGCCATTAAAGTCGTGACCGGCGACACTCCCGGCACGGCCAAGGAGATTGGTCGACAAATAGGTCTTTGGAATGACAAGGATGGCGATAAGAATATCATCACCGGCCCGGAATTCGGTGCGCTGAGCGACGAGGAGCTTTATAGCCGCGTCGAGGATTTGAAGATTATCGCTCGCGCTCGCCCAATGGATAAGAAACGCCTGGTAGAAACTCTTCAACTGCATGGAGAGGTTGTGGCTGTTACCGGCGATGGCACCAATGATGCCCCTGCTTTGAAAGCAGCTAACGTGGGCCTATCGATGGGCGACGGCACTTCAGTGGCAAAGGAGGCGAGTGATATCACTATCGTCGATAATTCTTTTGCCTCAATAGGCAGGGCTGTGATGTGGGGACGTTCTCTGTTCCGCAATCTTCAGCGTTTCATCCTTTTCCAGTTAACGGTAAATGTGGTAGCTTGTATGGTGGTACTTGTGGGGGCATTTATGGGCACTGAGTCGCCGCTTACCGTCACTCAGATGCTTTGGGTGAACCTGATAATGGACACTTTTGCTTCCATGGCCCTTGCATCCTTGCCTCCGTCCAAATCGGTGATGAAGAATAAGCCGCGTAACCGCCATGATTTTATTATCACCCGGACTATGTGGTGGTTTATAGGAACGGTGGGACTGCTGTTCACCGCCATAATCTTGAGCATGGTATACATTTTTGAGCATGCCGATGGGACAAGTCTGATGGATTTGTTGAATGTGCACCTTGGAGCAAAAGGAACATTGACGCCCTACGAATTAAGCCTGATTTTCACCACATTTGTGATGTTGCAATTTTGGAATCTCTTCAATGCGAGAGCCTACGCCACACGCCGGAGCGCACTTCATTTAGGGCAGTGTGGTGAATTCATAATGATAGCCATGCTGATATTCTTCGGTCAGATATTCATTGTCACCATTGGCGGCGAATTCTTCTCCGTAACTCCCTTGAAACTCAATGACTGGCTGATCATCATCCTCGGCACATCCCTCGTTCTTTGGTTGGGCGAACTCATGCGATTATTCAGGAAGGAATAACATTTCGGATGCCTAATCATAAAACACAGAATGTTAATTTAACTGAAAGAAGTTACAATGATATATCCTAATAACTTATTATGATGAAAGAATTTATCGCAATATTTATAGGAGGTGGTGTTGGGAGTGCGCTCAGGTATGCGGTGCAGATGCTGATGCACGAACGAATTGTGGCTTATAATTTTCCGTGGGCAACGTTCACAGTGAATATTGTGGGAAGTTTCCTAATAGGATTATTCTATGCTTTGTCGGCTAAGTTGAACTGGCCAGTGGAGGTGAGACTTTTCTTGACAGCCGGACTATGTGGCGGTTTCACTACTTTTTCAACTTTGAGCAATGACAATGTGGAAATGATACGTCAGGGTGACGGCTTAATCTTCATGATTTACATAATAGCCAGCGTGGCACTGGGAATTTGCGCATGTTTTGCCGGTTCAGGAGTATGCAACTACCTCTCTCAGCAACAATAAGCAAGTCGTTTCTAATGTCAATGCCTAATGACAATGCCTGACACGACAGGAGATTGCAAACTTTCATGGTAAGCGAGATTGAATTTGTGTGTTACAACATTTTTTAGTACTTTTGCACGCTCTTTCTTAAGGAAGAGAAATAACGAAAATGACAATAAACAATTTAGTAACAACAGCATTGATTGCACACGTGCAGAACTACGCCTTCAAAGAAAACTGGAAAAGCACAGCTGGCGTATGACCTTGCAGGAAAGTCTCATTTCGTCGGGGAAATTGACGAGTAGAGACCATGTGGACATCTGAATCTGACGTCCACAGCGAATAATTCAATCACACATTTCAACATTATCCATTTGTAATATGAACAATCATCGATTGCTCGCAGAGCTTGTTGTGACCGCTCTGCTGAGCACTGGAGAGTGTGCGTTCGGACAACATCAAACAGTCATGACACTTGAAGAACTGTTTGAAACAGCCGATAGCCACAGTAGGCAACTGCGCCCTTCCTTCTCCACAGAAGAAGAGATGCGAAGGGAGGTAAATGAAGCAATTACTAACCGCCTACCCGATATCAACGCCACCTTGTCACTAAGCTACATAGGCGATGGATTCACCACAAAACGTAACTTCTCCGACTACCAAAAAGCACCAATCCCCCACTTCGGAAACGGGCTGTCGCTCAACATCAATCAACCAGTGTATACCGGCGGCGCCATCACGTCAAGCATAGAGCTTGCAGAGTTAAAACTTACCGCATCACGTTTTGCCACTGAGCTTCAGCGCGACAACATCAGATTCCAACTCACCGGCTTCTACCTTGACATCTACAAATACTCCAACCTCAGGAACGTGGTGGAGCAAAACATCTCCCAAGCTCGTAAGGTGCTCGACGAGATGATGGCGAGATTCGAACAGGGAGTGGCACTTCAAAATGATATAACACGCTACGAACTATTGGTGTCAAATCTTGATCTCCAATTGATAAAAATCAACAATACAATCGAAATCCTCAATAACAACATAGTAAACATCGCCGGACTTCCTAAAGGAACAGTCGTAGAACCCGACCATACTATCCTCAACAGATCCTTACCATCGACCAACGAAGCAGTATGGCAATCTGAGGCGGCACTCAACTCCCCCATCCTCCGCTTAGCTCAGTCAAAGATTGACATAGCCCGCAAAGCAGAGAGTATAACGAAGGCTGAACGATTACCTAAAATCGGACTGCAGGCAGTCTGGAGTTTCGACGGACCAATTCTCACCGAAGTTCCACCAATCAACCGCAATCTCAGCTACTGGTATGTAGGTGTCGGGGTGAATTACAATCTCTCATCACTCTTCAAAACCAATAAATCACTTTCACGCAGCAAGGCAGCCACAGCAACCGCCGTCGACGAACTATCGGCCGCACGAGAGAACACCGAGCTATCAGTCCGCGCCGATTATATACGCTATATGGAAGCCTACGAGGAACTTAAGACGCAGGACAAAAGCGTGGAGTTGGCCGAACGCAACTACGATATCGTTTCTACACGATACTCGGCCGATATGGCGCTAATCACCGACATGCTCGATGCTGCCAATTCCAAACTTGATGCAGAGCAGCAGCTCGTCAACGCACGTATCAACATCATATATTATTATTACAAATTACTCTTCACATCAGGAAAAATATGAAACACCGTACAAAAAAGATACTCTCTTACATTGTAACTCTCGCTATAATCATAGCAGCCGCTCTATGGGTGGCATCAAGGTTTATCCACCTCGGCAATGTGGAGTTTACCGATAATGCGCAGATAAAGCGCCAGATAGTACCCGTGAACTGCCGTGTACAAGGATATATTAAAGAGATTAAATTCAAAGAATATCAACAAGTTAAGAAGGGCGACACTCTTGTAATAATCGATGATGCAGATATGCGACTTCGGGTTACACAAGCTCAGGCCGATTACCAAAATGCCCTTGCCGGACGCTCCGTTACCGACCGGAGTGTGGCATCGGCCAAAGCCAACGTTGCTGTAAGTGAAGCTTCAATAGCCGAAGCAAAGGTATTAATGGAAAACTCAGCCGTTGACCTTGAGCGTTATCGCAAACTTCTAGAAAAGAACGCAGTTACACGTCAGCAGTATGATGAAGCAGAAACAGATTATAAAGCCAAGAAAGCTCGTTATGAAATGCTCGCGCGTCAACGCAGTGCCACCTCAACCGTAGTAACTGAAACCTGTCAGCGAATAGCTCAGAATGAGGCCGGGATTGAACTGACAAAAGCTCTTCTTGAGACCGCAGAACTCAATCTATCCTATACTGTTATCATCGCGCCATGCGATGGATACGTGTCACGCAAAGAAATTCAAATCGGAGAACTTGTGCAGCCTGGTCAAACGCTCGTCGATATTGTGGATGGCAACGAAGTATGGGTAACTGCCAACTACAAGGAGACACAGTTGAAACATATCAACGTGGGCAGCGAAGTGAAAATCAAAGTAGACGCTATCCATGACAAGACTTTCAGCGGAAAAGTAGTTGCTATTTCCACCGCCACAGGTGCCGCACTGTCATTACTTCCTCAGGATAACTCAGCCGGTAACTTTGTGAAAATTCGTCAACGCATCCCGGTCAGAATCGAATTTTCCGATGGCACCGACTTGGATCAACTCCGCGCCGGAATGAATGTGGAATGTGAAGTGAAGTACTGATATGGGAGATTGGCATGGACCACAAGGTCCTTTTGATATTCCTGACATTCCCAACTATGTGCCACGCAGGCTGAAGCCATGGATTTTCCTACTCTTCGTGCTAATAGTGCAATTTTCCGGTGGAATTTATCTTGCCGCCGCATCCGATATGGTAGGAACCACGGCACTAATGCAGGAGGATATATTGATGGCCGGGTATGCCTCGTTGATTGGGATGTCGATAAACTTCTGCGTGATGTTCCGACTGAAATTCCGATTCTCAAATCGGGTCAGCCTGCTGACATGTTGCATGGTTCTAATCGCCGCAAGTGTGATATGCACCCACACTGACAATGTGCCACTGCTTGTGAGTACATGCTTAGTGTCGGGATGGTTTCGCATGTGGGCCACATTTGCTTGTAACTCCACTATCCAGACGTGGATTACCCCTGAGCGCAACATGGGCGTTTTCTTCTGCTATGTCTATATTATTGTGGACGGCGTGATTCAGCTTAGCGGTATCTCCTCAATCTACCTTGCATTTTACTCCCAGTGGGAATATATGCAATGGTTGATGACCGGACTACTCGCACTTATGATGGTAGTGGTTCTTATTCTTGTGAAGCCGGTCAAGGGCCCTATTCAGATACCGTTACTTGGAATCGACTGGATTGGAGCAGGGTTGTGGGCCATCTTCATGCTCTGTTTCACCTTCGTCTGTGTCTATGGGAATTTCTACGACTGGTGGGATGCTAATGAGATTGTATGGGCCACAGTGCTTGGTTTTGTATGCCTTGTCATAAACCTTTGGAGGGCAACATTCCTTCATCATCCCTACATTTCATATCTGACAATGTGTAACCGGAATGTATGGCGAGCCACAGTGATTTACCTGGTATTTTTCACCTTAATGGCTACAGAGCATGTATCTGAGCACAGTTACGCTGCCACTATATTGGGGTTCGATGAAACTAACCTTATCGACCTTAACTGGTATGTGATTGCGGGGATAGTTGCCGGATGCGCATTTACCTACTTCACATTTGCGACGCGACGTTGGAGGTATAAGACCATGACGGCAATTGGGTTTGGAATGGCGGCCGTATACTTGGCATACTTCTACTTCACTATCGACTATGGCGTTGAGAAAGAGGCGCTGTTCATTCCGCTTTTCTCCCGCGGATTTGCATCGGTGGTAATTTCCATTGTGTTCCTCACCTCGATGACACCGGGCGAGAGCCATCTACATTTCTTCGTGTTCCCCCAGGCCTTGACGCTTAATGGGTTTACGGGCGCGGTAATGGGGGCAACTTTCGGCCCGGCATTAATTGGGGAATTACTTCGTCATGCCATGGCCAAAAATGCCGCTCTGCTAAGTGCATCAATGACCGATGTCAACCCTGCCTCTGTCCATATTCCACTTGGTCAACTCTATGGCATGGTCCATCAGCACGCTCTTGTTGTGTCAATGAAAGAGATCTACGGCTGGCTTCTGATTGTGGCTCTCACAGCTTTTACCATTATCGCGGTAAGCTATGGACCTTTGCGTCTATCGTCCATATTTCCAAAATGGAAAACCATCCGCAAAGGTATGAAACGGATCGTGAGTCGTGAATCAAGAGTCATGAGTTAGCAATGGTGATGTGGTGAAATTACTTAAACCATATAATGCCCGAGATATCACATCCCGGGCATTTCTTTAACAATTGCAGCTGGTCACTAATGACCTGTTATTCTTACTCTCATTCTTATCTATTCGTATCTTATTGCTTCAATTGGGTCGAGACCGGCGGCTTTTTTTGCCGGATACCAACCGAAGAATACGCCGGTTATTGTGCAGACTGCAAATGAAAGTGCCACGGAATAGAGCTGAATGTACACCGGCCAATGGGCTATCACCGTGACAAGCCATGAGGCCACAACACCAAGAACTATGCCGATTACACCACCAGTCACACTTATTATCACAGCTTCGATTAGAAACTGAGACAGGATATCGATGCCTCTCGCACCAATTGACATTCTAAGACCGATTTCACGTGTCCTTTCAGTGACCGATACAAACATGATGTTCATAATACCAATACCACCGACGAGAAGTGAGATTCCTGCGATACAAGCAAGCAGCACTGTCATCATATCAGATGTAGAGTTCATCATCTCGCTGAGTTCCTTCTGAGAACGGATTTCAAAGTCATCGTCCTCACCGTCACGAAGCTTATGCTGAGCACGTAGCACCTCAGTGATTGACTCAATAGTCTCTTCGGTTTCATCCTCTTTGACAGCACTTGCAAATAGGCCCTGAATATAGTCAATCGCAAGGATGCGTTTCATCACCGTGGTGTAAGGAGCGAGTACCACATCATCCTGGTCCATACCCATGGAGTTGGTACCTTTTGATTCCAACACCCCTATGACGGTCATCGGGATTTTTCCGAAACGAATTACCTTCCCCACAGGGTCCTCGCCGTTCCGAAATAGATTATCCACGACAGTCTTACCCAGCACACATACTTTGGCTGCCGACTTGATGTCATGCTCGGTAAACATAGATCCTTCCTTCACTTTCAATTTACGAATGTCAAGGTAATCAGGAGTTATACCATAAATGGTTGACGGATAATTATTATTACCATTTACAAGCTGGCCACCTGAATTGACCGATGGAGAAATAGCAGCTATACCGGGTAAATTCTGCAAGGCCTCATAATCAGCGACTTGTAGAGACTGCATATCATCGGCACTTTGGCGCACACCTCCTCGTTGCATACTTCCGGGATGAATCATAATCATATTGGAACCCATCTCAGAAATTTGGTCCTTGATACTATTCTTAGAGCCTTGGCCGATTGCAAGCATCGTGATTACTGAAGCAACCCCAATGATAATACCGAGCATCGTCAAGAAGCAACGCAACTTATTATTGTTGAGAGCTCTCAGAGCTATTTTCAGCAGATTAGCAAATTTCATCAGTCATTATCTTTGGGAAGAGCCTCCAATGCTTTGTGGGCTGACTTCGGGTTATCATTATAAGTATCGGCTATCACCTTACCATCACGCAGCACAATGTTGCGCGAAGAGTAGTCGGATAGTTCAGGATTATGGGTAACGAAGATGATAGTGCGACCTCGACGATGCAGTTCCTGAAAAAGAGTAAGAATGCTGAACGAAGTCCGGGTATCAAGATTACCGGTTGCCTCATCAGCAAGGATAATCACCGGGTCATTAACCAGAGCACGAGCAATCGCCACTCGTTGCTGCTGACCGCCCGACATCTGGTTACTCTTGTGATACAACCTATCTTTCAGTCCCACGGCATCGAGAGCCTTTTCAGCACGCTCATGACGTTCCTTAGAACTTACCGAGGAATTGTAGAGCAATGGGAGCTCCACATTCTCGATAGCTGTAGTCTTAGGGAGCAGATTGTAATTTTGGAACACAAAACCGATTTTGCGATTTCGAGTAATAGCTCGCTGATTCTTCGACATTGATTGCACGGAAATACCATCCAATTCATATATTCCTGAAGTGGGAGTGTCAAGACAACCAAGAATGTTGAGCAAAGTCGATTTTCCTGAACCGGAAGCACCCATTATCGTGACAAACTCCCCCTTCCGGATGGAGAATGAAACGCCACGGAGAGCCTTAACCTTCTCGCCACCTACCATGAACTCACGGCGGAGATTCTCAACACGAATTATTTCTTTCTTTTCGCTCATAAGTTATTGGTTTTATTTCTTCTTATTTCGACCCGGGGGTTGGGGCGCAAAGGGACTTTGCTTGTCGGACACCCCGTCGGATTGTGTCATCGCCATGTTGGTTTCATAACCGGTAGCCACCTCCGTGCCAGCTGAAATTCCACTAAGCACACTTGTCTTAATTCCGTTAGTCATACCAATTGCTACAATCTTATTTACGAGTGAATTACCCTCAACTACCCAAATGGTGCGCTGGTCAGGCTGAAGTTTGGCATTGTCTATGGCATCACTCGGCTGAGGAAGGTTCTTTGCGTCAGGATAATTTCCAGGCTCAAAGGTGAAAGCATTTGCCGGAAGGAGCAACAAATTTGTCTCGCTCATTGTGAAGATAGTGAGGTTAGCTGTGAGACCGGGAATCAATTTGTGCTCAGGATTAGGGACTCCGACAATTACCTCATAAGTAACCACATTGCTTTCAGTGGTCGGAGAAAGGCGCACCTGAGTTACAGTGCCCTCAAACATATCATCGGGATATGCGTCAACCGAGAATGTAACTTTCTGACCTACTTTCACCTGACCTATATCAGCCTCATCCACATTACCGACAACCTGCATATTGTCAAGGTCGGCGATGGTATAAAGATTAGCAACGTTCATGCTTGAAACGACAGTCTGACCTACTTCCACATCTCTTGATATAACAATACCGTCAATCGGAGAATAAATCTCAGCATAATTGAGGTTTTTCGCCGCCCTCACACGGTCAGCTACCGCTTTATCGTAAGCCGCTTTTGACACCTCGTAATCCTTTTGGGAAGTCTGGAACTCATAGTCGCTGATTAACTGCTTATCGTGAAGAGCTTTGTCACGTAGATAGTTAGTACGGTTATACTCATAGGTATACTGCGCCGACATTACATTGGCCTCAGCACTTTTATAATCACTTTCGAGCACTGTTTTCTCGATTTCGGCAATAAGTTCACCCTTCTTTACCACACTGTTAAAGTCAGCATAAAGCTTATCAATAATACCGGTGACTTGAGTACCGACATCTACCTGGGTAACCGATTCGAGAGTACCGGTAGCAGTTACATTTTCTGTGAGCTCACCCATTTCAGCCTTTACCGTGGTGAGATGCACCTTATTTTCCTTTCCACAAGCACTGACAATCAGCAGTAGTGCCAATGGAGAGATCAGTTTTAGCATTAATTTCATAATGATACTGTTGATGTTCTGTAATATTCTATCATTTTCTGTCCTAAAAGAGCCATATATTTTGACTGAAGTAGAGCCTGGCGGGCTTCCACAAGATTATTGTGGGCAGTCATCAACTCTACCGGGTTTACAAGTCCGAGGTTAAACTGCTCGTTAGTCAATTCATTACTTGTATGAGCGGAAGCCAACTGTTCGACCGCAGCTTTGTAACGGCTCTGAGCTGACCGAGTGTCGATATACCAATTCTCCACCGCTTGGGCTAGGTCTGTGAGACGTTGGTCGGAGTCGAGCTGCGCATTCAATTTCTGAATCTTCGCACGGGAAACTGCAGTTTTGGTTCTCCTATTGTCGAGAATTGGGATTGAAAGTGTCAGCCCGATATTCTCACTCCACGCTTGCTTCAATTGGTCGCCAAAGGATCCACCCGGAGCATAATATCCGGTTCCGACGCCGGCATTAAGTGAGATTTTCGGAAGCCCTGATGCCTTAGCTATTTCCACATCGAGATCAGCGCCATTCACTTCAAGTCCAAGACCTTTCAGCTGAAGGTCGGTGAGTACGGCAAGGCGGTAGCTATCCTCAATGGGAGGAAGAACTGCAAGAATTTGTTCAGAGGTAATTTCGATATCGGCGAGCTGTACTTCGCGTTCGATACCCAATTCGAGAAGTTTCTTAAGCTCAATACGGCGAGTATCGTATGTACCTTGTGCGTTAACGAGATTATACTGGTCCTGTTGATGCTGAGCCTTTAATTGGGCATAGTCCACTTTCGAAGCGCGACCCGCCATCATGAGCTGGCACATCCTATCAGCTTGAGCACCGCTGAGTTTCTCAGCCTCTTCATAAATAGCGATAGCTTCACGTGCGTATAGGATGTTGAGATAAACTTGCAGGAGGGCGGTTTCGAGAGAGCGCATTGCGTCTTGAGTGTCGAGCTCACTGATTTCAGTATTCAGCTTGTTACGCTTAATGCTGTTTTCACGTTCGCCACCATTCCAGACAGTCCATCCGGCGTTCAGTCCCACCTGACCATTGTAAGCGTTTTTATTCCCTTTGCCCCAGGGCATATTCGTGAAACCATGGGTTGTGTTGAAGTCGAGCGTTGGCTCCCACTGTGCCCTGGCTTCATTCATAGCGAGTTGAGAAGTCTGTTCACCCAAGCGTAACTTTTGCAGAGAGATGTTATGAGCCTTCGCATATTCAACACATTCGTCATAGTTCCACACATCGTCAGCAGCCAAAGATCCGATAGAGATTGCCGTCGAAAGGATTGTTGATGTTATAACTCTTGTATTCATACGGATATCAAAATTTACATCCGCAAAGTAACATATATAAAAAGCGATTGGCAAAAAACTTCAACCAATCGCCTTTAATGTTCAATGAATCCTATTAGTGATCTTCAGAACGACACCTTTTGGGATTGGGGAATACAGAGTACTTACATAATTCTGAATTCTGTGCGGCGGTTGATTTGGTCGGCGATCTCTTGAAGGTCAGTTGGGAGGGTTGAAATATACTCTTCATCGAGTATTTGCCCTTCCGGAAATTGCGGGAATAATCGTTCAAGGCGCTTAGTTATAACCTTAGGCACCGTTTTTCCATAGCCGCGGGCTTTTAGCCGGTCTGCGGTGATACCTGCCCTTACAAGATAATCAACTACGCTATGAGCGCGTCGAAGAGACAAGTTCTCATTGTAGCTCTCAGAGCCATGACGGTCAGTGTGGGAACCCATCTCAATGGATATTTCCGGATTATCGCACATCATTTGCACCACCTCGTCAAGGACTTTCTCCGATTCCGGCCGCAAAGAGGCCTTGTCGAAATCGTAAAATATATTCTCGATGATATTAGGCTTGATTAGAGAAGCGAGGTAAAAGTCAATTGCATAATCAGCGTCAGCTTCTTCCTCATGGGACTGAAACGCCTGAGAATCATTTAGATGTCCCTCAGCTCCCGCCATCATCACATATTTCACCCCTCGTTCGAGCGGCAACGTGAAACTTCCATCAGGGCGTGTAGCAGTCTTTTGATTGGTTCCATCGTTCCCTACAACTCTCACTATGGCTCCGCTAAGCGGCTCCTCATCTTTGTCAAACACATGCCCGGAAAGGGTAATCTTAATGTCGGGCAGCTCAAACGAATATATGTGGTCATATCCACGTCGGTCACCTCGGTTTGAGCTTAGGAATCCCGCTTCTCTTCCAGGGGTTGAGTAGGTGATTCCGAAGTCGTCACCCTCGGAATTAATCGGACTTCCCATATTCTCCACTTTCCAATTGCCGGAAGGGGTGAGTGATGCCCGGAATAAGTCAAGCCCTCCTAAACCCGGATGTCCATCGGAGGCAAAAAGCATTACGGAATCAGTCAACAGATACGGAAACATCTCATTACCCGGAGTGTTAATTTCATCCCCTAAATTCACCGGTTTCAAATCCAAATCGGCGAGGCTGATCCTCCAAATATCTTTACCACCAAATCCCGGCCGATCGGAGGTGAAATATAGATACTCTCCCGATGGGCTTACTGCGGGATGGGCGTAGGAGTACAGCGTGTCTGTTCCAATATTCATTTTATCTGCATCACTCCATTGTGCGTCCGAGCGATGTGATACGTATATTTCAGCCCTTGAGTCATACTGATTTGAACCATTGACACGTGATAGATACATCGTTGTCCCATCGGGCGAGAATGAGACCACACCCTCGTCTGATTCAGTGTTAAGTTCCCCCTCCACCGGCAACGGTGCAAGCCATCGACCGTTATCATCCTTGCGAGCCACCCACACGTCACCCTGCTTCATCCCGGTGACTTCACTTTTCTTCGTACCTTTTGCTTGCTCATTGGTAGTGGTGAGATAAAGCAAATCTCCATTATACATGGGTGAATAATCTGACCTGCGAGAATTGAATATTTTCGCAGGCTTCACCACGTAGCGGGTCTTGTTTTTCTTCAGTTCCGCACTTTTCCTTGCACCGGCGAGTCCCGCATTTGCGACTATATTAGAAGGGTCAAAATGTAAATAACACTCATAGTTTTCGATAGCGGCCTTGTAATTTCCTTCACTATGCTGTGACTGCGCAAGCCGCAATATCACCACTGAATCAGGATACCCGTAACGCAGAGCATTCCGATAGGCAGCTGATGCGTTAGCTTTTCGACCTGTAAGCCGATAACATTCAGCCATTTTGAATGCCACTTCGCCTCGCAGCTTGCGCTGATCCTTGGATTTGAGAGTACTATATATTTTTTTATATGACTTCGATGCATCAAAGTATTCCCCTCGTTCCATTTGCATGTCTGCGTCAGCAAGTTTCACGCTTGAGCATGAACCTAACGTGATAATTGTGAGAACAAGTAATATTTTATGAATTAGTCTTTTCATCTGGGAATAAATCTTATCACTTAATTAACGAGGAAATACCTCTGATATTGAATCGAAACCACAAAAAATTTGACATCGGATTAGGAAAAAACCTCCGATATGAGTACCTTTGCATTGTACTGTCATAGCTGATTTAGAGTGTGTCTAATAATAAAAGTTAATATGAGGATAATTTTTACAGAGACACTCAACCAAGCAACTGCTTGCAGCTCCCTTAATCAGTACTTTGTTAATCTCCATTTACGATGATACTTATTATTGACGATGATTCATCAATACGCTTATCTCTGAGTCTGCTGCTAAAGCGTGCAGGTTATGACGTTAAGACTGTCCCCGGTGCTCCAGAGGCTTTGGATGCAGTCCGTGCATCGCTACGTTCGCCAAATCCCGACGATGCTATCGAATTGATGCTGATGGATATGAACTACTCATCATCAACCACTGGCCGTGACGGTCTGGAGCTTCTGATGAAGGTTAAGGTTCTTGCCCATCGAATCCCGGTTATCCTGATGACTGCATGGGGTAGCATTCCTCTTGCTGTCGAAGGGGTGAAGGCCGGAGCTATGGATTTTGTCACTAAGCCATGGGACAACCGCGACCTCCTGTCGCGGATCAAAACTGCTATTTCCTTGTCGGTGGATTCAACTCAATCGGATACCACAGTGGATGACACCGATGCTTTCGAGGGAATAATAGGAGAGAGTGAAGGCATCCAGCAGGTTCTTGATACCGTGAGACGCGTAGCCGCAACAGATGCCCCGGTTCTTATAACAGGGGAGAATGGGACCGGCAAGGAGTTGATTGCCCGTGCCATCCACAGGCTCAGTGCTCGTAGTTCCCGCCCCTTTGTCTCCGTCAATCTCGGCGGTCTGGCACAGACTCTTTTTGAGAGTGAAATGTTTGGACATGCTAAAGGGGCTTACACCGGCGCCGACAGTGACCGGCCGGGACGCTTCGAGCTGGCCGACACCGGTACCATATTCCTCGATGAAATAGGAGATCTCGATTCCTCATGTCAAGTGAAGATGCTGAGAGTGCTACAGGAACACACTTTCGAACGGCTCGGCGAGTCCGCTCCGCGCAGGGTGGACATCAGAGTGGTGTGTGCCACAAATGTTGACCTTGCCGAGGCCGTTAAGTCCAACCGTTTCCGTGAGGACCTTTTCTATCGAATCAATCTTATAACCATCCACCTTCCGGCATTGAGGGAACGACGTGAAGATATCCCCCTTTTGGTGCGACATTTCGCAGGCGAGAATATTAATTTTACCCCTGAGGCGATGGCAATCCTTTCTTCCCAGCCATATCCGGGCAACATCCGCGAACTCCGTAACTTGGTGAAGAGGATACTGATAGTTAGCGGGAAAAAACTTATAACTGCCGATGATGTGCGCCAGTCACTCAGTAAAACCGACGATACAAAATCCCCTATGGCTAAGCCCACCTCGGCTGATACCGTGATGAATCTCGAAAAACTCGAGAAGGCAGCCATCGAACGTGCTATGAAGCTGTGTGACGGGAATCTGTCCCAAATGGCTGAAATGCTTGGTATCACTCGCCAATCTCTCTATCGCAGAATGGACAAATTCGGATTAAAGATATGAGCTTTATTTATCATGGTATAAAGGGAGCATGGCTATTCGGTCTGCTGGCTATTATCATTGTCGGAGTGATTATTGCCATACCGTTCGCTATTGAAATGACTGTGGCAGCTTGGTGGATTGAAGGCGTATTGCTTCTATCCATCCCAATTCTCATCGCTACTTACCGGGCAGTTGTCAGGCCGATGAATTCCGTGATTAACGGCGTGGATTTGTTGCGTGAACAGGATTATAGTAGCCGGCTGTCGCTCGTGGGACAGCGTGATGCCGATAGGATAGTTCATTTATTTAATGACCTGATGGCTCGACTTAAGATTGAGCGGCTGAAGGTCAGAGAACAAAATCATTTCCTCGACCTCCTTATTGAAGCTTCTCCGATGGGAATTATGAGTTATGGATTCTCAGACAAGATTGTCATGAGCAATTCCATGGCACGTAAACTACTTGGCGAGAATCCCGATGGAAAAACGTTAGCAGAACTAAGTTCACCCCTTGCCAAGGTTTTCATGCCATTGCGACGGGATGAATCAGCCACGATCCGACTCAGTGACACTATGGTGTACCGTTGCAGCCATCTTTCATTTATGGACCAGGGATATGCTCGGCCATTCCTTCTCATTGAATCCCTCACTGATGAGGTGCGCCGTGCTGAGAGGGAGGCCTACGGAAAGGTGATACGTGTGATGGGGCACGAGGTCAACAATTCAATGGCTTCAATACGCTCGCTGCTCGATGTGCTACTCGATATTCGTCCTTGGGGGGATGATGAAGATTTGACCGAGGCAGTGCAAGGTTGCTCACATCGCGCCGAAGCATTGAGCTCCTTCATTTCAGCTTACTCAAAAGTGGTGAAAATACCACCGTTGCGTACAACCATTACCACTGTAGAGAAGTTTATCAGTCCTATCGCCACATTCCTCACAGGAATGGCAAGAGAAAAAGGTGTCCAGCTCGAAATCATCAGGCAGCCGGATGCCGATTATCATCGGGTGGCCATTGACAGTGAACTTCTTGAACAGGTCATCATCAACATCGTTAAGAATAGCATTGAAAGTATCCTTTCTATTCCCGACAAGACTGATGGAAAAGTCACCGTCTCAATCGAATCCCCCACTTTCATTATTGTGACTGACAATGGTGCCGGTATTTCTGCCGAAGCGGCATCCTCTATTTTCACCCCCTTCTTTTCCACAAAGCCCTCAGGACAAGGACTCGGATTGATGTTCGTGGCGGAGATACTCAGCCGTCATAAAGCCGCTTTCTATCTGGCAACCTCACCCGATGACTACCTCACCCGCTTTTCCATCAAATTCCCCACTGCAATCTGACAAAAAAGTTTTAACATGGTATTTGTTGGAAAGTTAAATGTTTGTATCTTTGTGACCATAAATATAATTATCGGGATAGTTATCGGAAAAAATTATTAATTATCCGGACAACGAAATAATTATCGGAACTTAACCATAAATCATTAATATAAAAACAAAAACCGCTATGGGTCTTTTTGAAAAACTTACCGCAAAGGCGATTGCTAACCGCCAGCGTATCGTTCTCCCCGAGGGAACCGAACCCCGTACTTTGACAGCGGCCGACCGCATAATCAAGGACGGCATCGCAGACATCATCCTCATCGGTGATCCTAAAGAAATTACAGCCATGGCTGCTGACCTTAAACTGGAAAACATCTCTAAAGCTACTATCGTCAATCCGGCTGATGAAAAAGTTATTGACAAGTATGCTCCCTTATATTTTGACCTCCGCAAGAGCAAAGGTATATCAATGGAAGAAGCCCGCGTCACTACTGCCAATCCACTTTATCTCGGCTGCCTAATGGTGAAGTCAGGCGATGCCGACGGTCAGGTAGCCGGTGCTATGAACACCACTGGTAATGTGCTCCGAGCCGCTTTCCAAGTTATCAAGACAATGCCCGGTATCGACGTGGTTTCAGGCGCATTCGTTATGGTTCTCCCCGAAGGCTCTAACTACGGCACCAACGGTCTGCTCATCTTTGCTGACTGTGCAGTAATTCCTGATCCCGATGCTCGCCAGCTCGCTCAGATTGCAGTTTCTGCCGCTAAGACAGCTCGCGACATCGCCGGTGTTGAACCCCGCGTGGCTATACTCAGCTTCTCAACCAAGGGTAGCGCAAAGCATGAACGCGTAGACAAAGTAATTGAGGCAACTAAGATTGCTCACGAGATGGATCCCGCTCTCATGCTCGATGGAGAACTCCAGGCCGATGCAGCCCTCGTTCCCGGTGTGGCCAACAGCAAGGCACCCAACAGTCCGCTTTCAGGCCGTGCTAACGTTCTCGTATTCCCGTCACTCGAAGTCGGCAATATCGCTTACAAGCTCGTACAGCGTCTTGGCGGCGTAGAGGCTGTGGGGCCGGTTCTTCAGGGTCTCGCTGCCCCCGTCAACGACCTTTCACGCGGCTGCTATCCCGAAGATATCTATAAGACTATCATTATCACCTGCAATCAGGCTATCGGCTTGAAGGGTGACAAATAATATAGTGTTTACTTGAATTTCAACCACCCCGAAGTTTTCAGCCTCGGAGGTGGCTTCTTAAACCATATAAAAATTTTTAAGAATGAAAATCTTAGTGTTGAACTGCGGTAGTAGTTCAGTGAAATATAAGCTCATCGACACATCCAACGATGCAGTGCTTGCCGAAGGTGGCGCGGAGAAAATCGGTCTTAACGACGGTTTCTTGAAATACAAGAAAAAAGATGGCTCTAAGGAGATTCTTGAGCTCGGTCTTGTTGACCATAATGGTGCGGTGCAAGCCATCCTCAATATTCTCACCGATCCGAAGGAAGGCTGCATAAAGAGCTATGAGGAAATCGACGCTGTGGGTCACCGAGTAGTTCACGGTGCTGAGAAGTTCAGCAAGAGTGTGCTGATTACCGATGAGGTGAAGGAAATGATTAAGCAGTGTTACGACATCGCACCACTCCACAATCCTGCTAACATGACCGGTATTGATGCGATTACCGCCTTGATGCCCGCCGTTCCCCAGGTTGCTGTTTTTGACACCGCTTTCCATCAGACAATGCCGGCTAAATCGTTCATGTATGCGCTCCCTTACAAGTATTACAATGAAGATGGCGTGCGTCGTTACGGTTTCCACGGCACCAGCCACCGCTATGTGTCCCAGCGCGTGTGCGAGTTCCTCGGTGTCGATATCAAGGATAAGAAAATCATCACTTGCCACGTAGGTAATGGCGGTTCTATCACTGCTGTTGAATATGGCAAAAGTGTTGATACTTCAATGGGTCTCACCCCTACTGAGGGACTTGTGATGGGTACTCGTGTGGGTGACGTAGACCCGGGAGCACTCGTATACCTCATGCTCAAGCACAATCTATCAGCTACCGACCTCCAAAAGATTATCAACAAGGAGAGCGGCATGCTTGGTGTGACAGGAATTTCAAGCGATATGCGTGAAATTGAAGCTGCAATCAAAAATGGTGATGGAATTGCTAAACTCGCCCAGGATATGTACGAGCAGCGCATCCTCAAATACATCGGTGCTTATGCTGCCGAAATGGGTGGTGTTGACATCATCGTATTCACAGGCGGTGTAGGTGAAAATCAGACTACTCTCCGTGCTGCCGTGTGCAAGCCCCTCGCTTTCATAGGGGTAGAAATTGACGAAGCTGTTAATGCAGGAATCCGTGGCAAGGAAGCTGTCATCTCCACTCCTGCATCAAAGGTGGCTGTCGTTGTCATCCCCACTGATGAGGAATTGATGATTGCCCGCGACACTGAAGAAATCGTATCTAAGAAGTAATCTAACAATACTCCTTGTTTGTTGTTTTATAGGCTTCAAAGGTTAAAGTCTTTGAAGCCTATATTTTAAAATTTTATTCACTTACTTTATTATGAAGAAAATTCGTGCTGCCGTAGTCGGATATGGTAATATCGGACATTTCACCATTGAGGCTCTCCAGGCTGCCCCTGATTTTGAAATCGCCGGCGTGGTGCGCCGCAATGCAGCTGATATCCCTGCCGAACTTGCTCCCTACAAAGTCGTGACTGACATTAAGGAGCTTGGCGATTTAGATGTGGCTATTCTATGCACCCCCACTCGCGAGGTTGAGAAGTATGCGTTGCAATATCTCGCCATGGGTATTAACACAGTTGACAGCTTCGACATCCATACCTCGATTGTTGATTTGCGCCGCTCCCTCGATGCCGCAGCCAAAAAGGCCGGCAAGGTTTCAATCATTTCAGCCGGATGGGATCCGGGTAGCGACTCGATTGTTCGCACGCTGATGGAGGCTGCTGCTCCGAAGGGTTTGACTTACACTAATTTCGGTCCCGGTATGAGCATGGGCCACACTGTGTGTGTAAAGTCAAAGCCCGGTGTTAAAAATGCTCTTTCAATGACAATGCCTAAGGGTGATGGTATGCACCGCCGCATAGTGTATGTCGAGCTCGAAGATGGAGCCAAGCTTGATGATGTTGCCAAGGCCGTGAAGGAAGATCCTTATTTCGCATCGGACGAGACTCACGTTATGGCAGTGGAAAGCGTGGATGCTGTCAAGGATATGGGACATGGTGTCCACATGATTAGAAAGGGGGGTTCAGGCAAGACTCAAAACCAGCGTTTCGAGTTCAATATGTCAATTAACAACCCTGCTCTCACAGCGCAACTCCTTGTCGGAGTGGCCCGTGCCTCAATGCGTCTTGCTCCGGGAGCCTATACTATGATTGAAATTCCTGTAATTGACCTATTGCCTGGCGACCGTGATACCCTCATCGGTCACCTCGTATAGTAATTAACGGATTCCTATAATTGCCACTCATACATGTAATGAAGTTGTCTAAACTTCAATGAGTGGCAATTATCATTCACGGATTCATTGAAAATCTCAATAAATCACGCATAGAGGCTCGTGATATGTGAAAGTGGGGGCTTAGTCACAGCCGTTTCGTTTAAAGAAAAGAGTCATTCGTTGATGTTTTTCCCATTTCACACTCTTTTTTGAGTATATTTGCAAAGTATCTGAAAAATATCCTCGATGAATCCATCAAATCACAAAAGACTTGAAACCATCATTTATGCCGGACTTTGGCTCATCGCCATTGTCCTGTTTCTCCTCGACATAATGCGAATGAGGAGTTACACCGAGCTACCATTACTCGATCTCGATGTGGTGGGAAGATTGTTTGCGACCTTGCTCCCCTTTATGATTCTATTTATTCTGAATAATTACCTATTGATTCCCAAATTATTAAAGAAAGGTAATTATGCGGGATATTTCATCTCAGTGTTATTAGCGATAGGCTTCGTGTGGCTTTGGCAAAGATTCCGGTTTTTCAGTTTTATAGAAGCCGATCACGGGCATGAGCAGCCAATCCACCGACATCCGGGACCTCAGCCCATCCTTCCGTTACCTCTGTTTCTCGATGTGATTTATGATGTACTCATTGTTGGTTTCAACCTCGCAATTTCACTTCTCTTCCAGCAATTTGCCGACAGGCTTAAGCAGGAGAGCCTAATGAAGGAAAATGCTGAGAATCAGCTTAGTTACCTGAAAGCACAAATCAATCCCCATTTCTACATGAACATGCTTAACAATATCCATGGCATGATAGAGATTGACCCTGTTAAAGCTCAGGACATGGTGATTGAGATGTCAAGCCTGATGCGTTACATGCTCTATGAAAGCTCACGGTCAAGGATTGCCCTCTCATCCGAACTCGGTTTTATCAAAGATTATTTGGCGGTTATGAGGGTGCGATATCCGGAGGAATCGGTATCAATATCAATAAAACTACCTGAACTGTCACAAATTAAAGGTATAATGCTTCCGCCACTTCTTTTCCTCGTTTTTTTAGAAAATGCTTTTAAACACGGTATTAGCTATACTATAACTTCATTTGTGTCAGTGAAGCTCGCCATCGAGGATGGTAAAATCGTGTTCTGTTGCATGAACAGTATCCATCCCTCAAAGGATTCTCCAAAGCATGAGGGAATAGGTCTCGAGAATGTGAAACGCCGTCTCGATATTCTTTACGGTAACAATTATACACTTGAAATTGAGCATACTGATTCCGTATATAACGTAAACCTTATTTTGCCCGCTTATGAAATTAAGGACTCTGATAATTGATGATGAACCGATTGCTCTGGAAAAACTCCGAAGCTACGTCAGCAAAGTTCCTTTCCTCGAACTGGTCGGTGCTTGTCATAATGGCATTGACGCCACATCGATTGTAGCTACGCAACAGGTTGATGTGGTGTTTACCGATATCAATATGCCCGACATGAGTGGTATGGATTTCGTTGCCTCCTTGACCACTCAACCTCTGGTGGTATTCATCACTGCTTATGCAGATTATGCCGTCGACAGCTATAAATTGTCGGCCGTAGATTATCTTCTGAAACCCTACGGATTCACTGATTTCCAACGTGCTTCCAATAAGGTGCTTGAACAGTATAAATTACGCTCAGAGCGTGTGACACCCCCCTTAGCTCAGTCAGAAACACCTATCGTCCCCTCCGAGGATTCTCTTTTTGTGAAGGTCGACTATCGATATGTCCGCATAAAGCTATCTGATATCCGTTATGTAAAAGGTTACGGCGAGTACCTCCAAATTTTTACTATCGGAGCCTCCTCTCCACTTCTCACATTAAGCTCTTTTAATTCCATTAAGGAGAAGTTGACATCTAATTTTATTCAGGTCCATCGGTCATATATTGTAAATATGAATACAATTGAGAGTATAAGCAAGAACCGTATAATAATGGACTCCGAAACATATATTCCGGTTGGCGAAAGTTATAAGGATTCATTCCTGACATATCTTAACACTCATTCAGTCGGTGTCACTCAGAGGAAGTGACCACCACAATGTAGAAGTTGCCTAAACTTATTTAATCATTAAGATTTCGTCAGATTTTCGAGTGGATTTTTTCTCACGAAGAGGGAGCAATGCGGGCATTGTGACCGAAGAGTGAGGAAAAATTCGCCGAAAATATGGCGGAAGATCAATGATGAGAAGGATAGTTTTCATTTCCTGTAAATATTTTTATTACCTGCACTTAAAAATTAAGATGCATCAGCCGTGACAATTGACAATTGTATAGTTTGATAAGTGAGGAAAAAATCGTACCTTTGCAGCTGGAAAAAATTGGGCCGGTGCTTTACAAACATATTCTTAGCGCAAAGCATGGCCACTAATGAAAAAAACGATGCAGAAGATCAGGAATATCGCCATCATTGCCCATGTCGACCATGGGAAAACAACGCTTGTGGATAAAATGCTATTAGCTGGGAAGCTTTTTCGCGACAATCAGGCCACAGGTGAATTAATCCTTGACAACAACGACCTTGAACGTGAACGAGGGATAACAATTCTCTCTAAGAACGTGTCAATCAACTACAACGGATATAAAATCAACATCATTGACACTCCGGGACACGCCGACTTCGGAGGCGAGGTGGAGCGTGTGCTTAACATGGCCGACGGATGCTTGCTGCTCGTTGATGCCTTTGAAGGACCGATGCCCCAGACCCGCTTTGTGCTTCAAAAAGCTATCCAGATGGGACTAAAGCCGGTGGTTGTAATTAATAAGGTGGACAAGCCCAATTGCCGCCCAGAGGAAGTGCAGGAAATGGTGTTTGACCTGATGTTCAACCTCGATGCCACAGAGGACCAGCTCGATTTTCCCACTATTTACGGTTCGGCAAAACAGGGATGGATGA
The DNA here is from genome assembly GCA_023664955.1 of Duncaniella sp. GTDB lineage: Bacteria > Bacteroidota > Bacteroidia > Bacteroidales > Muribaculaceae > Duncaniella. Next base: position 1,112,960 of record JAMPEV010000001.1, read on the forward strand.
GTACCGACTACACCAAGCCCACCGATAATATCACTGCCGTCCTTGATGCCATCATCGAATATATCCCTGAACCGCAAGTGCTTGAAGGTGACGCACAGATGCTCATCACATCTCTCGACTATAGCAGCTACGTCGGTCGTATTGCCATTGGCCGTGTACATCGTGGCGAACTTCGTGAAGGCCAAGAAATAGCTTTATGCAAGAAGGACGGCTCCATCGTTAAGCAGCGCATCAAAGAGCTGCACACATTTGAAGGCATGGGACGCAAGAAAGTGGAATCAGTGAAGAGCGGTGACATTTGCGCCCTCGTGGGAATCGAAGGATTTGAAATCGGAGACACCGTGGCCGACATCAACAATCCCGAACCGCTCCCGCGCATCGCCATCGACGAACCCACAATGTCAATGACATTTACCATCAACGATAGCCCGTTCTTTGGCCGCGACGGTAAGTATGTCACCTCACGTCATATCGCCGACCGTCTCACCAAAGAACTTGACCGCAATCTCGCCCTCCGTGTCACCAAGGCTGACCATGAGGACACATGGACCGTATACGGTCGCGGCGTGCTTCATCTCTCAGTGCTGATTGAGACTATGCGCCGCGAAGGATTCGAGTTGCAAGTTGGCCAGCCACAGGTAATCATCAAAGAGATTGACGGGAAGAAATGCGAACCGGTGGAGATGCTCACCATCAATGTTCCGGAGGAATATTCATCGAAAATCATCGACATGGTGACTCGCCGCAAGGGAGAAATGGTGTCAATGACCACACAAAACGACCGCATTCACCTTGAATTCGTCATCCCATCGCGCGGCATTATAGGTCTGCGCAACAATGTGCTGACCGGATCTGCCGGCGAAGCCATCATGGCACATCGTTTCCATGAATATCAACCTTGGAAGGGTGACATAGAGCGGCGCACCAATGGTTCGCTCATCGCAATGGAAGCCGGAACTGCATATGCCTACGCCATAGACAAGCTCCAGGACCGCGGACGATTCTTCATCTTCCCGCAGGAGGAGGTTTATGCCGGCCAGGTGGTGGGAGAAAATGCCAAGGACAATGACATAGTGGTAAATGTTACCAAGTCTAAGAAACTCACCAATATGCGTGCGAGCGGCGCTGATGACAAAGCCCGCATCATCCCCCCTGTGGTATTCTCACTTGAAGAAGCACTTGAGTATATCAAAGAGGATGAATATGTGGAGGTTACGCCCCACCATCTTCGCCTACGCAAGATAATTCTCGACGAGCTTGAGCGCAAACGCGCCAACAAATCATAATCACTTTTTGATTCACCACAGAGTCCGGTATCTCCAAACGATTCCGGACTTTTTTGATTTTTAACGTTTTGTAATACTATAAAATAACACATTTACCTTGATAATTTGTTACTTTTGCATAACGTATCTTTTTTGTGATACTCTTAGCGAATAAATTTACAACGCCCATGAAACTACTTAACCATATATGCCAACGGCTTACCTTGGCAGCCCTTACAATCCTAACAGTTACAGCGTCGGCACAAGCTGTTGAAACAAGCAAGATAAGCGTCACCACTCCACAAGGGCGCATTGTGACCGTGGAAGCTATCACCGATAATATCGTAAAAGTTACCAACCTTGCCAAAGGCGATAAAGCCCCGTCAACACCTACCTCGGTGATTAAGGAATCGGATGCGTCAGCTACCATCTCGGAAATGGATGGTGTCAGCCTCCTGACAACCACCTCAGGAGTCGTGGCAAGAGTTGACAAACAGACCGGCGAAGTAGACATCACCACCGGAAGAAACCGTGCCATAAGTGACAACGGACTAAGGACAGAGGTTGATGGCAAACAAACCTTGTCACTCTCGACCATGGGTACAGGTTCATTCTATGGCGCAGGTGAGCGTGGTTACAGTTTCAATTTGGCAGGAGACACTCTCGTGATGTACAACAAGCAAAACTATGGCTACACTGGAGGTGAGGAACGAATCAAGCAGATGAACATCACAATGCCTTTGTTTCTATCTTCCAATGGCTACGCAGTAGTATTTGACGACTTCGGAGCAGCCGAAATGGTGATGAGCAACCCGATTGTCTACACCACAGAATCAAAATACCCCATCTCCTACTACTTCGTCAACGGTGCCGGCACGCTTGCCGACGTAACAAAGGAATTGTCAAGTCTTACCGGCCGCCAAGAGTTACCGCCTTTCTGGTCATTAGGTTATATAACATCTAAATATGGCTATCGCACTCAGGCCGAAACTACCGGTGTAATTGACACACTGAAGCGCAGCGGTTATCCGGTAGATGGAATCGTACTCGACTTGTATTGGTATGGCAAAGAGGAGGATATGGGCCGGCTCGCTTGGGACGAAGAGCAGTGGCCTGACCATCAGAAAATGCTCTCCGACCTAAAGACCGAGGGTGTTAACACTGTAATTATCTCCCAGCCATACATTCTACGCAATAGCCGCGGATTAGATAATTACAACGAACTCGCCTCGAAAGAAATGCTCGTTAAGGATTCCGTAGGCAATCCTCAGGAAGTGGTAATTTGGGTTGGTGAAGGCGGTATGTTTGACATGTCGAACCCCGACACCCGCGCATGGCTCCGTGACCGGTACAAGCAGCTCACACTCGAGGGTGTAGGTGGCTGGTGGGGCGACCTTGGCGAGCCGGAAGTACATCCCGAAGGCGGCCGTCATGCCAACGGATTCACCGCACGAGAATACCACAACCTCTACGGCAACGACTGGAGCAGCATAATTTACGACCTTTTCAAAGAGGATTTTCCCGACAAAAGACTCATGACAATGATGCGAGGTGGCACCACGGGGTTGCAGCGATACAGTGTGTACCCTTGGTCAACTGATGTGTCACGTTCGTGGGGAGGTCTTGAACCGCAAATCACTATCATGCTGAATGCCGGGCTCAGCGGACTTGGCTATATGAGCCATGACGTGGGCGGATTTGCAATCGATCCCGAACATCCTTACGACCCCGAACTCTACGTGAGATGGCTGCAACTCGGCACCTTCTCCCCTATCCTCCGCACACACGCCCAGGACACAGCAGAACCGTATAAGTATCCCTATCATCAGTCAATCATACTACCCCTTATCAAAGAGCGTTATCGCTGGTTGCCATATAATTACACTCTTGCCTACGAAAATGCTTCGGCAGGGACACCGCTTGTTCGTCCTCTCAATTTCTATACTCCGGGTTCTACAAAGTATGATGACATAAAGGATGAATACCTTTGGGGGCGCGACCTCCTCGTGGCGCCGGTAATTAAACAAGGCGCATCAGAGAGAGAAATCGTATTCCCCGACGGGCTTTGGGTTGATTATAACACCCCCGACAAATTATATCACGGAGGTGATACCATAATTTACCCCGCTCCGCTCGAAGTACTTCCGTTATTTGTTCGCGCAGGTGCGTTCATCCCCCAGGCTGACTATGCGATGGAAAATACTGGCGACTATCGCGTAGACAAGTATACCATCAACTATTACCCATATTTGGGAGAGTCGGAGTATACCATGTATGAGGATGACCGAAAATCTACCACATCGCTCAGTGACAATGCATACTCACTGATAACATTCACCGGCGATGCAACAATGCAGGGTATCGCGATAACAGCTGAAGCCAAAGGTACTTATTCCGGCGCACCGACTGTAAAGGATATGACATTTAATGTTCACCTTATCAACGGCAATCCTGCTGAAGTGCTGATTAATGGCAAGAAAGCAGGAAAGCGCCAGTGGAAATACGATGCTACAAAGGGTATCCTCAGCATCAATACTCAATGGGATGTGTCAGAACAGCTTAGCATTGAAATTCTATAACAAATCCTCACATATTCATCAATGAAAAAAGTAATTATAGGCACTCTTTTGGCAGTGTCATCTCTCACCGGAGTCCAAGCAAAAGTCACGCTCGGACCAGTTATCAGTGACAACATGGTGCTCCAACAGCAGTCCAACGCAAAAATTTACGGCAAAGCCGATCCGGGTTCAACAGTGACCGTCACCCCATCATGGAACGGGAAAACATACTCTACACATACTGACTGCACAGGCGAGTGGTGCTTGGCCGTGGAAACTCCTGAAGCGAGTTTTACCCCATTTTCCATCGCTATCTCTGATGGCGAGCCATTGACTCTCAATAATGTCCTAATCGGAGAAGTGTGGCTTGCGTCCGGGCAATCCAACATGGAAATGCCTCTGAAGGGTTTTCCGGGCTGCTGCATTGAAGGCGGATATGACGAAATAGCTGGTTCGCGTGCCTACGCTGACAAGGTGAGATTCATTACTGTCCCTCTTGCCCAAAGCTATACACCGGTCGACACGATTGACGCTACATGGACTGTCCCCTCACCTGAGACCTCTCCGAAATACAGCGCAATCGCATGGCATTATGCCAAGCAGCTGTCGGATGTACTCAATGTACCGGTGGGAATAGTCAGTGCTGCCTATGGAGGCGCGAAGGTGGAGAGCTGGATGCCTCGCGAACTCTTGGAAAAATATCCTGACATATCACTTGACCCAAAGGACATCGAAACTATCACTCACTATCATCGTCCGATGTTAATGTATAATGCAATGTTCAACCCCATTAAGGATTATACTTACAAGGGTATTATATGGTATCAAGGATGCTCAAACGTCACCACTTATTCCACTTACGCTGAACGACTTGCCGCCATGGTAAAAAACTGGCGAAACGAAATTGGGCTTGGTGACATCCCCTTTTACGCTGTTGAAATTGCGCCATATCAATATGGCGGTCCTGAGACTGGACTTTCCCCTTTCCTAAGGGAGGCACAATGGAAGTCCATTGAGATAATACCCAACAGCGACATGGTATCAATCAATGACCTCGTGAAGCCATATGAACGTTACAATATCCATCCTGCGGATAAATCAAAAGCCGGGAAACGTCTCAGCGACCTTGCGCTGAACAAAACGTACGGAAAGAAGCAATTCATGGCAGGAAGTCCTAAGTATAAGTCACACCGATTTGTCGATGGGGCTGCTTGGGTTGCAATTGAGTCGCACAACGACGGAATATGCCGCAATTACGACATTCAAGGCTTTGAAGTGGCAGGTCCTGACAAAGTGTTCCACCCGGCCGACTCTGTATGGCTACATTGGCAGACTAACGAGATGGTAGTTTCCAGCAAGAAAGTGCCAAATCCGGTAGCAGTGCGCTACGGTTTCCGCGACTTCCTCCCCGGCACACTCTACGGAGGCAACTACTTACCCCTCATCCCCTTCCGCACCGACAACTGGGAAACTCCCACCGACGGCACACCCGCAATCAAAAACGAACCCGATGCATATCTGGAGGAGTAGAAGATTTTTACATAAATATTTCTGAAAGTTATCCCCCCTGAAAATTCAACAATTCCATGAACAATTTTCGGGGGGGTGATTTTATAATAATATTTATCTTTAAAACAGGATTAACATGAGTAGGGAGATATTCTTAATATTTGTAATTTTGAGCAATTTAGCTTAGTTTGTTCAGAATGATGAGAACATTGACTCTATCATAGCAGCTGTTGATTCTGTTACATCAGTTGAAATACAAGAGATCGTTGTTAAAACCTCGAAGTGATACTGAAATCAGACATGGACGTTTATTATCCTTCTTAGAGGTCTATTAACACAGAAAGTAATGGGACACACAACTTTTGAGTAATCTCTTGATAGCAAGCATATCTCCATTGATGACATGCTTGGCAAAATTCAATCCGGTAATGAATGGGTGGAGCTACAAATAAATGGCAGAACAGCCACTATTGAACAAGTTAATGAATTGCTTCCTAAGATTTTCACAATATATTTTTGAAATTAACTAAATAAGAATGTCACCCCTTGAAAAGGGATGACATTCCATATAAAAGTACCAAATAACTGATGCGTTCTAATTAGATGCCCTGGAGTTTGAACTGGATAGGCAGGGTGTACCAAACGTTCACAGCGTGACCGTTCATCTTACCGGGGACAAACTTGGGAAGTGATTTAACCACGCGAACAGCTTCCTTATCGAGGTCAGGGTCTTTACCGCGAGCCACCTTAACTTCACCTACTTCACCGGTCTTGGTAACAACGAACTGGATTACCACACGACCCTGGATGTTGTTTTCCTGAGCCATAGCCGGGTAGCGGATGTGGTCATTCACCCACTTGAGGAGAGCTGCTTCACCGCCGGGGAACTGAGGTTTCTGTTCAACGACTGTAAATACTTGGTTGTCATCTACAGGTTCAGGCTTCTTCTCTTCAACGATGATTTCCTCTTTGTGCTCACGAACAACGTTCAAGTCGTCAGTACCCTTATCGAAGTCAGTGGTACCTACAGCTGTGTCAGTTTCCTTGAGATCATCCTGTGATTTGATTTCTTCCACAACTTCTTCGTCCTTTGTGATTTGAAGTTCGGTAGCTTTCACAGTGTTAAGGATTTCTTCGGGGAGAGCCTCGGGCTGCTGCTCTTCAACACGCTCCTGCACTTCTTCCTCCTCTTCCTCCTGCTGATCATCAGCTGAATAGTCAACGATTGCTTGCTCCACCATATCCTCAGGACGGGCTTCTGCTGACTGAAGCACTGTATTGGCGAGAAGACCGAGAAGAGCTACTGCAAGGAGTACTATAAGGATTACGAGCATTGCGCGGTTATGGCGCTTAGCTGAAGCCTTACGGAGTTCATAAGCTCCGAAGTCTTTATTTTTACCTTCAAATATTAGGTCAATCCATTCTGATGATGAAAGATCTACATCTTTTGCCATATTTCTTTTGAGATTTTTCGGGTTAATATATATCTGTCATCAACTGATTACTTCTGTGGATTCTTTTTCAGATATGAGATAATCATTGCTGAGTCAACAGCGTTGATATTATCAATCTGGTAACGAGAAATCTGATTGATCTGCATCTCATCGAGTGCGCTGATCAAGCTTTCCCAAGAAGCTTCTGGAGCGGCCTTGATAATAACTACAGGACGAGTGAGTGTTGAGTCGTTACGAATCTCACGTGCGCGAGCCTGATATATTGAGTCGTTAACTGCTGATATAGGAGAAAACTCCTTGTTACGCCAGCGAGTCTTTTCCTTGTCAATCTTTTCAAGCACCTGCTTGTTACGATCATGGAGGATCTTGCGAATACCTTGCTGAAGTTTACCGTCATTACCGAGGAATTTCTCAGCCTTAAGCTTATTGTTGTCGATGATTCCATCACCGTCAGCGTCAGCTATATCGGGCATACCTTCATAGTAATATACCGTATTCATCGGGCGGCCGGTGTCGTCCTTCTTAACGTCACCGTTGGCATTGCGGTCGGTAGTCAATATCATTGTGATTGCTTCCGATTCTTTTGCTTTGTTCATCTGATTTTGCTCCACCTTTTCATTCGAAGGGAGTGAAATGGTGAGAGTCTGTGACTTAATCATAGTGGTACAAAGCATGAAGAATGTAATCAGAAGCATGTTCATGTCCACCATCGGAGTGAAGTCCACATGGATAGACATTTTCTTCTGGGCACCTTTTTTCTTTTTGCCCTTGTCTGATTGTTCTATTTGTGCCATAATTGATTAGTCTTGCTCAGTTTTTAAAGCGGTCATTATACTGAAGCGGTTCATCTTAAGTGTCTGGAGGTTGTCAAGCACGTCATGAACGGTGTTGTAAGGGGTGTCCTTGTCGGCTTTAACTGCGATACCTTCGCCTTTCTTCATAGCTTTCTGAAGGTTGTCGTTACCAGAATTATAGATGGCGCGCATCCAGATTTGGAATTCGTTCAGACGATCCATGTCCTTATTGTCGTTGATGGGTATACCAACACCTTTTTGGGTCATATCGCTGATAAACTTGTCCTGCTCTGTCTGTGACATTGAGAGGAACTGCGGGAGTACCTGGAAGGGTACGCCAAACATGTTTATCTTTGAGAATGTCTGAACTTGCTGTTCGGTCAACTGTACTTTGTTGCTTGGGTGTGCATCGTTCCACATGTCAACGGCGTTCAGGAGAACCTGACGGCGGATAGCTTCAGAACCCCACTCGTCCTTTGTGGCGGCATCGGCGTCACCGGCGATTGAGATGAAGATTTTACCCTCCGGGCTGACAAGGATTTCTGCCAGGTTGGCGGTAGGAACTTTCTGCTCAGAAACTGATGACGGTGTCAACACTGTCACCGGTTCCTTCTGAAGGAAAGTTGATGTCAACATGAAGAAAGTAAGCAAGAGCACAGTCACGTCACTCATCGCGGTCATGTCGATGAGGGTGCTTTTTCTCTTAATTTTTACTTTTCCCATATTACGTTATCCTTTTTGAGGTTATGATTGTTTTTAAAACCTTGTTGATATTTGTAACAGGGGATTAGTGAGAAGCTGCAAATGTTTGCACGATTGAATAACCGATCTCGTCGATAGCGTAGGTCAGGTTGTCGATCTTGTTGGTGTAGAAGTTATAAGAGATAACAGCGAATGCACCGGTTGCGATACCGAAAGCAGTGTTGATAAGCGCCTCAGAGATACCGGTTGAAAGTTCGGTTGAGTCAGGAGCACCAGATGCTGCAAGAGCCTGGAATGATTTGATCATACCCATCACAGTACCGAGAAGACCAACGAGAGTACCGAGGGTGGTGAGAGTTGCAACGATGGGGAGGTTCTGCTGGAGAGCCGGCATTTCGAGAGCTGTAGCTTCTTCAACTGACTTCTGAACGTTAGCGATTTTCTGCTCCTTGGTGAGGACAGTGTTCTTGTCCATTTCTTCGTAGCTTACGAGAGTAGCTGCAACTACGGCTGCTACTGAACCCTTCTGCTGCTGGCAGAGCTTCTTTGCGCCTGCGATGTCGTTAGCAGCAAGGCATTTCTTGATGTTAGCAACGAATTTCTCGATGCTGCCTTTACCCTTCGCTGAAGAGATAGCGATCCAACGCTCAACTGAGAGCACAATCACAGTAAGGAAGAGGGTCTGGAGGATAGGCACGATGAAACCACCCTTATAGATTGTTCCCCAAAGGTCGATGGGGTGACCTTCTTCGAAGTGTGATTCGTGACCGAACCAGAAGATGAAGAGGCAAACTGCCACTACAAAGCAGGCGAGGATTACCAAGAATGCATTCTTGATACCGGCTACGTTGCTGCCACTTTTTTGAGACTGAGCCTTTGCGGGCTGATTAGGCTTTTGAGCTTCCATGATTTGAATTACTAATTTTTTTGAGTTTTGGTTTATTGTTTATTAGTTTTGATGATATTACAGTTTTCGGGTCTGCGCTTGACGTTATGTCTTGCTATATAATAATGGATTTATTATTCTGACTTTCAGAGTTATTTATGGGTTAAAACTGTTATTTCATGGTATCGGTAGTTAAGCACATAATTGAGTGTTTAAGAAACGATATGCAAAATTAAAAGGAAATTTCCGTGTTTGCAAACGTTTTTATTCTTTTTTTTCCATATTGCTTGCTATTTTTTATTATTAAACTTTCTTAATTTCACTATTATGCAAATTTACGTGTAATTTAGTTAATACAAATTAAGGTGATTTCGATTTAATTTCATATCTTTGCGTTTTAAACTGACCGGCTTATGGAAATTCTTGGTAATTTCTATGTTGAAAAGTCTAAGTCAGTTGTTTTAACTCACAATCTTATTTTTGATGAGACGTACAATTAATCTAAGGAAAGGTCTAAATCTTAATCTTGAGGGTGCCCTGCCTGCCGATGCTCATGCTTGCCGGATTTCACCGGCGAGAGTGGCGGTGATTCCGGATGATTTTCCGGGCTTTCTGCCTAAGCTGGATGTGAAGGAGGGAGATGTCGTGAAAGTCGGGCAATCGTTGCTCCACGACAAGAATGACGAGGATGTAAAGCTTGTGTCGCCGGCTGCCGGCGTGGTGGAAGCTGTGGTCCGAGGTGCCCGCAGAAAAATCGAACGCGTGATAGTGAAGGTGAACGGTGATGACCATGTCGCTTTCGACACCGCGAGTGCTAAATCCGCTGATTCTCTCAGAAAACTTCTGAAGAATTCCGGCCTTTGGGCGATGATGCGCCGTCGCCCATACGATATTATTCCCCTGTCTGATGACACTCCCCGTGACATTTTCGTGACAGCCATGGACACCGCACCATTGGCCCCATCACTTTACGATATGGTGAAGGATTGCATGGAGGATGTGAAGGCAGGTGTCGAGGCCATGTCCATGCTCACCGACGGTGCTATATATATAGGTGTAGAGAATGATTCCGACTTCCCCGATGTAGCTGGTGCTGAAATCGTTGAATTCCCTAAGCTGCATCCGGCCGGAAATGCCGGTGTACAGGCCGCCAACATCCGACCTGTCAACAAGGGAGAGGCAATCTGGACTCTTGACATTGTAACCCTTGCAAAAATTGGGAAACTCATCGCAACCGGCTCTCTTGACATCTCGACCTTCGTGGCCGAAGTGGGGAGCGAATTGAAAGAACCAAGATTAATAGCCACACTTATGGGTGCATCGCTCGATGACCTTCTTTACGATGACGTGAAGAGCGACGGCCGGCACCACCGCATTATTTCAGGGAATGTGCTAACCGGCGTCACCGAATCACTTGACGGTTATTTGCATTATCCTTACCGTCAGATTACTGTGATTCCCGAGGGTGACGATGCAAACGAATTCATGGGATGGGCTTCAATGAGCCCATCAAAAATGAGTGTCAACCGTTCGTTCCTCGGACATTTCCTCAACCGCAAATTTAACCCCGATGCCCGTCTGAATGGCGGTCGTCGCGCTATGATTATGTCGGAGCAATATGACAAGGTATTCCCGATGGATATCCTCCCAGAATATCTTATCAAGGCGATAATAACTAAGGATATTGACCGAATGGAGGCTCTTGGCATATACGAGGTCGCACCCGAGGATTTTGCACTCGCTGAATATGTCGACCCGTCGAAACTTGAACTTCAGAAAATAGTGCGTGAGGGCCTTGAATACCTCCGCAGCGAAGTGTGATGTCTAATCAGAAACTAAACTGATTTAATAATGAAAGGTTTAAGAAATTTTTTGGACCGTGTGAAGCCCAATTTCGAGCCCGGTGGTAAGCTCCATGCTTTCCAAAGCGTGTTCGACGGATTTGAGACGTTCCTTTACACCCCTAACACCACCTCTAAGTCGGGTGTGCATATCCATGACAGCCTTGATTCTAAGCGTGTCATGATTATTGTGGTGTTGTCACTTATGCCCTGCTTGCTTTTCGGCATGTACAACACCGGCTATCAAAACTGGCTAGCCGCGGGCGCCACCGAATTCCCTTTCTGGCAGCTAATGGCATACGGATTCCTCGCAGTGTTGCCCCGCATCATTGTCACCTACGTGGTGGGACTCGGCATTGAGTTCATCGTGGCACAATGGCGGCATGAGGAAATCCAAGAAGGATTCCTCGTCACAGGCATCCTGATTCCGTTAATATGCCCGGTGGAAACTCCTCTGTGGATGCTTGCAGTTGCCACAGCATTCTCTGTTATCTTCGTGAAAGAGGTATTTGGCGGTACCGGCTACAACGTGTTCAATGTGGCATTGGTTACCCGTGCCTTCCTCTTCTTCGCTTATCCGGCGCAGATGAGCGGTGACAAGGTGTTCATTTCCACCAACTCAATTTGCGGACTTGGTTACAATCTTCCTGATACTTTCACAGGAGCAACCCCACTTGGCCAGATTGCAACCTTCGCTGGCGGCAAACTCGAATTACTTAATATTCAAGGTAATGCAATTAGCACCTGGGATGCCTTCTTAGGACTTATTCCCGGCTCATTTGGCGAGACTTCCACTTTGTGTATCCTCATCGGCGCGGCTATCCTTTTGATCACAGGTATGGCTTCATGGCGCATAATGCTCAGCGTGGTAGTAGGCGGATTGCTCATGGGATGGATTACAAACGTATTTGAGACGCCCACCTATCCAGCTTCGTTCCTGAATCCACTTGACCAGTTGCTCTTTGGCGGTTTCGCTTTCGCTGCTGTTTTCATGGCTACCGACCCTGTAACGGCAGCCCGTACCGGTGCAGGAAAGTATATCTACGGCCTGCTTGTGGGAGTGGTTGCGGTTCTTATCCGTACTTACAATAACGGCTATCCCGAAGGGGCAATGCTCGCTGTGCTTTTGGCCAATGCTTTGGCTCCGCTCATTGACTATTGTGTGGTTCAGGCCAATGTATCGCGCCGCATGCGCCGTTTAAAGGCACAAGCCTAATGTTTTACCATAATTTATAAAGATTATGAATAAGCAAAGCAATACATACACCATAATATATATAGTAGTGCTCGTGGTACTTGTAGGCACCGCTCTCGCTGCTACTGCCCTCTCTCTACGAGGAAAGCAGCAGGAAAACATCGATGCCGATAAGATGAGCCAGATTCTGGCGGCCGCTTTAATCAACCCGCAGAAGGGAAACGTGGTTGCCGACTTTGACAAGTATATCACTGAGCAATATGTGGTTAACTCTAAGGGTGAGAAGGTAGATGGCGTAAATGCCTTTGGTGTGAATGTTTCTGCTCAGAGCAAACTCCCTGCTGACCGCCGCGAGCTCCCTGTATTCGTGTGTCAAACTCCCGATAATACGACTAAATACATTCTCCCTGTCTACGGTGCCGGTCTTTGGGGTCCAATTTGGGGATACGTTGCATTTGATGCTGATGGTTCTACCATCTACGGAGCGTATTTCGCTCACCAGGGTGAAACTCCCGGACTTGGCGCTGAAATCGAGAAACCTCAGTTCAGCTCTCAGTTTGAGGGCAAGAAGGTGTTCAAGGACGGTCATTTCCATCCCATCGCTGTGGTTAAAGCCGGGCAGCAGCCACTCAACGGCGAGGATTATGTCAACGGTATTTCCGGTGGCACCATCACCTCCAAGGGTGTCGGCTCAATGCTCGACAATTGCCTCACTCCCTATAAGAAATTCCTTCAATCTCTTGCTCACTAAATGATGCAAGAGTATTTCTGAATCAATTAAATATCATCTGTCATGGCTGATAAAATTAAAAATATAGATGTGCTCTTTAACCCGCTATCCAAGAATAATCCGGTGGTGGTGCAAGTGCTCGGTATCTGTTCGGTACTCGCCGTTACAGCCAAGCTTGAGCCCGCCATTGTGATGGGAGTGTCGGTTATCGCAGTGCTGGCTTTCGCCAATGTGATTATATCATTGTTACGCAACACTATCCCAACCAATATCCGCATCATCGTGCAGCTCGTGGTGGTGGCAGGCTTGGTGGTTATTGTTGATCAGGTGCTTAAGGCTTACGCTTACGATGCGTCTAAGCAGCTCTCGGTGTTCATCGGATTGATTATTACCAACTGTATCCTCATGGGGCGCCTCGAAGCATTCGCAATGGGTAATAAACCGTGGCCCTCATTCCTCGATGGCATAGGCAATGGGGCAGGTTATGCCATCATCTTGATTATTGTGGGTTTTTTCCGCGAATTGTTCGGTAGCGGCACCTTGCTCGGATATCAGATTATACCTCAGAGTTTTTATGATGCCGGATACGTCAACAATGGACTCATGATTCTCCCCCCGATGGCGCTCATCGTGGTGGCATGCATCATCTGGGTTCAAAGGAGTATTAACAAAGATTTACAGGAGGACTAAACAATGGAGAATCTTAATATTTTTATACGGTCGATTTTTGTCGACAATATGATTTTCGCCTACTTCCTTGGCATGTGTTCCTTCATCGCGGTATCAAAGAACGTCAAGACAGCGTTTGGTCTGGGCATAGCTGTCACTTTCATGCTCGTGGTAACTCTGCCGGTCAATTACCTGCTCCAGACCTACGTTCTGAGCGCCGGAGCTTTGACATGGCTCGATCCTGAGTATGCCGACGTAGACCTGAGCTTCCTCTCGCTTATCATGTTTATCGCGGTGATTGCTTCGATGACACAGTTAGTTGAGATGGCAGTCGAGAAATATAGTCCGGCTCTCTACTCGTCGTTAGGTATATTCCTTCCGCTCATCGCCGTAAACTGTGCCATTCTCGGAGGTTCGCTCTTCATGCAGCAGCGCGATTTCCCCAGTGTGTGGACTGCAATTTGTGCAGGCGGCGGCTGGGGGATCGGTTGGCTTTTGGCAATCACTGCAATTGCAGCCATCCGCGAGCGTCTTGCTGAGTACTCCAATATCCCAAAGCCACTCCGCGGCGTGGGTATCACTTTTATACTGACCGCCCTCATGGGGATTGCTTTCATGAGTTTCTTGGGTATAAAAATCTAAGTGGAGTCTAAATCAGTTCAATAGTTCTAATTATACATTTAAAGACTATTACAATGTTAACTATACTAACAGGCGTGTGCATCTTCCTCATCATTACATTGATTTTGGTGACGATTCTGCTTATCGCTAAGAAATATCTTGTCCACTCCGGTAAGGTTAAGATTACAATTAATAATGACAGTGTCGTTGAAGCTGATTCAGGGAAGTCGCTCCTCTCCACTCTTGCCGACCAAAATATTTTCCTCCCCTCGGCATGCGGTGGCAAAGGCAGTTGCGCGCAGTGCAAATGTCAGGTCTACACCGGGGGAGGCGATGTGCTCCCCACTGAGAAGGTGCATTTCTCACGCAAGGAGCAGCAAGCTCACTGGCGCTTGGGGTGCCAGGTAAAGGTTAAAGAGGATATGAACATCGGTATTCCTGCTTCGGCTCTCGATGTGAAGGAATGGGAATGTGAAGTTATATCCAATAAGAATGTAGCAACTTTCATCAAGGAATTCATCGTGGCTCTCCCCGCGGGTGCTCATATGGATTTTATCCCCGGTTCCTACGCCCAAATAAAGATTCCCACATACGAGATGGACTATGACAAGGATATCGACAAGGCTTCTATCGGTGACGAGTATCTACCCTCATGGGAGAAGTTCGGTCTTTTCGGTCTGAAGTGTAAGAATACCGAGACTACTGTCCGTGCTTACTCAATGGCCAATTATCCTGAGGAGGGCGACCGCATTATGCTTACTGTCCGCATCGCCACTCCTCCATTCAAACCTAAACCCCAAGTGGGCTTCATGGATGTGATGCCAGGTATCGCTTCAAGTTACATATTCACCCTCAAGCCGGGCGACAAAGTGAGAATGAGCGGTCCTTACGGCGATTTCCATCCTATTGTCGACTCTAAGGCAGAGATGATGTGGATAGGTGGTGGTGCCGGCATGGCGCCTCTACGAGCCCAGATTATGTGGATGACGAAGACATTGCAAACTCGCGACCGTGTGATGAACTATTTCTACGGCGCACGTGCGCTCAACGAGGTGTTCTATCTCAATGATTTCTTACAGCTTGAAAAGGATTTCCCCAACTTCAAGTTCCACCTTGCGCTTGACCGTCCCGACCCGGCTGCCGATGCTGCCGGCGTGAAGTATACCGCAGGTTTCGTTCATCAAGTGATTTATGAGACTTACCTCAAAAATCATCCCGAGCCGGAGGATATCGAATACTACATGTGTGGGCCCGGTCCGATGAGTGCCGCTGTCAATAATATGCTTGACGACCTCGGAGTCGACCCGACCTCAATCCACTACGACAACTTCGGCGGATAATCAACCCCGAAACATAGCAATACCCGACTGACATTACATGCGATGACATTATGTCAGTCTAAGGAGCTTCCGGTCGCAGTGAATACAGAAGTTCATAAAACATAGTAGGATAAGAGATTATCATTTATTAAGAATCATGTCAACTTATTGGCATGATTTTTGTTTAATAAGTATAAGAATGATTTAGATAACTAAATCATCCCATATGAACAAAATCAAATGTAAAACTCACACCTCAACATATAACATGAACTTCAATAATTTTACAATCAAGTCTCAGGAAGCAATCCAGAAAGCGATAGAAATTACCCGTGGTGCTGGTAATCAGGCTATCGAACCTGTGCATTTGCTTAAAGGAGTAATGACCGAAGGGGAATCTCTTATCAACTTCATATTCTCCAAAGTTGGAGCCAACGCCTCCTCTTTGATGCGACAAGTTGATGCTAAAATCGCCTCCGAACCTAAAGTTTCGGGCGGCGAACCCTATCTGAGCCGAACTTCCAACGATGTTCTCCAGAAAGCTCTTGACATTGCAAAAAAGCAAGGTGACGAATACGTGACCCTCGAAGCATTGTTAATGGCAATTTTCGCAGTCAACTCTCCGGCTTCAACTATTCTTAAAGATGCCGGATTGAGCGAACGTGAACTCCAAGCAGCCATTGATGAACTCCGCAAAGGTAAAAAGGCTACCGACCAGAGCGCTGAGGATACTTACCAAGCACTCTCAAAGTATGCCATCAATCTTAACGAGCGTGCACGCGAAGGAAAGCTTGACCCTGTGATTGGTAGGGATGATGAAATCCGACGTGTACTCCAAATCCTCTCACGACGCACCAAGAACAATCCCATGCTCATCGGCGAGCCTGGCACAGGTAAGACTGCAATTGCCGAAGGTCTTGCCCAGCGTATCGTGCGCGGAGATGTTCCTGAAAATCTCCGCTCCAAGCAAATCTTTTCGCTTGACATGGGTGCGCTCGTTGCCGGTGCTAAGTACAAAGGAGAATTTGAAGAACGTCTAAAGGCTATTGTCAATGAAGTGACAGGAGCCGATGGTGAAATCATCTTGTTCATTGATGAAATCCACACTCTTGTCGGCGCCGGCAAAGGTGAGGGCGCAATGGACGCTGCTAATATCTTGAAACCGGCTCTCGCCCGTGGCGAACTCCGGTCAATAGGTGCTACCACCCTCGATGAGTATCAAAAATACTTCGAGAAGGATAAAGCACTTGAACGCCGTTTCCAAAAAGTGATGGTTAACGAGCCTGACGAGGCCGCAGCCATTGCTATCCTACGTGGATTGAAAGAACGCTATGAAAATCACCATAAGGTTCGCATCCGCGACGAGGCAATTATCGCTGCCGTAACGCTCTCAGAGCGTTACATCACCGACCGTTTTCTCCCCGACAAGGCCATCGACCTAGTCGATGAAGCGGCTTCTAAGCTCCGTCTTGAAATTGACTCCGTGCCACAAGCTCTTGATGAAATCACGCGTCTAATCGCCCAAAAGGAAATCGAGCGTGAAGCCATCAAGCGTGAAGGTGACAAGGAGAAGGTAAAAGAGATTGAAAAAGATCTTGCCGACCTGCGCGACCAGGAGAAAGAGTACACTGCCAAGTGGAAAGCTGAAAAGGATCTTATTAATAAGATTCAGCAAAACAAAATTGACATTGAGCAACTTAACTTCGATGCTGAACGTGCTGAACGTGAAGGCGACTATGCAAAAGTTGCCGAAATACGTTACTCCAAGGTGCAGCAGAAGGAGCAGGAAAACGCTCAAATCCAGGAACAACTTAAGATGATGCAAGGCGAGAAAGCTTTCATCAAGGAAGAGGTTGATTCTGAGGACATCGCAGATGTGGTATCGCGTTGGACCGGTATACCAGTCAACAAGATGGTGCAGAGTGAAAAAGAGAAACTTCTCCATCTCGAAGACGAACTCCACAATCGTGTGGTAGGTCAAAATGATGCCATCCGTGCCATCGCTGATGCCGTTCGCCGCAGCCGTGCCGGACTAAACGACCCGCGACGACCTATCGGTTCTTTCATTTTCCTAGGTACTACCGGTGTTGGTAAGACAGAGCTTGCCAAAGCGTTGGCCGAATATCTGTTTGACGACGAGAACATGATGACTCGTATCGACATGAGTGAATACCAGGAGAAACACTCCGTGTCACGACTCGTGGGTGCGCCTCCGGGATACGTCGGTTATGATGAAGGCGGTCAGCTTACAGAGGCTGTAAGACGCAAACCTTACTCCGTGGTGTTGTTTGACGAAATCGAAAAGGCTCACCCCGACGTGTTCAATATCTTGTTGCAAGTACTTGACGATGGACATCTTACCGACAACAAGGGTCGTCTGGTAAACTTCAAGAACACGATTATCATCATGACCTCCAATATGGGTTCTCACCTCATCCGCGATAATTTCGCAAAGATGACCGACGAAAACCGTGAAGAGGTAATTGATACAACCAAAAACGAGGTACTCGAACTTCTCAAGCAGACCATACGTCCAGAATTCCTCAACCGTATCGACGAAATCATCATGTTCACACCTCTTAACGAGGCTGAAATTGAAGAAATCGTTGGTTTACAGATTAAGTCGATTCAAAAGATGCTTGCTAAGAACGGCATAACTCTCGAAGTTACTCCTAAGGCTTTGAAATATCTTGCCGAGGAAGGCTACGATCCTGAATTTGGAGCCCGACCCGTCAAGCGTGTTATTCACCGTCTCGTCCTCAACCAGCTTTCTAAGGACATACTTGCCCAAAAGGTTGACCGCGAGCACCCGATTATCATTGATGTTGACAACGACGAGATCATCTTCAAAAATTGATGACTAATCACCACTCCCCCACCCTCCTCTCTCCTTTATATTTTTGAAATATTCCAAATTACATAAACTATTTATTAAATAAGACTATGAAAAAAATTTTATTTTTATTGTTAACACTTCCGATGCTCGCTTTCATCGCCACGTCATGTAGCGATGACGACAAGGATATGCCGGATGTAACTCTCTCAGTAGAATATAGTGGTGCCACTCTTAGTAATGGCGTATTCACTGTAGAACAAGGTGACACTTTGACAATTGAAGCTCTTAAGGTTACTCCTGCCGAGGGAACAAAGCAGGCTGTACTTGGTCCTGTGACATACTTTATTGATGGTTTCCCACAGTTTACCACCGCAATCGAGCCTTTCAGCTACGAGATTCCTACCGGTGGATTGGAACTGGGCAAATATCTTCTTCAGGCTCGTGCCAACATTTTCCAGGTTGACAAGACCGTGGCCTTCGGAGTATTCACTTACACCATCAATGTGGTAGAAAAACAGAATACCGGCGGTACTACAGGCGGCAGCGGTACTGATACACCTCAGACCAAAATCACCGACCACGAATAGTGAATCATAATCGCTAATCACAACTCGTTACACCCAACCACCGACTGTGAATAGCGAAGCTAATAGAATCATCTCTAACACAAAGGGCTGCATCCCATCACGGGACGCAACCCTTTGTGTTTGCTTTTTAGGCATCACGATCAACTACACATCATCACATTAGCGGGCCTGAATTGAGGAACCAGCATTGAGGAGTTGAGGAATTGAGGAATTGAGGAATGAGAAATGAGGAATGAGGAATGAGGAATATTAAAAATATACAAATACTCAAGACGGAAGTTTGCCATTTCAAGAAAATATTATAACTTTGCAGCGAAAATAGTGGACAAATTTGGCTGCTTGCAACCACTTCAAAAAATGCTAAAACTGCAACGGATTTCCCCTCCCCCTTCAGGATGAATCCGCCATGTCAAATACGACATTTTAGGCTTTTGAGAATTGTATGTATCGGACGATACTTGCGCAATGTTGAAGCAGGCAACTTTTACGCTATTTGCCTCTTCGACATTTTTTTTATTTTGAACTACCTAAAAATAATGGACATCATAAAATGAACAAGTATAAATCCGAAAATATGAAAACATATCTATTCACATCAGAATCGGTGTCAGAAGGACACCCCGACAAAGTGGCCGACCAAATTTCCGATGCAATATTGGATGAATTTCTTGCTCGTGACCCGTCCTCGAAGGTGGCATGCGAGACTCTCGTCACCACCGGGCAGGTAATCATAGCCGGTGAAGTAAAAAGCAATGCCTATATCGACCTTATGGACGTGACACGCGAAGTGATTAAAAACATCGGTTACGACCGCAGCGAGTTGAAATTTGACGGCGAAGCTTGCGGAGTGTTCTCTGCTCTTCATGAGCAAAGTGCCGACATCAACCGCGGAGTTGAGCGCGAGGAAGCCGAAGCTCAAGGCGCAGGCGACCAGGGCATGATGTTTGGCTACGCTTGCGACGAGACTCCCTCCTTTATGCCCCTTACAGTTGAGATGTCACACAGACTGCTTCGTGAACTCGCAGCAATCAGGCGTGAAGGCAAAGATATGACCTACGAATTCGAAGGACATACCCGCACATATCTCCGTCCTGATTCGAAAAGCCAAGTAACAGTAGAATATAATGAAAACAATCGTCCCCTGAGTGTCGATACAATCGTCATCTCTACTCAACACGACGAATTCATCACTCCCATCGACGACACCCCTGAAGCACAAGCAGCAGCCGACAAAGCCATGCAGCAGCGCATCTATGACGACGTTAAAAACGTCCTAATTCCCCGCGTGAAAGCCCAGCTCCCAGCCGACGTGGCATCACTCATCGGCGATGACGTGAAATTGCTTGTGAATCCGACAGGTAAATTCGTAATCGGAGGTCCTCACGGTGACACCGGCCTGACAGGTCGTAAAATCATCGTTGACACTTACGGGGGAAGAGGTGCACACGGTGGTGGTGCATTCTCAGGTAAAGACCCCTCAAAAGTGGACCGTTCAGCCGCATACGCCGCACGTCACATTGCCAAGAATCTTGTGGCAGCCGGCGTGGCTTCACAAGCGTTAGTTCAGGTAGCATACGCAATCGGTGAGGCACAACCGGTGAGCCTATGCATCGACACACGCGGCACAGCCAAGGTAAACATGACCGACACAGAAATCGCCGATATTGTGAAAGGCATGGAGTGTTTTGACATGACACCTTACGCAATTGAAAAAAGATTTGGTCTACGCAACCCGATTTATCGCGAAACAGCTACATACGGACATCTCGGACGCACCCCGATGACCGTCACAAAGCATTTCAAATCAAAGTACGAGCCTGAATTCAGCAAAACCGTAGAACTCTTCACATGGGAAAAACTCGATGCAGTACCCATCGTGAAAAAAGCCTTCGGACTTTAGTGAACTTCAAAAAATATCCATAATAAAATTGACACTATCGCACCCTTACCGATAGTGTCAATTGTTATCTTTACATCCAATATCTTATTCTTTCACACCGTAGGCAAGGTCTCCGGCATCACCCAGACCCGGCACAATATAGGAGTGGGAGTTAATCTCCTTATCTATCGCACCTACCCAAATACTTGTCTTATCGGCCGGGAACGTGTCACGTATATAATCAACTGCAACCTGTGAAGCGATTATAGAGGCAACATGAACATGTGTAGGATTACCCTTTGTCAGCAATGCTCGATAGCACAAATCCATCGACGAACCGGTGGCAAGCATCGGGTCAGCTATTACAAGCGTCTTCCCGTCAATCTTCGGAGACGCAATGTACTCAATGAACACGTCGAAATTCTCCTTCTCGCGGTATTTTCGATAAGCCGATACAAATGCGTTTTGCGCATGGTCGAAATAATCCAGGAATCCTTTATGGAAAGGTATACCGGCGCGGAAAATAGTTGCAAGCACTACTTCTTCACTCAGCACATCACACTCGGCCACGTCAAGCGGAGTCAGGATTTTTTTCTTGGAATAGCGCATACGTTTTGACATCTCATAGGCCATTATCTCCCCGATACGTTCGAGGTTACGGCGGAAACGCAGCATATCCTTCTGGACCTCCACATTACGAAGTTCCGACATATATTGGCTCACCAGCGACGGGGTGTCGGCAAAATTGATTACTTCCATGATATTTCTTTAAAATTGTTTATGATTATTCTTGATGATAAAAACCGGAATCTGGATTCTACTTTAATTCATCCGATTTTGGCTCAATGCCAGTTTATTATTCAACAATTGTGAGAACTGATAGTTTTTCAAATTCCATCGAGGGTGAATCAGCAGTTCAGGCGGTGACTGCGAGACAAATCTCTCTATTGCTATATCTTTCCGCAGCCGAGCTATTATTTTCACACATAGTTCAGCATACTCGTCAGATGTGAAACGTGGTATATCATAGAGTCCCGAAGCCACATCCCAAGCCATTTTAGTTCCGCGTATTAGCTGAAGCTGATGGACTTTTAACGTGTCGATTGGCAATTTGTTAACCTCATCGATAGTTGAAAGCATCATATCCTCAGTTTCTCCGGGGAGTCCCATGATAAGATGAAGCCCGCAAGGTATACCGACTGCATGAGTCCTGTTTACTGCATCAACCGTGTCTTGCCAAGTGTGGCAACGGTTGATGAGCTCCAATGTGGGATTGTGGGAGGTTTCCGCACCGTATTCCACCATCACCCACGGAAGCTCCATGAGACGGTCGAGTAGCGTATCGGGCATACAGTCGGGACGCGTCCCGATAATCACACCATCGACACCCCCCACCGTAAGAGCCTCTGAGTATAGCTTCATCAGACGATCAAGATCCTCGTCATATGTATTGGTATATGTCTGGAAATATGCGAGGTAACGCATATCGGGATATTTACTATGAAAAAATTCTTTCCCATATTCCAATTGCTCAGTGACACTCAGCGATGTGGCGCAATATTGAGGATTGAATGACTGATTATTGCAATATGTGCACCCCCCCACCCCTTTCGTGCCGTCACGATTTGGGCAAGTAAAACCGGCATTGACAGTGAGTTTTTGCATCTTACACTGAAAATGTGCGCCAAGGAAATCCGCAAAATCTCTATAATATATCATCAGCTCGCCCCTAAGAGATGAAAAAATGACACACCGTCACTCAAATTTTTGACGCACGGTTAAGAAGCAGAGCATCGAGAATCACAATCGCAGCCATAGCCTCAACGATAGGTACTGCACGAGGCACGACACAAGGGTCATGGCGACCCTTCGCTTTGATTACCACTTCTCGTCCATCAGCATCGATTGACGCCACATCCTGCATGAGAGTCGCAACGGGTTTGAACGCCACCCGGAAGTAAATATCCTCACCATTTGAAATTCCCCCTTGAATACCTCCGGAATTGTTGACTAATGCGTGAATTACGCCATTATCGTTCACATAACGGTCAATCACCTGACTGCCGCGCTTTTCCACTCCGCGGAATCCCATTCCATATTCGAAGCCTTTTGACGCGTTAATGCTCATCATCGCATCGGCAAGCCGGGCATTTAGCCGTCCAAACACCGGGTCGCCCAATCCTACCGGAACTCCTCTCACTACACATGTCACCACACCTCCGATGGTGTCGCCCTCGGCCTTGACTTCACGAATCAATTGCTCCATCTCTGCCGCTTTCGCTTGATCGGGACATCTTACCGGGTTGGATTCAATATTGCTGAAATCAAGAGATGCATAATCATCATTCACAATTATCGAACCGACTTGTGAGGTATAGGCGGTGATAGATATACCAAATTGCTCGAGTGCCTGGCGTGCAAATGCTCCAGCCACGACCCGCGTGGCGGTCTCACGGGCACTTGATCTTCCGCCGCCGCGATGGTCACGAAAACCATACTTCATGGTGTATGTATAATCGGCATGGGAAGGGCGAAAGGCTGACTTTAACTGGTCGTAATCGTTGGAATGTTGGTTTTCATTACGAATTATGAATCCAATAGGAGTGCCAGTGGTGACACCGTCCATGAGCCCCGAGAGCACTTCCACAGTGTCACTCTCCTTGCGGGAAGTGGTGATAGCTGACTGTCCCGGACGGCGGCGGTCAAGTTCATGCTGTACCATTTCAAGGTCAATGGTCACGCCTGCCGGCATACCATCGATAACACCGCCAATGGCAGCTCCATGCGATTCGCCAAACCCTGTAAATGAGAATATTTTTCCTATTGTATTCATAATCCTATTCTTTAGCCACTGCGACATCTGCCACAGAAGCCTTGCAAAATTCAATTAAATCAGCAGGAGCAATCTTGAACTGGAGCCCTCTTTGACCTGCCGATACATAAATAATGTTGAAATTCACAGCTGTGCTATGAAAGAATGTAGGAAAAGGCTTTTTCATTCCTACCGGTGAGCATCCGCCACGGATATAGCCCGTCAGAGGGAGCAATTCCTTCATCGGAATCATTTCTGCTTTCTTAGCACCGGCCGCTTTCGCAGCCTTTTTGAGATCGACCTCCATGTTCCCGGGTATCACACACACGAAAAAGCCAGATTTTTCGCCGTGCAGCACGAGGGTTTTGAACACTGCGTTTATATCCTCGCCGAGTTCCTCAGCCACATGTTCAGCTGCCAAATTGTCAGGATCAACATTATACGGGACAAGCTCATACTTCACCTTCGCCCGGTCAAGTAACCTCGCCGCATTAGTCTTAGTCACCTTTTCCATTTTCCTTGAAGATTTTTTATAAGAGCAATGAAGATTTGTTATAAGAGAAAGAAGATTTGTTATTAAAGCAATGAAGATTTGTTATGAGAGCAATCGTCTACTGTTTTATGGCCTTAGCAATTTGATTTGCTATTTCCTTCATACCTTCCTGATTGGGATGACCGGCTTGCTTTTTAATGCCGGTAAGTTCGATGCAAGGCACCGAATAGTCAGCGCAGGCTTTGAGAATCATCTCACGTATTTCTCCATTGATTTCATCATTGAGTATGAAGTACACCTTAGACTCAGGATATAGTGCGCCGAGCTGTTGAAGCATATACTCCATAGCGGGCTGGAAAGTGTAGAGCGCATGAGGTTCGGGATTCTTGGCCGTCTCAGGTGTCAGTGCAACCTTAGCCCAAAAATCATTAGTCGCACCAAACACAAGGATTATATCAGGATTACCGAGATCTGACATGCGGGTGATAAATGAACGTTTACTATAATCATCGCCATGATAACCACGGTGACAGATAGTTGATCCGGAATAAGAGTTATTCTGCTCAAGTTTGTAGCCGGTCTGGTCGAGGAAAAGCTTCCACCATGTCTGTTCGGGTACGGCCACATCAGTGCGATCAGGATTCATTTTCTGTAAATACCAGCTCACATTGGTTGCCGGCTCAACGCAGCCCTCAAAAGTAGAATACGAGTCACCCAAAATTGACACTTTTTTGTCACCTACAGCATATGCGCCACCAATAACGCACAGCATTAATGTGATTGATAGTAGAAATCTTTTCATGATTAGAGTTTTTGTGATGTGTAGATCCGTAACGTCAACTGACATTTCCGGTAATACCGTTTAAGACCTCAAAGGTACATAAAAATCATAATTTTTCATACCGCCAAAGTTAAAATATGAGTGTTTTTCACTACTTTTGCGACATTAAGAGATTAATTCACGACCATGATAAAGAAATTACTGTCACTTCCACCCAACCTTGTAGGTTCATTCCACAAGATTACCAACCACTCCTGCGATGAATATTTCTGCACCAATGACCCCCTTGGTAAACGGCTCGGGAGCGGCGGTGGCACCACGTGGTTGCTCGAAGAGTGTCATAAAGCATGGTCGCCCTACACATGTTTTAGCGAATGGTTAGGGCAGGAAAAACGCATTCTCCTCCACGCCGGGGGTCAAAGCCGCCGCTTGCCGGCTTATGCTCCGTCAGGAAAGATTCTCACCCCTATTCCGATATTCCGTTGGGAACGTGGTCAGAAGCTAAGCCAGACGCTCCTCGACCTGCAACTGCCGCTGTACGAACGGATAATGGAAAAGATGCCCGAAGGGATGAACACGATGGTGGTGAGCGGCGATGTCTACATTCGCGCTGCCGCCGAACTGCCTCCTATCCCTGAAGCCGACGTGGTGTGTTACGGGATATGGCTCGATGCTTCAATTGCCAAAAATCATGGCGTATACTACAGTCTGCGCGAAACGCCTACGGTGCTCGATAAAATGCTTCAAAAGCCATCTGTAGAACAGCTCAACCGGCTCTCACAATCAGGCTATTACCTAACCGACATAGGAGTGTGGATACTCAGCGACCGGGCCGTAGAACTACTCCGTAAGAAATCAAAAACCGACGGTAAATTCCATGAATATGACCTCTACTCTGAGTTTGGGCGCGCATTAGGGACTCATCCGGAACTCCCCGACGAAGAATTGGCCTCGCTTTCCGTGGCGATTGTGCCGCTTCCCGAAGGCGAATTTTATCATTTTGGAACAAGCCGGGAGATGATTTCCTCTACCTTAAAAATACAGAATTTAGTCAACGACCAGCGACGCATAATGCACCGTGACCGAAAGCCGCATCCATCGATTTTCGTGCAAAATGCAGTGTTCGCCACCCCATTCACACCGTCTAATACCAACGTGTGGGTCGAAAACAGCTTCATCGGTAACAAATGGAAATTCTCAACCGATCATATCATTACAGGAGTACCCGAGAATGACTGGGATATTAATCTCGCTCCCGGACAATGCATCGATATAGTGCCGGTAGGCGATGATGATTATGCGGTGAGAGTGTATCACATTGATGACAAATTCGCCGGTGCAGAGCAACAACGGCCTCGATTCCCTATAGTCAAGGATGTTGATGGAATGGGAGAAGTGATCAAGGATATGCTCGATGGGCAATTCCATCCGAAAGAATATAAGCTAATAAGTTCGGAAAAGATTTCCGACACGGCTAATCTACAACGTCTAATCGCACAGCGTAGAGAATTCCGCAAAGTTAACTGGGCCGGTTTAGCAAAGAATTACCGGCATAGCGTATTTTATCAGCTCGACCTCAACGACGCTGCTAAAGAATTCGCCAAATATAACATTGCACTTCCTGAGAAACTTCCTGAAACAGCACCAATTATGACACGAGTTCATGATTCGATGTTTCGTGCTGAAGTAGAACGTCTCACCGGTGTCGACCCGAAGAAAAATGAAGCCGAAGCATTCTCGCTTCTAAAAGAGAGCGTGGCAGGCACTCTTCATGGGATGAAGCAAATTCCTAAACGTGCCGTATGTGCCGACCAAATTGTGTGGAGTCGTTCGCCGGTGCGCATCGACATCGCCGGGGGCTGGACCGATACTCCCCCATTCTGCTTGATGGAAGGTGGATATGTGATAAATCTCGCCATTGAGCTTAATGGTCAACCGCCATTGCAGACCTATATCCGCCCATGTCCGAATCCCCATATTATATGTAGAAGTATCGACTTAGGAGCAGAGGAAAAGATTGAGACTTTTGAACAGCTACTCGACTTCAGGAAAGTGGGTAGTCCATTCTCCATCCCCAAAGCCGCACTCGCACTCGCCGGCTTTCATCCCAAATTCTGTTCCATCACTTATCCATCACTCAAAAGCCAACTCACGGAATTAGGCGGCGGGCTGGAAATCACCCTCTTCTCTGCTATCCCCGCAGGGAGTGGGCTCGGCACAAGTAGTATATTGGCTGCCACCGTGTTAGGAGCGATTAGCGATTTTTGCTCGCTGGCATGGGATAAAAATGAGATTTGCCGTCGCACATTAGTTCTTGAGCAGCTACTAACCACAGGCGGCGGTTGGCAGGATCAGTTGGGCGGTGTATTGGGCGGTGTGAAACTTCTCCAGACTTCAGCAGGGATAGACCAGACACCTAATGTGAGATGGCTTCCCGACACCCTCTTTACCGATCCTGAGTATGCATCATGCCACTTACTTTACTATACGGGAATTACGCGCACTGCCAAGGACATACTTGCTGAAATAGTGCGGAGAATGTTTCTTAATGATGGCGACCAAATCCGACTGCTTCGTGAAATGAAACTTCACACCATGGAAATGTATGATGCAATCCAGCGTCAGGAATTCCAACGAATGGGTAAGCTTGTGCGTAAAACGTGGCAACAAAATAAAGCACTCGATTCGGGGACTAATCCCATAGAAGTCGACGCCATAACAAAGCTCATCGATGACCTGTGTCTGGGATACAAACTCCCTGGGGCAGGCGGTGGAGGTTATCTATATATGATAGCAAAAGACCCGCAGGCGGCTGCACGGGTTAAACAAATCCTACAGTCATCAAGCCTTAACCCGAATGCGAGAATGGTGGACATGACACTCAGTCGCACCGGGCTGCACGTCACCCGCAGTTAGAGGTTGTAACGAGATTGGATTGGCATCTGGCTAATCCTCTTCAATCAGGCTCAAAGCGGTGGCCAGTTGGTCAGGACAAGAAGTCCCCTTCACACCACAATTGATGCCACGCAGACGGCTCACCACCTCTTCTTTTTTCATACCTTTCACCAAAGCACAGATGCCCTGAAGGTTGCCATTGCAACCGCCTGTGAATGACACATCCTTAATCACACCATTTTCCACTTCAAATTCTATCATGCGGGAACAGGTGCCCATAGGACTGTATTGATATTTCATGAGTAGTATGTTATCTATTATACGTCACCCCGGAAACCTGACGATTCCGGGGTAGACGATGATGGTTTATAATCTTTTAGTAATTATTTACTTGAGAGATATCACAGCACTTTTTTGTAAAGGGCTACGATATCATCGAGAGTTACGTCACGGGGATTACCCGGGGTGCATACATCACCGAGAGCCTGCTCAGCGAGACGCGGAATGTCGTTTTCAGTGATACCGAGTTCGGTGAGGTGCTGAGGAATGCCTACCTTTATAGCGAGGGCCTTCACAGCATCGCAAGCAGCACGTGAAGCTTCCTCCTTAGACATGCCTGTAGTATCAACTCCCATCGCCTTTGCGATATCAGGATACTTGTCGAGACAGCACTCCATGTTAAATTCCATGATAGTGGGGAGAAGAAGTGCATTTGCCACACCGTGAGGGATATCGAAAAGTGAGCCGAGAGGATGAGCCATACCGTGCACTAAACCGAGACCAACATTAGAGAAAGCCATACCTGCGATGTATTGAGCGACTGCCATGCCATTACGTGCCTCAGCATTATTGGGCTCTTCAACAGCCACGGGAAGATATTTACTGATCATGCGCACGGCTTCAATTTCAAACATATCTGACATTTCCCATGCACCCTTGGTGATGTAACCCTCGATGGCATGGGTGAGAGCGTCCATACCTGTAGCGGCTGTGAGTCCTTTTGGGAGACTATACATGAGTTCAGCATCGATGATGGCTACTGCAGGGATGTCGTTGGGGTCAACGCACACCATTTTCTTCTGCTTATCCTCATCGATAATAACATAATTTATTGTAGTTTCAGCCGCAGTTCCCGCGGTGGTGGGAAGGGCGATGATGGGCACACTCTTGTGAGTGGTTGGAGCGCAACCTTCGAGTGAAACTACATCGCTGAATTCAGGATTATTAACTACGATGCCAATACCCTTCGCCGTATCGATAGAAGAACCACCACCGATTGCAATGATGAGATCAGCACCCGACTTTTTGAATGCCTCAACACCATTTTTCACGTTGGTGACAGTGGGATTGGGTTTAACGTCGCTAAAAATTTCGTAGGGGATTTTAGCCTCATCGAGCACATCAGTAACCATCTTGGCAACGCCAAACTTAATAAGCCCGGGATCAGTAACCACGAGGGCCTTATTTTTACCAAGTTGCTTCACAGCCTCAGGAAGCTGCTTTCTCGCACCCGGGCCGAAGTAAGACACTTCATTCAGAATAAAACGATTAATCATATTTTTACGGTATTAGGTATAAACTTCTTTAAAAAATTTAGTTGAAAATACTTGCGAGACTATGCTGCAAAATTAACTAATTTTCCTGAATCCCCTATATCATTAAGGGAAAAAATATTTATCTATAAAAATCATCTATGAGAAAAAAATAAAGGGAAAAAATATTTCATTATTATTTTTAATGTAATGAGTTTAGATAAGATTAATCTCTTTGTTTGGTTAAAAATCATTAAATAGGCCAGAAACATTGTATGAGAAATAAATTTTGATGACATTTATCGATTTTATATTTATCTTTGTAATCGAGAACCATGCAAATATGAATAAATACTTTCTGAATAAATCTTTACTTTTGCTGATTCTGTTGCTACTTGGCATGAGAGCGCATGGGCAATGGGTGGCTGATATCGGGGATGGGAATTATAGGAATCCTATTATTTATGCCGATTATTCTGACCCGGATGTGATACGTGTGGGTGATGATTACTGGATGGTAGCTTCGAGTTTCACCTGCATTCCGGGTATCCCGGTGCTACATTCCAAGGATCTGGTAAACTGGAAGATAGTCAATCATGTGTACAATCGCTTACCGTTAGATAAATATAATAAGCCCGCACATGGCGAGGGATCATGGGCCCCGTCTATACGCTATCACAATGGCATGTACTACGTTTATTTCTGCACACCCAACGATGGCTTGTTTGTGGCACGTACCACTGATCCATGCAATGACTGGGAACTCACTCAGATGGTGGATGTGGTGAAATGGGAAGATCCCTGCCCATTTTGGGACGAAGATGGAAACGCATATTTAGTCCACAGTATTCACCGTGGAGGGCCAGCAATCATACACCGGATGTCGGAGGACGGGCTTCGGCTTCTCGACAACGGCACAGTGGTATATCACGATGAAGAAGCAAATCCCATTCTTGAAGGGCTAAAGATGGATAAACGTGACGGTTGGTACTACATATTCGCACCGGCCGGAGGAGTTGAAAATGGATGGCAAACCGTGCTTCGCTCACGCTATATCTTCGGTCCATATGAAGCACGAAAAGTAATGGAAGAAGGGGACTCTGGTATCAACGGTCCTCATCAGGGAGCATTGCTGGAGACCCCGACCGGAGAATGGTGGTTTGTTAATTTCCAATCAAAGGGGATTTACGGACGTGTCACTCACCTTCAACCGGCACACTGGACACAGGATGGATGGATAGTGATCGGCGAGGACAAGGACGGTGACGGAATTGGAAATCCGGTAACCGTCCAC
The DNA here is from genome assembly GCA_023664955.1 of Duncaniella sp. Lineage (GTDB taxonomy): Bacteria > Bacteroidota > Bacteroidia > Bacteroidales > Muribaculaceae > Duncaniella. The sequence continues at coordinate 1,143,612 of JAMPEV010000001.1, forward strand.
CGCAAACCTGACGTGGGTAAAACGTATCCCATTGTAACTCCTCAGACATCCGATGATTTCTTATTCCCCACTCCGGGTGAGCAATGGCAATGGCAAGCAAATCCCAAGAAGAAATGGTATGATTTGACAACGAGGCCGGGATATATGCGCCTATATGCTATTCCGTGTCCTTCGGAGCATGGTAATCTCTACTACGCCGGCAACCTATACTTGCAAAAGATTCCGGCGCCAACATTCACCGCTATCACAAATCTTGAAGCAAATTTCACCAACGCAGGGGAATGTGCGGGATTGCTCATGATGGGAAATGAATATTCCTACATCGCCCTTGAAAAGTCGGAATCCGCAAATCGCATCGTGGTGAGAACCGGGAAATACGACAAATACGCCGTTACACCGCAAGAGAAAAGCGCGATTGACACCGATGCCAATAAAATATGGCTGAAAGTAGATCTTTTAAACGACAGAGAATGTCAATATTTCTACAGTCTCGATGGGAAAACCTATAACACATTAGGTGGAACATGTGCAGTAATGCCCGGAACGTGGATTGGAGCAAAAGTGGGCATTTTCGCTTCATCTCCCAACCTAGTACAAGGCAACGGATATGCTGACTTTGACTACTTTGAAATAACCAAATAAAGAAAAATATTATCATATCGACTATGCAAATACCACAAAGCTATTTGCTTACCAATAAGATAGCAAGCATAATCACTCTGATAGCCCTGACGCTCACAGGGTGCAACGATGACGTGTTTGTTGACATTCCTAAGATTTCTATCACCGATAAAAGTATCAACGTCGGGGAATCGACCACCATAAAAATAGAAGATAACATATCCTCCGAGCCCTATATGCAGATTCTCAACGAGGAAAGATTAATATACAACGGCAAAGCTCAGTCATTCTCTAACGATTTTCTAACTATTGAGATTTCAATTGACCCATCTGAAAAATCACTTACTTTGAAAGCCAAGCGCAACTTCTATATAGGTGGAGTCGATGTCGCTTTCTCTCATCCGGACATTCCACAAGAAATTTTCATATACATAAGCCAGCAAGAGGCTAACTTCCGTCCAAAGATGATAGAATATACTCTGAATTCATGGGAGACAGCAAACACTAATATCAAGTATCTTTTCATGGTAGACACTGTTTTGAATGATGTTCTCCAGGTACCGTTAAAGTATCGCATCATTTCCGAGGGTCTTAGAGCAGAACAAATTGGAAGATTCCATCCTAATGTACCGATGAGCAACAGACTATTTGACAGCGAGAACTACCGAGTGCCGGCAGCAGCATTTGATTACCAAGGCTTCCCCATCTTGACCGGTTACGAAGTCCGTTATAATAATCCGGCAGATCCTTATTTCAGGATTCCGGAATATGCACTTGAAGCAGACTCAGCAGCAAGTGCCAACTCAATCGTATCTATCCCACCGGGCAAAGGCATAGCTTGCAGGATTTATGTGATAGCAGATTGTAATATTATCAGATATAATATTCCACTATCCAATGACTCTGGCTACAGTCTCGAAGTCCTCGGAAAAATGGATGTGATTGTTCCCAAAAGGTTTGATTACGACTATCTGCTTTTCGACATTAAGTAAGCATATTACCACAGTAATTTCACGAATATTATGAGTCTCCATACATTATTTATACTTACGTCCATCTGCATTTCCCTTCTCACCTCCCTCCGCTGCATGGCATCAGATTTGGATGAAACAAAAAAAAAATCTCCCATAACCGCCAACAGTATCGGGATCGACCTGCGTCCCTCGTGGGTCGCTCCCACAAGCGGGCTTCTTAAAGGAGATGAACGAGGGGAGCGCCAAGTGTGGGGTGCTTTTGCTCCACATTTGCGTTATTCGTTCAAATTCAATCCTGAAAACACCCGTGTCGGACAGCTATACCCTCACACCTATCAAGGGATTGGCGTTGCATATACCCAATTTTTTAAGAAAGCCATGTTAGGACACCCGGTTAATCTCTACTTGTTCCAAGGATCGAAAATAACATCTTTAAGCGAGAATCTATCGCTCGACTACGAATGGAATTTCGGAGCATCAGCCGGATGGAAGAAGTTTGACCCGGTAAACAATGTCGAAGGCGGTCCCATAGGCTCCCATGTCAACGCATATATCAGCTTGTCGTTTCTCCTTTCCTACAAGATTGACCATCGCTGGAAACTCATTGCCGGCGTGGAAGGTTCACATTATTCCAACGGCAACACCCGTCTCCCCAACTCGGGAGTCAACTTGTTCGGTGCGCGTGTAGGTGTGACGTATACAATTGGTGAAGATAAATCTGCCTTCTATCTGACCTTACCCACACCAGAGGTGAGGAAGAAATTAGGGTATGACCTCACAATCTATGGTGCGACACGCCAACGTATATATTACGCCGACAAGCAATCGACCGGAGAATACATTCCGGGGTCGTTTGGCGTTGTGGGATTGAATTTCGCACCTATGTATCGCTTCAATAAATATTTACGCACCGGGGTATCGGCTGATTTACAATATGATGAAAGTGCCAACATTTCTAAATATCATGTGGAAGACACCTACGGCGATGACATCAAATTTTACCGACAACCTTTCAAGGACCGATTCTCTGCCGGTCTGTCGCTTCATGCCGAGTTGACAATGCCCATTTTCAGTGTGAATGTCGGAATAGGTAGAAATGTAATAGCCTCAGGGCCTGACACTCGTATTTTCTACCAGACGCTCGCCCTCAAAGCCTATGTTATTAAAGGTGTATTCCTTCAAGCCGGATATCAGCTGCGCAACTTCCATGACCCCAACAACCTGATGCTCGGTATCGGCTACACGTTCGGGAATAGGTAGGATTTAAACGCTTCAACTGAGCGGTTGATGATGAGTTCATCGGGGAATTCAGTTTCGTTGAGCAGCGGTGGAAGATACTCGTAATTCGCCACATCAAATGAAACATGGGCATCACTGCCAAGAATCACAGGCACATCGTATCGCTTGCATAGACGCAAGATTTCCAAGTTATTGCTAAGGGCCGACTCCTTGTGGCGTATCGGTTTCAGCGAACTATTGTTGATTTCAAGAAGAGTATGACTCTCCTTAGCCGCAATTACAATCGGCTCGAAACATAATTCTGCCGTACCGTCACCGGGATGACTTATAATGTCAATATAAGTATTATGTATCACGTTGATTAGGCCGGCTGTATTCTCCTCCTTTGTACCTTCCTTGTAGCAAAGCGAATGGATACCGGCGATTTTCAGGTCTAGGAAACGCATCATGTCGCCCGGCATATCTATCTCACCCTTAGGATTCATAATGTTAATCTCAGCTCCCAACAGGAGGTCTACACCATACATGTGGCGAGGGACCACGTGGAGATTGCGGAAATAAATCGAATGGCAAGTACCCGGAAGCGCAGGAGCATGTTCGGTGATACCAAGCAACTTAAGCCCTTTTTCCGAAGCAGCCTTTGCCATTTCCTGAATGGTGCTGTAAGCGTGTCCGCTTGCTAAAGTGTGGGTATGTACATCTAATTCTATTTTACTCAAATCCATCTTTTGATTCCGTATAAATTCCCTGTAAAATTCACTGCAAAATTACGAATTATTCATAAATCATTCATCGTCCTGCTCACATTATAACTGTGAATAATTCTGCTCACCTACTTAATAATATTTTTTAGCTACTCTGTAACTATTTTGATATTTCTGCGTCATATTAAGTGAACTTCAAAATTAGAACTGATACGGTGTAATCCGTATATGTTATTAAACTACGAATTCTATTCATCAATTATGATTATTGAATTAAAAGATATCAACAAATCCTATCCTGGAGTCGTGCCCCTGCATGTGCTTAAGGACATTAACCTAACAATTGACAAAGGTGAACTCGTGTCAATTATGGGTGCGTCAGGCTCTGGTAAATCTACGCTCCTTAACATTCTCGGTATTCTTGATAACTATGACTCCGGCGAATATCACCTGGACGGCGTGTTAATCAAGAATCTGAGCGAAAACAAGGCAGCTGACTTGCGCAACTACATGATAGGGTTTGTGTTCCAGTCATTCAACCTCATCAACTACAAGAACGCTCTCGAAAATGTGGCGTTGCCTCTATTCTATCGAGGAATCTCGCGAAAGAAGCGAAACATGCTCGCTATGGAGCAGCTTGAGCGAATGGGGATGGCCGACCGTGCCACCCACCTTCCAAGCGAGCTTTCAGGTGGTCAGAAGCAACGTGTGGCAATAGCCCGCGCATTGATTACAAAGCCATCCATCATTCTTGCCGACGAACCCACAGGTGCACTCGACTCAAAGACTTCACGAGAGGTTATGCAAGTGTTCCGCGACCTTAACGCCGAGGGAATGACAATCGTGATTGTGACTCACGACCCCACTGTGGGAGAACAGACCAACCGTATAATCCGCATCGTCGACGGACGTATCGTGTCATGAACTCTTAAAATCATCAAAAACAATGATTGACCTGATAAACGAGATACTTGCCACCCTGCGCCACAACAAACTGCGCACTGCCTTGACGGGATTTGCCGTGTCGTGGGGTATATTCTTGTTGATAGTCCTGTTAAGCGTGTCGCGCGGACTCGTCAACAAGATGGACGACATGTTCTCGTCACGCGACAATGAGGTTATGTCGATTTCCGGAGGCTTTGCCCAGAAACCCTACAAGGGACTATCGAAAGAACGCAGAATAGAATTGAAAGACAAAGACCTTGAGATTCTCGCCTCACAGGATGCCAATGTGGTAGCCGAAGTATCGGCCGAAATAGCCAGCGACTCAGCCGTGATAATGACTGCCAACGACTATCTGACCGATGGCTATAAGGGAGTATACCCTTCTGCACTTAAGACCAACGGATTAACGCTCTCAGAAGGTCGTTTTATCAACGATTACGATATAAAATCAGCTCGCCGCGTGATAGTAATCAACGGTGAGTCAGCAAAATCGCTCTTTGGACGAACCTACCCGATAGGACAGCAAGTGAAAGTCAACGACCTCTCGTTTACTGTGGTGGGAATATATGACCATGAATGGTCACGAGGCTCTTTCATTCCTTTCACCACCGCCCGATCAATGAGCGGAGGGAGCGACAAAGTTCGCAGAATATATACAAAAGTCAAGGGATTGACCACCGAAGAGGATGGGATCGCCGCCGAAAAAGAATTCCGTGCCACACTTGGCCGTGCACATTCATTTGACCCTACCGATGAGAGCGCACTTTGGATTTGGAACCGTTTCAACGACTATCTCACCACATCCACTGCGATGAGAGCCGTAGTGTTTGCAGTATGGATTATCGGTCTGCTCACCATGTTGTCGGGTATAGTTGGTGTGAGCAACATAATGTTCGTGTCTGTGCGCGAACGCACACATGAGATAGGCGTGCGACGAGCCATCGGAGCCAAGCCGGCAAGCATCCTGAAGCAGATTATCCTTGAAAGTGTGGCTATTACCACCCTGTTTGGATACGTAGGCATAGTGATGGGAGTAATTGTAGCAAAGTTAATCTCCGTTGTATTTGCCGACGGAGGAGTGCTGAAAAACCCCACCGTCGACTTGGCAATAGCAATTCAAGTGACCATCGTACTTATCATCGCCGGAGCATTGGCTGGATTATTCCCGGCTATAAAATCACTTAAAATTAAGCCGGTTGAGGCCTTGATGGAGGAATAAAAAGATGAAGAATCCGATATTTGACATAGAAAACTGGCGTGAAATAGGCACCACACTTGCGCAGAACAAGACACGCACCTTCATGACCGCCTTCGGAATATTCTGGGGCACGGCAATACTTGCCCTGCTCATCGGAGGTTCTGCCGGATTGAAAAGCTTCATGAGCCGCAATTTCGAGGGATTTGCCACCAACGTGGCCATAGTGTTTCCGGGGCGAACCACCGTGCCATACGCAGGATTCAACAAAGGCATGCCCCTTGAATTGAATATTCAAGATGTTACGAACATACGACGGGCGGTACCGGAGATAGAAAACTCCTCAGCGGTGAATTTCATGTGGGCAAACGCCCTTTACGGACAAAAGAAATCCAACGCACAACTCACCGGGGTGGAAAGCGGATACGATAAAATCTTCGTGCCGATTATTGTGGCAGGTCGTTTCATCAATGAGGCAGATAATTCTAACACCCGCAAAGTGTGCGTGATTGGCAAAAAAGTGTCGGAAGAGTTATTCGGGACTGGCGATGCCGTAGGAAAAGAGATTTCAATCAACGATATATATTATAAGGTGATTGGAGTGGCAGCCCAAACCTCAGAAATTAGTTTTGGCGCCCAGCTTGACGAGTCAATAGTGATACCTTTCAACACCATGAACAGTGCTTACAATAGAGGCGAAGATGTAAATATGTTCATGATGACATTAAAAAGCGGATACGCCCCCGGTAATTACGAGCAACTCATCCGTCGTCAGATTGTTAACAATCACCCTATTTCGCCTGACGACCCCGGAGCATTGCACTATTTCGATGTGTCAGAACAGTTTAAGATGGTTGACAATGTGTTTCTCGGCATAAGTCTCCTTGCCATCTTCGTAGGTGTGGGCACCCTGCTGTCAGGTATCATAGGCGTGGGCAACATCATGTGGATAATCGTCAGAGAGCGCACACATGAGATTGGCATCCGTCGAGCCATCGGCGCAAAGCCTCGCGACATTATCATCCAGATTCTGTCGGAGAGTATGGTGCTTACCACAATCGCCGGAATCGCCGGAATATGTTTTGCTACGATCATCCTCGGCGCTGCAGAACACGCATTGGCTACTGAAACAGGAAAGATAGCATTTCAACTCTCATTCAGCGAAGCGATGTACATATTGGTAACCTTCCTTATGCTTGGCACAGCTGCCGGTCTCATCCCAGCGGTGAAAGCAATGAAAATCAAACCAATCGAAGCATTAAACGACAAGTAATAACATTGAAATAAACTAAAGAAATATATGAAAAAGTTTTTGCGGATTTTTATGTGGTGCCTCATAGTTGCGGTTTTTATCGGCACTTTCGTTTATCTGTTCATTAATTCACGTCCACAGAAGGAGAGTTTTACAATATTGTCACCCACGGTGGGAGACATTGTACGCACCACGGTGCTCACCGGAAAGATAGAACCTCGTGATGAAATCGAAATCAAGCCTCAGGTGTCAGGTATCATCTCAGAAATCAATGTTGAGGCCGGTGACATGGTGAATGAGGGTGACATCGTGGCACGCATCAAAATCATCCCAGACGAGCAGCAACTCTCATCCGCCCTCTCACGCATCGAGACTGCGAAAATTGCTCTTGCTGATGCCCGGCAGAAGCATGAACGTAACACCATCCTCTACGACAAAAAGGTAATCAGCCGCGAGGAATTTGAAACCTCTGCCACTACACTTGCACAAGCTAAAGCTGAACTTGATGCTTCCCAAGATGCCTATTCAATCGTAAAGGAAGGCGTATCAAAAACTAACGCTAAAGAAAGCAACACCCTTGTACGCGCCACAATCACCGGATTGGTGCTTGACGTACCGGTAAAAGTCGGTAGCTCTGTGATCCAAGCCAATACGATGAACGATGGCACCACCGTGGCTACTGTCGCCGATATGAATAACCTGATTTTCAAAGGTAAAGTTGACGAGACAGAAGTTGGACTGCTCAGCGTAGGTCAGGACATGGCAATCTCCATCGGAGCACTCCCCGACCTGCATCTTAACGCAGTGATTGAAAACATATCGCCCAAGGGGACAGAAACCAATGGGGCCAACACCTTTGAAATCAAAGCCGCAGTGAATGTACCGACCGGTGACAAACTCCGCGCAGGATATAGCGCCAACGCTTCGGTTACTCTCAGCAAAGTCGCCAACACCTTAACCATACCCGAAAGCGTGATTGAATGGTCGGGCGACAGCACCTTTGTGTATATCCTCACCGACACAGTGCCTGAACAGAAATTCGAACGCACACACATCACCACCGGGACCTCCGACGGAATCAACATCCAAGTGACAGGCGGAGTGGACGCTTCAGCACGTCTGCGCGGTGCGGTTGTTAAGAAATGAGTTGTTTAACGATCTAATCTACCGTTAATGAGACATCAAATCATATCATTGCTCCTATTGGCATCGACAGCAGTAGGACATGCCACAGAATGGAGCCTTGACAGTTGCATCACCTACGCCATCAACCACAATCTCACAATCAAAGCACGTGACATCGAGCAGATGGCAGGAGATCTTACCATAACTGAGGCCAAGGACCGCTTCCTTCCCAATCTTTCGGCGGGCACAAATCAAAGCTGGGACTTCGGCCGAGGTCTTACTGCTGAGAATACATACGCCAACCGCAACACCTCAATGTTTGGTTGGAACGCCAATATGTCGCTCCCCATATTCCAAGGTCTCAGCGCAGTGCGACAGCTTAAATATGCCCATGCTAACATGAAGATGCTTATTGAACAGACTGAGGCCGCAAAGGATGAGGTGACACTAAGCGTAATCTCATATTATCTACAAGCACTTTATAACCGCGAATTGGTGGAAGTCAACAAAGAGAAGCTCCGCCTGTCAAACGTTCAACTCCAGCGCCAACAAATACTCCTCGATGCAGGTAAAGTGCCGGAAGTGGATGTGATTCAGGCGAAAGCCCAAGTGGCCAATGATGAACTCTCACTCGTAACATCGGAGAACGACTATCAGCTCGCCCTGATAGACCTTGCAAAAACTCTTGAGCTTGAGGATGTGGAAAATTTCTCAGTGCAGCCGCTTGCCGATGAAATTGTGACAATACTCAGCGCGGACGAAGTTTATAACAACGCTCTCAACAATAATCATTCCATACTCGCGACCCGGCAAAGCATAGATGTGGCCGACAAGTCAATTTCAGTTGCAAAAAGCGGATACTTGCCTCGATTGAATTTCAGTGCCGGACTCAGTAGTAGTTATTACACCGTGTCAGGTATGGATAACACATCGTTTGGCAAACAAATGCGTGACAACTTCTCCAAAAACCTGGGCTTCTCCCTCTCGATTCCTATTTTCGATGCTTTCTCGACTCGTAATCAGATACGCCAAGCCAAAGTCAGAAAGTTGAACGCACAACTTAATCTCATGCAGCAGGAAAGCGACCTCCACAAGACAATCCGTCAAGCATATTATCAGGCATTAGGTGCCGAAAAACGCTACAAAGCAGGCGAGACAGCAGTCATCGCAGCCAAAGCAGCCCTCGACGCTATGACCGAAAAATATAATTACGGAAAAGCTAATGCCACAGAGTGGGAACAGACACAGTCAACTTATATCACCACACTGGCACAGCAGGTCCAAGCTAAGTATGAAATGATCCTCCGCAACCATATACTCCGTTTCTACAATAAACATTGATAATACTTATCGTTTTAAAAATGATATTCAACCCTCATGTGAAGCCACTCGCATGGGGGTTGATTGTTAAGTGAACTTCACAAATAGGGTCGGAAAATCTCCTTAGTAAGCGTAAGATTACTTTACAACTCAATTTAATGATTTTTAACTATAATTTGATGCTTTTTGAAATTAAATGATACTATCTTTGTATGTTTTATAACATAGTTGCGAAACACAGCCCTATGATTAAGAGCACTATTGAACAGATAATAACTGAAGACTTAGCTGAATTTTGGTCAGTACTCAGCGCGGAGGACAAACGCCTGATTATTGAAAACTTCACTATTCGTCATTATAAGAAGAATCAAATCGTGTACGCCGAGAAGGATGAGCCTGAATATCTCTGGTGTTTACTCGATGGTAAGGTAAAAAAGTACAAGGATGGCATAGGCGGCAGGGTACAGATTATCCGTCTGATAAAACCGGTGGAATATTTCGGCTACCGGGCATATTTTGCCGGAGAACATTATGTGTCGAGCGCCGCCACCCTCGAACCCTCGACCTTAGGGACTCTTCCAATGACATTGGTGGACGAGTTGATGCATAAAAATAATCAGCTCGCCCTGTTCTTCATACATGAACTTTCACGAAACTTAGGAAGTTCGGATACAAAGATTGTCAATTTGACACAGAAACATATCCGTGGCAGATTGGCCGAGGCTCTGATGGTACTTCGCGACAACTATGGCTACGAAGAGGACGATAATATGACCCTCAAAATCTACATGGGCAGAGAGGATTTGGCTAATCTTTCCAACATGACTACTTCTAATGCAATCCGCACCTTGTCTACATTCGTGACTGACAAACTGATTGTGGTGGACGGTCGAAAGATTAAAATCCTCAACGAGCCTGAACTTCGCAAAATTTCCAAATTCGGATAGCGATTCCCCACAAAAAAAAATTTAGATAGTAGCTTTTAGATTCAGCATTAAAAAAGGATATAAACTTCAGGTAACGATAAAAGGTAAATGTCGGAGAAGATTAAATTTGGTTCAAAGGTTGGGATAATAGCCGCGACAGTAGGCTCGGCTGTAGGTTTAGGTAATGTGTGGCGATTCCCTGCCGAAACACAAGCCAACGGAGGTGCTGTGTTCCTTCTCATCTACATTCTATGCATCTTCATCCTCGGTATTCCGGTGATGACAGCCGAATTTTCACTTGGTAGAGGAGGGAATTCCGACGCAATAGGAGCTTATCGCAACGTAACCCCTAACCGCAAAGGTTGGTGGATGGCGGGAGCTCTTGCCATTCTTGCTTCCTACCTCATCTTGTCATTCTACATGGTGGTGTCAGGATGGACATTGGAGTACCTTATCCAGTCTATCACCGGCAATCTTTACACGGCCGACACACCTGCTGAAAGCATTGAAGGCATAGAAGGCAACGAAATCCTCTTTAAAGATCGTATGTCACAATACATTTCCGGTACCTACCGGCCTATGTTGATGACCTACATAATGCTAATTGCAAATTTAGGGGTGCTGATTATGGGAGTGCAAAAGGGGATTGAAAAGATGTCAAACATCATGATGCCCGTACTTTTCGCCCTACTTTTGATATTTTGCGGATTCTCACTATCACTTCCAAAGGCCTCAGAAGGACTGGCATTTTTCCTCCGCCCTGACTTTTCAGCCGTGACACCCGGCACGTTCATCAATGCTCTCGGCCAGTCGTTTTTCTCCCTGAGTCTTGCCATGGGTATCCTCATCACTTATTCGAGCTATTACCCGGCATCCACGAAATTAACCCGCACAGCAGTCACAGTTTCGCTACTCGACTTAATGGTGGCGATATTAATGGGAATTATCATCTTCCCGGCTGTAATGACATTCGGACTTGCTGACCACCAGCTTGCCGGCTCAGCCCTCGTATTCATCACTCTTCCGGAAATATTTGCACAAATGAGCGGCACACAGGTATGGTCAACGCTATTTTTCCTATTGCTCACTGTTGCGGCTTTCACCTCCACAATTTCGCTTGCCGAAGTGTCAGTCGCATTCATGCAATGCCACTTCAGGATGAGCCGTGCCAAGGCATGCGTGGTGGTGATATTACCACTTTTCATTCTGAGTGCTATCTGCTCATTATCAGTGGGACCGTGGAGCAGCTTCACCATCTGTGGAATGACAATTTTTGACTTTTTGGACACTGTTGCCACCAATATAATGCTCCCTATCGGAGGTATACTCCTTTGTGTCTACATGGGTTGGGTGGCACCAAGGGAATTCTTCTGCAAAGAGATTACCAACAACGGCACTCTCCGCTCACGTGCCTTCGGAATAATGGCATTCACAGTGAAATGGATAGCCCCCGTGCTGATTGCCATCATACTTATTTGGCAATTCATATAAGATAGTGTCCAAATGACGAAACGGATTAAAATCTTTCAAAAAGATCTTAATCCGTTTCTACCAATATTATTGATAGATAAAGGTTAAGTTATCGCTATTGGTTTTATCTATTCTGTCACATCGACTGTGCCGCTCGGATATATAACCTTTCCTGTCTTTATATCATAGGATAGCACAGTATCGTGCATCGTGAGCCTGTAGTAATCCTTGTCACGCTTCACACAATATACATCTGATTGCTGTTCCAGCCCCTGAAGATAGTTGAAAAGATTCGGTGGAAGTTGGTTGTAAATAAACACCTCCGGCAGTTGCACCCCATTACCATCGACCTCAGTCCAACGATAATCCTTGTCAAAAAGCAGAGTGGCACCGTTTTTTATCTTGACATAATAGCCATTCTCATCCTCATTGAAATTGCTTACTCCCCCTTCCGGGAAATATTCCGATATAAAAGATGTTATCTGAGCCGGGATTTCGTCCCATACACTATTTGAACAAGCTCCGACTGATAGGATAAATATCAATAATGGTACTAAGAATATGATCTGTTTACGGCGCATAGGTAAGACGTTAAAAGATTAATATATCTTTTAAACAGATTTAACCTTAAAAAAGTTGAATTTCCACTGTGTTAAAATTAAAATACCCTAAATGAGGTTGAAATATAGTAGATATGTCATGAGTAACGGATACGGTAAGGATGTCACGATGGCAATGTCATGACGAACTTTGTCGTATCCGCTTCGGGCGAAAGTGTAAGAGTGCCGCGATTACCTATCACAAGTCGACGACTAAGACTCAACCCTATGCCTGAACCGGTGGGCTTTGTAGTGAAGAACGGGGTAAATATCAGTTCGGAAATCTCTTCCGGAATCGGAGAGCCATTATCCTCCACAGTCACCATCACATACCTGGAATTCATATGATAGCATGACACTTTTATCAATGTAGCATCTGTTTCCATGGCATTTTTCAGAAGATTGACCACTACCTGCTGTATTTGTCCCCTGTCAGCAAACACGTTAAGATTTTCGGCGGACACTGTGAACGTAATGGCAGTTTGACTCTCTTGGTTAATATTCCTTACTAATTCAATACACCCGTCAATTAATGCAACAACATCAAAGGATTCTGGTGCAGCAGGTGCTACTCGCGTAACCCTGTTATATCGCTCCACAAAGTTTTTCAGTCCCTCGCATGACTCGCTTATAACCCGAAGGCCGGAGAAAATATACTCCTCATTCCCCTTGTATCGAATACGCAATGAGTCAGCGACAGATAGCACCGGGGCAATTCCGTTCATAATCTCATGCGTCAATACCCGGCTCATATCCTGCCATGCCTCAACGCTTTTCCCTTCAAGTTGGGAAGATATGTCATCGAATGTGGCGATCCTAAGAACGATCCCATTATGGGTGGTAAACGTAGCAACCTTAACAGACAAGCTACCGTAACGGAAAGAATCGCCGCCTTTGGCTCTTGTCAAGAATTCCACTAATGGCAAGTGTGATGACTTCAACGAATCAATATTCGTAACGACCGAACGAGACAATAGAGCCAACAAAGCCGGATTGTGAACCTCGACATATCCCCTGCTGTCATAAACCATTACGCCTGTGGAAATATCATTGAGAATCAATTCGTAAAACCGGTCCTGCTCCACCGCTTCGCGTTTCAGCATTGAAAGCCTTTGTGCAATACGGTTCAATGCAATGTTGACATCGTCATCAGAAGTGGCAGGAAAACGTAAACTCGTATCCCCCGCCTCCACTGCATCCAAGAGGAGCCGCAATCTGCGGTTTACACGTGTAACATACTTATAAATACGCCAAATCCCCCACACTGCCAAGAGGACGAGGAAAATAGAAATCACTATGACTTGTCCGGTACTCACAGATTGTATTTCTTCATTTTGTTATGCAAGGTCTGGCGTGTGATTCCAAGTTGGGCAGAGGCAGCCGACTGATTACCACCGTTATCAGCAAGGGCCTCGATAATCATGCGCTGTTCCATCTGGTCAAGAGTCAAAGGCGACGCATCATCACAACGTTCCATCTGAGGCGCACCCACTACCGCACGTGAGAGCGTAAGGAGAAGCCTTGCATTATCCCAAGGCTTAGTCACGAAATCCGATGCTCCTGCTTTCAGCCCCTCAACGGCTAATGGCACATCAGCGTAGGCTGTGAAAAGCACCACAGGTACTTCCGGAGCCATACGTTTTATCTCACTTAACCAAAACAAGCCCTCATTGCCATTATTGACCGACGAATCAAAATTCATATCGAGAAGCACACACGAAGGCTTAGCCTCACGCAGGAGAGCCGGGATGCGTGAAGGCGAAGTGGTGGTGACAACCGTCCCGAATTTCATCTCCGCAAGGAGTTTAACAGCTACTAAGACGGAGCGGTTGTCATCGACCACTAATAAAGTTCCAAGATTAGGTGAATCCATCAGTTAAAAGTATTAGACCACAAATCTACTACTTTTTCACCGTCTGACCAACTATTGCGCCGTCAAAAAGATTAATGACACGCCCGGCGTAAGCCGCATCACGGTCAGAGTGAGTTACCATAACTATAGTGGTACCCTCGCGGTTTAGTTCGCTGAGAAGTTCCATAATTTCCTTACCGTTCTTAGAGTCAAGATTACCGGTAGGTTCGTCGGCAAGTATCAAGCCTGGAGATGTCACCAAAGCACGAGCTATCGCCACACGCTGCTGCTGACCGCCCGACAGCTGTTGGGGAAGGTGGCGTGAACGATGGCTCATATGAACTTTTTCGAGCATCTCCGCCACACGCTTCTTACGTTCGGCACGGCTGAGTCCGAGGTAAATAAGCGGAAGTTCCACGTTATGGGCCACATCAATCTCATCAATAAGGTTAAAGCTTTGGAATACGAAGCCCACGTTGCCCTTTCGGAGCTGACCACGGTCCTTTTCCTTGAGTGAAGCCACCTCCTTGCCGTTTAGCTTATAGCTGCCTGACGAAGGGTTGTCGAGGAGTCCGAGAATATTGAGCAGAGTAGACTTTCCACAGCCACTGGGACCCATAATTGCGAGGAATTCACCTTTGTCAACTTTCAAATTCACGCCACCGAGAGCCACTGTTTCGATTTCATCAGTGCGGAACACTTTTGTAAGTTCGTTAGTTTCAATCATATTTTTGACTTTTTATAATTTTCTTGAAGTTATTTAAATTTTCAGACAACACTGAGGCCTCTGAGGGGTTCCCAAGTACATATAGACTCTGGGTAATCCGAGAGTCTTGAGTACTCCATGGAATCTGATTTTTACTCAGCTTTCAGCTGGTCAACGGGGTTGTCATTAGCCACACGCCATGTCACACTAACCACACATACCACAACCAATAAAAGCACTATTAACCCTGTGAGAAGATAATAAGCCCATAAATTATCGGCGGTGGCACGGAAATTCTCCATCCACAACGCTCCGACATACCATGCTGCGAGGGTTCCAATTACAGTGGCAGGAATTGCGATTTTTAGTATATCCCCACAAATCAAACTGATAATCGATGACACCTCTGCGCCATTTACCTTTCTGACAGCGATTTCCTTGCGGCGGCGTTCCACCTCATCCCTTGTGAAACCGATGAGTCCCATGAGAGCAATGAGCACCAAAGCCACAGCCGTGATAATTGCAGCATTGCGGAACATCAACACATCCTGATAGGATTCAGCATGGATTTTCTTCATCGGCTTAATAAACAAATCATTGTCAGGATAAGTCTCTGCCAAATAAGCTTCCAACTTCGCAAGATTTTCATCAAATGGCTTCTTAAGTCTTACAAAAGCGTAACCGTTATAACTATCAGAAACCTTTAACGCTACTGGTTTAATCTCTGTAGTAAGATCGCCTACTGAAAAATCTTTAATAACGGCTACCACGTTGAGAGTATCGCTCGACACTCTCTCAACATGTCGTCCTAAGGCATTATCACCCCAACCCATCGTCTTGGCAAAAGTTTCATTCACAACCATGTCACCGGGTTTCATATCCGCACTACCCTTAAGCAAATTCATCCGCATGAATTTAACATAATCATCGCCGACCCATTCTACACGAGTGTTAAACAACGTTTTATCCTTCGCATCATACACCATGTCTCCGCTAAATCCCCACAAGGGATTGGATATAGCCCATGTCACATCTTCAACAAAGGGTTGTGTCTTCATTCCCCCTAAAAATATATCTCTGCGAAGATCCTTTTTCATATTTGGAATACCCACACAAACTGTGTCAGAATAATCGAAACCGAGGTCATGGTGAAGTATATCATAATATTGAACAGCTACCGTAGCGAGTAAGCCTGCCACAAACGACACACCGCCAATCTGCACGAAGAGAAGGGTACGTTTCCACGCGCTATTCTTGTCGGTGAAACGACGGAACACTTGTGTGACAGGAATTTTAGAGAATAATTTACCGGGCAAAAGACCTCCCACCAAGAAGAAAAACAACAGAATCAAACCAGATACCCACACATGAGATGGCGATAGCATTTCAGGAATCGTCAAATTGATAATTTCCTGAATTATAGTCTCAAATGTGAATAGCAACGCAATCATCAGAATCAACGACAAGAACAGAATCACAGCTGTCTCGCCGAGAAACATACCCATCACAGTGCCACCGGTCGCACCGGAACATTTATGAACACCAATACCCTTAGCCCGACGGCTCAACGAGGCTATTGTAATCAACACATAGTTGAGAGTAGTCATAAGAAGCAACGAAACCCCGAGCACCCACATCACAAGATTCATCTTCTTCACTTGATCGTATCCAAGAAAAGTGTCGCGAATAGGAGCAGCTGTAACAAACGTCTTCACCTCATCCGTATCCTGCGCATGCTGATGATACATATCGTTTAATATCTTATTCAACTCTGTGTATGTGAGCTTGACATCCTCACGTAAGCGAAGATATGTGGGCCAGGAGTCGGCTCCTTCCCAGCGGAAACGGTGACGTATCTGACTTGGAAAGCTCGGGAATGATAACAAGGCGTTGAAATGACTCAGAGTGATGTTTTCAGGCACATCCTTAAATATACCCTTAACGGTTATAGTAATCTCCTTGTCAGCCATAAGGGTTCTACCTATCGGATCCTCATCTCCATAAAGTTTCTTAGCCACAGACTCACTGAGATATATAACATTAGGCAGAGCGAGGTCATATATTGGCTGTCCCGAAAGCACTTCTATGCCCATAGTCTCGAAAAAAAGTGAGTCACTTGCCATCACCTCCAAATCAAGACGGGAATCACCATCGAATAAGTCAACATAGGGACGGCTATAAATATTTGTCGCAGCCTTTACATATTCCGACATCTCGTCATAGATACCACCGGAAAGTTTTCCCACGCATGACTCATATGGTCCCATCTTCTCTCCGTTAATATCGTAGGACATCCACACCTGGTAAAGGCGGTTATAATCCTTAAAACAGGTGTCGTAACTGTAGTTATACTCCAATCGGGTGAATACAACACAGCACACAAGTAAGCCTACCGCCACCGATACTATCTTGATGGCATTCGCCCACTTTTGGGCAAGCATAGTGTGAATTAGATAATAAAACTTCATATCTTTAATTTTATTCAGATTTCATTACAACTTTTTTTCTGCAAATTTAATACTAAAATTTGCATATTTTATATAGGTAATTGATTCTAAATATATTACCTGTACGCAATAAAAACAAAACTGTAAAAAATTTTTACGTACGTATATTAAGGGAATCTGAGGAATTTTGGGACTCGGAGCTTTCTGAAATCTCAGTAAGCTCCGAGAACTCTCATTTCCCTCCCCTACATTGTCAATAGTCAACGTAATCCAATTAATGTTAAACCTCTATTAACCATGAAACTTTACACTCATAGATATGGTTATTTAAATACATAGACGAAAAGAATATCCTAAACAAAATCGAATATACTAACGTAAAAACATACATATTTAAGCTATGGACAGAAAAATAAAAATGGCAGATGTAAAGGCTGCCGTATCTGAAGCATACGATAAATATAAAACAGAAACCGAAGGCACAGTCGACCCTCGTGTCGCTGGAATGAACGATGGCAAATTCGGCATTTCAGTGCGTCTTATCGACGGGCGAAAAGTTGACCTTGGTGATACACAGGCACAGTTTCCTATGGAGGGCATAAGCCGTATCCCTGTGGCAATCCAACTCCTTACCCAGATGAATCCCATGGACTTGGTTATGAAGATGGGACTTGACAAGAAGGGGTGCGGATGTGGTTATAAAGTTCCAGCCAACGACAAATCTACCGCGGAAGAAAAACATATCAAGTTACATAAGAGAGGCGTTCGCGCAGTCAGCCTTGTAGAACCAATCGGAGACTATGACGGCAAGATGGAGATACTTTCCAATCTTATGACAGAACTCATGGGTGCATCGCCAGTGCTCGACGATAAAATCTATAAATTAGAGAAGAAAGCCAACGAGGATAATGACACTATCAACAAGCTCGCAGCAGCTGATTTTGAGCTTTACGATTCTTCAGAAATATCCATTGACCTCTACTCACGGCTCCGCTCAATGCTTGTTACTGCTGAAAAATTAGCAGAAATGGGTGCGACAATCGCCGCTGACGGTGTTAATCCGGATTCAAAGGCAGTGGTGTTCGACGGCACACTTTCAGCCACTGTATGCGCAATGATAGCATCCAAAGGACCAAAGAAGATGAGACGTCCATGGCTTATTCTCACTGGCACACCTGCTATGAGCTGTTATGCAGGTGGTTTCATAGCCGTAGTGCCGGGATTTGGTTCTATTGCAGCATTTTCACCAGAGCTTAACGAAGCTAAGGTGCCTGTAAAGGCAGCAAAAGCTATTAAAGATATTCTCAATCAGCTCCAGTTAAACGCTTTCTCAAGCGCGAGGGTGGATGTGGTTGACTAATGCATCGAAAAACACAAAGGGTTCTGAGCAGTTTTGAAATCACATTCAAAAGTAGCTCACATCATAAACGATAAGGAATCCTTGACACACAATTGGTACGGGTCGTAGGTCGCAAGATTTACGACCTGTATTTTTTGTCAACTCGTGGGGTTTAGTTATCTTTGTTGGACAATTCTCTGATGTTATGGATAAAAGTGTTTCGGACAAATTAGCTGAATTTAGCAATAATCTCGGTGCCACAATCAAGAGCTTGGTAAAAATTGCCACACAAGCCCACAGGGTAACAATAAAGTCTATGGCGCGGAATGATGAACGGCTCATCATCATGGGCAATGGACCTTCATTGGCTGATAATATCAGCAATGACTTGGAACTCCTTCGGGATGCAAAAACGCTTGCAGTGAACTTTGCCGCTAATGCTGATGAATTCACATTACTGAAGCCTGATTTTTATTTGTTAGCTGACCCTCATTTCTTCAACGGACACAAGACGGACCCCAACGTTGAGAAGCTATCCAATAGTTTCAACGAAAAAGTGACTTGGGAAATGAAGTTATATATCCCAGCACGGTACTCGAAGGATTGCTTGGGAATCACAAATCCACACATCCAGGTTGAGACATTTAATTTCATTGGTATTGAAGGATTCAAGTGGTTTACCTCAGCTACTTATTCCGCCGGATTGGGTATGCCTCGCCCGCGCAATGTCCTTATCCCGGCAATAATGCTTGGCATACTGATGGGATTTAAGGATATATATATTATAGGTGCTGACCACAGCTGGATCAGGACTCTTGATGTGAATGAGCATAATGAGGTGGTGACAGTGCAACCTCATTTCTATGAAGATAACAACGATGAGCGTTCACGCGTCACCTCAGTATATAAAAATGTGCGGCTACATGAAATACTCCTTAGCTTTCATGTGGCATTCAAGGCCTATCATCAGATAGCGGCCTATGCCAAGCAGCGCGGTGTTAATATCTACAATTCCACCCCAGGATCATTCATCGACGCATTCCCGAGGAGGAAGTTGAGAGTTGAGGATTGAACTCTGGGGACTCTGAGATATAAAAAAGTCAGCACTTTGAATAAAATGCTGACTTTTTTTATTTTTAGGCGAATTTATCCTTTATTTTTCGAGGAATTTCTCTATACGCGCTTTTACTGCGTCGACTGTGAAACCGAATTTTTCATCGAGCACTTTATAGGGTGCTGATGCGCCAAAGTGGTCAAGACCGAACACTTCTCCGCCTGCGCCCACAAGTTCACGGAGAGTAGAGGGAAGCCCTGCGGTGAGACCATATGCAGGTACTGAGCGAGGTATTACAGCCTCACGGTAATCAACATCCTGAATGTTGAACAACCCTATCGAGGGAACAGATACCACACGTGCTTTCTTACCTTCCTCAGCAAGTTTCTGAGCCACTTCGCAAAGGAGTGAAACTTCTGAACCGTTAGCTACGAGGGTGACATCGGGATTCTCGGCTTCAACTACCACATAACCACCTCGACGACATCCGGCATTAGCTTCTGCGAAACGATCACCTGATGCTGCCGGGAGATCAGGAATATTCTGGCGTGAAAGGATGAGAGCTGACGGCGTCTTGAAGTTTTCCATTGCCATAGCCCAAGCCACTGATGTCTCAGCGGCGTCACCGGGACGAAGCACGAGCATTGAGGGCTCACCGTTGAAATTGCGGAGCTCTTCCATGAGACGAAGCTGTGCTTCCTGCTCAACAGGCTCGTGAGTAGGACCATCTTCACCTACGCGGAATGCATCATGAGTCCAGATATACTTAACCGGAAGTTCCATGAGTGCAGCCATACGCACTGCTGGCTTCATATAGTCACTGAATACGAAGAATGTACCGCAAGCGCCGATGACACCACCATGAAGCACTATGCCGTTCATCACGGCAGCCATGGTAAGCTCAGTGACACCACAGTGGAGGAATGCGCCGGAGAAATCTCCCTTAGTGAAGGGATGGGTTTTCTTCAGGAAAGCGTCAGTCTTGTCGGAGTTTGCGAGGTCGGCTGATGACACAATCATATTGTTTACCTTCTCGGCGAGAACACCAAGGACATCGGCTGATGCCTGACGGCTTGCAATACCGGGTTTGTGAGGAATTGCCTTCCAATCAATCTCGGGGAGCTTATTGTCAAGGAATGTGTGAAGTTCCTTAGCGAGTTCGGGATTGGCAGCTTCCCAAGCAGCCTGCTGTTCACGGCGAGCCTTAACAATCTTACGGAGCTCGGCGTGGCGAGCCTCGTAGAGAGCCTTAACATCATCGAAAATAACCCAAGGATTCTCGGGGTCCGCACCCAGGTGCTTCATTGTGGCTGCATAGTCGGCACCCGATGCACTAAGAGGTTGTCCGTGAGTGCTGCACTGTCCTTCGAAGTTTGAACCATCAGCCTTAACAACGCCTTTACCCATCACAGTGTGACCAATGATGATTGTGGGACGTTCTTTCTCACCCTGGGCTTCAACGATAGCCTTAGCAATCTCTTCAGGGTTATTACCGTTGATCTCGAGAACGTTCCAGCCCCATGCACGATACTTGGCTGCGACATCTTCGCGGTCCACAGCGTCAACCATCGTTGAGAGCTGCACCTTGTTGCTATCGTAGAACATTATGAGGTTGTGAAGACCAAGGTAACCGGCGAGACGACCTGCACCCTGTGAGATTTCCTCCTGAATACCACCGTCGGAGATGAAAGCATAAGTCTTGTGGCTCATCCATTCACCGAAGCGGGCTGTAAGGAAACGTTCTGCTATTGCACATCCCACAGCCATGGTGTGACCCTGGCCAAGAGGGCCGGAAGTGTTTTCAACGCCACGTTCGGGGTGAAGCTCGGGATGACCGGGAGTGGGTGAGCCCCACTGGCGGAATTGCTGTAGCTCAGCTACTGTGTAGTGTCCGAATAGCGCAAGGACACTATAGAGCATAGGCGACATGTGGCCCGGATCAAGGAAGAAACGGTCACGACCAAGCCACTTACCATCATCGGGATCAGTGATAAGAAACTGAGAGTAAAGCACATTCACGAAATCAGCTCCTCCCATAGCGCCTCCGGGGTGACCGGACTTAGCTTTTTCTACCATAGAAGCGGCTAGGATTCGGATATTGTCCGCCGCATGGTTAACTGCAGTTAGATTCATTTGGTTAGTAGTTATTTGCTTTTAATAAATGTATTCAACGTGATGAAATTAAATGCCTCTGCCGCCATCAAGGGCGTTATCGTGCATCGTTGCAAATTTACGAATAAAAAACGAATTCCCTGTCATAAACGACAAGGAATTCGACACACAATAGTAACAAATGATAGATGTACCCCTTTTCACAAAGTGATATCATCTATTGGCTTGCTCTTGAGCCAAATTAACTAAGAGCAATCTCGTTACATCCCAAGTGCGTGGGATAATTGGAAGGGGGCATTCGTGACTCAGGTATGAACCCTCATCATATATGCTCGTTAGTTGAAGCCCCCTTTTTGACATTGAGGTCGACAATCTGTCGAGCAATCAGAGCCATCTTATGATGACACTGCCGCCTCACACATAATAAATATACTTTGAAATTTAGTTTGCTTGCTTTAACAATTGGAGAGATGCCAATCCCATTGATTGATTTTCCCTAAGCATACCATATACCCGATTTTCAAGTGGGCATTATACGTTAGATACAAGATGAGATTATACAATTCCGATTTTTCAGTAAGTGTCCCGCAAAATCCGCTTGACGGCGGGATGAGTAAGTTTCAATCAGTATATGTTTTTATGTAATGACTCTATAGTTGTGACAATTTGTCTACATTTCACATTGCAAAATTATATAAAGTTGGGGAATTTGCAAGATATTTTTTTAAAAAAAACATCATTAGAGGTACTTAAAATTAAGATATGCCCCCATATTATCCTATTTTTCTGATTTATTGGTTACTTTTTTAACTTAAAATTCATTCTCCACTTGGGTATCGTCACATAACTTATGATGAAATAACCTGACACCATCTTGAAAAGAGGTAATAGAAGCCAAAAGTGAGGCTATATGTGTGCTAAATGTGTGCTAAATATGAATAATCTCAAACATTTCCACCTATATTATACTCGATAGATTGAAAAAATTTTTTATCTTTGCCGAAAGGAATCTTTTGATAATATATCATGAGAATCTAATCCCTGTAATCTAATCATTTGTACTTAATTATCAAACAAATAACCAACAACTCTATTAACTTAAGAAAATGGAAAATTCCGCCAAGAAAAACGGAAATGTCGTTGCTATTGTGGTGATGTTCTTCATCTACGCAATGATTTCGTTTGTAACTAACCTTGCCGCCCCTATCGGCACTATTTGGGGAAATCAGTTTGAAGGCAACTCAGTACTCGGAATGATGGGTAACATGATGAACTTCCTCGCCTATCTCTTCATGGGTATTCCCGCCGGAAACCTTCTAGTGAAAATAGGCTACAAAAAGACCGCTCTTTGGGCTATTGCCGTGGGTGTGGTTGGTCTCTTTACCCAGTATCTTTCAAGCATCGTGGGTGTTGACACTGTGATTTTCAACTTCACATCTACAACAGCTGAGGGCGTCGCTGCCACTTTCCCTATCACTCTCAACTTCTTTATCTATCTTCTCGGCGCATTCATCTGCGGTTTCTGCGTTTGCATGCTCAACACGGTTGTATGCCCGATGCTCAATCTTCTCGGCGGTGGTGGCAACAAGGGTAACCAGCTTCTACAGTTCGGAGGCGCGCTTAACTCTCTTTCTGGCACATTAACTCCGTTCTTCGTTGGCGCACTTATCGGGGTTCTTACTAAGGACACCATGATTAGCGCCGTGTCACCACTTCTCTTCATTGGCATGGGTATCTTCGCAGTAGCATTTGTGATTTTGATATTCATCCCCATCCCTGAACCCAATATGCAGCAAGGTGTAAAGAAAGTGAAATATAGTCACTCTCCTTGGAATTTCCGCCACACTGTGCTGGGTGTGATCGGCATATTCTTCTATGTGGGTATCGAAATCGGTATTCCGGGCACACTCAACTTCTACCTTGCCGACCAAGGTGCCAACGGGGCCGGTGTGGCAGGTGAGGCGTCGGCTATCGCCGGTGCGATAGTAGCCGTATATTGGTTATTCATGCTCGTGGGTCGTACTCTTTCCGGATTCATCAGTGGCGCTGTCTCATCACGTGTTCAGCTCATTGCAGTATCTACTACCGCAATTGTCCTTATAGTATTTGCAATTTTCATACCTAAGACTACCACATTCCCTGTACCTGAGTTCCTCTATGCAGGTGGTGCGCAGGTCCCCGTAAGTGCATTCCTTTTGATACTTTGCGGTCTCTGTACATCAATCATGTGGGGTGGCATTTTCAACCTGGCAGTTGAAGGCTTAGGCAAATATACCGCTCAGGCTTCGGGTATATTCATGATGATGGTAGTCGGTGGCGGTGTGATGCCTCTTATCCAAAACGCCATAGCACATGCAGCTGGCTACATGACATCTTACTGGCTCGTAGTCGCAATGCTTGGTTATTTACTATTCTACGGACTCGTCGGTTCCAAGAATGTTAATACTGATATTCCAATAAACGAAGAGCCGGTTGACCCGCTGGATCTTTAAAAACTGCAACAATACATGATGAACTTAAAGAGATATGTTCACTTTAAGTTTTCTGAGAACCATAAGAACTACGAGAATTCTGAGTATGAACTCATTTAAACTTTTGTGATTTGTGAATTTTTTTAAGGAATACCACTGC
>JAMPEV010000001.1:1168222-1190847 GCA_023664955.1 Duncaniella sp.
GCGGTGGAAAGCAGCCCATATAGCGCTTTCTCTGAACGGCGATGAAACTGCTTGCCGTCAAGCTCGTTCATCACCATTGCTGCCGAGTCGGGATGCTCTTCTAAAAAGCTTTCTGCTCTTAGAAGAGGGGAGTCGTCAGGCACTTTACATCCGTGAGGAAGCAATGTGACAATGATTAATATGATTGGTTTTAGGAGCTTATGTGCTGATGTATGTCTCATCGGTAGAATACTATCCGACAAATATAGGAATTCCCTGTGATATTCTACCGCGTTTTAACATTTGTTATTTTATTTCTAACCATTTAGCACCATGCGGCTATATACCCACATGGCTGCGACTATGAAGGGGAACTAATGAATAATTGGGCGTATTTTGAAAATACCGGCTGATTATTCATTGAGAGATTGGACGGATAGTTATTTGGTAATTTAACCACATTTGTGTACCTTTGTGGTTATTATGACAACTATATCCGATAGAATAAGGCATATAATGCAGCTCAAGCATTTGAGCCAGCGACAGTTGGCTCAAATGCTACGTATGGATCCGTCCAATCTTTCCAAGTCGATGAATGGCAAATTGCCATTTTCGGAGGCTCTTATCAATAAAATGGTGGTAGACCTTGGCATTTCAAAAACTTGGCTCCGAGATGGGGTTGGAGTACCCTTTGAGAAGGGTTCCGCCACAAAGGATATTCTACTTGAAGAGCCGATTGAAGTTGAAGTGGTGCATGACGGCACTCCGGTGTTTGACATTGATGTTACCGCCGGATGTCGGTCGCTCACCTCTCTTTTTGGTGAGATTAACCCCGTTGGGTATATCAATATCCCGGGTATTTCCCAGAATGCCAACATCGTGAAAGTGAGGGGCGACAGCATGGAGCCGCGTATCAATAACGGAGGTTATGTGGCCATACGTCCCATCCGCGATAAGCGCAATCTCTTTTGGGGACAGATTTATGTGGTAGAACTTGAAGAATTCCGTATGGTGAAATATCTACGCCGACATCCTAATCCTCAGATGGTAATCCTCCACAGCGAAAATCCTCAATATGATGACATGGAAGTGGAGCGTGCCGACATACGTGCGCTCTATTTGGTAGAAGCAATCGTTAATTGCGAGGTAAGTTAACCCAGGGTCTACGGC
The DNA here is from genome assembly GCA_023664955.1 of Duncaniella sp. Taxonomy (GTDB): domain Bacteria; phylum Bacteroidota; class Bacteroidia; order Bacteroidales; family Muribaculaceae; genus Duncaniella. The sequence continues at coordinate 1,169,372 of JAMPEV010000001.1, forward strand.
TTATAGTATGCGCATCCTAAGGTCCGGCACATATAACATTGATACGATTATAAATATTCGTGGCGGTGTCAGTCGGTTGGGTGTTGATCATGCTGAGGTATGGCAACGGCGATTGTTTCGTCGAATGGTGTAGTGGGATAGAAGAGTGAGAATTTATGACCGCGTGCAGTCGCTGTGGTGCAGTTGCGGTCTATGTCTATTTCCGATACCACAAGGTCGGGGATTGCAGCTGCTTTGAAGGTTGCCTCCTTTGCTGTCCATAGTTTCAACAAAAAGTCGAGTGTTCCCTCTCCGGGAGATTTAGCTTGCAGAGCTTCATATATGGATTTCTCATTGGGAGTCAGGAATTTGTGGGCAATACGCATGAGCTGGGGACGTCGTGATTCAATGTCGGTACCTATCCGTAGGTCGCTTGTGACAAGGATGCAATGATTTGTGCTATGTGAAATGGAGATATGAAATTCGGGATAGTCGGGCAGGAAAGGTGAGCCATGTGCGTCGTGGTTTAATCTTGCTTCTTGCCCCAATGCTTGTGTGAGCAATTGTTTGACAGCTAATCTCTCTCGCTCACGCCGAGGCAAAGCCGGAGTGGAGGGGATATCGAAGGTATAAAGGTTGAATTTCTGCATCAGCCTATTGTTGTTTCATTTGGTCGGGCTGAACTTCCGGCATCACTTTAACACGCACATTTACAATGCGATGGTTTTGGATTGAGAGTACTAAGAATCGACAACGGCCATATACTATTGACTCTTTCTCTTTTGGGAAATCCCCCTTGATAGCGAGGAGCATTCCGGCGAGTGTTTCACAATCCTCTATCACCTCGGCAAATTCTTCCTCCTCAGTACCGGTGATACGGAAAAAGTCATTGAGAAGTGTCTTGCCGTCAAATATATAAGTGTCATCAGGAAGTTTGCGGTAGGTTTTTTCCTCTACGTCATACTCGTCGTCAATATCGCCTACGATCTCTTCGAGTACATCTTCGAGAGTGACAATGCCTTGAGTGCCTCCGAATTCGTCAATCACGATTGCAAGGTGTACACGACGCGAACGGAAATCCTCAAGAAGGTCGTCAATCATGCGTGATTCCGGCACGAAGTATGGTTCGCGCATCAGCGACTGCCATGAGAAATCGGCTCCGGTTTTACCTCCCACGTAGGGAAGAAGGTCGCGAGAATAAAGGACCCCCTGGATATTGTCCATCGAGTCTTTATAAACAGGAAGTCTAGCAAAACCACTGTCAATCACCACTTTCATCACCTCTTTGAAAGAGAACTCTACATCAAGCCCGGTTACATCGACACGGGGTGTCATAACCTCCGAAGCCGTAGTGTCGCCAAATTTGAGGATGCCCTCAAGCATATCCTTGTTCTCATTTTCTCCAACATTGGCAATTTCCAGTGCCTGGGAGAGATCATCAGCAGTAACGGTGGCTTCCTTTTTCGTGACTACCTTATTTACAATCCCACTGCTCTTCACTAAGATAGAAGATAGAGGATAAAATATTTTTACACAGAGACTTAGCGGCCCTGCAGCCATTTTTGCCCATCCGAGGTTGTTGGAATTGGCATATAGCTTGGGAAGAATTTCACCAAAAAGCAGGATTAGGAAAGTGAGGAGTACGGTCTGAAGTATGAAGCTCCAAAGTGCGCTCATTCCTGAAAATATCGGACCGAGGGCAAAGTTACAAAGCACGACGATAGTCACATTGACCAAATTATTGGAAATCAGTATTGTGGCAAGAAGTCTCTCCGGCTTTTCAATAAGTGCCATCACACGCTCTCCTTTTGGAGACTCTTCGAGTTCTTCACATTGGGTCGGGGTGAGGGAGAAATACGCAATTTCACTTCCGGATACAAAACCGGAAATGAAAAGAGCCAAAATAGCCAAAATCAAGGCTACAATTTGAGCGCTTCCCATCGCAACGATGTCAAGTAAGGGCAGATTTGCCACGCTATTTATGAGGCTCAGAATAGCCTCAGTGGCTGGTAAAGGGTCTGTGTCCAAGTCAAATAGGTATAAATTACACATAGCGGCAATATAATCATGCCACATTCACACTGCAAATGTACATAAAAATCTTTAAATTCTCGCAGAGAAGCAAAAAATAAGACATATCATATAAGACATATAAGATTTATATGATATATAATCATTAGATCTCTTAGTGACCTTCTGAACCTTGGCCAGGTTCGTGGCGGAGGTGGTAGTCATTGCGGAGTGATTCAAAAGTTGAGGGGATAATGTCTGCCCCTTTCAGTGCGAGTGTGTCCTCGAGAATATCGTAGTTAAGCATCTCTGGAGTTATCTCATCCGGTACAGGATTGAGATGGATATTCAATGGTGCCGGAAGTTGAGATTCTCCATTTTCTTTAAGGAATATTTTTAAGGATTGGAGAATCATCGCTGTGGCACGTACTTTACCCTCGAAGGAGTAGCCGGCGATATGGGGAGTGGAAAATAATGCCTTCTCAAGTAATTCCCGGTCTATTTCGGGTTCTCCTTCCCAACAATCGATAACTACATTGGATAGTTTGCCGTTTTCCAATGCTCTTTTTACCGCTACGGTATCTATTACCGATCCCCGTGCGGTGTTAATAAGCAATGGGCTGTGTTGTAGTGAATTAAGAAATTGTTCATCGATGAGATGGTAGGTAGGATGTTCTCCTTTGCGAGTGAGCGGTGTGTGGACCGTTATAATGTCGCATTCATTGGCAATAGTGGAAAGTGGCGTGTTTATAGTTGAGTTGCCAAATTTAGGTGGGTCATTGACCAATACCCTCATTCCTAATGATTCAGCCCATCTCTTTACCAACGAGCCGACATTTCCCACTCCAATTATTCCAATAGTTTTATCAGCAAACGATTCACCATCCCTCAGGCTCTCTTTGATAGCCGTAAGGACATATTGAGCAACACCCGGAGCATTGCAACCCGGAGCATTGGCCACCGTAATACCTTTATTGCGGCAGTAATCAAGTTCAATATGGTCGGTGCCGATAGTGGCTGTGCCGATAAACTTGCAACAAGTCCCCTCTAAGAGCTTGCTGTCGCAATGAGTGCGGGTGCGTGTGAGAAGTATGTCGACGTCACACATGACTTCGGCGGTTATCTCATCACCGCTGAGGTACACCTTTTCACAAGCCATGGCGCTAAGTGGCTCCTGCAGGAATGGAATATTTTTATCTGCTACAATCTTCATGACAGTATGGTCCAACTATAAAGTGCGATGTAAATCACCATGCATGACACAATGAATATGTAGCCTCGTTTCATAGCAGTTATGCGGAAAAAGTGTCCTATTTGGAATGCTACGCAGGCGTTGAGCAAGGTGACATAAAATGGTAAATTCGTGAAGTTTATTATCGCAAAAATACCTGTGGATATGGATATTAACATCATAAGTCCATTGTAAGCTCGTGCCTGGGCGTTGAACCCGATAATTTTTATCAAATTAATGACACCGACAAAAAATCCCACAAGGAGTGTGAATGTTACGGTGGCGATAAATGGCCATGCGTCTTCCATCCCTAATAACATGGTGGGTGGCGTGAAGAAGAATCTCGGCATGGTGGGCAGCGGCACTATCCCGAGTCCCCACACAATCCATGGTGGCGTTATGAGTCCTAATAATGCGGCTATGAGTTTCTTGAACTTCAAAATCCTCATTTGCCCGAGGCCTATAATGAATACAGGGACATAGAGTAGAAATGCGTACTGGAGTAATGCACCGAGACTTAGCAGGAAAAACACTAAGAACACGCGCCTCGAACTTGCCCTGACACTGTATATCGAAAACATTATCCACATGCACATTATCACAATAATGGCAAGCGGGACCGAAGCTGACAATTGTCCCGTTACAATCGGAGTAGATGCGGTGGAGAGAAGGAAGAATGCAGCGAAAAACACCGAAATGGTGCGTAGAAGATTGGTGGTGCGGTTAATGGCGATTAGGAGTATCGATAATCCTAAGAGTAACCCCACATTAATCCACATAGAAATCCACGAGTTACCCAGCCACTCTGAGGGAGCGGGGAGTGCCACTGACATGTCACTTGTGATAGGGAGAACCTTCCCTAACACCCATGCCTGCATGGTCATGATCACTGAGGCTATAGCGATTAGAAACGCTATGCCTCGTGATCGTATTACTCGTGTAAATCTTAATTCTCCGCGGGTCATCGACGGGTGTTATTTAGATGCGTCAAGGGTTGATTACATTAGTTTTTTAAGGTCGCCACCGATGTCGCGGCGGAAATATTTACCATCGAAATCTACTGTCTCAGCGGCACTATAGCTATTGGCCAGAGCTTCATCAATGCTCTCACCGTAGGCGCTGCAGGCTATCACGCGGCCGCCGGAGGTGAGAAGTTGTCCGTTCTCGTCGAGTTTGGTGCCTGCGTGGAATAGTATGGCATCATTAACATTCCCTGTGTCCGAGATGATCTTTCCCTTGGGGTAGCTGCCCGGATAGCCTCCTGAAACCACCATCACGGTAGTGGCATAGCGGGGGTCGGTGGCTAATGGCATTGTTGAGAGGTTCCCCTTAGCGGCTGCTTCGAGTAATGGGAGTAGGTCGGATGCGATGCGTAGCATTACTACTTCGGTTTCTGGGTCGCCCATGCGCACATTGTATTCAATCACCATCGGTTCGCCTTCCACGTTGATTAGTCCTAAGAAAATGAATCCGCGGTAGGTGATTCCTTCTTCTACTAAGCCATTGACTGTGGGGAGGATGATTCGTTCTTCAACCTTGTTCATGAATTCGTTGTCAGCGAACACTACGGGGCTCACCGCTCCCATGCCGCCGGTGTTTGGCCCTGTGTCACCTTCGCCGATGCGTTTGTAGTCCTTTGCCACAGGTAGGATTCTGTAACCGCCATTCCCATCCGTGAGTACGAAAACTGAACATTCTATTCCACTGAGAAATTCCTCAATCACCACTGTGGCTGATGACTTTCCAAACATGCCACTGAGCATCTCCTTGAGTGAGTCCTTGGCTTCCTGAAGTGAGTCGATAATCAATACACCTTTGCCGGCTGCAAGTCCATCAGCTTTAAGCACGTAGGGTGCTTTAAGCTGTTCAAGGAATTTGTATCCGTCCTCGAGAGTTTCGGCTGTGAAGCTGCGATAGCGGGCGGTGGGAATAGAGTGGCGTACCATGAACTGCTTGGCAAATTCCTTGCTCCCTTCGAGTGCAGCACCGGCTTTCGAGGGCCCTACCACTAATGGGGTATTATCGCGGTCTGCAAAATAGTCATAGATACCCGCTACGAGTGGGTCCTCGTTGCCAACAACTATCATGTCAATGCCATTCTTGGCGGCAAATTCCTCAATCGCTTCGAAATCAAGTGGCGAAATCGCCACATTAGCGCCGTAGGCTCCAGTGCCTCCGTTACCGGGGGCGATGAATAGTTTCTCCATGCGTGGGCTTTGGGACATTTTCCATGCGAGGGCGCATTCACGGCCGCCCGAGCCGAGAAGGAGTACATTGAGCTTGGATGTCTGTTCCTGAATGGTTTCACCGGCGTTGAAGGGGCTTTTCTCCGGATGGTTACTCACCGGATGACGCAAGGTGTTGAGGTTTTGCTGTATAGACATGGTAATTTGGTGGAATATGGTTAATTAATCTTGATTTTCTTCGTTGTTATTGTTGATGTCGGGGCGTTTCCATCGGCGACGTGTGCGCATGAACGGACCCTCCGAGGGGGTGATAGATGGACGTTTGGGTGTCTCCCCGAGTGATTTAAGTGCATGGATGTTATGGTGGCGTGACAATAGTTCTTCGGCTTCGCTACGGGCTGCTGTCTCCTCCTTGAATTTGCGGCGACGCTCTTCGCTGCGTGCATAGCCCCCTTTCTTGGGACGATAAAGCTCTTCCAACTTATTGGGCTTATGCTCAGTACGCCTAATGCCCTTTGAGGCTTCCTTACCGCCCATTCCGCGCTTGCGGGCATCTTTTTTCCACTCTTCATCGCTCTTGCGTCCGCGAGGACGACGGTCTTCTTTGGACGGACGGTCGCCTTTTAGCCGTCCTCCTTCACGGCGGAAGTCGCTCTTTGTCCCCTCGAAGATGATATATTCGCGGAGTTCGCAGTCAAGTCCTCCATTCTGAAGTTCCTCTTTGATAGAGGGTGTTAGTCCGATATGGGCGAGGTAGTCTACGTTGGATGAAATAACCCAACCGTGATAACCGAGGAACACATGTTTCAACTTTGTTCCAATCAGTTTGTATAAAGCTTCCATGTCCTCTACGTTGATTCGTTCGCCGTAAGGTGGATTGGTGACCAGCACGCCCGGCACTCCGTCGGCAGGGGCTTCACTCCATTGTTGCAACGGTTTGATGCGCAGATTTATATATTCATCCACGCCGGCAGAAAGTATGTTGCGCTCGGCAATTGACACTGCTTTGGGTGAGATGTCGGCTCCATAGATTTTGAATGGCACATCGCGGCGTTCGGTGTCCTCGTTAAGCACTTTTTCAAACAGTTCTGCGTCGAAATCATGCCAGTTTTCAAAGGCAAATCCTTTGCGGAAGCTTCCCGGCTTGATATTGGCGGCAATCATCGCTGCTTCAATCAAGAATGTGCCGGAACCGCACATAGGATCCACAAAGGGTGAGTCGCCCTTCCATCCGCTTTTAAGGATGATTCCGGCGGCAAGAACTTCGTTTATAGGAGCTTCTGTCTGTGCCACGCGCCAGCCGCGACGGTGAAGTGATTCGCCTGACGAGTTGAGGGAGATCGTGATACGGTCGCCATCAATGTGGACATTTATCATCACGTCGGCATCATTGAGGCGCACGCCGGGGCGCTTGTCCTGACCGAATCTGTCTTTGAAATAGTCGACAATAGCATCCTTCACTCTGTATGTGACGAAGCGGGAGTGGGTAAACTCGGCTGAGTGGGTCGTGGTGTCGATGGAGAATGTTTTGTCAAGGGTCATCACGCTTGACCAGTCATATTCCTTAACCATTTCGTATAAGCTGTCGGGGTCTTTGGCGATAAACTTATAGATTGGACGCAGAATGCTAAGAGCTGTGCGGCAGCAGAGGTTAGCTCTGTACATCATCGCAAGGTCGCCCTCGAACGACACCATTCGGCATCCGGGCTCCACATTGAGCGCTCCGAGCTGGCGCAGCTCCTCTGCGAGTACTTCCTCAAGACCTTTCAAAGTCTTGGCAACCATTTCAAATTGATGTTCCATATTTCGTCTAACTTTTTATATGCAAATAATTTGTGATTTTGGAGTGTACGTAATGTCTTGATCTCCTTTAATCTCAGTGTCTAAGCACCTCCTATTGAACGGAAATTATCGGCTTTGGCTTGGATGAGCTTTTCACCGGGTGCCACATCCCTTGTTACCCAAAGGTTGCCTCCTATTATTGCGTCATCGCCGATTGTGATACGACCGAGGATGGTGGAATTGGAGTAGATTACCACGTTATTACCGATAATAGGATGGCGCGGTATTCCTTTGATGGGATTGTTGGAATCGTCAGTGACAAAACTTTTAGCACCAAGGGTAACTCCTTGGTAGAGCTTCACCTTCTTCCCTAAGATGGCTGTTGCTCCAATCACCACTCCTGTGCCATGGTCTATCACAAATCCTTCACCTATTGTGGCATCGGGATGGACGTCGATACCTGTTTCGGAGTGGGCTTGCTCTGAAATCATGCGGGGTACGATAGGGACATTGAGATTTGCCAGCTGATGGGCGATGCGGTAGCTCATCGTGGCGCGTACTCCGGGGTAGCAGGCTATCACCTCATGGGTTGACACTGCGGCGGGATCGCCCAAGTAGGTGGCATCGATGTCGGCATCGAGAAGATGGCGTAAGTCGGGGAGTGATTCTATAAACTTCAAGGCAGTCTCCTTGGCATTGATGCTCAAAGTGTTCAGGTCGGCCTCGCAATAATTTAAGTCGAAGCAGTAACCGGCCGTAATTTGCTGCTGGAGCAGATGGAGAAGCTCATGGCAATCAAGGGTCATGACTGAGCGTAGCACTGAGTCGCTTTGGACCGACTCGTCATAAAAACCGGGAAACATCAGTTGACGTGACAGTTGAACGATGCGTCTGACGGCATCATTTGACAATAAGGGCTCCCCCTCGCCTTTACGGGCGGGGCAGATATGGCGCATGTCATCAAGACTGCCGAGGCGACCTATCACCTCATCTACGCGTTGCTGAATAGACGTGGTCTGTTCCATAAATTTCACGTTGCAAAGTTACGAATTTTTAATTTAGGCTCTTAACTATTTTAGACGAAATTTTTCTGCCTGTATCGGCGTATCAGAGAGGTGAAATAAACGGTGAAGAGAGGAAACATCACAATGCCGCATAGTGACACTACGCATCCGATTATCTTACCGGTAACCGTGACCGGGTTTATCTCGCATCCTATGGTCGTAGCGTTCATGCAAGCCCACCAAAGGGCTGTGCCAAAATTATTTACCATCGGATTTATCCCATGCTCCTTGTAAAGGAAAATCAAACTCCCGAAATATATAAACGCACACAATATTAATATATACGAGTAGAGAAATGAATTAATCTGATACCGGGAAATAGCCCTGACCACGATTGTCATCGCCATCACACCCCTCGCTAACGGAATGAATCGTATATAAAATATTTGCGATGCATCGAGCTGTATGCCGGTTTGGTTTAGAATGTTAAGATATGGAATGGAAAGGAGGAAGAATGCCCAGTTCCCTTTGACATACTGCCACTTATTTTCAGCGATAGCCAACTCGACAAAAAATGTCAAAAGGAAAATCAAGCACACCCATAGCTGAAAACCCATATACCTAGGGCTTTGCAGAAAGTTTACATTATTAAAAGTGTCAATGGATATAAACGTAATCAGCAAGATTGACAGGATTATCGTAACCCAGTTAATCACATCACGTATCCCCCGTCTTACGCTCGCACTTAACATAACAGCTATATATTTTATGGTGGTCAAACACTCAATATGTTTCGGCATCCATGATACCTTTCAACCCTACAAAAGAGACTAATATCGGATGCAATTCCAAACGTGTATATATACAACAATCTCCCACATAATCTGGTTGATTACACAAGTAAAATCCCCCATCTTTGACTTTATCGCACTCCAACGCCCATCCCAACCCCTTATCTTTGCATCAAAAATCCCCCCCCCCGAAGCTATGAAAAAATTCCTCATCACGACCAACACCCCCACCCGCCGGCCCGCGCCGGCCGTCTGGGTATATAGCTTCGAGAAATACCTCCAACGCAGGCTCTCCGATCGCGAACGCTCCATCATCACCCTCCTCGAACGCAATTATCACCACCAACTGAAAAGCCGCCTTCCACAGCCGCAACTCGTCATCGACCCTCCCGACTTCGACTCCTCCCAGCTCCTAAGGGACTACCTCAACTACCGGCTCGACAAACTCAACAACCCCGACATCCGGACCGTTGTGTTCGCTCCCGGGACAGAATACAAAGCCCTGAACCTCAACCCCCAACCAAGGAAAAAGGAGCGCATACGCTACTGCAACTATCGGGCCATTAACCGCTTCCGAGGCAGCTCCCTTGGCTTCATGCTCCTCCTCAACGTCCAGGACGCCGAAGACGGCTCACCGTTCTACTCACATCCCATCAGGTTCCAGCAGCTCTGCCGAGTCCTCTTCCCGATGCAAAGCCCCTTCGGCTTCCTCATCATGCACCTCCGGCTCACCGACAACATGGCAAGCGTCGCTAAATTCATCCAGCACCTCCCCCCGGCCATCAAACGGCACATCACCATCAAACCCAAATCCCCCGACCCGCCACCACCCGTCACAATAGTAACCTTAGCCAACGTCCTCCAAACCATCGGACAGGCCATAACCACCTACCACCCAGTAGGGACGCTCCATGGAGCGTCCTCCCCGATCGGGGTCGCCGAAACATCAAATCATCGACGAACATAGCGGTACGCCGTGCTCCGCACCTCAAAAATAGCCAACCCCGGAATAGAGATTCCACCCACCCCTTGGCTATAATCCCCGCCCGGCAAGCGCACATTGATATATTGAAAAAACTACATTGCACCATAGTGCGTCCACCCAAACCGGGATCGCTGAATCACGGTAAAACCCACCCTGCAATCCAACATGTTACAACCCGATGCAACATACTTCAACCCGATTCAACCAACAGGATTTTACCGTGTTCCCACTCAGATGCGCCAGTGACACGTCTCTACATCTCGCTGGGTATCGGTTTCTTTACCGTGACCCAGCAACAAAAAAATCCCTGTCGGTATTTCTGAAATATCGACAGGGAGAATTTCTGAAAATCTTAAGAATTTATTGAATTCGCTGAATTTTTTTATTTTGGTGAAACCGGCAGTTGTACCGGATTTGTTGAATTCGTTGAATTCTTTGAATCCGATGATTTCCTACATTCAGCAGTTATGCCGGATCCATTGCGTCGTGGTGATTATTTAGGATGCTTGTTGTGGCCTTTGTTTTCGGCGACATCCTTGATTTTGTACACTTCAGAACCTGCGAGGAGGAAGCATCCGGTGCCGAAGTCGTCAAAGTCAGGGACTGAATCGTAAGTCACCGGCTGACCATCCTTCGGTTCTTTACCTGTACCCTGCACATAGCCAAGATAGCCATTTTCATGAACGGCATCATTGACCATTGCGTTCCAAGCCTTTGTGATGACAGGAAGATATTTTTCGCGGTCAAGAATTCCGTTGTTGATTCCGTAAGCCATTCCATAAACGAAAAGTGCTGTTCCGGTAAGTTCTTTGCCACCGAAGTTGCTCTCATCATGAAGGCTCACGTTCCAAAAGCCATCATTGCGCTGACATTTCACAAGGGCCTCACACATAGTTTGAAGGTCCTTTTCGTATGCCGCACGGTGTGGATCATCGGCAGGAATATCCTGTAGTGCACGTACAAGAGCTGCCACTACCCAACCGTTACCACGTGACCAATAGCAGTTCTTGCCGTTTGGCTCTTTGTAAGGAGGCACAAAGTCTGAATCTCTCCACCAAAGACCCTCATTTTCATTGAAAAGACCTCCGGCAAGGGTGTTGCGAGTCCATTCATACATATCCCAAGCTTTCTCGGCATAACGGGGGTCACCTGTGGTTCGGCTCAACTTTGTAAGCACTGGCATACCCATCTGAACGGCGTCAATCCAAGTCCAGTCATCAACCTGCGGAGTGTTAACGAGCATATTCATCGCACCTTTAGTCTTAGTGAGCATGTGGGGCTCAGGAGTAAGGTTGTAGAGGTCGATGTAGGTCTGAGCAGCGCAATAATTATCGGCATTGCGGGTAGTAGTATCGTCACGTCGCATACCCCAATTGTGCTTGTTGGCCCATTCAATGGCGTAATCGTAGTAGCGATTGTCGGGATAAATTGAATGGAGTGCCATGAGACCCTCGAAGTAAATACCGCGTGTCCAGATATTTGCCTCATACACTTTCTTGCGAGAGTAATAAGGTATCCCCTGATAAGGATCCGGGTGTTTGCGGAGATAATGGTCATTAACCTTGATGAGAGTCTTCAAAGTCTGGTCGCGTGGAGGTAACTGTTCTTTGGCGCCGAATACCGGGAGAGCCATGACAGCTGTTAGGGCGATAAGTACTAATTTTTTCATTGCGATTATTTAGATTTAATTGATTTACAATATGCTTACATTGATTTTATCAAAATTTCACTAAGGTGAAATCCTAATAATTATGTTCACTTACTTATTATTTTGTGAGAGTTATTGGAGTGAGAGTTACGGTAGAATTAAGACCGGAAGGAACAGTTTCCCAGTCGCCGAAACTGAAAGTCTTTTCATTTGTCACACTTGCTATATTGGCATCCTTGAAGATGCGCCATTTCACCCCCCTACGTTCGTAATCAGCGATGCGGTTGGCAGGAAGATTAGTGACATCGATTTCTATCTTGTTGTCACCGGCTTTCAGGAATTTTCCCACTTCGAGAGTGAAAGGAACACACCACGCAGTGCCTGCATATTCACCATTAATATATACGCGCGCGCTTTCACGTACATCACCAAGGTCGAGCGCCCACTCATCAGCTGATGCGGGATCGGGGACATTGACTGTAACAGTGTAGCGACCGGTACCGACATTCACCTTGACAATTGAATCCGGTAGATTAGTCCATGCAGTGAGGGTGTCAGTGTAAAAGACGTTCTTGATTTCAGGCTCGCTTTCAGGGAACGATATACTCCAACCGTTGGTGATTTCAATCGGTGTACCCTTACCCTCAACATATTTCCATGCCGGTGCTGACTCTACCCTCGGGAATGTCTTGAGCATAAGAGCCTCGCCGGGAAGGAGCTGAAGGCGAACTTGAGTGTTACCATCGTCATCTTTCCGGAGCTGCGCCATACCGGACTTCTTCGTCAACGGGTCGAAAATTTCTGCCGATTCAGCATCAGTGGCAAGTGTTACCCAACCGTCAATCGGATAGTTCTTCAACATGGTGATATAATAATTATGGCCACCGGCTTCGTTGAGACGTCGGAGCACCACGGCATGATTTTCAGTTCGCAAAGGTTCGGGCTTAACACCTGTCAATTTGAGAGCCGATGCGAAATCAGGGGTTGTGATAAAGCGACCTTTTCCTGCCTTTTTCACCGTCGCGGTCGCAGTTGTCCCGGGAAGCCCTTGTGCCACTTGCTTGAACTCAGCACGACGTTCTTCCAGATTCCCTAACCCGGGCACATCTTCGGGCTGTGACCCTACGAATACGAGTGTGGCCCCCTGATCTGCAAGATCAAGGAACTTTCGCAGCGTAGCAGTCTCCATGAGTTTTACCGGGGGAACAATCACTGCATTGTATTTTGCCTTTCCCTTTCCGCTTACTGTACCGTCGGCATTCACATGTATGTCCTGGAGAAGTTTGTCGGATATATAATCAAGATCGTAACCTTCCTTCTGAATATCAAGGATATTTTGCTGGAAATCAGGCATAGTTTTGGGCATATCATGGATACCGAACATCAGGTAGGGACGCTCAGTCTTGTTATACCAAATGTCCTCAATGGGGAAATAAAGGAGGAAGTCATTGTCAGGCTCACCGGCTGCAACGAATGCCTGAGAACGTGCAATGTATTCAAAGAATTCCTCTGCATCTTTCCATATAGAGTTGGTGGGCGACATATTAATTGACGCATAGAACAGCCATCCTGGGAATGCAACTCCCTTAGGAGAGTAGGGAGAACCATGGAAATATATATGGTTGACTCCCGATGCGAGCATCTGGTCCAATTCAGGCTTGCAGCGTGCAAGTGATGTGCGGAAATGCTGAGTCAGCCATGTTAATGTTTCAGCTGATGTATATGGCTTGCCCATGAGGTGAGCAGCAGATGAGGCGAATTTCAACACTGTGGGGTCTCCATCGTTTTTGCGTGATGGGCCATTTGCCACATAGCCGGGAATATCGAAGTCGGATTGACCAAATGTCTCACACTCTGGTATATCAACAGCTGCATAGAGATCGAGAATGTTGGCAGGGGAACCATGGGATTGATTACGGATTTTCACTCCCTTGGCATGAGCCCAGTCTAGCCACACTTTCATGAAATTATCATAGAGCATACGGGCAAGGGTGCTACGATAATCGCGAAGCACTCGCGAACGGATGTCAGACGGCTCTGTTGAGGCAAATTCCGGCATATACATACGAAGGTCATAACCATGGTCCTTTTGGAATTCGTCCAATAGCTTCTCATCCCAGTCAGATCCATATACCTCATAGGAATCGTTGAAGAACGTATTGGGGAGGATTTCTTCCCGTCCTTCAAAAGCCTTATCAAACTTAGCGAGATACTTTTTCACCGCTGTGCTATCATAATGGTTGAGCACGTAACCGGCACCACCGGGAGCAGCACGTTTCACCATCTGGAATGTTCTTCCGGCAAACAGTGCATACACAGTCCAGTCACCGGCCGGCTTTTTGGGTGCTTTCCAATTCAATGTTCCATCCTTAGTTACATATTTTGTCACGTCAATGCGCTTATCACCATTGGCTGCAATGACTGCCTGTAGAGATGCAACTTCCTTCTGCTTGGGGTCTTTAACCACAATCTTGTCTGATAGTTTCTGGCCTGCGGGAAGATTCCAGGTCTCTACAATCTGTTTCTGTGCGCTTTCAGCAGTTGTGATTTCCGGACCGCCGAAGGGCCATCCGGTACCATTATTCATATCTATTTGCAAGCCAAGACGATTACCTTCCTTTACGGTGTAGGCGAGCATATCCATCCATTTTGGCGACAGATAGTCAATGTCATTGACCTCATTTCCCTGAACGCCGTAGATGGGAGTGATTTCTACTCCCCCCATTCCCTTCTTGGCGAATTCTTCGAGGTTGTATGTAAGCCCTTCGGGATCTACAGCGCTGCCAAGCCACCACCAGCGAGTGTATGGCTTGTTTTCCACTGTTTCGGGATACCAATCTGTTACATCTGCTACGACCGTTAAGAAACCGGCAACACAAATGGCGGCAAATGTCAGTAATCGAAATTTCATTAGAAAAAAGTTTATGATTTTACTGATGTTAAGTTATGTATTTAAATTATCAACATATAACTAATTACGGAAGTGGCTTAATACCTTCCCAGCGCACATCCCAAGTACCGTCTTTTGGGAATCCGGGATTCTTTTCAGTGCAACCGTCCCAGCCGGCACACATAAGAGCCACAGTGGTAAGCAGACCGCCATTGCCGGGGAGGTAGCAGCGCAGACGGCCATCCTGATAATTATGACCGTTGGGCAGATATGTGTTGGTACGCTTATCCATGAGGAGTGCGTTGACTGCCTTTTCGGGATAACCGAGACGAGTAGCGCACATAGCGGTGGTGGGATAATCCCAGCCCCAAGTTTTATCCCAGTTCCAATTATCGTAAATCCAGTCGAAGGTGTTGTCCATGATATCGGGCTTCACAAGCTCATTCTGGGGAAGCACGCCCACAGCGGCGAGAACTGCCATGTGGTCGGAGGTGAAGCGGATATCCTCGTAGGTCTGGGGAGCAGTTTCAGCGGCGAGGTAGAGGCTATCCTTGGCAGCAAGGGGTGAAAGTTTCGCAATAATAGTGTCCCACTTTTCCACACGGGGCTCACCTTTGCGTTCGCGCCAATCCTGAGCTGTTTTGAGGGCATAGTGCCAATATGAAAGTTCAAAGGGAGGATTCACAGTCTCTGCGGCACGGAGCGTTTCCTGGGCAGGGATTATGCCTTTTAGTATATATCGGTCGTTTTCAGCATCATAGTCGGCAAATGAACCCATGAACTGAGCAGTCTTCTGTACAAGGTCGTAATATTCATCAAGCACCTTCTGCCGGCCTTCGGGATTAGCACGGTAAAGAAGCTCGGCAAGATATATAAGGTGTGGTTGCTGCCATATGAGGAACGAACCTACCTTTGAGGGGGCTTCCATGCCTGACGGATCAGTCATCTTCATCCAGCGCACTCCTTCAAATCCTTGACGTTCGGCGATACCCTTAGCCACATCCTCAACAGATGCATACCAGGGAAGAGTGCGTGCAAGGAGGTCCTCATGTCCATAGAGAGCAAACTGCGCCTGATGCCACCATATCATCTCCATGTGGAATTTACCAAACCATGAATTATATGTGAGTCCGGTTTCCTGAGGAGGAGTTGTCCCCGCACAGTTGGTTGCAAGGAGATATTGCGAAAGCACCACTCGGCGTTCGAGCTCAGCTGCCCGCGGGTCAGTACAGTTGCTGAAATCAACTACCCCACCCTTATTCCAGAAATTTTGCCAATAGTCAGAAGCTGCGGTAAGAGTTTCAGAAGATGTCGGATTGGCAATTTCAGGCATATTCTCAGTGAATGAGGCGGTGAATGACCAATCGTCGGATGTCGGGAGCAGGGTCACAGAGTTCTTACCACTTACCACGGGACCGTCTGCGCCTGTCCAAGCGAGGTTGACATAGTAGGAAGTCGAGTCGATCGTGTGACGAATAATAGCGGAATTGGTAGCTGACTTAACAATTTCTGTTGAATGGAGGTCGTCCTTGGTCCAATCGCAAGCATCATCGCTATGACCGCCTGTGGGATATGGGAAGCGCAGAGCAACCGGGATATGTTTTTCGCTCTTAATGGTAGCAGCCACCATGTCAAGATTAGGATGAACTGTTGTTATTACATTGACCGGAACGCTGTCGAATATGAATGTCGAGTTGATTTGACCGTTCCACATATCGAGAGTTTGGTCGATAGCAGAAATCTGGTCGGGCTTAATGTCGGTGAAACCGATTGTGCCGAGATGGAGGCGGTGGGGATTAATGCGGTACCAGTTGGCGGCATCTTTGTTGCGGCCATCCTCGTTGAACTGAGTGGAATATAGCTCAGCGCGTCCGCGACCGAAGTCGTACTCCTTGAGAGTCTCATCATGGGTGAGATTTTCAGGATTTGGGAAACTATGCCAGCCCCAGTCACTCTGTGTACCTAAGGGCACGCCGTTAGTGTAAGTTTGTGGAAACGTCTGAAGACCTGTTACATCAACAGTGAACGCAAAGCCCCCGTTACCGACTGTCAGAGAGGCCATTGTGTCAATTTCTGTAACGTGTGGGTTATTTCGCTCCACGAGCGCATGGCGGTCAATCGGCGTGTTACTACTACTGCAGCTCGCCATTATTGCGGGTATTGATAACGCAAGCAGATGTTTCATTCCGGAAAGTTTCATTTTTCTTTGATTGAATTTAAGGTATTTAGAGCTCGAAAATTACTTTTTTGTGAACGTGATAGGCTAATCCCATCGTTGAGCCGACTGAGCTTTCACGCTTAAAGACCTAATCGGTTCTCTATGCAAAGATAACTGTTAATCTTTTCACAGGCAAATTTTAACTGAATTTTCGCTCTTTTTCGCTCTTTCCAAAAAAAATTATTAACTTTGTAATAATATTTAAAACCCTTAACATCCAATTCATCATGAAATTTTTATCATCATTGATAGTTGCAATGGCATTGCCTGTGTGTACTCTCGCCCAGGAACCGGCCGACACAGTGACAGTGTTTATGATTGGCGATTCCACCATGGCCAATAAGCCGCTCGACAAGGAGAATCAGGAGCGCGGCTGGGGTCAGATGCTTCCGATTTATTTTGAAGGTGCGCTGAAGGTTGACAACCACGCTGTTAACGGTCGCAGCAGCAAGAGTTTTATAAACGAAGGTCGATGGGAAGTCGTTCGCGAAAAAATTCGTCCCGGCGACTATGTGATAATCCAGTTCGGTCACAATGATGAGAAGCCTAAGGAAGACCGCCACACTGACCCCGGGAGCACATTTGATGACAATCTCAAAAAGTTTGTCAACGAAACGCGCGAGAAAGGTGGCACCCCGATTCTCATGAATTCAATCGTGCGCCGAAACTTCCCGGCAAACGAAAACGATGTGGCTGAAGACACCGACGATCAGCGTAAGACTTGGACGAAGAACTTCAAAAGTTATCCCAAAGAAGGGAAAGTGCTTGTTGACACCCACGGCGATTACGTTGTGGCTCCCAAAAATGTGGCCAAAGAGATGGGCGTGGTATTCGTTGACATGAACAGCCTGACTCACGAACTAGTGCAAAACCTTGGCACTGAACTCTCTAAAGATATGTTCATGTGGATACCGGAAGGAGTGTATGAATTCTGTCCCAATGGTCGAATTGACAATACCCACCTCACGGTGCTCGGAGGTATTCTTGTGTCACGCCTTGCTGTAAATGAACTTGCAAAGCAGGTGCCTGAACTACGCCCCTTCATCCGTAAGACAGTCAATAACCTCAATTACTAATTACCGTCATGAAAAACATATTTAAGTACATATTATTGACCACAGCCGTGGTCGGGATCTGCCTGACAGCCAATGCGAAAGACTATGTTATAACCAATTACGGGGTGACAATCGACAGCACCCTCCTACAGACTGAAAAGATACAAAAAGTCATCGACCTTGCTGAGAGCGAGGGCGGAGGCACCATTGTAGTTCCTCAAGGCACATATCTGACCGGCGGCCTCTTCTTCAAGCCAGGAACCAAACTCCGAGTGGAGGAAGGCGGCTGCATCAAGGGCTCCGATGAAATTGCTAATTACCCACTAATTCCATCGCGCATGGAGGGTAGAAGCATCTATTACTATGCTGCCCTAATTAATGCCTATTTCGTTGATAAATTTGAAATTACCGGTCCCGGCATCATCAATGGCAACGGCGCTAAATATTGGGACGAGTTCTGGGCGCTACGCGCTGAAAGAGCGAAAGTGGGCAAATCATGCACCAATCTTGAGGTGCGTCGCCCGCGGCTCGTGTTCCTTTGGGGATGTGACGACATAAAGATTTCAGGTGTGAAACTTCGCAACTCTGCATTCTGGACCACACATCTTTACGAGTGTTCCAACATTCTGATAGAGAATTGCCATATATACGCTCCCACAAAGCCCGTAAAGGCCCCGAGTAGTGATGCAATAGATTTGGATGTTTGTAAGAATGTGACAATCAGAGGATGCTACCTCGATTGCAACGATGATGGTGTGTGCATAAAGGGCGGTAAGGGCGTAACGGCACATATGTCGCCCGAAAACGGCATCGTAGAGAATATACTCGTTGAAAAATGCACTTTCGGTCCCAATCTTCACGGCACACTTACTATGGGAAGCGAGTGTATCCACGCTAAGAATATTACACTGCGTGACTGCAAGGTGGACAATACCTGTGCCCTACTCCGCTTCAAAATGCGTCCCGACACCTATCAAATTTATGAAAACATCACAGTGAAGAATGTGACAGGCCGTTGCGGATCAGTGTTTGACATGAAACCGTGGTCACAATTCTTTGACCTCGAAGGATCTACAGATAAGCCTTTCGGCACCGTGAAGAATATTATAATCGAGGATGTGAATGTGAAATGTCGCTCTTTTGGCACAATCGCAGGAAACCCCGATGACAAAGTTAGCGACATCCTTCTTAAGGACATTACAGTTGAGGCCGAAAATCCTGAGTTTACTTGCTCGTACCCACAAGTGAAATTTGAGAATGTGACCATCAACGGTAAAAAGGTCGTTAACCCTGTAAAATAGGAATATAATCTCATCATTATCGGGCGTTTCGTAAATTGACTGAACGTCCGATAACGCAACCTTGCTGTTCGATAAGATTTGTAGATTATTTCTTCAATAATTCGATGAGTTGCTCACCGGCTTGCTTAGTGTTCACCTTATTAATAATTTGGGTAACCACATGATTAGCATCTGTCACAAATGTTGTGCGTACTGTACCCATATATTCACGACCAGCCATTTTCTTCTTTTGCCACACGCCAAACGATTGATTGACGGCGGTATCGGGATCGGATAAAAGGACAAATGGCAGTCCGTACTTCTCAGCGAATTTATCATGACTCGCTATTGAGTCCTTACTGATACCTATTACGGTGTAACCCATGTCGCTGAGTTCCTTGTTGTAATCCCTTATCGAGCAAGCCTCAGCTGTGCAACCGGGAGTGTTGTCCTTCGGATAGAAGTAGATAATCAGCGGTTGGCCGGCAAAGTCAGATGATTTCACTTGCTTACCCTGAGCATTTACGCCTAAAATTTCGGGGATTTTGTCACCTATATTCATATTATATGGATTAGTTGATGATTATTACTGACAAAGATAATTCTTTGCAATTGAAAGTACAACAGAAATAACAATACAATAATGAAAAGAGATTTGAATATATTTCTTTTTTTTGCCATTAGCATACTTTTGGCTCACGCCGATGATGAAAAAAATTACGAGCTTATGCGTGACATGCCCGTGTATCTCGATAGCATCAAGGCTGAGTTGACCTACCCCTTGGCCTGGGGGAACAGCGAGATAACGAATTTTGAGGAATGGCGAACCGTGGCTCGTAACAAAGTGGTAGAACTGATGTTGGCGCCTCCACCACGTGCCGTCACATACAATATCGAAGTACTTGGCGAAGAAAAACGTGATGGGTATACCGCTCGCAAAATACGTTTTAGCCTCACTCGGTACGCTCGACCGGAAGCTTACCTGCTAATCCCCGATGGCGATGGTCCATTCCCCGGGATTGTGGCACTCCATGACCATGGCGCACATTATTCGATAGGAAAGGAGAAGATGATCCGCCCATTTGAAGTCAGTGAAGAAGTTATTGCTGATAGCAACAACTGGGTTGAAAAGCTTTACGAAGGTCAATATGTGGGTGATTACCTCGCCAAAAACGGCTATGTGGTGCTATCTACCGATGCTATTTTCTGGGGTGACAGAGGTCGTAAAGAGGGTGTAGACGGAACTAAATTTGCCGATGTGGCTGGAAATTTCATGATGCTCGGACGAAATATGAGCGCATGGATGAGTTTTGAGGACACTTATGCCACTGAATTTTTGGCATCTATGCCGGAAGTTAAGACCGACAAGGTGGGATGTATAGGACTCTCCATGGGAGCTTACCGCGCTTGGATGCTTGCCGCCCTCTCCCCAATTATCAAAGCCGGAGCAGCCGTATGTTGGCTCACCACAACCGACGCACAATTCTCATGGGAATACGGCAGGGCCGAGCGCGGTGCATTTGCCAATAATCTCGCCGGGGTGAGAAACTACATGGATTATCCCCATATCGCTTCATTAGCATGTCCAAATGCTATGTTATTCATTAATGGCGAGACCGACAAACTATTCAAACCTCACGCTGTCAGGGAATCGTATAGCATCATGCACAAGGTCTGGGACAGCCAAGGAGTAGGCGATAAACTTGAGACCACCCTCCTGCCTATGGGGCACGAAATGCCACGTAAAGTCCAGGAAACGTGTCTCAACTTCCTTGACAAGCACCTGAAATAAGAAGGCTGAAACCATCATTAACGAGACACTGGAATTGATGCTTGAATGACACCGCACAAACCGTCACTAGCAATTTATAATCCTTAGGAGACGCCGTTAATGACATTGTCATATTTCCAAACAAACCCAATAAAAGGAAAAACGACTGCTCGCTGTATGACAGCGAGCAGTCGTTTTTGTGTGACTCCTACAGGATTCAAACCTGTAACCTTCTGATCCGTAGTCAGATGCTCTATTCAGTTGAGCTAAGGAGCCCTTTTGTGAGTGCAAAGGTAGACATAATATCTGAAACTTCAAAATTTTCTGGCAAAAAAAGATGTGCAAAAAAGATGTGGACAGTCAAATAATACAAAAAACACAATAGAATTATAAATTTTAGGTAAATTTTTAAAATAAAATTAAAATAACCGCCCAAAAACTTGCACATATCAAAATAAACAACTAATTTTGCAACGCTTTTTGTAAGACAAGTTATCCAAAATAACAAAACACTTATCAAAAAGAAGATTCGCTAGCTCAGCAGGTAGAGCACAACACTTTTAATGTTGGGGTCCTGGGTTCGAGCCCCAGGCGGATCACTAAGGTATCCGAACCTTCGCAGAAAAACGCTGAAACATTGACTGTT
>JAMPEV010000001.1:1190947-1208253 GCA_023664955.1 Duncaniella sp.
CTGTCCGTATGGGTCTTTTTTCTGTCCGGCATCGGTCCTGAGTCGATGGGAAAAGACACTAAAAAAAACCGCAGAACTAATTGATAGTCTGCGGTTTTGTCTATGGTTGGCCAGGAAACGTCCGGCGTTTTCCGAACCCTCAAGTGGAGCTGGAGGGACTTGAACCCTCGTCCAAACGTGGAACTAATGAGCTTTCTACATGCTTAGTTTCTACTTGGTTTTCGAGATGAGACAGGCAAGAAACGACCAATCTCAACCTTATCCTCTAATTTTCTCGGCGAGTCGCGAGGCTTTCGTCGCCATATTCCCGATTTATCTGCACCACCTTATCGATCCGTCTCGGAAAAAGGACAATCGGGTGATGTCTCGTTCCGGCAACTGTTGCCGGAATAAAGCTAATCTACTGTACTTCGATTAGGCAGCGAGAGCGTAGTTGTTTTCGCCATTTGAAATTTTGATGTCTCTGATTTAAGAGCGTAGCCATCATTGCTCTGCATGCTTACTCACCACCTCTACACGCTGTCAAAGCCGGTCAGCCCCATGAGTATGGTTTGTATAACCTTGCAAAATTAATAAGATATAATGAAACGGCATGATTTTTAGTGTGAATTAATGTTAATTACCTAGAGCTGTTCTCGTTTTAACCATGCGAATATATAGCGAAATAAAGGTATGCGAGTTCCTGGCTGCGAAAGTACTAAATCATGTAATCCTCGTTCAACTTTCAGGCAAGTGACATTTGTACCTAACCTTGCGCCATATTTTTTTATGTCAGACACATCTAGTACCGCGTCACCATGATTGAACTTTTCTTCCCATTTATCAGCAGTAACACTATTGGACGAGTACATCAGCAGAATCGGCACTGTGATGCGTGATCCCCCGTGACGTAGACTTTTTTGAGCCTCATGGATGGCTCTTACCCAGCCGGCAGTGACATCTGGCGACTGTTTCAGTTTCCAAGAGGTATTGTAATCCCATTCACCGTGATGCCTTTTAAGAAGGCTTTCAGAATAGGCTGTGGATTTCCCTTGTGAAATCTTTAAATTGGGAAACAACTTACCGATAAAACTGACTAAACCGACAAATTTTTCCAACTTACCAAGATTCCAATCGAGGAACGGACTATTGAGAATCAATCCTTTAACCAACTGAGGCCGGCGGTCGTTGAGATAACATGACACTGTAAGCCCTCCAGTGGAATGACCCATTAGGATTACCTCGTGCAGGCCGCTGTTTCTCATTTCAGATAATGCTGAGTCGATATCAGCATAATATTCACTAATATTCCTGACTTCAAACAATTGCTGCTCTGGTATGATGGAGCGTCCGTATTTCCTAAGGTCAACTGCATAGAAATCATAACCGTGAGCCACGAATTTATTTCCCATTTCGCTCTGAAAGAAGTAATCATTGAAGCCATGCACGTAGAGCACACCCTTCAAGCTGTGCAACGAATCGGGAACGAGTTTGCGGATGATAGTTGAGATTACTTTCCCTGAATAATCGTCAGGATGAGCCACATGTCGCATTTCGTAACCGTCGCCTAAAATATCAGGTCTCCACCTATCATACTCGCTGGCAGCAGCCATCACGCTGACAATAAAGAAGAGTAGGGTAGGGGCTATTCGTTTGAAATATAATCCTTTCATAGATAGGAAATTGTTTATTTGCAAAAATTCCACCGGCAGCTTGGCACCGGTGGAATTACAACACACTTGCTAATTTCTTAGAGTCAGCTTTGTGATTCGAGCTCCGGGGCAATCAACTTATAGCCTTTGCCATGTATGTTTATGATTTCGATTGACGGATCGTCCTTAAGATGCTTACGCAGCTTGGTGATGTAGACATCCATTGAGCGTGCATTGAAGTAATTGTCATCAATCCAGATAGTCTTAAGTGCGAAATTACGTTCGAGAATTTCATTGACGTGTGCGCATAGCAAGCTGAGGAGTTCCGACTCCTTGGTGGTGAGCTTGGTGACCTTGTCGTCAATTAGAAGTACTTGCTTCTGGGTGTCGAACGTAAATTTCCCGATCTTGTACATTGTGATCTCTTTGCCCTTTTTGCCCTTCACGCGTCGTAGGATAGCTTCGATACGGAACACCAATTCCTCCATTGAGAAAGGCTTGGTAATATAGTCGTCGGCACCGATTTTAAATCCTTCGAGGATATCTTCCTTCAGAGACTTAGCGGTAAGGAAAATGATGGGTACTTCAGAGTTAACGGTACGTATTTCCTGAGCGAGTGCGAAACCGTCCTTCTTCGGCATCATGACATCCAGCACGCAGAGGTCATACTTACCTTTGAGGAAAGCCTTGTAACCGCTTTCTCCGTCTGCGAAGAGATCGGCGTTAAACCCCTTAGCTTGCAAGTATTCCCTGAGCAGCATTCCGAGGTTCTCGTCATCTTCGCATAATAGTATGCGCAAACGTTCTTCCATAATTCTTAGTTTTTAGTTATTGGTAATATTATTATAAATTTTGTTCCTACATTAAGTTCGCTTTCCACTGATATGTTACCTCCAAGCTCGCTCACCATCTTCTTCACGTAGGCGAGTCCGAGTCCAAAACCCTTGACGTCATGGCGGTTACCGGTGGACACTCGATAGAATTTGTCGAAAATCTTTTTGAGGTCTTCGCGCTTTATACCTATTCCGTTGTCGTGAATCGAAACCTCAAATCGCTCTTCTCCGTGTTGTGTCACATTACGGGTACTTACAATCAGTTGAAGTGGCACATCCTCGCGACGATACTTTACAGCATTGTCCAAAAGGTTGAATATCACATTGGTAAAGTGCATCTCGTCCACATTTACTGTCGCATCTTTTGCCCCAAGGATTGCCTCAATGTGGCCGCCATATTTCTCCACCTTAAGCTTGAATGTGGTGGTAATATTGGCTACAAGCACATTAGCGTCCACATTCTGGAGTCGGAGAGTGGCCTTTTGTCGGTCAAACATTGACATTTGAAGCACCTTTTCAACTTGGAAGCGCAGACGCTTTGTCTCATCATTTATCACTGTCGAAATATGGCTGAGCATTGTCGGGGATTTCAACACCGCATTGTCATTGAGCATCTGGGCTGCCAATGAGATAGTTGATATCGGTGTTTTGAACTCATGCGTCATATTGTTGATGAAATCATTTTTCATCTCCGTGAGTTTCTTCTGCCTGAATGCTAATACTATAGTACATATAAAGGTGACGAGCAAAATGAAAGTGAATATGAACGATGGTATCATGAACCTGATTGAGTCAAATATATAGTCGCTCTTTGTTGGGAAATATACTTTCAAATAATAAGTCTTGTTTTTGGGGTCATTTGGGAAAAGACGTTGCACAAACATGCTACTTTCATCCTTAACGGTGGGATGATAACCTTCTGATTTATACACAATTCCGCCTACACGATTCACCACGGCGAGCTCGAATGGCAGTGTAAGTCCGTTGTTGTCAAGCTCAGAGCGTAGGTAGTCGGTTACTTCGGCCGAATCTGCTCGCTCGTTGATTGGCCGGTTGCTCGACTGATTAATGATATTCAGAATAACTTCGTCAAGCAACCCCTTTTGGTAAAGGTATTTGCCGCGCATCAGTTCGTTTATTGACCGATTAGTGGATGATTTTCTATCCACATTCCCTTTGAGTGTCAAATCATAGTTTATACCCTCTGACGTATTAAACATATAGCTTAGGCTCACTGAACCGTCTGCATTTGTGTGGGGGTAAAATTGGGTATCCATCTGTTGCAGATCCTCCTCAAGGTAATATTTGGTTTCGTCCTGTTCCAGACGGGTAGTCACGGCGTAGAGCGAGCGCTTTACCCCTTCCGCAAACTGGTCATCGCGCATACGTTTCATGTTGTTCATGTACGTAATCTGTACATAAAGTAACCCGACAAACGTTAGAGCCATGATTATCGTAAGTAACCAAATAGTAGATTTTTTCATATTATATAGTTGCCACTTTGGGCGGGAACGTGTTATACCATTTGAAATTGTTTAAGGCTTTTCATTTAACCTTTTATATGTTAACAATTACAATGTATAATTGTTGTGAAAAAAATTAAATAGTGTAATAATATTTCTTTGGATAATTAACATTTTGCGTCAAAATTAATAAAAATATGTGAAACTACAAACAAAAAGTGTTGACTATTAAGGTCCAAATATGTATCGTATATAGATTCATCAATCCTTTTTAAATAACTTTTATAAAATAATTCTAACTGTGGTGTCAACCTTTATCTTCCCTATGATGTTATCAAATAGTCAATTATAAAGATTGAATAGAGATTATATTTGATCAAGTAGAAATATTAACAGAAAATAATCAATATGAAGACAATCATTAATCAAGAAATTCCTGAATTTTCAGTTGAAGCTTATGTAGATGGAGCTTTCCGCACCGTAAATCGTGATGACCTTAAAGGTAAATGGGCTATTTTCTTCTTTTACCCCGCTGACTTTACCTTCGTTTGTCCCACCGAGCTTGTGGACATGGCCGACAATTACGATAAATTTAAGCAGCTTGGTGCTGAAGTCTATAGTGTCTCCACTGACAGTCAATTTACTCACAAGGCCTGGCATGACGCGAGTGAGTCAATAAAAAAGGTGCGTTTCCCGATGCTTTCTGATAAGACAGGTGTGCTGAGCGAATATTTCGGTGTGCTTAACACTGACGACTTCATGGCCTATCGTGGCACTTTCGTCGTTGACCCCGAAGGTAAGATTAAGATTGCTGAAGTGCAGGACAATGGTATAGGCCGTAATGCTGAAGAGCTGCTCCGTAAGCTTGAGGCTGCGCAGTTTGTGGCTGAGCACGGTGACCAGGTTTGTCCCGCCCGTTGGCGCCCGGGAGATTCCACACTCACTCCCGGAATAGAACTTGTGGGGAAAATCTAGTTGAAATTATCAGTTGTATTAATTTAATGGTTCATATCCCGCTTGTCACTTTCGGTGATGAGTGGGATATGCTGCTTTAGGTGGGAATAAGCGTGAAAGCAGGTCTGTTCTATGCAGTCGGTGGAGCGACTTGATAATATCATCGCGATAGGTGCGGTCATACCAAAAGAAATATTTCCTTTGCGCCAATTTTTCCTCCGGAGATATAGCGGTAAACACTCGTTCTCCGCTGTAGGGATGGTATCCAGTGTAATAAATTTCTGTTGAGACTGTCATCGGAGTAGGAGTGAAATCTTGTACCTGTTCCAAGTGGAGGTTGAGGTTTTTAGTTTCTGCCGCAAGTTCCGCCATATCCACCTCATGGCAACCTGGATGCGAGGAAATGAAGTAGGGTATAAGCTGCTGTTTCAGGTCATGACGACTGTTCACCTGTTCGAAAAATTTATTAAACTCGTGGTAGAGATGGAACGACGGCTTTCGCATTATCTCAAGCACAGTATCGCTCGTGTGTTCCGGAGCTACCTTCAACCGACCGGAAACATGCTTGATTATAAGTTCCTCATTGTATTGTCGATTCGCTGAGTCTATATCTCGGTCGCCTGTCAAGTGCATAGAAAGGTCATATCTCACTCCGCTTCCGATAAATGACTTCTTAACACCCGGCATATTGTCAACTGCATGGTAAAGATCAAGCAATGGTCGATGGTCGGTGTTGAGGTTTGAGCAGGGCTTGGGATGGAGACATGAGGGACGAAGACATTTTTCGCATATGTCCAGATTCTTCCCACCCATTTTATACATATTAGCGCTCGGACCTCCCACATCGCTGATATAACCTTTGAAATCAGGCATCTCAGTCACTTTTTTAACCTCTTTAAGCACTGATTCTTTGCTCCTTGACGCTATGAATTTACCTTGGTGGGCCGAAATGGTGCAAAATGCGCATCCTCCGAAACATCCTCTATGAATGTTAACCGAATGTCTGATCATTTCGTAGGCTGGAATGCGTTTCCCTTTGTAGCGAGGATGTGGTTGACGAGTATATGGCATGTCAAACGATGCATCAATCTCCTCGGTAGTCATCGGAGGATACATCGGATTGACTTTAATCCATGTGTCGCCATGTCGCTGCCATATAGTCTTACCGTGCATTGAGTTGCTTTGTTGCTCGATATGTTTGAAATTTTCTGCTTGATGTTTTTTTGATTTCAATACGTCATCGTAGGAGTGAAGAATTATATCCTTATCCATCACCATAATACCATCCTGTATGTCACCCCAAAGCTTTTCGTCCCGAACACGGATTGCGGTCTGTGGAATGTCAGTTAACGCTGATATCTTTTTCCCGGAAGCAAGTAGGTCAGCAATTTCTACAGTGACTTTTTCTCCCATGCCATAGCTAATGATATCAGCCTCACAGTCAATCAAAAGTGATGGCCTTAGCCTATCCTGCCAATAGTCGTAATGAGCCAAGCGGCGCATTGAGGCTTCGATACCGCCGGCTATTATTGGTGTGTCCGGGAAAAGTTGACGGAGAATTTTGGAGTATACAATGGTCGGATAATCCGGCCGTGCGCCATGCCGCCCATTCGGAGTATAAGCATCATCGCTGCGTCGTCGCCGGGCTGCAGTGTAATGATTCACCATGGAGTCCATAGCCCCTGCCGAGACTCCAAAAAACAGTCTTGGCGTCCCAAACTTCTTGAAATCTCGCAGGTCATCCTGCCAGTTGGGCTGGGGGACAATCGCAACCTTGTAACCTGCCGCCTGAAGCACTCGTCCTATCACCGCTGCGCCAAACGATGGATGGTCCACGTAGGCATCCCCCGAAAATAGCACGACATCAACGTAATTCCACCCGAGGGCCTTCATTTCCTTCACGCTTGTGGGAAGGTAATCTGTGACTGGTAAAGTGATTATATTGGGAGTAGTATTGACCGGTGCTTTAACCGCCGGTTGAGGCGTTTTTGGCTTAGGTCCTGCCGTTGTCTTTATCGGTGGATTGGGATTACGAAATTTCTTGGGCTTTACTGGCATGTCTTTTTTCAAGGTTTTCTAATGATAATACACTCTTACTATGACTTTGCTGGTTCCGCTTCGCCTACGATCTTTTCCATTGCGAGCACTTCGTCTCTCAAACGGGCCGCTTCGATGAAGTCCATGCGTTTTGCTGCTTCCACCATTTCCATTCTGCGCTTGGTGATAAGCTTTTGCAGCGCTTCGGGCGACATATATTGCATTACCGGATCGGCGGCGAGATTTACCTTGGTTGAGTATTCCCCGGCGTATGGTATAGACTGTGGCTTCTTGCCTCGCTGCGCCGGGGAGGTGCGCTTGCTCTTCTGCTCCTTTGGTTCTTCGTTGTCGATACCTATTATCGCATTGCGGGCCTTTACTATGGCTTGGGGCGTTATGCCGTGTTCTTCATTATATGCTAATTGCAGGCTGCGTCGTCGGGCAGTCTCGTCGATGGTCAATTGCATGGAATCTGTAATCTTATCAGCATACATTATCACGGTGCCATTCAGATTTCGTGCTGCTCGTCCCACCGTCTGGGTCAACGAACGGTGATTCCTTAAGAACCCTTCTTTATCGGCGTCAAGGATGGCTACGAGCGACACCTCCGGTAGGTCGAGCCCTTCGCGTAGAAGGTTTACCCCCACAAGTACGTCAAATTCCCCTGCCCTCAGTCCGTCCAAAATTCTTATGCGGTCGAGTGTGTCAACGTCGCTATGGATGTAGGCCGTCTTGATGCGGATGCGTGTGAGATAGTCGTTAAGCTCCTCGGCCATACGTTTTGTTAAAGTGGTTACGAGCACTCGCTCGTCCCGCTCTTTGCGCAGGTTGATTTCGTGCAGTAGGTCATCAATCTGGTTGAGGGATGGCCGCACCTCAATTATCGGGTCAAGTAGTCCGGTAGGTCGGATAATCTGCTCTACTACCACTCCCTCGCAACGTTCCAGCTCATAGTCGGCCGGAGTTGCGCTCACGTACATCACCTGTGGCGTGAGTCGCTCGAATTCTTCGAATTTTAGTGGTCGGTTGTCAAGTGCAGCCGGCAGACGGAAGCCATATTCCACCAAGTTCATTTTTCTTGATAGGTCACCTCCATACATCGCACGGCACTGAGGCAAAGTGACGTGGCTTTCATCTATTATCGTCAAAAAATCCTTCGGGAAATAGTCAAGTAAGCAGAAAGGCCGCATGCCCGGTTGACGTCCGTCAAAATACCGGCTATAGTTCTCGATTCCTGAGCAATGTCCAACTTCACGGAGCATCTCCACATCGTATGTGACTCGTTCCATCAATCGCTTGGCTTCCAATTCTTTCGCTTCTTTCAAGAAATAGTTATATTGCTCGCCTAAGTCAAGTTCTATCTGTCCTATGGCTGTACCCATCCTTTCAGGAGAGGTGACAAAAAGGTTGGCGGGATAAATCTTGAACACATCATGATTGCCAAGTGAAGTGCCATCCTCCGGGTGAATGGTCTTTATTGATTCAATTTCATCTCCCCAGAATGTCACACGAAGCACTATCTCTTCGTAGGCCAATCGGATATCTACCGTGTCCCCTTTCACGCGAAATGTGCCTCTTGACAGTTCCACCTCATTTCTGGAGTACAATGCGGCAACAAGCATTCGCAGGAATTTGTTGCGCGTTATTTTCTGTCCCACTTTCACCGTCACCATGTTGCTGTCGAAATCTTCCGGGTTTCCCATTCCGTAAAGACAGGAGACCGACGACACTACAATCACATCCTTTCTCCCTGACATAAGCGCGGACACCGTTGACAAGCGAAGTTTGTCAATCTCCTCGTTTATCATCAAATCCTTCTCGATATATTTGTCTACAGAAGGGATGTAAGCTTCTGGCTGGTAATAGTCATAGTACGACACGAAATACTGCACCGAATTGTTCGGGAAAAATCCTTTAAACTCGCTGTATAGCTGGGCGGCAAGTGTCTTATTGTGGCTTAGGATGAGCGTCGGTTTCTCCACCCTGGCTATCACATTCGCCATGGTGAAGGTCTTGCCCGAGCCGGTGACCCCGAGAAGAGTCTGCGCTTTCTCACCCTCGTTGATGCCACGCACCAACTGTTCTATCGCCTGTGGCTGATCGCCTGTGGGCTTATACTGAGATATCAACTGAAATTTCATAACTTACAAAGTTACGAATTTCAGTTGACATTCCCTTAATTTTGTCAAGTTATTTCTAACACCGACAAAATTATATGACTTATATTACCTATACGCCTTATAAGATTTATATGCCGTATAGATCTTACCCTTTAATATTCACATAATTACCCATACTGGATAGTCCCATCCGGATTGCGATATAGGTCGAAGCTCTTCTCATACTGGTCCATTGCCCTCAGGCTCATGCCCATGCTTGAAAATCCGCCGTCATGATAGAGGTTTTGCATTGTCACCTTGCGAGTTAAGTCACTGAACATGACGATGCAATAGTTGGCACATTCATCAGCGTCGGCATTGCCTAATGGTGACATTCTATTGGCAAAGTCCATCAACGATTCCATGCCTTTCACGCCACTTCCTGCGGTGGTTGCTGTCGGTGACTGGGATATTGTGTTGATTCTCACATGCTTTTCTCTGCCGTAGATATATCCAAAGCTGCGTGCTATAGATTCAAGGAGTGCCTTGGCATCGGCCATATCATTGTAGCCAAACATTGTGCGCTGTGCTGCTATGTAGCTCAATGCCAAAATGCTACCGTAGTCGTTAATCGCATCAAGCTTTTTCGCACTTTGAATCATCTTGTGGAATGACACTGCTGATATATCAAGTGTCTTTGAGAGTAAATCGTAGTCGATATCGTCGTAGAGGCGTTTCTTGCGTACATTTGGTGACATGCCGATTGAGTGGAGCACGAAATCAATCTTGCCTCCCAATATTTCCATTGACTTCTGGAACACCATCTCCAGATCGTCAACATTTGTGGCATCTGCCGGAATTACTTCGGCATTGAGTTTCTTGCCAAGGTCGCTTACTTGGCCCATGCGCACTGCCACGGGGGTATTTGACAAGGTGATGGTGGCCCCTTCTTCTACGGCTTTCTCAGCCACTTTCCAGGCTATACTCTTGTCGTTGAGCGCGCCAAATATTACTCCGCGCTTCCCTTTTAAAAGATTGTAACTCATTAGGTTTACAATGTTTGATTAGTAAATGTTTGGAAATCGTTCCTATTTTCATAGGACCTTTACGGTCCTTCTGTCTGACGGTGCCTGTACGCGGCTCAAGCAGCCCCATGCACCGTCGATTCCCTCCAATAGTGATGAAATCGGCTGCAAAGTTACAAATTTCCTTTGATATATGGAAATTTGTATTTTTGCAGCCGGTAATTCGTCTTTATCGCCGATTTCAAGACACACTCTTATAATCCGAGCTTGTATATTTCAGTTGTTTCTGATGCACTTAGCGGTAAATATGAGCCGATCGTCGTTCCCTTATTCTCATGTAATTTAGCTACAAGAAGCTCTATGTCGGGGTGGGGGACGCCTAGTTCCGCAAATGTGACGGGGAGACCGATTTTATGGAAGAAGTCTCGAATTTTTTCAACGGCTTGAAGGGCGGCCTCTTTGTCGGCTATAGCGTCAATATTAAATACTCTGCGGGCAAATTGCGCTATCTTTACCGGCTTATACTCAGCCATATAGCTCATCCATGCCGGGAATATCACTGCTAATCCTGCTCCATGGGTAACTCCGTATACTGCACTAACTTCATGCTCCATGAAGTGCGAAGCCCAATCCTCGTTCCTTCCTGTGCCGCAGATTCCGTTATGAGCCAAAGTCCCGCTCCATAGTATGTTGGCGCGTGCGTCATAGTCAGTTGGGTTGGCAATTACTTTCGGCGCTTTTACTATGATAGCTTTTAACAACCCCTCACACATTCTGTCACTTACCTCCACATTTTCAGTGGGAGAGAAGTATCGTTCCATTATATGCGCCATCATGTCGGCAATTCCACTGGCGGTCTGATAGGGTGGGAGTGTGAATGTGAGTTCCGGGTTCAGACATGCGAATTTGGGACGGAGTGCAGAGTCGGTGCGAAGTGAAAGTTTGTGCAGTCCCTCTACTTTTGTTATCACTGAGTTTCCGCTACCTTCACTTCCGGCTGCCGGAATGGTCAGGACAACGCCTAATGGAAGAGCCTTCTCTACAGTCTTTTTGCCGCAGTAGAAATCCCAAAAGTCACCTTTATAGACTACTCCACAAGCTATAGCTTTGGCGGTGTCAATTGCCGAGCCCCCTCCCACTGCAATCAGCCCATCGATTCTCTCTTCACGGGCCATACCTATGCCTTCATATACCTTGGTGTCTATCGGGTTGGGTTGCACTCCTCCTAACTCGATTGACGTGATGCCGGCTTCTTTTAGTGAATTTTTTACTCTGTCTATGAGTCCGCTTTTAACTGCTGACCCCATCCCATAGACTATCATTACTTTACGAGTGTCCATACCCTTTGCAAGTTCTCCGACTTGTTCTTCTGCACCTCGCCCAAACACATAGCGAGTGGGCGTATAAAAATTAAAATTATTCATTCCCTGGATTTAACTTAGTGAAGTTCACTTAATGACGTATAATAATAGGTTTAGACACCCTCTCAGAGTATTTCATCTGAGAGAAATGTCTAAACCCCGTAACTAAAAGTATATCCGTTTTTTCCCTATTATTCCTCACCGTTGAGGAGCTCAAGCATCTTGATGGCCGATACCGGAATACGTGTGCCTGGACCGAAAATTGCTGCCACTCCTGCCTTGTAAAGGAAGTCGTAGTCCTGGGCGGGAATAACACCGCCTGCTGTTACCATGATGTCGTCGCGTCCAAGCTTCTTAAGCTCTGCGATTACCTGAGGGATGAGGGTCTTGTGTCCTGCCGCAAGTGATGACACGCCAAGGATGTGAACATCGTTCTCAACTGCCTGACGGGCTGCTTCGGCCGGGGTTTGGAACAATGGTCCCATATCAACGTCAAATCCGCAGTCGGCATAACCGGTTGCTACTACTTTCGCACCGCGGTCGTGTCCGTCCTGGCCCATTTTGGCGATCATGATACGTGGTTGACGACCTTCGCGCTTTGCGAATTCTTCACACATCTTTTGTGCTTTCACGAAATCGGGATCCTGCTTTGTTTCTGATGAGTACACGCCTGAAATTGTTCTGATTACTGCTTTGTATCTGCCCACTACTTCTTCGCAGGCATCCGAGATTTCACCAAGTGTGGCACGAAGTCCGGCGGCTTTCACTGCAAGGTCGAGGAGGTTGCCCTTCTTTGTGCGTACACATTCTGTGATGTCGGCAAGTGCTTTCTTGACTGCTTCCTCATCACGGTGGGCTTTGAGGTCGACGAGACGCGCCACCTGATCTTTGCGAACTTCAGTGTTGTCGATTTCAAGGATGTCGATGGGGTCTTCGTGGTCAAGACGATATTTATTGATACCGACGATGGTCTGGCGGCCTGAGTCGATGCGGGCCTGCGTACGGGCTGATGCCTCTTCAATACGCATCTTGGGAAGTCCTGACTCTATTGCCTTGGCCATGCCGCCGAGCTTTTCGATTTCCTGAATATGCTCCCATGCGCGGTGGGCAATCTCGTTGGTGAGAGCTTCTACGTAGTATGATCCTCCCCAGGGGTCTACCTGCTTGGTGACCATTGTCTCTTCCTGAATGTAAATCTGGGTGTTACGTGCGATACGTGCTGAGAAGTCGGTAGGAAGGGCGATAGCTTCGTCGAGGGCGTTGGTGTGCAGTGACTGGGTATGGCCAAGTGCGGCACCCATTGCCTCGATACAGGTTCGGCCCACGTTGTTGAAGGGATCCTGTTCGGTGAGTGACCATCCTGAGGTCTGTGAGTGGGTGCGGAGTGCGAGTGACTTGGGATTCTTCGGGTTAAATTGTTTCACAATCTTTGCCCAAAGCAAGCGAGCTGCACGCATTTTTGCAACTTCCATGAAGTAGTTCATGCCGATTGCCCAGAAGAATGAGAGACGGGGTGCGAACGCATCTATGTCGATACCGGCGTTTATACCGGCGCGGAGATATTCGAGACCGTCAGCAAGTGTGTAAGCTAACTCGATGTCGCAAGTTGCACCTGCTTCCTGCATATGGTAACCTGATATAGAGATTGAGTTGAACTTAGGCATGTTCTGTGATGTGTACTCGAAGATGTCGGCTATAATTCTCATTGAGAATTCCGGCGGGTATATGTAGGTGTTACGCACCATGAATTCTTTGAGGATGTCGTTCTGGATTGTTCCGGCCATCTCTTCGAGTTTCGCTCCCTGTTCAAGACCTGCGTTGATGTAGAATGCGAGCACCGGAAGCACTGCGCCGTTCATGGTCATTGAAACTGACATCTTGTTCAAGGGTATACCTTCAAAGAGTACCTTCATGTCTTCAAGTGAGCAGATTGACACACCGGCTTTACCCACGTCACCTACCACGCGTTCGTGGTCGGCATCATAGCCGCGGTGTGTGGCAAGGTCAAATGCCACTGACAGACCCTTCTGTCCTGATGCGAGGTTGCGGCGGTAGAAGGCGTTGGATTCTGCTGCTGTTGAGAAGCCTGCATACTGGCGGATGGTCCAGGGGCGTAAGGGGTACATGGCGCTGTACGGACCGCGAAGGAACGGGGGAATACCTGACACGTAGTTGAGGTGTTCGAGTCCCTCAAGATCCTGCTTGGTATATATTGGCTTGACAGGGATAAGTTCGGGGGTGAGCCATTCTTCTCCGGTGGTTTCGGGGACGTGGAGGTCTCCGAATGCGTCTTTTACAATGTCAATATCTTTGAAATTGGGTTTCATAATTTTATATAGGGGATTGAACGGTTCTTACTTTTTGAGAAGTTTGTCGTTAAATGCACGGAGCGTATCGAGAACGTTGCAACGTACATGCACGTAGTCATTGATGCCGAGTGCTTTGAGGTCGTCCATGCATGCAGGCGCACCTGCTACCACGAATTCTGCTCGACCGTCAAGGTATTTGAATGCTGCGGGGGCAAGTTCGGCATATTCGTCGTCGCTCGAGCAGAGTACAACAATATCGGCTTCCTTTGCGAGGGCTGCGTCAATGCCTTCTTCCACTGTGTCAAATCCAAGATTGTCGATTATCTCGTAACCCGCACATCCGAAGAAGTTGGATGAGAATTGCGCGCGTGCGAGACGCATTGCGAGATTGCCGATGGTGAGCATGAACACTTTCGGACGGTTGCTAGCTGCTTCTGTGTCGAGGCGGAGTGCTTCAAAGTCGCTTGCCGCACGCTTGGTGGGAAGTCCTGCGTTATCGCATGTGCCGTCATGGTGTCCGCATCCGCATGATAGTGAACCCTTAAGGTCTACTATCTTGTCAGCTGCCATCTCGTTGATATTGGGATACTGGTTGGTGCCGAGAAGTATCTCTTTGCGGCGTGCCACGTCGGTGTGGCGCTTTTCGGAGCTTTCACGGATTGCTTTTTGTACTTCGTCGTTATTGCAGCATGCTAAGAATCCACCCTTTTCCTCTACTTCGAGGAAGAGTTTCCATGCTTCTTTGGCTATTGCAACTGTCAGAGTTTCCACATAGTAGCTACCACCTGCGGGGTCGATTACTTTGTCAAGGTGGCTTTCTTCTTTGAGTAGGAACTGCTGATTACGTGCGATGCGCTCTGAGAAGTCATCTGGTCGCTTAT
Source organism: Duncaniella sp. (assembly GCA_023664955.1). Classification (GTDB taxonomy): domain Bacteria; phylum Bacteroidota; class Bacteroidia; order Bacteroidales; family Muribaculaceae; genus Duncaniella. The sequence goes on from JAMPEV010000001.1 coordinate 1,205,541, forward strand.
AAGGCATGTCAAACGGTGTCACTGTGATGGAGTCAACTCCGGCAAGGGCTGCGGACATGGCTTCTGTCTGGCTGCGAAGGAGGTTGACGTGTGCGTCGTAAAGTGTCTGGTTGTAGCGTGAAGTAACAGCGTGTGCCATCATTTTGCATGCGTCTTCGGATGCTTCATATTGCTTGGCTATCTGTGCCCAAAGCATGCGGGCTGAACGGAATTTTGCAAGCTCCATGAAGAAGTTGGACGATACTCCCATATTGAATTTTATGCGGTTGGCAACTTCATCTGCGCTGCGTCCTGCTTCGGTGAGAAGGGTCATCCACTGTGCTCCCCATGACATTGCATATCCAAGTTCCTGGAATATGTATGCTCCTGCGTTGCTTAGCATGTCGCTGTCAACTGAGAGTACTCTTAATGCCGGAACTTCCTTAACGGCGTCAAGGATTTCACATGCCATTGCAGTAACAGTAGACGGATCGATTACAACTCCCTTACGAAGTGGTTTGCGGAATGGGTTGAAATCAATAGAACCGCGGAATGTGTCAACGCAGTCATGCTCCTTGATATATTCTACGAGTGCCTTTGCGAGGGGAAGGACTTTTTTGATACAGCATGTGAAATTTACCTCCACTGCTGGAAGATGGATATCCTTAAGTAGCTCTTCAAGTGTTTCCTTGGCGGGCTCTTCAACATGGAATCCAAGTGAGGTTACACCCTTGTTGAGTACGTCGAGAGCTTTCTCGTTGGCCTCCTTGGGGGTGTCGGCGATAATTTCCTGGCGAGTAAGCCAGTCATTGTCTGTGCGAGTTCCGCGTACGTACGGGTATTCGCCCGGAAGTGAATTTGTGGTTTTGAGATCTTCGATGTCCTCCAAGCGGTACATTGGCTGGAGATTAAATCCTTCGTTGGTGCGCCACACAAGTTTCTTGTCAAATGGGGCACCCTTCAAGTCTGCTTCCACCTTGGCTCTCCACTCTGCTGTGGTTACCGGGGGGAATTGTTCAAACAATTTTTCTTTCTTTTCTGCCATGATTATGGTATTAAATATAGATGTTTTTGTCAAGGTTAACTAAGAACTGATTGAAAAGCCAGTCCCTTCGGAGAGAATATTCCTAACACTCTTAGAGTGTGTGGGAGTGTAGACGAGATATTTCATATCTCCCTGCAAAGTTAGCATGAAACTTCCAAAAGTCAAAATAAATCGCCAAAATAAAGGTTTTTAATAAAATTCAGCCGCAAATCAGCCGCAAATCGACGGCAATATAGAGGAAATAACATGTATAATCGTTAGCGCATCCGATTGGAAAGAATCCTGCCGAATCCACCTCAGCCAGTAAGGACGCTCCAGGGGTACGTCCCTGCGACTCGCTGGGGTTTGATGTCCGTGATTTGTATGGGGCGGGTGGGTTTTACCGTGATTTCAGGGTGGGTTTTACCGTGATTCGGCGACGCCGGTTTGGGCGGACACATCATGGTGTAATGTGGTTTAAATAAGGTCACCACAACAACGCCCGTCCCGGGCTCAGAGGGAAGAGGGAGACCGGGTCCCCGGGTTCGGTGCGCGTCACCCTGGGTTAACCACAATCACGCTCCCCCGGAGCTCTGTTGCGCTGATCTTATTTTAACGAAGGTGTGTCACTACTAATCAGGAGGTTATGATTTTTTCATATCAATATGTCAATGTACGTGTACCGTGCGGGGATTATAGCCAAGGGGTGGATGGAATCGCTATTCCGGGGTTGGCTATTTTTGAGGTGCGGAGCACGGCGTACCGCTATGTTCGTCGATGATTTGATGTTTCGGCGACCCCAATCGGGGAGGACGCTCCATGGAGCGTCCCTACTGGGTAGTAGGTTGTTATGGCTTGTCCGATGGTTTGGAGGACGTTGGCTATGGTTATGACTGTGACGGGCGGTGGCGGGTCGGGGGATTTGGGTTTTGTGGCGATGTGGCGTTTGATGGCCGGGGGTAGGTGCTGGATGAATTTTGCGACACTTGCCACGTTGTCGGGGAGCCGGAGGTGCATGATGGGGAAGCCGAATGGGCTTTGCATCGGGAAGAGGACACGGCAGAGCTGTTGGAATCTGATGGGATGTGAGTATAACGGTGAACCGTCTTCGGCGTCCTGGATGTTGAGGAGAAGCATGAAGCCGAGGGTGCTTCCGCGGAGGCGGTTAATGGCTCGGTAGTTGCAGTAGCGTATGCGCTCCTTTTTCCTTGGTTGGGGGTTTAGGTTCGGGGCTTTGTACTCTGTCCCGGGGGCGAACACGACGGTCCGAATGTCGGGGTTGTTGAGTTTGTCGAGCCTGTAGTTGAGGTAGTCTCTGAGGAGCTGGGATGAGTCGAAGCCGGGTGGGTCTATGACAAGCTGTGGCTGTGGGAGGCGGCCTTTCAGTTGGCGGTGGTGCTGGCGTTCGAGGAGTGTGATGATGGAACGTTCGCGCTCGGAGAGCTTGCGCCGGAGGTATTTCTCGAAGCTATATACCCAGACGACCGGCGCGGGTCGGCGTGTGGGGGTGTTTGTAGTGATGAGGAATTTTTTCATAGCTTCGGGGGGATTTTTGATTTTTGATGCAAAGATAAGGGGTGATTTCGCACTGGGGGTGCGATAAAGTCAAAGAGGAGGGGATTGCATATTGGAAACTTTGATTTTATGAAGATTTATTGTAACTTTTTGTTTTTTTGTCTAAAAATTTGTTATATCTTAAATTTGTTCGTA
>JAMPEV010000001.1:1208353-1236276 GCA_023664955.1 Duncaniella sp.
TTTAATATCTTGACACTTCTTTTAACTTTTAGAAATTAGTTTAAATCACTTCAATAGGATTCCTTGTGGAATATTTACGAAGTGAGATTAATTTTTAATCGTCTCTTAACGTGTCTTCAAGTATTCTAAAGAATTTTTGGCAAGAGTCAACACATTGTCTTGATACTGATTGTTCTTAGGATGTGCGCTCTTATCGGGCGTGCCATCCGGGTTCTTCATCGAGAACTCGCAACCACCGTTTCCTATGCACAGGATTGTACCTTTAAATTCAGTATTACCTTGTTGTGCTTCCCAAACATTTAGCTGTGAAACGAAGTCAATTTGTGAATCCCATGTGCCAAGGGGATAAATACCATATATTTGGGTAAGAGTGTTGTAGCACGCTTCCTCTTGATTGCCAAGCCCGGTTAGTGCTGAAGGAATGTTGAAGAACAAGCAGTTATGATCTTCTGTCCATCCCGGCCCCTTGAATGCTATCAACTTGCATCGATCGTTGGAAGTCACGGTCAGACCTCTGTATATCGGGTGCATTGAATGGTCCTTAGTGAACTTACTACCCGGATTGAGTGACACAGCCATACTCCATGTATCGCCATTCTGACCACCAACACCAGTTCCTATTGAGCGGTCGTTACCGGTCAACATATCCATAGGAATTCGACCGAGAGAACCCACATAGACAGTGGCATGGCTCCAAAGGAGAAGATTACCACCATCGGCATACCATTCTTTAACAATCGGAGTAGCGGCATCAACCACAGCCGGCATTGTAAATACTTCAGCCTCACTAACGCCCTCGAGGTCTCGCATCCAGAAGAGCACACGATAAGGATCAAGATCAGCAGTAGAAGTAATATCGCCAAAATAAACATACTGTGCAGTGGGGTACTCTTCATGAAGCCAAAGCCATGCACTCGCCTCATCGTCATCACCATTAGCCACTAATTCCTCTGGAGTAGCGTATACGCTAAGGAATCCGATAGCTGTCTTACCAATCTTTAGAGAGGCAGAGGATGGGAGTGACTTACCTTCAGAATTCACGGCCGTCAATGTCACTGTCCATTCCTCGCCGAAGTTTACATCCTTGATTGTATATTCCGTAATATTTGCCGACAATGACTCTGTGATATTGCGAGAGCCATTTGTAGCTACCATTTCAACACTTTGCGCAGTCTCATTCCTATTCCATGACACAAGAGCATCGTAACCTCCGGCCTTCTCAATCTGAGCCATTGAAAGACCGGTCATCTTGGAAGCACCGGGACGAGTATAACGTTTTACCACACCGGTCGACACGTTGGTGCCATCAGAGAGCTTGAATACGTAGGTATATTCAATATTCGTATCGATATTGGTATGTGAATATCGATTAGTCTTTGTAGTTTCCGAGCCTAAGAACGTAGTTCCGTTGTAGAGACTAACCTCCATGGCTAAACCATCAGGCATATTCCACGACCACACATAGTCGTTGCCTATAAGCTCACCGGTCACAGCGTTAGCATCAATCGGAGCAACAATAGGCGATGCCACGTCATAATCCTTGTCCTGGCACGAACCTAAAAGCATAATGCATGCCAAAGTCAGAAAGATATATTGTATTTTTTTCATTCTTTATGATTTCTAATTAGTTATAGCCCTTGTTTTGGACATATAATCCGGGCACGTAGTAGAGCTGATTGTAAGGAATTGGATAGAACTCATTCTTGCCTGCGGTGTAATGAGCGTCCTGATAGTACTGGCCATACTTCACGCCATCGTAGCTTGAATTCATCTCCTTCTCAAAGTAAGCATTGAGCACTTCTGAAGCTATACCCCAACGGCGGAGGTCGAAATAGCGGCTGCTCTCCATCGCCATCTCCAGACGGCGTTCCCAGCGAAGACGTACGCGGGCCTTCTCCTTTGTATCGAAATCTGATGCAGGGTAGAGTGCTATATCGCAGAAATCCTTCGCATATGCTATATGCTTTTCGATTGAATTAGCAGCACGCTGGCGGATATCGTTGATAATGGTTCGTGCATCCTCCATTCGTCCAATCTCAATAAGAGCCTCTGCGCGCATAAGCATAACATCCGTATAACGGAACACATAGTCATTCATCGCAAATGCCTGCCATGAGCCATCAAAAGTCTCACCACCGCTACGCTGGGGCACATCTTTGAGAGATGTATAGAATCCGTAGGTGTTAGGGGTACGTGAGTTATCTGTGGTCATCATGTATTCTGACTCATACTTATAGGGGAATGTAGGCATACCCACAGTGTGGAACAAACGCGGATCCCACTTCTGATCCGAAGCGGCACCATTGACAGGATATTCATCTGATTTGTCATAATCCTCAAACATTGGCAGACCATTTTTAGTCTTGTATGCGTTCACAAGATTCTGTGATGGCTTGTGGAAATCCCATCCACACGACCACATGCCCCAGCAGCCGTTGAGCATATTCGACCAGTTGGCACGGCCATAGCGAGTGTTATCCTCTGTGTATTGTGAAGTCTGTACGGCAAACACTGACTCTGAGCTATTTTTGAATTCAGGGAGGAAAATGTCTCCGAAATCAGCAAGATAGCCATAGGAAGAGTTAGCGACAACTCCGGTATATTCCACAACCTTATTCATGTACTCCTGATTGATGAAGTTCACACCGTCGGTGGCTTCATATCCGTCACCCCAAGCAAGTGTCAGATAACATTTTGCAAGATATGCAGCTGCGGCGACTTTATTGGCACGGCCTCCGCCATCTTTTACTTCCATGGGAAGAGCATTGTAGGCAAGTTCAAACTCATTGATAACCTTCTTAAACAGCTCCTCGTATGTAAACTGGTTATTGGGAGTCTGCTCCTGTGTGTTGTTTTTGAATACCTCCTCGTCAATCCAGGGAATCTGGCGGAACATGGTGAGGAGTTTGAAATAGCTATGTCCGCGGAGGAAATGAACCTCACCCACACGCTGGTCGGCAGTTGCCTGCCCAAGTTCCTCAACGCCATGCTCTTCAAGCGATACCAATGCTCGGTTGCAACGTGAGATATTACAATAAAGTCTATACCATAGTTCGTCAAGCTCGCCGGGAGTTGAAGTCAGCGTTGACCAGATCTCCATCGGATGATAACCGGTGTCAGTTGTGCCGCCGCCCCCCTTCAAGCAATCGTCAGAAGAAAGGTCGCCGTAGGGCCACAAGTTAAATGGGTAGCTATACCAGCAGTCGCCGAGCGATGCGTAAGCAGCGTTGACCATTTTATCGGGCTGGGAATAAGCCAAATCCCCGTCAACAACACCCGTCGGAGGCACGTCGATAAAATCATCGCACGACACCATGCACACACTTAAGAGCGCAAGAATATATAATTTAAATGATTTCATAATTTTATGATTTTATTTTTCTTTAGACATCGTACAGTTTAGAAATCGAGCTGAAGGCCGAAAGAAATTGAAGTCGGGATAGGATATGCCCAGTTGGGATTTTCCGGGTCGGTACATGTGAGGCTGCCACTCTTAACAGTAAGCAGGTTCTGTCCTGACAAGTAAACGCGGGCGCGGCTCATCCGCAGTTTTTCCAATGTCTTGGAAGGAAGGTTATATCCTAACTGGAGAGTACGAAGCTTGGCATAGGAACCGTTTTCAACGAAGTAGGATGATGTGCGGCCTTCATCCCCTTTATTGTTGGTGGTAAGCATCGGAATGGTTGATGATGTGTTGACATTAGGAAGCCATCCGTCAAGCACACGCACACCCTTATTGCTACCTGCGTCGGTGACGCTCCAGAAATCATTTTGGAATTTCTGATTGTTATATACATCCTGTCCGAGGACACCCTGCCAGAACATTGTGAAATCAAAATTCTTATATGAGAGCTCAACATTCAAACCGAATGAGAGATCCGGTACAGGATTGAATATCCAAGTCTGGTCGTCGGGGGTAATCTTGCCGTCACCATTAAGGTCGGCATATTTCATACCGCCCAGGCGAGCATTGTCTTGACCGTAAGATAGAACCTCATCCTGAGTCTGGAACAGGCCATCAAACACGTAACCTACAATTGAACCGTAAGGTTGCTTAGCCTGTACGAGATTTTCAGTGGTAGTGTGGGCATAAGAACCGGTAGTTGTTGAAGGTAGATATGTAACTTTATTACGGAAGAAGTCCATATTGAGAGAAGCACGATATCCAAGACCGCATGCAAGTTCGTCACGCCATCCGATTTGGAATTCCATACCCCAGTTGCGGAGCGATGGACCATTCAACCAAGATGCGCCACCCTCACCCATCGAGCCAAGGTAGGCAGGAGTGATAAGCATATCCTTGACATCCTTGATATAGGCATCAAACGAACCTGTTAACCTATTCTTGAACATACCGAAATCCACGCCGGCATTATACTGGATTGTTGTCTCCCACTTCAAATTAGGATTAGCAGTCTGGCTTGCATAATAACCTGAGGGGAAAATACCGCTCTGCTGGAGCAGAAGGTCGTAGGCTGTAGAGGTAACACGGTCACTGCCGTAATCGGCTATGTAAAGTGCGTAGCGGGCTGTATTAGAGATGGCCTGGTTACCGGTCTTACCCCAAGAGAGACGGAGTTTCAAATCATCGAGCCATGTCTTTTTCAAATTTTCTGAGATACGGTAGCCAAGAGTGGCAGCGGGGAAAGTACCGTAACGGTTGTTGCTACCGAATCGAGAGGAACCGTCGTGGCGGATTGTGAATGATGCGAGAAGAAGGTTACGCCAGTTATAATCAATCTTACCGAAGAATGACACAAGGGCATAGGCTGACTTGTTACCGGTGGAACGTTCCACGCCTGACGATGCATCGGGATACATATAATCAGGAGTCTCGATATCGTAATTTTCGTTATAACCAGAGAAATCAATACGGCTCTGACGGAACATTTCCATACCGGCGAGGATTGTGAAATGATTGTCCTCCTTCAACGTGAAATCGTAGTTTGCAGTGTTTGTCCAAGTCCACTTTGAGTCATTGGCCTGTGAAAGAGTGGTGGAGTTGGTATCGTTGTTGACGATATCGCTATGGAAAGTGTAATTATAGGAATGGATAAATGCTGCATCGTAATCAAGTCCGAAATTTGAGCGGAGAAGAAGCCCCTTCACCGGCTTGATGTCAATATAGGCATTACCGAAAAGTCGCCAGATGTCAAGCGCATTATCCTTGTTGAATGCCAATTCGCGAAGCGGGTTCTGGCGGTCGGCCATACTGCCCACAGGGCCGGCGTAAGTTGTTCCGTTTGTTTCAAACACCGGAACAATCGACGGCATCTTCAATGCGTTTTCCAATGGCTGGCAGTCAACCTGCTCTGTGTAAGTGAGGGTGAAATTCTCCCCTACGCTCACAATCGGAGAAATGTTGAACGAGGTGTTGATGCGGGCTGCGATATTCTCGAAGTTAGTATACTTGAGGATACCTTCATTTTTCTTATACCCGAGTGAGAAGAGAGCAGTCATAGATTCATTGGCCTTTGACACTGAGGCATCGTAACTCTGGGAGAATCCGGTACGGGAAATCTCATCGAGCCAATCAGTGTCGGACATGAGCATTGTTTTCTTTGCGTTGATGTAGCCGTCATATTGTCCACCCACAGTATAATTATTGTATTGACCGGTGGTAATATCGTAAACTGAGATTGGGAAACCGCCTTGAGCGTTAAGATTTAGACCATAGCTTGAAGCGTAAGCCACAGGGTCAAGGCCATCGTTAAGAGCAGCCTGTGCCATTGCTGTGGCGTAACCGGGGGTGTTAAGAAGTTTCATCTTTGACTGGCCTGAGTAGAACTGACCGGTAAGATTAGCCGAGAAGCTTACATTTACCTTATCACCATTTGCTTTACCCTTTTTAGTGGTAATGATTACAACACCGTTGGCAGCACGTGAACCGTAAATTGATGCTGATGCTGCGTCCTTAAGCACCTGCATACTCTCAATATCATTCATGTTAAGAGAATTGAGCGATGCAGTTGTCGGCACGCCGTCAATCACAAACAAGGGGTCCTGTGAAGCATTGAATGAACCGATACCGCGGATACGTACAGAACCTGTGCCGCTGGGCGATCCGTTGGCTGTGATTGTCATACCCGGAACTTTACCTTGCAAAGCACGCATCGGGTCAGTGTCGGAAGAGGTTTCAAGGGACTTAGTGTTGATTACGGAAACCGAGCCGGTGAGGTCAGCTTTTTTCATTGTCTGGTAACCTACCACCACAACCTCATCAAGAAGTTCGGAGTCTTCACTGAGATACACTGTCATCTCCGCGGCGGCCGGCATTTCAACGGGAGAATATCCCACATAGGAGAACTTAAGGATAGCGCCTTCCGGGACTTTTAACTCAAAGTTACCATCAATGTCGGTGGAAGCACCGGTCTTGGTTGTCTCACAGAAGACGGTTGCACCAATTAATGGTTCGTCATCTCCTTTTGAGAGCACCGTCCCATGCACAGTGATGTTCTGCGCCTGCATCGATATTGCCACCATAAATAGCAATAGAGCACTGAGAATTGTTCGTTTCATCATATTTAGATTGGTTAAGTAAAATTCTACCGCAAATTTAGCTCCTTATCCTATCTGTGCTCTATAAAGTTTGTTGCGAGGATTATAAAATTTAGGGATATACACGATTTTTTATATAAAAATCCCTAAATTTTATATCTGCATCATGAAAATTTCTCACATTCCCCAATCCCTCCGACCTTACCTATTGCGAGTCTCCGTCGGCGTTTCGCCGTAAGCTTCGCGATAGCATTTTGTGAAATAGGCGGGTGTTGAAAAGCCGATTTCATAGGCTATTTCACTGAAGGTTTTATCGGTCGAGACTATAAGATTATGACCCTCCTGCAGTCTGAGACGGCGGATAAGCTCAACCGGGGCATAGTTAGTCAATGCCTTTATCTTGCGATAGAATTGCGACCGCTCCAACCCCATTTTCGCAGCTATCATATCCACGCTAAGGTCGGGATTGCTCATCTCCTTATACAGGATTTCAAGAAAACCGTTGTAAAAGTCATTGTCTATATCACCGATTTGAACGTTCTTCGGTGTTTCCTTTTCATTCTTTCGTGGAGCCACAGCTTTAGCCGGTGTCTGCCATAACTCCTTTATCCTTTTACGATTAGCAATGAGGCTCGCACATTTTGACCTTAGCACGGTGCTGTTAAAAGGCTTGGACAGATAACCATCCGCACCGCTGTCATAGCCCTGTACCCTCTGTTCGTCCATGCTGCAAGCCGTGAGCATGAGCACCGGGATATGCGATGTAGTAACCTCGCTCTTAATACAGCGGCAACACTCCATACCATCCATCACCGGCATCATCACATCGCATATTATCAAATCCGGCACATACCTTGCCGACATTCTCACCCCCTCCTTGCCATTGGAAGCAGTAATAATGTTGTACTCATCATTTAGCAGCTCGCCTACAAGCTTTTGTATATCCTTATTATCATCTATTATGAGCACAATCGGCTTATCAGCATCAAATGTAATATTCGTTTCTATATTTTCAAGTTCAGCCTCAACATCCTGATTATCTATTAGCTTATGCGCTTCAATGGCCGAATCTGCTATATGCTTTACCGGCAGTGTCACTATGAATGTTGTGCCTTTCTTTAGCTCGCTTTCTACCGAAATGCTGCCTTCGTGAAGCTCCACAAAAGCTTTGGCAAGTGACAAGCCTATACCAGACCCTTTAGGATGAATCTGGTCAACTTGATAAAACCGTTCAAAGATATTTCCGAGGTCGAGCTCACTTATCCCCTCTCCGGTATCGCTTACCTTCAATGTCAAAACTTCAGGAGTGTAGTCGCATGACACTGAAATACTTCCATTATCATTAGTATATTTAAATGCATTGGACAGGAGATTGAAGAACACACGCTCGATCTTCTCCACATCAATGGCCATCGACATGCCACCGTCCCGGGGTGTAGTGGACAGAGTTAACTTTATGTCCCTCTTACGAGCCATGGAGTAAAACGACTCCATCCAATCACTTACAGCACTTCGGAAATCAATCTCCGAAAGGTTGACATTCAACTTTCCGTTCTCATATTTCCGGAAATCCAAAATCTGGTTTATCAACCGTTGAAGTATCCTTATATTTTTATCAGCAATCTTAATCAGGGTGTTCTGCTGGGGTGTAAGATTAGAAGCGGAGGCCAGTTGTGACACCGGCTCTGCTACCAATGTGAGTGGGGTGCGAAGATCATGTGACACATTGGTGTAAAATACTAATTTTGACTGTGTGGCTTCCTGAAGTTGTTGATTTAGCACCTTTTGCTTATCTCGCTCTTCTTCAAGCATACCATTTTTCACCATCAATTCACGTTGATGCCTGCTGCGTTGCCAATAAGCCCTCAGCAGCAGGAATCCCATACAAAAAAGCAAGATGATAATCACCACACAGGCATAAAATAATGATGTCTGTGACGAATGTTGTGCCCAATAGTCATCTATGCTGGCTTTCAATAGCCTCATTTTCCCGGTCTCTTGCTTCAGTGTCTCGTTTTGCAACAGAAGGATATCTGCATTTGAAAGGTCAACGGCCGATGACACTGGCAGGATAGTTTCACGCTCGTACGGTTCTCCTTTGAGTATGGCAAGGGCTGTCTGTATTATTCGGTGTCCTTCCGTGGGATATAGAAAGGTCGCATCTATGACACTGTCGGCCACTGCCTGTATGCCTATCTGCGGGGCCGCATCAATCCCAATTATCTTAATATCCTCTCTGCCAAGACTTTTAGCCACATTTGCCGCTCCGATTGCCATACGATCGTTATGGGCATATATCAGATCGACATCGTCATATATTTTCAACAACGAATCGACCACGACAACTGCATCCTCCTCTTTCCAACTGGCCGGCGCAGTGGCAAGGACCGCCCCATTACCCTTTCTGAACTCATCCACAAATCCTTCATGCCTCCCCTCGGCCGGAGTTGACCCCACACGTCCATATATTTCCAGCGCCTTAGGCTCTTTTCCAAGCAATTGCAACGCATAATGCGCCGACGATTTGCCAAGGTTATAGTCATCCACACCTATTCGGGCCGTATAGGTTATGCCGTTGATATTGCGGTCAAAGATCACCACAGGCATTCCGCTTTCGTAAACTTCCCTTATAATAGGTGTCAATGCGGCTGCTTCGTTGGGCGAGACTATAAGGATATCGAAATCATTATCCACGAAATACTTTATATCCTCAATCTGTTTCTGATTACTGTCATCGGCCGAACGTATCTCCACTATGGCATCCTCGTGAAACATAATCTCACGGTTTATCTCATCGTTCATCTTCGTACGCCAGTCGTCCTGACTGCACTGTGACACTCCAATCTTGTAGACTCTGATTTCCGTACATCCCGAAAGTACAGCCACTATCATTATCAGAAGTAAAAGGTTGGAAAATTTCATGGTTCCTGAGTTTATTCGCCACAAAGTTAGCATTTATTCTATTAACCATGTTGTGTAACTTGTTAAATTTCGGACATGACAACATATTTTATATATAATGCACGATTTTTGATACCATCTCTTTCCATTTTGTGATAACTTTGCGATACAAATCATGATATAGTCATCACCTGACTATAATCATTATAGTTACACGATTGTTATATGTTATGAGAATATTTTATTAGGTGTAATTACAATAGGAAAAAGATTGTTATTATAGACGCAATTACAAGAGGTAAGAAAGATTGTTTTACAGGTTCTACTTAACATGATTAATATTTCAAAAAAGATATGAATAAAATTTTAAAAGCCCTTGGAATGGCAATAGTAGCCGGAGCAATGTATCCGGGATTTCCAGCATCGGCCTCAGATGGTGTCGAGGTGAACCAACTTGGTGTCACCAACGCACTGGTAAGAGTTACCGGCGATAACAAATATATCCTCTTTCCTGTGCAGGAAAGCTCGGATGATGCAAAAATCAATGTGGTGGTCGACGGCAAAATCGCCGAAACGATTTTTGTACGCCTCGCTAAGTCTAAAACCGATTACACAGTCCCGTTCGACCTAACCCCATACCAGGGTCATAACGTGATATTCGACATCGTGATGCCCCAGGACAGAGGCTCAATCAGAGAAATTAAGGACGATTCATGTTGGAGGGGTATCACACTCGCCGACACGTTCGATATCTCCAACAGAGAGAAGTATCGCCCGGCTTTCCACCACACCCCTCTCTACGGATGGATGAACGACCCAAACGGAATGTTCTATAAAGATGGAAAATGGCACCTTTATTATCAATATAACCCCTACGGGTCCAAATGGCAAAACATGACATGGGCACACTCTGTGTCATCCGACCTCGTAAACTGGGAGCATCTTCCCATCGCAATCCGTCCCAACGGGCTCGGCTCAGTGTTCAGCGGAAGCTGCGCAATTGACACTGAAAACAGTGCAGGCTACGGAAAGGATGCCGTTATTGCTATGTATACATCTGCCGGAATAAGCCAAATGCAAAGTCTCGCAGCAAGCAACGATGAGGGAACTACATTTGAAATTTTCAATGGCAATCCGGTTCTCACTCTCGAAAGCGAAGCTCGCGACCCCAATATGTTCTGGAATCCGGACACTAAGGAGTGGACTCTCGTACTGGCTCACGCTCTTGACAAGGAGATGCTATTCTTCACCTCTCCCGACATGAAGAAATGGACTTTAACCGGTAATTTCGGCAAAGGCCTCGGAGCGCAGGATGGTGTATGGGAATGTCCCGACCTATTCCAACTGCCTGTTGACGGCACCGAAAAATCAAAATGGGTACTCATCTGCAACATCAATCCCGGCGGCCCTTTCGGAGGTAGCGGTATTCAGTATTTCATTGGTGACTTTGACGGTAAAACCTTCACTTCCGATACTGACGCTTCGGGCAATGTCCCAACAAAGTGGCTCGACCATGGCAAGGACAACTACGCACTCGTAAGCTGGAGCGACGCCCCTGACAACCGACGCACTACTATCGGATGGATGAGCAACTGGCAATATGCAGCCGATGTCCCCACAAAGCAATTCCGCAGTGCCAACACACTTCCCCGCGAAATCGGATTGTTCACTGCTCCCGATGGTGAAATTTATGCTTATTCCGCCCCTTCTCCTGAATTGGAAATGCTGAGAGGACCGCTGGTTAAACAAGCCGGAAAGGTAAACATCGGAAATAAACCCTCTACCTATGCCCTCCCGTCGACCAATGATGGAATATGTGAAATACTAATGGACATTGATGCGCAAAAAGCTTCAAATATTAATCTGATTCTCTCCAATAAGGCCGGCGAAGAGGTGATTTTGGTTTACAATGTGAAAAATCGGTCTTTCTCCTTCGACCGCACAAGAAGCGGAATCACAGATTTCAGCGAAAGTTTCCCTGCTGTGACGGTTGCCCCAACCCACGAGGTTGACGGCAAGGTGGCATTGCGCATCTTCGTTGACCGTTCAAGCATTGAACTCTTTGGCAATAATGGTCAGTTCGTGATGACGAATCTCGTATTCCCCACCACCCCCTACACCACACTAACCCTCAGCTCCGACGGAGGAAATGCAAAAGTAGAGAATTTAAAAATCTATTCAATTAACGAATAACAAATCAAGAAAAAGATATGACACAACCGCTTGTCACAAACCGTAAATCGTTCCTTCTCCAGATAATCCCTGTGATGCTTTGCTTCTTTGTAATGGGATTCGTTGACCTCGTGGGAACTGCTTCCAACTATGTTCAGAAGGACCTTGGCCTCACCGATTCACAGGCCAACCTCTTCCCTTCTCTCGTGTTCTTCTGGTTCCTAATCTTCTCTGTCCCCACCGGGATGCTAATGAATAAAATCGGACGCAAGAAGACTGTGCTTATAAGCCTTATCGTAACTGCTGTATCTCTATTCATCCCGGCTTTTGGTGACAGCTATATGATAATGCTCGTATCTTTCTCCCTGCTCGGCATCGGTAATGCGATAATGCAGACATCCCTGAATCCATTGGTAACCAATTTAATTAGCAGTGACAAGCTCGCATCCACACTCACATTCGGACAGTTTGTCAAGGCCATTGCATCATTCCTCGCACCGATTATCGCAGCTTGGGGCGCTACCACCCTCTTCCCCACTTTTGGTCTCGGCTGGAGAGCGTTGTTCGTAATCTACGCTGTGATAAGCTTCCTCTCAATTTCTCTCCTTGCCGCAACACCTATTGACGAAGAACAACCCGACAAGGCCTCCGGATTTGGTGAATGTGTGAAGCTGTTAGGCCGTCCGTTTATTCTGCTTTGCTTCCTAGGTATCATGTGCCATGTGGGAATCGATGTTGGCACAAACACCACCGCCCCCAAAATCATCATGGAACGCCTCAGCCTACCCCTTGAAGAAGCCGGTTTCGCAACAAGCATCTACTTCATCTTCCGTACCATAGGCTGCTTTCTCGGAGCTTTCATCCTTCAGAAAATGTCGCCTAAAATCTTCTTTGCAATCAGCGTGGTGATGATGTTGGCAGGTATGGCTATCCTCTTCACAAGCGTGACAATTTCTCCACTTTATGTCGGGATCGCCTTGATTGGCTTCGGCAACTCCAACATTTTCTCAGTGGTGTTCTCACAGGCTCTAATTTATGCTCCGGGTGAAAAGAATGAGGTCTCAGGCCTCATGATTATGGGACTCTTCGGAGGCACAGTATTCCCCCTTGCAATGGGATTTGCAGCCGATGCCATCGGTCAAGTCGGAGCTGTGGCTGTTATGACCATAGGGGTTATATATCTTCTTTATTACACTTTGAAAATCAAGAGTGTGTCTAATAACAACTAAAAAAAATATCATGAAAGGAATAGTAGTAGGAATGGGTGAGGCCCTTTGGGATGTCCTCCCCGAAGGTAAGAAAATAGGTGGCGCACCCGCTAACTTCGCATACCATGTGTCACAATTTGGACTTCCAAGCTGTGTGGTAAGTGCAGTTGGTGACGATGCCTTAGGTAACGAAATTATTGAGAATTTCACCTCGAAAGGCCTCAATCAATTAATCGCGGAAGTACCCTATCCCACAGGAACAGTACAAGTGGAAATCGATCAGGCAGGTATTCCGCAGTACGATATCAAAGAGAATGTGGCTTGGGACAATATTCCCTATACTGAAGCCCTTGATGACCTTGCTAAGGAGACTAAGGCCGTATGTTTCGGTTCTTTAGCACAGCGCAATGTAATATCACGCAACACTATCAACAGCTTCCTTGACGCTATGCCCAAGAGCGACGAATCTCTGGTTGTGTTCGATGTCAACCTCCGCCAGGGATTCTATAACAAAGAAATCCTTTGCAACTCCATGGAACGTTGCAACATCCTAAAGATAAACGATGAGGAACTTGTCACCGTTAGCCGTATGTTCGGCTATCCCGGCATCGACCTTCAGGATAAATGCTGGATTCTTCTCGGTAAGTATAACCTGAAGATGCTCATCTTGACATGTGGCATCAACGGAAGCTATGTATTCACCCCCGGCAATGTTTCATTCCAGCCCACACCCAAAGTTGAGGTAGAGGATACCGTCGGTGCCGGCGATTCATTCACTGCCGCGTTCATCGCAAGCATCCTCAAAGGCAAGTCAGTAGCCGAAGCCCACTCTTGTGCCGTAAGAACATCAGCTTACGTTTGCACAAAGAAGGGTGCAATGCCGATCCTACCGGATGACTTGAAGAATTAAAACTAAGTTACTTTATACGATTTGTTTGGTTAGAAAATGTCAAGTAAATCCATTATCAACTAATGGATTTACCTGACATTTTTTTACAGTTATACGGTTGTGCCTACTGATTCACGTTCGCCACTAAGCCGTTCTATTTCTCAGATTCGGAAGGAATATGGCCACAACGCCGAGCAGCGGCATGTAGGCACACCAATTATAGATTGCCTCAATGCCATAACTATCGGCAAATTTCCCCAATACGGCCGAAGCAATTCCACCTACTCCGAATGCGAACCCGAAGAACAACCCTGAAATCATGCCGAGCTTGGTAGGTAAAAGCTCCTGGGCATAGAGCAATATGGCAGGGAATGCAGACGATAACATAAATCCGGCACAGAAACTGAGCAACACAGTGAGTGGAAGTCCCATATGTGGCAACAGCATACTGAACGGCGCAGTCCCTAATATCGAAATCCATATCACAACTTTACGACCATATTTGTCACCTACCGGACCGCCTATAAGTGTTCCAACGGCCGTTGAGACAACAAATATGAAAAGCATAATCTGTGACGTGGATATTGACACCCCGAATTTGTCAATCAGATAGAACGTGTAATAGCTTGTGAGGCTCGCCATATAAATATATTTGGAGAATATCAGCGCCACTATCACGCAAATGGTGAAGATTGTCATCCGCTTGCTCAACGGAAGATGGGCATGTTCCTCCTTGCGATGAATCTTTTCCCTCTGTTCCCTGAGATATTTGCCATACCAGCGGGTGGCGGGACGCATCACTGCGAAACATAAGGCTGAAAATACCAGGAACCAGAGTACATAATGCCGATCGTGCGGTGCAACTATCAATGCCACCAACAACGGACCTATCGAACCACCGAAATTACCTCCGACTTGGAACACCGACTGAGCGAATCCTCTGCGGTTGTGGCCGGCAAGTGAGGTGATTCTCGATGCCTCCGGATGTAGTGTCGCTGAGCCGATCCCTACAAGGAATACCGCCACGAGTATCCCCATAAATGTGTCACTTAGTGCAAATAATATTATTCCGATGGTGGTTGAGCACATCCCCATCGGTAAGCTATATGCAAATGGCCGACGGTCAAAGGCATAACCCACCACAGGCTGGAACACTGATGCTGCCATTTGGTATACCAGTGTCACTACACCAATTTGTCCGAAACTCAAATTAAGATTTTCCTTTAGCATCGGATACATGGCTGTTATCACCGACTGAAGCAAGTCATTCAAGCAATGTGATGCGCAAAGTGCTGTCAATACACTAAAGGCGGTTTCTGAGGCAATCCGCTTAACTCGTTGAATCATATTTAGATTTTTCAGTTAAAAAATTTACTAACTTCATCTCTAAAAAAATAGAAGCCCTTTCAAATGTTAAATAAATTAAAATTCACTCGTGTGATGAAACTTTTCACTATTCTCTCCGTCATATAAGTGAATACTAATTTAAATTTAAACATATACTAAACGAATTAATTACTCAGAGCTTCCAATATTCTAAGGTAATCGCTTCGATAAGTAAAGAAACATAGAGAGGGCTGGTCGTGACGATTAAGTCCTCTTTTACTTTTAAGTTAGTTACAGTATTATCATTCAGCATATTTCGTTTTACTAATGTATTTGACCAATCCATAAAGGTAGCGCCGGAAGCCGGGACAGTAGCAAAGTATACAATCAAACCACCCTATTCGGGGTGTGATTGATTTTTCCACCGCACCTACATAAATCATAGCAAACAAAATTCGCCGCAAAATTACACCAAAAGCTCCAATCATCCAAATGGCCCCATGCAACCCCGCAACATGACGATGCATCCCGAAAAAAATTCCACTTTCAATCCCCTTTTCCCAAATAAATTCCCTACCTTCGCAATACAATTTATTGTAACATGAAAGATAAAGATTTGAAAAAAGAAGGCTACCCTGTGAAGTTCTACGGCAAACCGGTAAAGCGTTTTTGCCAGATTCTCGAAATAAAAGACGATCCGAAGCTTATAAGACTTTACCGTGAATGTCACAGTAAAGAAAGTGCTTGGAAGGAGATACTGGACGGAATTCGAGAAGTCGGAATTCTGGAAATGGAACTCTATATTCAAGGCAATAAAGTGGTTATGATTGTAGAAGCCGCCCCTGATTTCGATTGGGAGACAGCTATGGCACGTCTCGCCACACTTCCCCGACAAGCTGAATGGGAGGCTTTAGTGGCTCGCCTACAAGGTTGCGACCCCAACGCCTCTTCCGACCAAAAATGGACTTTAATGGAACGTATGTTCCACCTTTACGATGATTGATATTTACCCAAGGAGCACATCAAGCGCCATCATAAGCAGGAATCCCACAGCAAACCCGATGGTGCCGAAATTGGAATGTGTCCCGCTTTGTGTCTCCGGTATAAGTTCCTCAACTACCACATATATCATTGCGCCGGCCGCAAATGCCAAAAGATAAGGTAACGCCGGTATGACAAGTGATGCAAAAAGTATGGTAAGCACAGCCCCTATTGGCTCGACAATACCACTCAGACTACCAATTAGGAACGATTTTCCACGTGAATTTCCGGCCGTGTGTAGCGGCATCGACACAATTGCCCCTTCGGGAAAGTTCTGAATAGCAATACCCAACGAGAGTGCCAACGCGCCGGCCATGGGCATATACATATTATTCTCAAGTGCGGCGGCAAATGCGACTCCCACTGCCATACCTTCGGGTATGTTATGAAGCGTAACCGCAAACACCAATTTTGAAGTGCGTGAAAGATGCGATTTGGGCCCTTCACTCAAGTTACTCTCAATATGCTGGTGAGGGATTGTCTCATCAAGGAAAAGCAGGAAAAGTATTCCCACAAGAAAACCGACAGTCGCCGGGATGATGCTTCCTATCCCCTCCTTCCCTGTCATCTCGATGGACGGTATCAATAGCGACCACACCGATGCTGCCACCATCACACCGGCGGCGAAGCCTGTAAGCGTCTTCTGTAATACCGGCACCATCTTCCTGCGCATAAAGAACACGCATGCCGACCCGAGGACTGTCCCCACAAATGGCACTAATATTCCTAATATCACTCCGCCCATATCTGTTTTTGTTGAATCCCTTTTCTATTTTCTTCAAAAACAGAAAAAGATCTATCTCTGTTCAATATCCGGATTGATTTTCTTTAGATGGACCATGAAACTATCACGGAATATTTTTTATCATAAACTTCATACCATATGCTAAAAACAAGCACCAAGAGCAGAACTATAACGCCAATAATAGGTATCATGGCCGTCCAGCCGGCTCCCGAATAATATTCCTTCTTACTCATCACCTCAAAATTATGTAGTTAGGTCAATCCGCAAGCCCTCATTAGCCACAATGACATTCGAGAACACCTCTTTTGCCTCATCAAGAAGGATCTCCTCGCTATTATAACGCTTTGAAAAATGTCCTATTATGAGCCGTTTCGCTCCGGAAAGCCGTGCTATTTCTGCCGCTTCACGGGCTGTTGAGTGACCGCGTTCATGAGCCTTTTCACGTAGCGACTCATCATAAGTCGCCTCATGATATATAGTATCTACACCTTTTACCGACTCGGCCACCCGCTCGTCAAAAGCCGTATCACTGCAATATGCATAACTTATGCATGGGTCCGAATCTGTGGTAAGACGATAATTAGGTACCACCGTCCCGTCTTCTTTTATCCAGTCAGCTCCCTCCTTTATGCTATTTAGCTGCCACACCGGTATATTATAAAATTTCACCATATCCCCTTTGATATGACGGAGCTTAGGCTTTTCACGAAATATAAATCCCGTGCATGGGGTGCGGTGATACAAAGGAAATGTCTCAACCGTTAGTGCTGAATCCTCATACACTATTCTACGCTCATTTTCCTCGATAACATCATAAATTATCTCAAATGGAGAATTGCGGTTGAAAAAATCCATCCACTCTTTCAGTAAATGCGCGCCTTCCTTAAATATATGAATGGTGACTGACCCGCCAATCTCATGCAAAGCCATAGTAGACAGAAGCCCCGGCAATCCAAAAAGATGATCTCCGTGAAGATGCGATATAAATATATGATTAAGACGTGAAAACTTAAGCCCCATACGCTTGTATTGCAACTGTGCGCCCTCTCCGCAATCTATCATAAACAACTTGTCACGGAAATCAACCACCTGGCTCGACGGTTGATGCCTCGCCGTCGGCGTGGCGGATCCACATCCTAATATACTAATCTGAAACTTTGCCATATATCTTTTTATTGGGAACTTTCATCGACAAAGATACAAATTTATTAAAAAAACATTTTTATAGTTAAATATTTTTTATATACCTTTGCACTTTGTTAAGTGTACTCGCTTAACCTACAGCAATCACACTTTCAAATCGACTAAAACTATATTGAGAAAAATAGACTTGTAATTTAGGAAGGATGCCGGAGTGGACGATCGGGGCGGTCTCGAAAACCGTTGTTCCCTTACGGGAACCCAGGGTTCGAATCCCTGTCCTTCCGCCAAAGTATTTATAGGTACGTTTACCCAGCCTTTATTAACTTTTGCTCATCGTATGAGAATTATCAATTTTAAGTGTCTCCTAAGAACGTTTTTAACCGTCACCGCTTTGGCTTCGGTTACGGTAGTTAGTAACGCAGAAATGACCGACGAGCAAGTCGTCGCCTATGTTAAACAACAGCAAAAACTCGGAAAAACTGATCGCCAAATCGGCAAGGAACTGATCGCCAACGGCGTCACTCCCCAGCAGATTGAACGTGTAAAGGACAAGTACGAATCCAATTCGGAAGAAAAAACCAAGCCTCATGTTTCCAAGACTGTGGTCAGAAGCAGTGGCGCGGATGTCAGCGCTCAAGTGGCGGCTCCTACTGTCGAAACAGTCGCAGTGGCGGCTCCTGATCCCGACCCGATTGCAACTCCCGAAACCGGCCTCCCAATTTTCGGCCGAAACGTTTTCACTTCACGCGCTCTTTCATTTGAACCTAACGAGAATCAGGCCACTCCCCAGAACTACCGCCTCGGTCCCGGCGATGAAGTGGTTATCGACATATGGGGAGCAAGTGAGGACCGTCTACGTGAAGTAATCTCTCCCGAAGGCAACATCATCGTCGAGCAGCTCGGCCCGATTTATCTTAACGGCATGACTATCTCAGAAGCCAATGACCATATCCGCAAACTCTTTGCTTATAAATATGCAGGCGTCGACGAGTCAGAAACTGACATAAGCCTCAACCTTGGTGCCGTACGCACTATCCAAGTGAACATAATGGGAGAAGTCGCTACTCCCGGAACATACCGTATTTCCCCATTCTCCACAGTTTTCCACGCCCTCTACAGAGCCGGTGGTATAACTGACATCGGTACACTCCGTAATGTCGAAGTGATGCGCACAGGCCGCCATATCGCCACCGTTGACGTTTATGATTATCTCTTCAACGGAAAGAATTCCCAAAACATCAATCTTCAGGAAGGGGATGTGATTATCGTGCCCCCTTACGAAACTCTCGTTAGCCTTGAAGGCAATTTCAAGCGACCAATGTACTACGAGGCTAAGAAGGGAGAATCTCTCGCTGACATCATCCATTACGCTGGGGGATTCAAGGGTGATGCTTACACTGACGTGGTGCGTCTCCGTCGCTCTACCGGTAAGGAAAATGAACTCTTCAACGTACGTTCCGACGAATTCGCCACTTATCGCCTTCAGAATGGCGACGTGGTCACTGTCGGCGAAGTCCTTGACCGATACGCCAACCGCGTTCAGGTGAGAGGTCAAGTGATGCGCCCGGGAGTTTACGCTCTTGATAGCGATGTAAATACGCTCCGCGAACTCATCAACAAAGCTGAAGGGCTCGTTGAAGATGCTTATACCGAACGAGCATTAATCTACCGCGAAGGCCCCGACTTGACTTTGCAGATTATCCCTGTTGACATTGAGGCTGTGATGAATGGCACAGTTGCCGACATTGAGCTGAAACGTAACGACATCATAGAAATAGCAAGCGTGCAGGAAATTATCGACCGTGGCGGTTTCACAATCCGCGGCCTCGTCGCTGATCCCGGCACATACCCCTATGCTGAAAACACTTCAATCGAGGACCTTATCCTCCAGGCCGGCGGTATGCTCCAAGGAGCATCTACAGCCCGCATCGAAGTAGCTCGCCGCATCATCGATCCGTCATCGCTACATTCTTCCAATGAGACTGCCGAAATTTTCACCTTCCCCTACAATGAAGGCAAGGTCGGCACTCCCGGTTTCACTCTCGAACCATATGACATTGTCACAGTCCGCAAGAGCCCGGTTTACATTGCTCAGCAGAGAGTAGGAATCGGTGGCGAAGTAGTGTTTGAAGGTGCCTATACAATTGCCAAGCGCAACGAACGACTTTCTGACCTTGTAGAACGCGCCGGTGGCCTGACTAAAGCTGCATACGTCCGTGGCGCTCACCTCAGCCGTCAGATGTCGGAAGATGAACTCCAGGCAAGGGACGAGTCTATGAGGATGGCACGCATGATGCAAAGTAGTTCAGCATCCGATTCCATATCAATGGAAAAAATGATTTTCTCCGACCGTTACAGCGTGGGCATCGAACTTGACAAGGCTCTTGCCAACCCCGGATGCGACGAGGATCTCGTGCTACAAGACGGTGACGTGCTATTCATTCCGCAACTCGTCAACACGGTGAGAATCCAGGGTGAAGTGATGTTCCCTAACACCGTCGTTTACAAGAAGGACAAAAACTTAAAGTACTACATAGAACAAGCCGGCGGATATGGCTCGGCTGCTAAGAAGAAAAATGCCTATGTGGTATATCTTAACGGCACTGTGGCAAAAGCCAAAGGCGGCACACCTATCGAACCCGGATGTCAGATTATCGTACCATCTAAGGCTCAGGGCACCGGTCCCAACTGGCAAGCTATCATGTCGATTGCTTCTGTAGGTGGCACCCTCGGAACTATGGCCGCTGCTATCGCCAACCTTCTTAAGTAATAATAGTTATCTTCATTTTACATCATATAAAAATGACTGAGGAAAAAGATTATATAGATTACCCACGCGATGACGAGCAGGAAATAGATTTGCTTGAACTTGCACGCAAATTATGGGCGGAACGCCGTTGGGTGCTAAAGGCTGCACTATTAGGTGCGTTAATCGGACTTATCGTGGCTTTCTCTATTCCTAAGGAGTATACCACAACCATCAAGCTCGCTCCGGAGTTCACTGACAACAAGCAAGCATCAGGTGGCTTGGGCGCACTCGCTTCAATGGCAGGGTTAACCTCTGGCGGAACCGGCCTGGAAGCCGTGCAACCACAACTTTATCCCGACATCGTGTCATCCGTCCCATTTACCACCGGTCTTTTCGATGTACCCGTCACCGATAAAAAAGGTGAACTTCGCACCACCGTGAGAGAATATCTCGAAGAGGAGACTTCAGCACCTTGGTGGAGCTGGATTTTAGGCCTGCCGGGCAAAGCAATTGGCGGTGTAAAGTCTATATTCAGTGATGACGAAGAGGATGAAGCTGCTGACTCTGTTAACACCTTCCGTCTCTCTATGAAGGAAAGTTCTATTGTCGAGGCACTTAACAATCGCGTATCAGCCGATGTCGACACCAAGACCTCTATAATCACACTCTCCACTACTATGCAGGACCCGATGGTGTCGGCTCTCCTTGCCGATACCGTAGCTGAGCGGCTTAAAGCATACGTGACTGACTACCGCACTAACAAAGCCCGCGAGGACCTTGAATACGCCAAGATGCTCAACGACGAGGCCAAGAAGGAGTATTACAAGGCCCAGCAACGCTATGCCGACTACATGGACAAAAATCAAGGTGTGGTGCTTCGCTCTGTTCGCACAGAGCAGGAACGACTTCAGAATGAAGCTTCCCTCGCATTCAACCTCTATAACACAACCGCTCAACGTCTACAGGCTGCAAAAGCTAAGGTTCAGGAAATCACTCCGGTTTACACTGTTGTCCAACCTGCCACTGTGCCATTACGCCCGTCAAAGCCTTCTAAGTTTCTGATATTAGCCGGATTCATATTCCTATTTGTAGTTGGTGCTTGCGCCTGGATTCTTTTCGGTCGTGGAATCAGAGACGAATTCCGCAACACCGCCACCCTGGAACCCCAAGAGAGCTCCTCTAATCCGAAATCAAAAGAGTAACCAATTCTCCCGGTCAACTTCCACAGAGTAAACTAAATTCATAATCTTTATACTACCCGGCTGTGACTTATTAGCCGGGTAGCTCTTTTTATCTCAGGTTTTTTTCGTACCTTTGCAAGCAGTTAGAAGGTGGTAATACATCCATCTCCACCCCAATCCCAAAACATAATTCGCAATCAAATGGCAGATATTTCTCTTTTGGATCGTCTCGACGGCATAGAAGCTCGCTTCGAAGAAGTTGGCACTCTTATCACCGATCCCTCCGTGATACAGGACATGAAACGATATGTACGTTTGACTAAGGAATACAAGGATTTAGAAAAACTTACAGGCGTGACACGACATTACCGCACCCTTCTCGGTAATATCGATGAAGCCCACGAAGTACTCGCCAACGAGAGTGATCCTGAGCTTCGCCTGATGGCGAAGGAGGAGCTCGATTCTGCCACCGAAGCTATTCCCGCTCTTGAAGAGGAAATCAAACTACTTCTCATTCCTGCCGACCCGGAAGATAGCAAGAATGCTATCCTTGAAATCCGAGGTGGCACAGGCGGTGACGAGGCTGCCATTTTCGCCGGCGACCTCACAAAAATGTACACTAAATATTGCGAATCTAAGGGTTGGAACGTAGCTGTGACAAGTTTCAGCGAAGGTGCCGCTGGCGGATTCAAAGAAATCGTTATGGCCGTGACCGGCGACAATGTTTACGGCACACTTAAATACGAGAGCGGTGTCCACCGTGTGCAGCGTGTACCTGCTACCGAGACTCAAGGACGTGTCCACACATCGGCAGCAACCGTGGCTGTCCTCCCCGAAGCCGAGGCCTTCGATGTTGAAATCAACGAGGGGGAAATCAAATGGGACACTTTCCGCTCCGGTGGCGCCGGCGGTCAGAATGTCAACAAGGTGGAGTCTGGTGTTCGGCTCCGATATATGTGGCGTAATCCCAACACCGGCGAGACTGAGGAGATACTAATAGAATGTACCGAAACTCGCGACCAACCCAAGAACAAGGAGAGAGCCCTCAGCCGCCTGCGCACCTTCATCTACGATAAAGAGCATCAAAAATATATCGACGATATTGCCTCACGACGCAAAACTATGGTGTCAACGGGCGACCGATCAGCGAAAATCCGCACTTACAATTATCCGCAAGGGCGAATCACCGATCACCGCATCAACTACACCATTTATAATCTCCAAGCGTTTATGGATGGTGACATTCAGGATGTTATCGACCAACTCACAATTGCCGAAAACGCCGAAAAGCTTAAAGCAGCAGAATTATAATCCTCCAATTCTAAAAGCAATTATCACCTCTCGACGCTAATTCTTCAACCTGCACCTTATTATAGATTATAGCATGAATCTGAAAAGATTGACAACAACATTCAGCACCTTACTGCTTTGCTTGGCCGCCTCCATTATTGCCGTCGGTCAATCAAAGTCATATGATGCTGAAAAAGAAATAGCCTTTGAATTGAACAACCCCACTGGTTTGGTCCACATTCCCGCAGATTACAACTGGGTAAGATACTACCAAGTCGATGTGCCCCACGCTCCCATGGTTAACAATATGATTGATGTCAGAGACTCCAATAATTACCGTTTTTTCATCGGAGTAGAGGATTTGAGGAAATTATGCGGGAAGGGAACTGGCAAACTCCCCGTCAAAGCAACGATATATCGTGGAAATCGCAAAGACCCCTTTCATATCACAAGCTTAATCGTCAGATTCAAACTCAATGGTTACGTCGAAGTCAAAGCATTCGGTTACATATTTGAAAAATAAAAATTAATTTTGCTCACTTACAAAATACTTCATCATGAATCGCTCACAACTTATTGAAAACATACGTCGTAAAGGGTCATTCCTTTGTGTAGGTCTCGATACCGACATCAAGAAAATCCCCGAACATCTCCGCAACGAGGAGGATCCGATTTTCGCTTTTAATAAGGCCATTATTGATGCTACTGCTCAGTACTGCGTTGCCTACAAGCCAAATACAGCCTTCTACGAGAGCCTCGGAGTTTATGGCTGGAGCGCTCTCGACCGAACAGTGAACTATATCCGCGAAAATTATCCTGACCAATTCGTGATTGCTGACGCTAAGCGTGGCGACATTGGCAACACTTCATCCCTTTATGCTCGCGCCTTCTTCGAGAACATGAATGTCGATGCTCTCACAGTTGCTCCTTACATGGGTTTCGACAGCGTGAAACCATTTATGGACTATGAAGGTCGCTGGGTGATCCTGCTCGCCCTGACTTCCAACCCAGGCAGCCATGATTTCCAATTCCTCACTGACATGACTGGCACTCGACTCTTTGAACAGGTGCTTGAAACTGCTCGACAGTGGGGAAACGAGGATAAGTTAATGTTTGTCGTTGGTGCTACCCAGGGCGCCATGTTTTCGGAAGTTCGACGTGTCGCTCCCGACAATTTCCTCCTTGTGCCGGGGGTAGGAGCACAAGGCGGTAGCCTTGACGAGGTGGCTAAGTGGGGCATGACCCATGAATGCGGTCTACTCGTAAATTCATCACGCGGTATCATCTACGCTTCACAAGGAGTAGATTTCACAGCTGCGGCCGCCTCTGAAGCCCGGAAACTTCGTGATCACATGTCAATCCTTCTCTCAACTCACGGTGTGATATAATCCCCATAACCACAATATGTGACTGTCCTATTTAACAAGTCCAGTCACTCTTTCTTTTAATTCATACTCTTATGAGGTTATTTACTACCTTAATAGCTCTCACCATAGCAATCACCACATTTGCCGGTGACGATTTCAATTCTCATTTCGAGAATAAGACCCTGCGTCTGGACTACATCTTTGGTGCCGCTCCGGATGGAACTCGCTCAGTGCTTCTCGACAATCAATCGTTACTCCCTGAATGGGCTGGTCGTCGTCACCATCTGAGCGAGCTTCCCCTCATGGGCAACGGAATGGTAACTGTGTGTGATGAGGCTACCGGCGATACTATTTATCGCACTTCTTTCTCTTCGCTTTATCACGAATGGCTCTCTACCGATGAAGCAAAAACCACTCCCAAGGGTTTTGAACACACTGTGCTCGTGCCATTCCCAAAAACTCCGGCTATCATTAACATCAATTTGCTTGACAACCACCATGAAAGCATGGCATCGATGAGCCATCGAGTTGATCCATCAGACATTCTTATAAATGTAAAAGGGGAAAGAAATATCACTCCCCACAAGTATATCCACAAAGGTGGCACTACCGAAAATGCTATCGATGTGGCAATTCTCGCTGAGGGTTATACCATCGCGGAAATGGATAATTTCTACCGCGATGCCCAAATTGCAGTAAATTCCATACTCAATCATGAGCCTTTTAAATCCCATGTCGACGATTTTAATTTTGTGGCAGTGGCAAGTCCATCGGCCGAAACCGGTGTGAGTGTGCCACGCCTGAATGATTGGAAATCCACCGCTTTTTCATCTCATTTCAGCACATTCTACAGCGATCGCTACCTTACTTCTCTCCACTTAAAGGATATCCACAATGCCCTCGTCGGAATCCCATACGAACACATCATTATCCTCGCCAACACCCCTGAATATGGCGGCGGAGGCATCTATAACAGCTATACCCTCACAGCTGCCGGTCACGGACTATTCAGACCTGTTGTAGTCCATGAATTCGGACACAGTTTCGGCGGACTTGCCGACGAGTATTTCTATGAGGATGACTTGATGGAGGAATCGTATCCCAAAGATGTAGAGCCCTGGGAGCCCAATATCACTACGTTGGTAAATTTTGACAGCAAATGGAAGAGCCAAGTCCCTATGGATTGTCCGATCCCCACTCCGGAAGAAGACGCTGAGAAATACCCGGTGGGCGTTTACGAAGGAGGCGGATACACTTTCCATGGCGTTTATCGTCCTGCCGACGATTGCCGCATGCGCACTAACGACTACCCCACTTTCTGCCTCACCTGCCAGCGCGCCATTGACAAGCTCATCAACTTCTACGTCAACGAATGATACCCCCCTAACGCTATTCACCATCCAAGCATTAGCAGGCATAAAAGGTGGTGACTATCCTAAGCTGAATCTCATTCAGAATTATCATTGCGATTTTCATTTCATCCCCCTGACCATTTTATGTGATAATTCTCCGTAATCTTTCCCGTTATCTTTCCCGTTATCTTTCCCGAAATTTTTCCCGAAATTTTCTCAAAGAATTTCATCCCAATTTCTTTGTTAAGTAAATAATATTCACTACCTTTGCACCGCCATTACGAATATGTAGCTCGAATAGGAAGCAAATATTCGGACTATTAATGCCTTACCAGCATAATATCAACGTAAATAGAAAAACAAAAACTACTAAATAAAATGAAAGCAGACATCCATCCTTCAAACTATCGCGAAGTAGTGTTCAAAGACATGTCTAACGATGAAATATTCATCACTCGTTCTACTATCGCATCTAAGGAAACAATCGATGTAGATGGCGTAACCTATCCATTGGTTAAGCTCGAAATCACCAGCGCTTCTCACCCCTTCTTCACCGGCAAGCAGAAGCTCGTCGACACAGCTGGTCGCGTTGATAAGTTCATGAGCCGCTACGGCAACCGCAAAAAGAAATAATTGTCCTCCAAGGGATAATAATAAAGTATTGTGGGTCGGAAATCTATAATCGGTTTCCGACCATTTTTTATACCATTCCTAACACGTTTTCTTATCCATACTAACATATTTTTAGATTCTCACGCCATAACCTATTTAACTGCTCATTTGTTATATCTACAAGGGATTATTGCTAAGACCTAATACCCCATACTTAACTTAAACCCAAAAAGATATGACACATTCACAAATCGTAAGCCTCCTCGGTGACAAAGCGCAGGCTATTCTCGAGCATAAATGCACCACAATCGACAAATCGTTCATTCATCTCCCGGGTGGTGACATTATTGATCGAATATGGCTTGACACCGACCGTAATATTCCTACCCTAAACAATTTACAAAGGCTCATCGGTCATGGACGACTTGCCAACACCGGTTATGTTTCAATCCTTCCCGTCGATCAGGATATTGAACACTCTGCCGGGGCTTCATTCGCTACTAATCCTATATACTTCGACCCCAAAAACATAATTGAGTTAGCAATCGAAGGAGGTTGCAATGCCGTAGCCTCTTCGTTCGGAAATCTCGGTGCTTTGGCTCGCAAATACGCACACAAGATTCCATTCCTTGTAAAACTAAATCACAACGAACTCCTCACCTATCCAAATAGCTACAACCAGGTGATGTTTGGAACCATTCGTGAAGCTTGGAATATGGGCGCAGCAGCTGTCGGTGCCACTGTATACTTCGGTTCAGAGGAAAGTCGCAACCAACTCGTGCAAGTAGCCGATACCTTCGAATATGCCCACGAACTTGGAATGGTCACAGTACTATGGTGCTATCTGCGCAATAATAATTTCAAAAAAGACGGTGTAGACTATCACACCGCAGCCGACCTTACAGGTCAAGCTAACCGAATTGGGGTTACAATCAAAGCTGATATAGTCAAGCAAAAGCTCCCCACATGCAATGGCGGCTTCAAAGCGATTGGATTCGGCCGATACGATGACAAAATGTACACGAATCTCACCACCGACAACCCTATTGACCTCTGCCGTTATCAGGTAGCCAACGGATACATGGGACGCGTTGGACTCATCAACTCAGGAGGTGCATCAAATGGAGCATCCGACCTCAATGACGCAGTATTCACCGCTGTTGTAAATAAACGAGCCGGAGGAATGGGACTAATATGTGGGCGTAAAGCCTTCCAGCGCCCAATGAACGAGGGGATAAAACTCCTCCACACTATTCAGGACGTATACCTTGACAAAGAAATAACAATCGCATAAATCACCACAAATATCAAGTGACAACACACCCTTGTCCATAAACTCTGTGAAATCCGAGAAATCTGAGAAATCCGGAAACTCTGAAATTGCTAATTATGAAATGAAAAAACAGCCGGTTCTCTTCGTTGAAGGGAACCGGCTGCCGGTTAGAGGGG
>JAMPEV010000001.1:1236376-1259357 GCA_023664955.1 Duncaniella sp.
TCATGACTCTTGTACTACTTCCATTATCTATTGTAAATCTTTCAATGTGCTCTGTCGCTTTCCCGCTGTCGGAAAACTCTGCAAAGGTACGCCATATTTTCGAACCGTGCAAATTTTTCAGCAATTATTTTTGAAATTTTATGAAACCCGCGTGAACCGTCAGCGTTTCTTAATTGTTTCAACTTCACTGCCCTCACCTCCGTGAGCGTCGCTCCTGAAAAGCGAGTGCAAAGGTAGGCACTTTCCCCGAACCCACCAAATTTTTCATACTATTTTAACACTAATTTAACACTTTATGTGATAGGTAGAAAGTTTAGCATCTTCACCACATTATTATATATTAATCATATTACTTAACATAGTAATTATATCCACACATCCTATCCTCTTTACTTTTATTATCAAAACTAATCGTAATCGCATATTTAAAACAAAAATTAGACATTTGCTTTCTACTAAACGGAATAATTTGTAATTTTGGCAAATAATTCAAGGATACAAATGAGTATCTCATGCGTACAAAATAATTTAATCACGCTTCAATGGAAAAATTTAAACATTATATCATTCTCTCGTTCACATTCGTCACAGTGATATTAGGGAATTTGAGGGCTCATGCAATCCTCCCATCTGAAATAAGATGGCATAATGAGGTCAACGACACCGCTAAAATCACATCTATACTCATTTCAGCTTCGGAGAGCGGTGCTAAAACGCCCAATCAGCTTGTTGCGTTTATCGGCAAAAAATTCCTCGGCGTCCCTTATAAAGCTGGCACACTCGAAGGTGAACCTGAAATGCTCACAATAAATGTTGATGAACTTGATTGCACCACATTTATCGACATGGTATCGGCAATGACTGTAACCATCGGTGAACACAGAAATTCATGGCAGGATTTCGCCCACAATCTTGAGAAGATGCGTTATCGCCAAGGAAAAGTGGACGGATATGCCTCGCGTATTCACTACGTAAGCGACTGGATTGTCACCAATTCACATAAAGGGCTTATAAAAGATATGACTGACCGCGTCACCAAACCCGGTTATCAAATCAAAACCATTGACTATATGTCACGACATCGTGATGAATACACTGCACTGAAGGACTCTTTGGAATATGAACGCATCAAAAGCATGGAAGTAGGATATCGTTCCCACCGTTTCCCCTATATCAAAAGCTCAGAGCTTCAGGGCAAGAATAACGGAAAGATTTTAACTGAAGGTGACATTGTGGCACTTACCACCAAATTAGAAGGTCTTGACGTAAGCCATCTTGGCATCATCGTGAACGAAGCTGACGGTCCACACCTCATGCACGCTTCAATTAAAGAGGGGAAAGTGATTATTGACCCCCTACCCCTCAGCGAATATCTTAGGAAAAACCGTAATATCACCGGTCTGCGCGTTATCAGAATATCTGAACAGTAATCGTCTCAACAGGTTCATCAAACCTTACTCTATTCCGTACTCTTTTATTTTGCGATACAAAGTTCGCTCGGAAATCTTAAGTTCCTGAGCTGCCGATTTGCGACGTCCCCCATTTCGTTCCAAGGCACGGCGAATGGTTTCTTTTTCAGTATCTTCCAGAGTGGCAGGCTGAGTATATGAGTCGTCACCGGTGGATATATTTGGCATCTTTTCTTGCATGGTTCTGTTTAATGGCGATTCATATGGCTCGAATCGAACTATCGACCTTGTGGTCTCTGCCGAAGGTTCGACATTCTCAATATCATGGTAATCTTGTATATGTCCTGCCGAAACGCCACCAGACAATGCATCAATCCTGGAATTAAGTCTTTCAATCTGTTGCTGCAACCGTAAAATCATACTGAAAAGCACATCGCGTTCAGCGCCATAGGAATGAATCTGGTCACCTGTGGCCACCGCCGGCGAATAACTCATACTTTCCTGGGGCAGATATGTAAACAAAGCTTCGGAATCAACGTTGTCACCAGCATCAAAGAGTGCAACTTGCTCGATAACATTTTTCAGCTGCCGCACATTTCCCGGCCAACGATAATGCAACATCATGGACCTGGCAGAATCCTCGAAAGTAACCGAAGGCATTGAATAACGTTCTGCAAAGTCAGAGGCGAACTTCCTAGCTAATAGCATAATATCGTTTCCTCTATCACGCAACGGAGGAATATGGATAGAGACTGTTGAAAGCCTGTAGAACAAATCCTCACGGAATTTACCCTCCGCAACAGCCTTAGCCATGTCCACATTAGTTGCCGCAACGATTCTCACATTTGAACGTTGTACGGTTGACGACCCGACTTTAATAAATTCCCCACTTTCAAGCACACGCAGCAAACGTGCCTGTGTGGTCAATGGCAATTCAGCAACCTCATCAAGGAAAATAGTCCCTCCATCTGCTTCCTCAAAATATCCTTTACGAGAGGAGACAGCACCTGTAAACGCTCCTTTCTCATGACCAAACAACTCGGAATCTATCGTACCTTCCGGGATAGCCCCGCAGTTGACAGCGATATATTTTGAATGTTTTCTGGGTGAAAAACCGTGGATTATCTTTGGGAAAAACTCTTTACCCGTCCCACTTTCACCTGTTATAAGCACTGACAAATCGATTGGTGCTACCTGCACAGCACGTTGCACAGCAGCAAGAAGTCCGGGAGAATTTCCGATAATCCCGTACCTCAATTTGGCTTGAGCCACTTCCTGAGGATAGTCTTGCAAATTAAGCTCCATGATAAACTAACGTTATTTTATCTTCTGGAGTTCGTAGGTTTTGCTCTTTAAATAAGCTCCGAGCTCTTCCACACTGCCGCTATGGGCTTTAATCTCCTCTACCGAAATAGGGTCACCAACTGAAATATGTAGAGTGTCACCCTTTCTGCGGAACACCTCAGCCGGAAGACGGAATGTGCGCAGCTGCCAGCTTATGATTCCAAGGAATCGGAACCACCAGCTATTGTATCCGTGGAAAAATATCGGTATTACCGGCACTTTTAATTGTTGTATAAGCCTGATAATAGACGGACGCCATTCTCGATCCTCGAATTTGAAGTGCTTGTTATAATTCCCTACAGCACCGGCAGGGAAGAATCCTACCGGTTCTCCACTTCTCACAAGCCTTATCGCCTCCTTAATACCCTGCATTGACACGGCCTTCTTATTCGGATCCTCGCTGGCGGCCTGGTCAACAGCAATAAAATTAGGACGCATTGCCACGATGTAGTTCAGAATCATATTGACCATTACCTTGAATCCCGGACGACGGCTTCCGACAATATCAATCAAAGTAATGCCATCCAAGGCACCAAACGGATGGTTGCTCACCGTGATAAAAGCGCCTTCAGGAAGATTATCAAGGACTTGCTCGTTATCTATTCTCAATTTTATGTCAAGGTCTTCTAGGAGTCCGCGGCAGAATTGAGGTCCGGGAGTGTCAAAATTATGGTCATGAATCCAGTTCACCTTGTCAATGTCAAGCATTTTCATCAGGAAATTTACAAGTTTTTTCTTCCCTTTGAAAAAAGGCACCATCTTCACTATGTCATCATAATCCAGCACGGTGCGCTTCACCGGCTTTTTATCTTCAATAACTGCTGACTGCTGATCCATATATTTGATTTTTTAACTTTTTATAACCGTTACATCATTGACCAGAATAGCCAATGACACTCTTCCGGCTGCAAAGGTACATAAAAATTATGAGTTCCACACTCACAGAAATGTTTTCAGGTTGTTGCAAGTGGTATTTTGTCAAGATTTCAATAAATTGTACACCGTTTATAGCCACAATCTATTATAGCCTCAATAAATAGCCTTAATCTATTTGTGGTCTTAACCTATGAACCTAACTCAATATCTTTTAGCCGTTTGATGAACCCTTCACAGAGCAAACGAGACGTAGAGCCAGGACGACTACTTACTAAGTTTAACGTCTCCTCCGCATTATACCATCGGGCCGAATCCACCTCTACAGAAAGACGCAGAGGCGATTTATGCACCTTAGCGAAAAATCCTATCATCAACATATCCTTCTTGGCAAACCAATTGGTCATCACCAATTCCAGCTCTTCTACCTTCTGTCCCGTCTCTTCCATTATCTCTCTTACTGCACATTTCTCTGCACTTTCCCCCGGCGTGATATATCCAGACACAAGATTGTGAAATTGAGTGGATATATAATTCTGCCTCAAAAGTAGCACATCATTATTTTCATTATATACAAGCGATATAGTTGCAACAGGAAACATGTCAAACCAAGGCCTGTCACACCGTTCACACCAAGGAACCATCCCTTCGTCGCCGAGCTCCCGTTCAGTAAGTTTTTGACCGCAATCCGGACAATGTTTAAAACGCATATGTTTTTAAAGTTTTATTAGGTCAAGTGAATATAAAAATTAAATAGGGACAGGTTGCTCAGTCATCATTGAGCAGATATGTCTTCTGAATGAAGGCATTTAGCAAGCTAAATAACTAAATGGAGACTGGCATAGAAGCCAATGGAACAAGCAGTGAGTCCCAAGTTATTTTTGAAGTTCATTAATTTTCAAAGTGTTCCAAACTCTATAAGAACCACGTTATACCCCATGCTACCGTAGACACTCATTCTTTTATCGCTCCAATTAGGTTTTATGTCAGAAACCGAAACCTTCACTTTAAACTTACCTTGCAGAAGCGATGGTGAGATATATCTTAATCCCCGAGCCGGTGTGAGGGAATAAAAATCGACGAAAGTGTCTACCACATCTTCCCATTTTTCATCTGTAATGAGTCAAGTGAGTGGAGGTCATATGCAAATCTATAAATGTCGCCATGGTGTACGAGCAAATAGATTTCCCATCATTGTCAACGAATGTCCCGACATCCCATTTCTTTATCGGATTACCCTTATAAAGCAAAGGCCCCTGAAAGGTGTACTCTCCATTGATGATCGTGGAAGTTGCATAAACTGTACATGGATCCTTGTAACGCATATTGTCAGAGTGCATTATCATGACATACTCACCCGTTGTCGGTGATTTTAACACCTTTGGACGTTCACCCACACGACCGGGACCCATAAGTCCATCGGGCTGCTGCTTCAACACCATATTTTCATACGTCCAGTTCACGAGGTAAGGTGAAGGTAACAAATCACGAGTGACAGAGGCGGTTCCGATTATAGATGTAGTTGCCAATAAAGCTATTGACACTGAGAGAATTTTCATCAGGGTACAGTTAAAGAATATAACTTTTATGATGCAAATTTACAAATATTTATGAATAAACGTGTGACAAACCGTCAATAATATTCTTCAACCATCAGAAAAAATGCTTAATTTTGCAGACTAATTCAATAAGTAATCAATTCAATTATATCCGACTTGATGGAGCAGACATATAAGCAACCCGAACAGAACAAAAAACCACATAAGTCCCACAGAGGAATCATTGCGACCATGTGGATAGTGTTTGCTGCGCTGGTATTTGGCGTTTTCTTCTTCCTCTTCCTCGTTTATAACGGAGTGATAGGTTATATGCCTCCTGTAGAAGAGCTTAAGAACCCCACCGACCGCTTTGCATCTGTGCTTTACTCCTCCGACGGAAAGGAGATTGGCCGATATTTCGCCGGCACGGGCAACAGAGTTTACGCCGACTTCGACGAAGTGTCGCAGCATGTCATCGACGCATTGATATCCACAGAGGATGTGAGATTCGAGGACCACTCAGGCATCGACATGCGTGGCCTTGGTCGTGTGCTTTTCAAGACGCTACTTTTGGGAAATAAGAATGCCGGAGGAGGTTCCACTCTAACTCAGCAGCTTGCCAAGCAGCTTTATTCGCCCAACAGTTCCGGGCTGCTTACCCGCGCCATGCAAAAGCCCATCGAGTGGATGATTGCCGTTAAACTCGAGCGTTACTACTCAAAGGAGGAAATCATAAAAATGTATCTCAACCAGTTTGATTTCCTCTACAACGCAGTGGGTATCAAGAGCGCAGCCAACATATATTTCGGAAAAGCTCCGAAGGACCTTAACATCGAGGAAGCCGCAACTCTGGTGGGAATGGTGAAAAATCCGTCATACTATAACCCTGTGCGTCAGAATGAACGCACTCGGCAACGACGCAATGTGGTGTTACAGCAGATGGAGAAGAATGGCAAAATCACTAAGGCTGAATTAGACAGCCTAAGCAACCTCCCTTTGAATTTGAAATTCCAGCGCGTGGATACCAAGGATGGACTCGCACCATATTTCCGTGAGGAACTGCGCAGAATGCTCCGTGCAAAAAAGCCTGAAAAATCGGCTTACCGCGCTTGGGAAAAGCAAAAATATATCGACGATTCAATCGCATGGGACACCAATCCGCTTTACGGGTGGATTGAGAAAAATCCTAAGCCGGACGGCAGTAAATACGACATATACACTGACGGGCTGAAAATTTATACCACCATCGACTCCCGTATGCAGAAATATGCCGAGGAGGCTGTGGCTGAGCATCTTGGTGGCGATTTACAGAGAGCATTCTTCCGAGAAAAGCGCGGCATTAAGGGCGCGCCTTACACCACCGACCGTGCAGAACTCTCAGAAATCCGTCGCAACCACCTCATTCGTAACGCAATGAAAAACACCGAACGCTACCGCATGATGGTTGATGCCGGAGCTACCCGCGAAGAGATTTACAAAGAGTTTAACACACCCAGGGAAATGAAGGTGTTCTCCTATGCCGGAACAATCGACACCGTGATGTCGCCACTTGACTCAGTTCTTTACCATAAGCATTTCCTACGCACGGGCTTCATGGCCATGGATCCTCTCAACGGTCATATCAAGGCCTATGTCGGTGGGTCTAATTTCTCATATTTCCAATATGATATGGTTTCCATCGGCAAACGCCAGATTGGTTCTACTGTCAAACCATTCCTCTACACTTATGCCATGGAGGAAGGATTCACCCCGTGTGATGAAATGTCAAATACTCAGCCCGTGCTCACCGACGAGCTTGGTCGTGTATGGGCACCACGAAATGCCGGAAGTGCGAGAGTCGGAGAAATGGTAGACCTGAAATGGGCTCTCACCAACTCCAATAACTGGATTTCAGCACGTCTCATATCGCAACTTTCACCCTCCTCGCTCGTAAGGACAATGCATAACTTCGGTATCACGTCTGAACTTCCAGCCGTGATGTCACTATGTCTCGGTCCGGCCGACGTATCTGTGAAAGAGATGGTTACCGCTTACTCCGCATTTGCTAATAATGGCATGAGGGTTGACCCTATGTTTGTCACCGCGATTGCCGACAACAATGGTAACATCATCTCAGAATTCTCTCCACGTCATGTGGAGGTCATCTCTGAGAAAGCATACTACCGCATACTTTCAATGCTGCTAAATGTGGTGAACGAAGGAACGGCTCACAGAGTGCGCTCTCGATTCGGACTGACGGCGGAAATGGGAGGAAAGACCGGCACTACTAACTATAATGCCGACGGTTGGTTTATGGGCTTCACCCCGCAGCTCGTAGCCGGGACGTGGGTTGGCGGCGATGAACGTTACATACATTTCAACACCATGGCATATGGACAAGGCGCATCCATGGCACTACCGATTTATGGAAGATTCATGAAAAAAGTCTATTCGGATCCCACTCTCAACTACTCTCAATCAGCTCGTTTCGACATCCCTGCTGATGTAAATCTTTGCGAGAAAGAGTACTATGGGTATTATGAGGAGCCGGTAGATGCCGACTCAAATGCTGAAGAAACCAGCATCCAAGGAGTATTTGATTAGAGTTAAGAGAAAGTCATCGCTTTTGCGTTTTCGAAGCAATGCGGAGAAAGTCATCGCTTTTGCACATTCGGGATTGCGAGAAAGAATTTTCAAATCTCCCCAGCATCTTCGGGGCGGATGGTTAATGTGCGCTGAGAAATGTAGTCGGAAAAAACTTGTTTATAGCTCTCTGAGATAGGTATTGCAACTTTACCAAACATTATTCTGTTCCTTTCTATGATGCGAATCTTTGAAAGGTTGACGATATAAGAGCGGTGCACTCGCATAAACCTCGATGAAGGCAACGAATGTTCAAGAGCCTTCATGCTGATTAGCGTCATTATCGACTTTTCAGCACCCTCGGTATAAATTTTAACATAATCCTTCAGCCCCTCAATGTAAAGAATATCCTTGATTGCAATCTGTACAAGCTTATATTCGCTCTTCACGATGATATGCTCAGGGGATTTCGACGGTTGATCCGTATCCAGTTGCTGGTTATTCAGCTCAGCCCACTGAAGTGCTCTGTTTCCTGCGGCAAGAAACTCGTCATAGCTTATGGGCTTTAGGAGATAGTCGAGGGCATTGACACGAAATCCTTCTACAGCATAGTTATCGTAGGCGGTGGTGAAAACAATCCTAACTGTCGGAGGGATTATCTTGGCAAATTCTATACCGTTTAGCTGCGGCATGTTAATATCAAGGAACACCAAGTCCACATCTCCGTCAAGGATAGTCGAAATAGCATCCTTTGGAGATGAGTACTCGCCCACGAGTTCCATAAACGGAGTCTTACTTATATAAGATGCAATCAAGCCTGAAGCAAGTGGCTCGTCGTCAACGACACAACAGCGTAATATCATGATTGGAAGTTTTTTATATATTCGAAATTCAATAGATTAATACGTTTCTAAAATTCCTAAGCCTGGACAGATTCATCCACACCTAATGGTATTTTTAGATTCACTTCATATTGGCTATCGCTAATATTTATCGATAATTTAGCACGGTCGCCATAAAGGAGCTGGAGTCTGCGGCGCAGATTCTGCATTCCGATGCCTCCTGCCTCCGATGGTTTACCATCACAATCCGAATGAATAGTGTTAAGCGTGCGGCATGTTATCATATTATCCTGTACTTTTATACTGATTAACAGTTTATCATAGGGAGCATTATGAACACCATGCTTGAACACATTTTCTATTGGAGTTATAAACAATAGAGGTGCAATCATACTACGCTCGAATCCGCTTACATCAAGGTCGACATTGATATCAACATAAGGGCTTAAGCGTAACCGCATCAGTTTCACATAGTTGTCGATAAAATCAGTTTCTTGCTTCAAAGTCACGGCAGTCGGGCTATCGTAAAGCACATAACGCAGCAACCTGCTCAGCTCATGCACAGCGTCCTGAGCCTTATCCGGGGAAATCGCTATCAATGCATAGATACTGTTAAGCGTATTGAAAAGAAAATGCGGATTAAGCTGGCTCTTGAGGTTCTTAAGTTCCTCCTCGCGTTGGGCACTTATCAGCTCCTTCTTCTGTTCACTTAGAAGCATCCACTTATCACTCAATCTCAAAGCCGCTGCCAAGCCGATAGTAAGCACTATCATCACAAGGTCGCGGAGGAACACTGAAGTCCAGCGAACTATGTATACCAATTCTGAGTGATTGTGTTTCTTTTTGATTTTCCACGGATTGCCCATGTGGTCTCCCCAAAAACGCCATATTAAGTAGAGTACAAGGAGGGCAGCAAACAGTAACAGAAGATTTTGCCACACGAAACGCAGCACGCTGTGGCTTCGTCCGATTGACTTCTCTATAATCACATAATAATTGACGTAGAATACAAGAATGTACACTAAGGCCTTGGCATAAACCCATGGATGTATGGGCTTTGTGGGGAATGAAAGGCTCCACAAAAGCTCCGGAAGCACAAATATGATTGTGATGACGAGCAGGTGCGTGAAAAACTTGGTCAATCTCTGCTTATATCCTATGTCACGCATTTGACATCAAATTAAGGTTATATATTTCACAAATATATATTATTTATATATCACTTCCAAATAAAATAGACATTCTCCAACTTTTCGCCGACAGTTTCCCATCATTAAAATATGTCGTAGTATTCAGGGGTATAGCAATGAGTTATGTGCTTTTTCATGTTACAGCGGTTTGTAGCGGGTTGAATCGAAATTCAGTGTGAAGTCATGTTGCTGGGAGGCATGAGGCAAGAGAGGTGAGGATTAGTGAGATTGATTGTGAAGATGGATTTTTGTTGCAAAGGAAAGGGCCGGAATGTGAGGATGAAGAACGGTAATGACAATTGGAAAGAAATGAAGAAATGAAATTCAAGAATGAAATACGATGGTATAGCTAAAAACAATATCGGACTGGCACTTATAGAGTGTCAGCCCGATATATATTGCGTTGTTATGACTTTTCAGAGATTAGTCCTGATTGAGGTTAACGCGCTTGAAGTCAACGACAACAAGACCTTTCTTAGTCTGATCGAGGAACTGTCCAACAGTG
Organism: Duncaniella sp.; assembly: GCA_023664955.1. GTDB lineage: Bacteria > Bacteroidota > Bacteroidia > Bacteroidales > Muribaculaceae > Duncaniella. Next base: position 1,246,640 of record JAMPEV010000001.1, read on the forward strand.
ATTTTACCATCCTGGACATATTCCTGTTCCATGAGGCAAGATTCCTTGAAGAACTTGTTGAGACGACCATTTGCAATGTTCTGAATCATAGCTTCGGGGAGGTTAGCAGCCTTAGCCTCGGCTGTAGCCTTCATGATTTCACGACCCTTGGCTGCATCTTCGGGAGTAATCCATCCCTTAGATATGTTGCTCTCGATGTGATCTTCAGTGTCGAAGTGGTTGGGGTTGAGACCTGCCTTCTTGAGAGCAGCCTCAACAGCCTTTCGTACCTGCTCCTGCTTAGTTTTTTCAACCGCAACAGCTATTTCCTGATCGATGGTTGCCTGAGGAACATCGTTGCGGGAAACAGCAACAGGGTTCATAGACGCAATCTGCATACAGATTTCGCGACCCACCTGAGGATCTACGTCTTCGAGGTTGAAACCAACGATAGCGGCGAGCTTGTTGTTGAAGTGATTGTAAGCAGCAGCTGATGCAGCTTCGAGAGTTACATAAGCACCGATTTCAGTTTTTTCGCCTGTCTTACCGCTTTCCTCAGTGATGAGGTCAGCCACAGTCTGACCATTGATAGCGTGAGCCTTAAGTTCCTCGATAGTCTTGAACTTATTCTCCATTGCGATATCCATGAGCTTAGTGGCGAGAGCAACGAATCCGGCATTCTTAGCAACGAAGTCAGTTTCACAATTGAGAGCGAGAATAGCCGCGAACTTACCGTCAGTCTTAGCAATAACGTGACCTTCAGAAGCCTGACGGTCCTCACGCTTAGCTGCTACAGCCTGACCTTTCTTGCGAAGGATCTCAACAGCGGCTTCAATGTCACCGTTAGTTTCGGCGAGAGCTTTTTTGCAGTCCATCAAGCCGGCACTTGTCAAATTGCGGAGCTTGGTGATTTCTGCCATTGTAACTGCCATAATATAATGGGGTTTTGGAAGTTATTAACAAATGATTAATTATTCAGCAGCTGCTTCAGCCGGAGCTTCAGCTGGTTCAGCGGGAGCTGCTTCAGCATTTTCCTTACGATTAACGCGACGACGTTCACGGCGGGGAGCAGCCTCTGCGCTGTCGGCAGATGCCTTTTCGTCAGCCTTTTCTACCTTACGTTCCTCTAGACCTTCGTTGATAGAGTCACAAACAGTGTTGAGAATGATTTCGATTGACTTAGAAGCGTCATCATTTGCGGGGATAACGAAGTCAACGTTGTTCGGGTCAGAATTGGTGTCGACGATACCGAAAACAGGGATACCGAGGCGATTAGCTTCAGCCACAGCGATGTGCTCCTTAGCAACGTCAACAACGAATAGAGCAGAAGGAAGACGATTGAGGTCAGCGATAGAACCGAGGTTCTTCTCGAGTTTAGCACGCTGGCGAGTGATCTGGAGCTTTTCACGCTTTGAGAGGTTATCGAAAGTACCATCCTTGGTCATCTTATCGATAGAAGCCATCTTTTTAACGGCCTTGCGGATAGTAGGGAAGTTGGTAAGCATACCGCCGGGCCAACGTTCGATAACGTAAGGCATATTTACGCTTTCAGCCTTATTAGCGAGAATTTCCTTAGCCTGCTTCTTAGTAGCTACGAAAAGGATTTTCTTACCACCCTTAGCGATGTTGCGGAGAGCAGCAGCAGCTTCTTCGAGCTTAGCCTGGGTTTTATAGAGGTCGATGATGTGGATACCGTTACGCTCCATGAAGATGTAAGGAGCCATAGCAGGATTCCATTTTCTTTTCATGTGGCCAAAATGGCAACCTGCTTCGAGGAGTTGGTCAAATGTAGGAGTTGACATGAGTTGTAAGAATGTTGTTTACGTTCTGAATGATTACAATCAAAGAGTAGGGAACGTGTCCATCTCAATGATTTAGATACTAAACACTTGAGGAAAGATATAAAATGATGATATATTAACGCTTTGAGAACTGGAAGCGCTTGCGAGCTTTTGGGCGACCGGGTTTCTTACGTTCAACAACACGCGGGTCGCGAGTCATGAAGCCTTCCACGCGAAGAGTGTGCTTGTCTTCGGGATTGATTTTAACAAGGGCGCGAGCGATAGCGAGACGTAGAGCCTCAGCCTGGCCTTTGTAACCGCCACCGTCGAGGTTAACATTGATGTCATACTTTTCAGCGGCATCAAGAGTTGTGAGAGGCTGTTTAACGATATACTGAAGGATGGAAGAGGGGAAGTATTTATCCAAGGGGCGCTTGTTGATGGTGATTTGCCCATTACCTTCTTTTACAATGACGCGAGCCACAGCGGCTTTACGGCGACCTACTGCATTAACTGATTCCATTCTTCAATTATTTAATTTTATTAATGTCGATTACTTCAGGATTCTGTGCTTCGTGGGGATGGTTGGGACCATTGTACACGTGCATGTTCTCGATGATGCGTCGTCCGATGTGATTTTTGGGGAGCATACCCTTAACCACCTTAATAAACAACGGGTGATAACCAGGCTTGATGTGCTTATTGAACGACTTCTTCATCATGATTTCAGGAGTAGCCACTCTCTGACCGCCGGGATAACCGGTGTAAGAAAGATATTCACGTCCTGTCCATTTGTTGCCGGTGAGGCGAACTTTGTCGGCATTGATGACGATAACATTATCACCACATTCGATGTTTGGTGAGTAGCAGGGCTTGTTCTTGCCGCGAAGGATAAGTGCGATTTTAGCGCAAAGACGGCCGAGCACCTGGTCGGTAGCGTCGATGACAACCCACTTGTGGTCAACGCTCTGCGCATTGGGTGTAAGGGTTTTGTAGCTTAAAGTATCCACGTTAAATGTTTAATTAATAGATAGTTACTGAATGATTACTTTCCGCTTGTACTTGGCCAAAAGCATGGGCTTCGAGCAATCGGGTTTATTAATTGGACATAATCGGACTGCAAAGGTAGTGATTTCTTGCAAATTAACAAATAATCTTTATGATTTTTTAACAATTTAATTCATCTGCCTGCATTTGCTTTGATTCGCAATTGGAACGGCTCGGTTGAGAGTGATTTTTCACCTTGGGCGGTCATAAACTTTCAAATTGAAATCATCATCCTTTTATGGGGCTATTGCCATGAAGGGAAACGTGAAAATATAATTTTGGGCTTTGTGGATTAATCCTTACTTTTGCCACGGATTTTCATGAAGAACCCAACAATAGCCATCCCAAAAAGACTTCCAGGCGGAGGTATAACCAAATGGCAGTCTATATATAATATGTGTCACTCACGTTCCTAAATCAACTCACCATGCATTTTTCAGGAAAGCAAATGTGGATGTCGAGCCGGGATTATCTGATGATTGTGCTCGCGACTATAATTTACGGTTTCGGATTCTCGGCCTTTATCCTTCCGGAGAAGGTAGTGATCGGCGGAGTCACCGGTCTGGGTACGATTGTGTACTTTCTCACAGACAACACCTATTCCATCGGTATCACGCAGTATCTAATAAACCTCATCCTCCTCGCCATAGCATGGCGAGTGGTGGGCAGAGCATTCGTACTTAAAACGATATTCGGGGCCACGGCCATCTCAGTAGTCGTGACGTTCATGCCCTCCTGGTTCGACGGACCACTTGTGCCGGGCCAGCCATTCATGAATGTATGTATCGGCGGCATACTCTCAGGCATCGCCTTGGGAATAGTGTTTATAAATAACGGAAGCACGGGAGGCACAGATATTGTAGCAGCCATCGTAGCGAAGAAGACAAATGTCACCGTAGGCCGGACGATGCTTTACGTTGATTTCGCCATCATATCATCATCCTACCTATTCTTCCACGAAATTTCCAGAGTGGTCTACGGCTTTGTGGTGCTCTTTATCACCACTTACATGGTTGACTTGATGATAAATACTAACCGTCAAGCGGTACAATTTACCATCGTGTCGAAGAGATGGGACAAGATTGCCACGGCCGTCAACAACCATGCGCGAAGAGGCGTTACCGTAATCGACGGAATGGGCTGGTATACAAAGCAACCGATGAAAGTGCTTCTGGTGGTGTGCCGCAAGATAGAGTCAGTCACAATATTCCGCATCATCAAGAGTATCGACCCCCATGCATTCATCACCCAGGGGAATGTCAACGGCGTGTATGGACAAGGATTTGACCAAATAAAGCTGAAAAATGACAACAAACTCGAGAAGCAACTTCATGAAGAAGCGGGAGACATTGAGGAATGATTGCAAATATATTCAGGTGAAAACCGCAATATCAGCTACTTATTTCGATGAAAACACGGTTTCATCTCGATAAAACAAATGAAATGAATTAAAAAAACGCAAAAGTGTTAATTTTTTTGGATATATGTAAAAAAGTAGTAACTTTGCGGTGAATAGGAATATTCACATCCCTATAACCCCCTACTTTATCTTAATTCTAATGATTTTGTTTATGGATATTTGGATTGTCTATGATTCACTTATTTTTCAGTAGGTGAACTTCAAAAATAACTTGACTTGGGTCATCACTTCACATTCACCGGTTTACCCTTTTCATATTTAAAATAAAGATAATAAAGCAACGCGGCGCCCACAGCTATAAGGGGGAGTCCGATTACCGATGGCGACGAATAACCATATCCGGCATTAATCGCGAGACCGCCGAGCCATGCGGCTATGGCATTACCGGCATTATACGCAATCTGGATAGAGGCAGCTCCAAGCATTTCACCACCCCGAGCATATCCCACAATAGAGGACTGCAACGGGCTTCCCGAGCCAAACAAGATAGCCGTGCCCATGATCATCAACGCCCCAGCCGCAATCTGATAGCATGAGAAAAAATAGAACGCAACAAGCACAGGTATGCCAAGCAGTTCGACTGTGGCAGCAAGAGCCGACGGCTTGAATTTCGCGCCTAACAGTCCGACTACCGAATTTCCCAAGAACATTCCAAATCCTGCAAGAATCATAAGCCACGAGAGGGCCCCTACAGGGAAGCCAGCCACCTGAGTGAGCTGTGGGTCAATATAACTGTACCAGCAATAAAATCCGATTTGTCCGAAAATTACGCCACCGAAAATGAGCCACGGGGGTAATCTGCGCAGGAAACGGAACTGTCCTTTGAAACCCATATCCTTAAGCTTACCCACGTCAGGGACGAAATGCCGGATAGCAAGTAATGTTGACAAGCCGGCGACAGCCACCACAAGAAAAGCATAGCGCCACGAAAGAGTGTTGGTGATAAAAGTGCCGAGAGGAACGCCTGCAAGAGTGGCAATAGTCATTCCACCTATCATGAAAGACACAGCACCGACCTCGTGCCCCGGCTTCACCAGCCGGCGGGCCACGATAGCGCCAACCCCGAAATACGCACCGTGTGGAATTCCGGATATAAATCTTGCCACCAGCAGCATAATGTAGCCAGTGGAAAAGAATGCCAAAAGATTACCTATAGTTATAATCCCCGCAAGTGCCATCATCAATCTTTTGAGAGGAGTCTTACGGAAAAACAGCAAAGCCGGTGCCCCGAAGCACACCCCGGTAGCGTATGCCGAAATCAGATGCCCTGACGCAGTGATACTGACATCAACGCTTGTTGAGATATTCCCCAATATTCCCATCATAAGGAACTCCGAGATGCCAAGTGCAAATGTTCCTAAAGCTAATGCGATTAAAGATCTCATAAATAAAAACTATAGCTGACAGATTTAATGTACTCCACTTATAACGAATCAAATGAGAGGGAGCCTAACAGAGTAACTGCTATGCTATTCAAAAAGTTTATGATAATAAAAGGAGTATCGCAGTTCATGCGACACTCCATTGGTTATGACGATGTTATGAATTTTAGTATTTACTACCGGGAGGTTCAGGCAGGGATAATGTCATACTTGCGGAACACTTTTGCGATTGTTTCGAGGGCACGATCCACTTGCTCCATAGAGTGAGTAGCCATTAGGCTGAAACGGATGAGAGTGTCGTGAGGAGCGACCGCAGGTGATACGACCGGATTCACGAAGATACCCTCTTCGAGCAAATCGCGGGTGATGGCGAAAGTCTTAAAATCATCGCGCACAAAGAGTGGGATAATCGGGGTAGAAGTGTTGCCGATTTCAAATCCCATGGAGCGGAATCCGTCGAGGGCATGATTGGTTAATTTCCAAAGCATCTCCTGTCGTTCAGGTTCTTTCTCCATAATATCCAGAGCAGCAAGAGCCGCAGCCGTAGATGCCGGGGTGATACTTGCAGTGAATATATAAGAACGAGAGTGGTGACGGAGGAAATTGGTAATATCTTTATTGGTGGCAATGAAACCGCCCAGTGATGCGAAAGATTTTGAGAAAGTACCCATAATCAAGTCAACATCGTCGGCCACGCCGAAGTGATGGCAAACTCCGCGACCGCCTTCACCAAACACGCCGATACCGTGGGCCTCGTCAATCATGATACTTGCATCGTATTTTTTTGCAAGTTTCACCATCTCCCTCACGTTGGCGACATCGCCTTCCATTGAGAATACGCTGTCGCTGACGATGAGTTTAACCTTGTCGGGGGCACACTTCTGAAGCTGCTTTTCGAGCGACTCCATGTCATTGTGTTTGTATTTAAGTTGCTGGCTGAAAGACAGGCGACGGCCCTCAATGATAGAAGCATGGTCCTGTTCATCCCAAAGTATATAGTCTTCACGTCCTGTCAAAGCGGATACTACTCCAAGATTCACGCCGAAACCGGTGGAATAAATCATCACATCCTCTTTTCCCATATACTCAGCCAGACGCGCCTCAAGTTTCTTGTGGAGGTCGAGAGTGCCGTTAAGGAATGGGGAGCCGGCGCATCCGGTGCCATATTTTCTGGTAGCTTCAATGGCTGCTTCCTTGATACGCGGGTCATTTACAAGTCCGGAATAACAATTGGAGCCAAACATTAAGACCTTCTTACCGTTTATGATTACTTCCGGGTCCTGTTCACTTGAGATGGCGCGGAAATAGGGGTAAACACCGGCGGCTTTGGCTTCCTGCGGGGCTGTGTAAGCAGCTAATTTTTTTTGTAGTAAATTCATAATAGTGTCAAACGAATCTGCAAAAAATATTCTTCTCGATTGCAGGGTGCAAATTTAGGCATTTTCTTTCACATTTTTATACATTTTGTGCCATAATTTAGTGTTAATTATACAAAATGGGGCTGAAAAGTGTATGAAATTAGTGTTTTTGAGAGAATTTTTGTGAAGATTAATTATTAAGAGGCGAGTTGAAGCAGGTTGAGAATGGTTGAAGCATGGGGCTGCTAGGCGAAGCGGGTTGAAGCTTGTTGATGCTTGTTATTGCGCAAAGAAGCGGCGAAGGGAGCCGGTGAGGGAGCTGAGTTAAGGGAGCTGAGTTCGTGAAGGGATTCATCAACATTTTTCATTATTTTATTGCCTGATATTATAAATTTAAGTAATTTTGCGTTTTAAAATTAAAAACTGTTTGTAAGGTTCGTATAAGAAATGAAAGTATTAAAATTTGGCGGGACATCCGTAGGTTCCGCGACCGGAATTCGGAATTTAAAGCACATAGTAGAGGGACAGTCAAAGCCCACTGTGGTAGTGGTCAGCGCATTAGGAGGTATAACAGACCTTCTGATATCCACCGCTCACACGGCCGCAGCCGGTAATGAAGAGTATGAGGAAATGCTACATGAAATTGTCACCCGTCATCACGAGATGGTGGACAATGTAATTGAAATCGATCCCGAAGGACTCAAACTGGAACTCAATTCACTCCTGTCAGAACTATCATCCATATATCAAGGTGTATACCTAATCCGCGACCTCAGTCCCAAGACATATGCTGCCATCGTCAGCTACGGAGAACGTCTGAGCAGCCGCATCGTAGCCCGACTGATAACAGATAGCATCATCCACGATTCCAGGAGATTCATCAAGACTGAACGCAAACATGGCAAATCGGTACTTGACAGCGAGTTAACCCGGAAGCTAATATGCGATGAATTTTCATGGGACAAAAATGCCAAAGCCATCCATATAGTACCCGGATTTATAAGCTCCGACCGCGAATCCAATGAAGTAACCAACCTTGGTAGAGGTGGCAGTGACTACACAGCCTCGTTAATCGCAGCGGCATTAGATGCTGAAGCGCTTGAAATATGGACAGACGTCGACGGTTTCATGACCGCCGACCCACGTGTTATCCCCACTGCATATACCATCACCTCACTGAGTTACGTCGAAGCCATGGAGCTATGCAACTTTGGTGCTAAAGTGGTGTATCCCCCTACCATCTATCCGGTGTGTGTTGAGAATATACCCATTCTCGTAAAGAACACCTTCAATCCCGATGCGCCGGGGACTATCATAAAGGATAAGATTGAAGATGACCGCAAACCTATTAAAGGAATCTCGAGCATCAGCGGCACCACGCTAATCACTGTCACGGGACTGTCGATGGTGGGAGTGATCGGAGTGAACCGTCGAATCTTCACCGCTCTTGCCGACAATGGCATATCGGTGTTCATGGTCAGCCAGGCCTCATCCGAGAACTCAACCTCCATCGGTGTACGGGACGTGGATGCCGAAGAGGCAGTGAGAGTGCTCAATCAGGAATTTTCAAAGGAGATTGACACCGGAGCAATGTTTCCGATGCACGCCGAGAGCGGCCTTGCGACGGTGGCAATCGTAGGTGAAAACATGAAGCACACTCCCGGTATCGCCGGCAAACTGTTTGGGTCCCTTGGCCGCAGCGGTATCAGCGTGATTGCCTGTGCCCAGGGAGCGAGTGAGACCAATATATCGTTTGTGGTCCATGGAGAGTTCCTCCGTAAGTCGCTGAACGTTATTCATGACTCATTCTTCCTGAGCGAATATAAAGAACTTAACCTCTTCGTGTGCGGGACAGGAACTGTGGGGGGTATGCTCCTTGAGCAGATAAAAAATCAGAAAGAGGAACTCATGCGCACCCACCGTTTGAAGCTCAATGTGGTAGGTATAGCGTCGAGCAAGCGGGCCTTGTTCTCACGGTCAGGCATCGACCTCACCAATTACCGAGAGATGCTTGCCAATAGCGAAGAGAGTAACGTGAAACGCTTGCGTGAAGGGGTGATAGGGATGAACATATTCAACAGCGTGTTCGTAGATTGCACTGCCAGCAAGGAAGTAGCCGAACTTTATCAGACATTTCTCGACCATAATATATCGGTGGTTGCAGCCAACAAAGTCGCCGCCTCCAATTCATACGAAAGCTATAGACGTTTAAAAGACACCGCGCTTCGTCGCGGCGTGAAATTCCTGTTTGAGACCAATGTCGGTGCCGGATTACCTATAATCGGGACAATCAACGACTTGCGTTCATCCGGCGATAGAATTTTGAAAATTGAAGCAGTGCTTAGTGGCACCCTCAACTTCATCTTCAATGCCATATCTGCCGACACGCCCTTCTCAGAGACAGTGAGATTGGCAAAAGAGCTCGGATATAGCGAGCCCGACCCCCGCATCGACCTTAGCGGACAAGATGTGGTGAGAAAACTTGTGATCCTCACTCGCGAAGGGGGTTACAAAGCAGAGCAAGAAGATGTAGAGAAACATCTCTTCGTACCGGAAGATATGCTGAAGGGCTCAATCGAAGATTTCTGGCGTAGATTACCCGAACTTGATGCAGACTTTGAGGCACGTCGAAAGGTGCTTGAAGCGGAAGAGAAACGCTGGCGCTTCGTGGCAAAGATGGAGATGGGGAAAATGAGCGTAGGGCTCCAGGCCGTCGACAGCCGCCACCCATTCTACGGACTCGAAGGCTCTAATAATATAGTATTACTTACGACCGAACGTTATAAGGAATATCCGATGCTCATACAGGGATATGGCGCCGGCGCAGCAGTGACTGCCGCAGGGGTATTTGCCAATATAATGTCCACAAGTAATAACTGACCGTCCGTAGCACGCTAAAAAATGCATATTCTACGTGATTATGCAATATTAAAAAAATTCCGCTTGTATAATTAACGAATTTTTGTTGAACTTTGCTGAAAAGCTATGAAACACATAATAATATTAGGTGACGGGATGTCGGATCATCCTATCGCCCGACTTGGAGGTAAAACACTTCTTGATGTCGCCAATATTCCAGCCATGGACAGCCTTGCTCGCCATGGACGGTCCGGCTTACTGACGACTATACCTGATGGTTTCCTCCCGGGAAGCGAAGTAGCCAACACCGCCATACTTGGCTACGAACTCAACGAAGTGTATGAAGGTAGAGGACCACTTGAAGCAGCGAGTATAGGGTATGACATGCGACCCGAAGACTTTGCACTTCGTTGCAATCTCCTAACACTTGCCGATGGAGTGATTCAGAATCACCACGGTGGACATATCACCACCGAAGAGGGGGATATGCTAATCAAATATCTCAACGACAATCTCGGTTCAGAGCGAGTCAGATTCATCACGGGGATCCAGTATCGTCATCTTCTCGTGATACGAGGCGGCAACAAGAATATCGAATGTACCCCACCCCATGATCATCCCGGCGAGGCATGGAAGCCACTTCTTGTCAAGCCGTCTTCTCAAAAGGCTAAAATTCCGACTGACAAAAAAACGGAATTGCCAGAAAACGCTCATGGTCATGAAACTGAAATTATTGAAAGAATGTCGGCTGAAGAAACAGCGGAGCTAATCAACGGCTTGACTTTTAAATCGATTGAGCTACTCGAAAAGCATCCATTCAATCTTGAAAGGGGAGCCAAAGGGAAACCCAAAGCCAATTCCATCTGGGCTTGGAGCGGAGGCTATCGGCCAAAAATGAAGACTCTTCAACAGCAGTATACCGCGATAAAATCAGGCACAGTGATCTCGGCCGTAGACTTAATTAGAGGGATAGGTCACTACGCCGGATTAGGTATTAAAATCGTTCCAGGAGCAACCGGACTTGCCAATACCAACTATGAAGGTAAAGCCAGGGCAGCCCTTGACGCTCTGCGCAAAGACGACTTTGTATTTCTGCACGTAGAAGCCACCGATGAAGCCGGCCATGACGGAGACGTAGAATTAAAGCGCAAAGCTATCGAGTACCTCGACCATCGGATTGTATTACCATTAATCGGTGAAATTGAGAACTGGGACGAACCTGTTTGCGTGGCACTTCTGCCCGACCATGCAACCCCGGTGGAAAGTCGCATACATGTTGGAGATCCGGTGCCATTTACCATATGGTATCGCGGAATCATCCCCGACTCGGTGACAACTTATTCCGAAGCATCATGCGCAAAAGGCTCCTACGGTTTGCTTAGGCTTTCACAGTTCATGGAAGAATTCATGAAGCATTAACTTATAATAAAATAATAATAATAGACAATACATTATGAAATATTATAGCACCAACAATCATGCACCGGCAACATCATTGGAGGAAGCAGTGGTAAAAGGCCTTGCCAGCGACCGCGGGCTTTTCATGCCAGAACACATCAACAAGCTCCCTGATGAGTTCTTTGATACGATTGACAAATTATCATTCCATGAGATCGCAACCCGTGTCGCAGAGGCTTTTTTCGGTGAGGACATTCCTAAGGAAGACCTTAATAAAATCGTTTGCGACACGTTGACATTTGACTGTCCGGTGGTTGAAGTCGAGCCGGGGATTTACTCACTTGAGTTATTCCATGGGCCTACATTGGCATTTAAGGATGTCGGAGCTCGCTTTATGGCGCGACTTCTCCAATATTTCATAAAGCAAGGAAATGAGGAGAAGGATGTAAACGTGCTTGTTGCCACGAGCGGCGACACCGGGTCAGCCGTAGCCAACGGATTCTTAGGTGTTAAGGGTATTCATGTATTTGTACTTTATCCCAAGGGTAAAGTAAGCCCTATCCAGGAATGTCAATTCACCACCCTTGGCAAGAATATCACCGCAATTGAAATTGACGGAGTGTTTGATGATTGCCAACGGCTTGTAAAAACGGCATTTATGGATGAAGAATTATGTAGCAAGATAAAACTCACGTCAGCCAACTCCATCAATGTAGCTCGTTTACTTCCCCAGGCCTTTTATTATTTCAACGCCTATGCACGCATGAAGGCACTTGGACATTCCAATCAGCTTGTGATAAGTGTGCCGAGCGGAAATTTCGGCAATATAACCGCTGGGCTTATAGCTCACCGCATGGGATTACCAATCAAACGATTTATAGCAGCGAATAACACCAATGATGTGTTCTACAACTACCTTAAGACCGGTCATTACGAAGCTAAAGCGAGTTGCCATACTATAGCCAATGCCATGGATGTAGGTGACCCGAGCAATTTCGCACGAATACTCGACCTGTATGACCATGACCACCAGAGGATAACATCACTGATTAGCGGTGCGACATACACTGATGAACAGATTGCCGTAACGATGAAACAGTGCTACGATTCCACAGGCTATATCCTTGACCCTCATGGTGCTTGTGGCTATCGTGCCCTGAAAGAGCAACTGCGACCCGACGAAGTGGGAGTATTCCTTGAAACAGCTCACCCGGCAAAGTTTAAAGACATCGTTGAGCCTATAGTAGGAGCTACGGTTGAAATCCCCTCCCGCCTTGCCGCGTTCATGAAAGGTCAAAAACACTCCATCCCCATCTCATCCCACTCCTCCACCTTCCGTGAATTCCTCCTCGAATCATGAATCGCAAATCACATTTTCTTGACTCACGACACACGTTTTCAAAATTCTTCCTCAAATCGCGAATCTCGACCCACGTTTTCATACCAAAATGAGTTATTCACGTTGAGCATGACCTTGTTATCCGCAACTAACAA
>JAMPEV010000001.1:1259457-1429462 GCA_023664955.1 Duncaniella sp.
GCAGTGGTATTCCTTAAAAAAATTCACAAATCACAAAAGTTTAAATGAGTTCATTCATTTATAAATCATTACAGCAAAACCGAAAAGCAAACTTTATGTATGAGGACAATCTGAGAATACGTCGTGGCTGAGCGATGAAGCGCCATAACCATTCAAAGCCATGAGTACGGAGGAATTTTGGCGCACGTTTAAAGTTTCCGACATATAAATCAAAACTACCTCCTAGTCCCTGGTAAATGGCTGGATAAATATCTTTCATCCTTTGCATGAGCATTTCTTGTTTAGGAGATCCCATAGCCACAAAGATAATATCCGGTTTAGTTATAGTAATTCTTTCTATAAGAGCATCTTCACCCTCTTGACCAAAATAGCCACAGTTCCACCCCACAATATCAATGCCAGGGAAATCATGACGTAGTTTATATACAGTTTTTACAATAATTTCCGAAGTTGAACCTATAAGAAAGAACCTTTTTGTGTTCCTGAACTTTTTGATAATCTCGAGCCAAAGTTCACAACCCGGAATTCTCTTAGCTGAGTAGTGACCATCTCTTCGTGCCATCAACACCGGTCCATATCCATCACAATACCCTATGTTCGCGTTAATTATATCAACAAGAGAATTATTAGCCTTGATTACTTTCTCGGCATTGACAGCCACCAAGATACCCTTGACTGATTCCGCATAATCTATCAGTTGGTCAGTAGAGATGAATGGATAAACTTTTATATTGTTTATAGAGAAAGTCTGCATAGCAATATAACGGATTCCGATGGCCGACTATTGTGTAAATTTTATTTTACATCCATAAAAATACCGCAATAATCGAGAATCACCTTTTCTTGAGTATATGGAAGAGAGTAAAATTGACGGTGTGGAGTTAGAAAAACTGCGATGTCACATTCATCATAAGCATTTTGATAGTATGTTAATTTAAATTCATGATATTGGATAATATTAGGCTCCACAAATCTAAAATCCATACTGCTAAATCTATTTTTCAAATTATGGGCTATATACAAGGATGATGACTCCCTGAGATCTCCAATATCTGCTTTATACGCTAACCCCATCAAAGCGACCACCGGATTGTTTCCTGTCTTAATCACATACTCAGTGATCGATTTAGATACCTGTTCAACAATCCAATCAGCCTTACTCTTATTAACTTCTCTCCCCTTGGAGATTAACGTTGCATTATCTTGGAATTCTGATATTATGAAGTAAGGGTCAACAGCTATGCAGTGTCCGCCCACCCCACATCCGGGACGGAGAATATTAACTCGTGGATGTTTATTCGCAAGATTAATTAGCTCCCAAACATTAACGCCGGACATATCACAGATTATTGACAATTCATTAGCGAAGGCTATTTGGACATCTCTGAATGAATTTTCGGTTAGTTTACATAATTCAGCCGTACGCGTATTCGTTGCATACAATTTTCCTTTAACAAATCTTGAATAAAATGCGATAACTTTTTCAGCTGATTTTTGGTTTATACCACCTATTACTCGATCGTTGTTAATTAGTTCGTATATAACATTCCCAGGCAATACTCTTTCCGGACAGTATGCAATATAAATCTCACCTTCTAAGTCGGGTCGTCGGGAATAAATCATTTTAGCAGCTGATTCTGTTGTTCCCATGGGGCATGTGGACTCAATAACAATGAGACATCCCTTTTCGAGTAGAGGGATTATGTTATTAATAGCCTCGTAAACCATCGAGAGATCTGGGCGATTTTCAGAATCGACTGGAGTTGGCACAACTATGAAGTATGCATCTGATTTTTCAGGCATTAATGTAGCCTTGATACTTCCACAATTGAGAGCTTTGTGCAATAATGGTTTGAGACCCGATTCCGCAAAATGAAGATGACCATTATTAGTCATCTCCACTTTTGCCGGGTCTATATCGACACCGACTACGTTATAACCGCCATACGTGGCAGCTATTATAGCTGTCGGAAGTCCCACATAACCGAGACCGATAAAACAAACCGTATTGAATTGATTCATTTATTTTTATTAGGGTGTCATTTCTACCCTATTATTTTTTCCTACGCTTTTTTTTGCCATGATGTGACATAGCTTCAGGCACAGATACCTTTGACCCCATATCATCTTCACGACGTAGAGTGCGGCCTTTATCATCGACAAGTACGAAATCAAGTTGTTTCTTCTCAAGGTCAGCGCGAGCAACTTTCACCGCTACATTATCTCCAAGGCGATATCGATGATTGTTTCTTCTCCCGATCAGACAATGATTTTTCTCGTCGAAATCGTAGTAGTCGTCAGCGAGGTCTCTCATTGGTACTAAACCTTCACAAAGATTGTCATTTAGTTCCACATAGAGTCCCCATTCGGTCACACCGGAAATAATTCCTGAAAATTTTTCGCCTAAATGCTCTTGCATATATTCTACCTGCTTGTATTTGATGGATGAACGTTCTGCATTAGCAGCAAGCTGTTCCATCTCGCTAGAATGTTTACATTGTTCTTCAAGCTTTTGAACATTTACACTGCGTCCTCCTGCAAGATACTTATCAAGGAGTCGGTGAACCATCATGTCGGGGTATCGGCGGATAGGCGATGTAAAATGAGTATAATAGTCAAATCCTAATCCATAATGCCCTATATTGTCAGTGGTGTAGATCGCTTTTGCCATCGAGCGAATAGCGAGTGTGGAGAGGTAGTTTTCTTCACCCCTACCCTTTACTTCTGCGAGCATTTTATTGATTGACCTGTTGATTTCTCGGGGTGTTCCCGAGGACTTCACTTTATATCCGAAGTTGCGAGCTATGGCTGCTAAATCAGCAAGGCGAGATGGATCCGGAACATCGTGGACACGATATACAAACGCTTTGGGTTTCTTTTTACCTTGAGGCTTTCCGACATATGTTGCAACGGTTCTGTTGGCCAAAAGCATAAATTCTTCGATAAGATTATTAGCATCCTTTGACACCTTAAAGAATACTCCAAGAGGCTTGCCATTTTCATCGATATGGAACTTCACTTCAGCTCTGTCAAATTCCACTGAACCATTTTCGTATCTCTGACGACGAAGAATCTTTGCTAACTCATTTAGTTTCTGAATCTCTTCTACACAATCGCCTAACCCGGTCTCTATGACATCCTGGGCTTCCTCGTACGCGAAGCGTCGGTCTGATTTAATGACTGTACGTGCGATTTTAGAGTTAAGGATTTTAGCTTCGTCATCCATCTCAAATATTACAGAAAATGCGAGCTTTTCCTCATTTGGACGAAGCGAGCATATACCATTACAAAGGTGCTCCGGCAACATAGGCACTACACGGTCCACGAGATACACCGAGGTTGCCCTTTTTTGAGCCTCTTTATCAATGATAGTATCGGGATGTACATAGTGAGTAACATCTGCTATATGAACACCAATCTCATAGTTGCCATTGGGCAATTTGCGAAATGACAGGGCATCGTCGAAATCCTTTGCATCGACAGGGTCGATTGTGAATGTCATAACCTTGCGCATGTCAATGCGTTGAGATATGACTTCGTCTGTTATACCGGCGTTAATTTTATTCGCCGCCTTTTCTACCGCAGCCGGATACTTGTAAGGCAAACCATATTCGGCGAGGATAGCGTGAATCTCAGCATTGTTTTCTCCTGTCTTGCCAAGAATGTCAACGACTTCACCAGTTGGGTTCTTAAAATCGTCTTTCCATTCAGTTATGCGAACCACAGCCTTGTCACCGGTCTTTCCTCCTTTGAGATTAGATTTTGGAATGAAAATATCTGTTGAAAGATATTTGGAGTCAGTAAGAAGATATCCGAAATACTTATCAACCTTCAGGGTTCCAATAAACGTCTGTTCCTTCTTCTCAATAATCTCGATGACTTCAGCCTCCGGTTCAGCTCCTCTTCGGCGAGCGGCAATATTTACCCTAACTACATCACCGTTTAGTGCGTGCATCGAATTTCGTTCAGCTACGAATATCAATTCGCCGTCAGCTTCCGTTACGACAGAATTCTTGCCGTTGTTTCTTCTGACGAAGACACCAATAGCCTCATTTCCACGTTGGGGTGACTTATATTTACCTGGAGATACTTCAATAATCTCTCCATTGAAAGCCATCTCGACGAGTTGAAGAGCTATAGTGCGTTGTTGAGCAGCAGTCTTTGCTCCGATAGCATGCGCGACTTGTTTATAATTATATGTGTTGTTCTTCTGCTGAGCAACGAAATCAATCACCTGCTTTTCGAGGATTTTAGGGCTACGCGAAGCAGAGGGTATTTTCGATGATTGAGTCATAGTTGAAATGTTAGTGTTTTATAATATAATGCCTAATCACCCCTCATTGTTCGCAATGCTATGCGTCAATGTTGGCATAATTGGCATTGGCCTCGATGAAATCCTTACGAGGCGCAACATCTTCACCCATGAGCATTGAGAAAATACGGTCAGCCTCAGCGGCATCGCTAATGGTCACTTGCTTAAGGAGACGCTGGTTGGGATCCATTGTGGTGTCACGGAGTTCCTCGGCGCTCATTTCACCAAGACCTTTATAGCGTTGCACCTTTGTCTTATCACCATTAATTGCGATAAATTGTTGGACTTGAGCATCGGTCCAGCAATACTCTTCAACCTTGCCGCGCGAACATTTATAGAGCGGCGGGGTGGCAAGATATAGGTATCCTTGTTCGATGACTGGGCGCATTCTGCGGAAGAAAAATGTCATAAGAAGAGTGGCTATATGGCTACCGTCCACATCGGCATCGGTCATGATGATAATCTTATGGTAAGCCAGTCGGGATATGTTGATTTCTTTTGGATCTTCCTCCGTCCCGACGGTCACGCGCATAGCCCTATAAAGACTGATTATTTCTTGATTATCAAGAATTTTATGATCCATCGCCTTCTCAACGTTCAAAATCTTACCACGGAGAGGAAGGATAGCTTGGAATGTGCGGTCACGGCCCTGCTTAGCAGTACCACCCGCAGAGTCTCCCTCAACTAGGAACAATTCGCAATCCTCAGCATGGCGTGACGAGCAATCGGCGAGCTTGCCTGGGAGTCCTCCCCCTGATAGTGGGGACTTTCTCTGTATTTTCACACGGGCATTGTAGGCGGCATGGCGAGCCTGGGCCGCCAGCACAACTTTGTCAACTATTATGCGCGCTTGACGTGGATGCTCTTCGAGATAAGTTCTAAGGGCTTCACTCACTGCAGCTGACACAGCGCCTGCAACCTCGCTATTGCCAAGCTTAGTCTTAGTCTGACCTTCGAATTGAGGTTCAAGTACCTTTACTGATACTACTGCAGTCAAACCCTCTCGGAAGTCATCACCGGCTATCTCTATTTTTACTTTATCAAGAAGTTTGTTGTCCTCAGCATATTTCTTCAACGTGGTGGTCAAGCCGCGGCGGAAACCGGTTAGATGTGTGCCTCCTTCAATTGTGTTAATATTGTTGACAAATGAATAAACATTTTCATTGAAAGAGCTATTATAAGTTAATGCAACCTCTACCGGGATGCCCTGGCGCTCGGTGTCAAGGTGTATAACCTCATTGATTAACGGTTCCTTATTGGAATCAATATATTCAACGAATTCTTTAAGGCCATCCTTGGAGTAGAATGTTTCGCTCTTAGGATTACCCTCTCCGTCCAAATTGCGCAGGTCTGTGAGGGTAAGTGTGATGCCGGCATTCAGATATGCTAAATCACGGAGACGGTTAGCCAATGTATTGTAATCATACTCAGTGACAGTGAAAATACTTCCGTCAGGCTTAAAAGTGACAGAAGTTCCTGTGGTTTCACTCTCTCCGATCACTTTTAGCTCAGAAGTTGGTTTGCCACATGAATACTCTTGCATATAGATTTTCCCGTCACGTCTAACCTCAGCTCTCAAATATGTAGAAAGAGCATTTACACACGACACTCCCACACCGTGCAGACCACCTGACACCTTGTATGAACCTTTGTCAAATTTACCACCAGCATGAAGGACGGTGAGGACCACCTCGAGAGCACTCTTGTGCTCTTTTTGGTGCATATCTACCGGTATACCGCGTCCATTATCCACAACGGTGATAGAGTTGTCGGTGTTAATCGTGACTTCAATATGGGTGGCGAATCCTGCAAGGGCTTCATCAATTGAATTATCAACCACTTCGTATACAAGGTGGTGTAGACCCTTGACACTTACATCGCCAATATACATGGCCGGACGTTTTCTCACTGCTTCAAGTCCTTCAAGAACTTGAATGTTACTGGCACTGTATTCTTCTCTTTCTTTGTCTTCAGACATAAATCTGATTTAAACTTTAAATGTTAAACACATAGCGGATTTAAGACTTCCTGCAAAATTAGAAAGTCGTTTTCAGGCCATGCTGGACTTTTAATTTAGCAAACAAAAGTACAATTTTTTTTTCACACCCCAAAATCTTACATGCTATTTTTAACTTCCGCTGCACGGCTCTTTCATTTAAAAATCCGTGCATGTGTCGAAAAATTTACACTAGTGAAATAAGTGTTAAAAATCTGACCCCAGATTTTATTAACTACATTTTGCCATGCTTAATGTAGTATCTGATAGTACGTTAACGTCCAAAAGTGTCAAAGATGGAAAGGTAGAACATTTTATGGGAATTTGCAAGCATATTCGCCCAAAATAGCATCCCGTAGGGTCATATTGCCATCAGATTGCCATCTCAGTTTGTCATCATCCCACCTGAAATGCCCCCAATTGCGTGGAATAGTCGGGCGATTTCATAGCCCTACGTATGGCGTTGACGAACTTCACACTTTTACCATCAGTGCTTTTTTCGCGATATTGCTGTGCGCCTAATACCACGGTGTCGGCACCGAGCCGTCCGTTTATCTTGTCAAGGGCTTCGGAGATATCACTATATTTCTTACTTCGCTCAGGACTATACTCAAACAAATCAGGCTGTATCGCTTTGGCTGTGGTAATTCCCGATACCATTATTCCCGCCCTCTTATAATATATTCCTTTACGATATATGGTATCAAGAATATGCGTGGCTACATCCACAATTTCATTCGTAGTGTTTGTAGGAGTACTGAATGAATAGAAACCGCTATTATCATACTGTATCAAGTCCTCTCGGAAATGATTTGACTGTATAAAGGCTGTCACCATAGAACACACCGAATTCTGACGGCGCAACTTCACCGCACACCGTGCCGCATAATTAGCAATGTGGCTTCGCAGGTCAGCGATGTCCTGTATCATTCCCGGGAAACTCCTGCTTGTCACAATCGTCTTCTTGCTTACCGTGTCAAGACCATCCACGAGTGTACAAGGTATGCCGTTCAATTCTTTCCATGTCCTCTCTCCGGTGACATGAAACCGTCTCCGCACATAGTCTACGGGCAATGTCGCAAAATCATATGCGCTACTTACTCCAATAAGCCCCAAATTACGGCTGATACGTCGTCCTATTCCCCATACATCTCCTACCGGGAACAGCCTCAATGCTTTAACACGTTGCTCATCTGTGCCAATAATACAACATTTATTATATCCCGCATACTTCTTCGCATATTTACTCGCCATCTTCGCTAAAGTATTGGACTGAGCTATTCCCAAACTCACAGGCATACCGGTGCCCTTGAGTATTTTACGACATAAATTTACACCCCATTTATGCAAATCCATCTGCTCCATCCCACGAAGGTCGAGAAAGGATTCATCGATAGAATACTGTATCACATCCGGAGCCTCCTCCCTAAGTATCGACACAATCCGAGCCGACATATCGCCGTAGAGAGCATAATTGGACGAAAATGCCACAATTCCCGCATCAGGATATTTCTCTTTGAGCTGGTAATACGGCATTCCCTCGGGTATTCCCATCTCCTTAACCTCCTTTGAACGAGCCACTACGCAGCCATCGTTGTTGCTCAACACGACCAGCGGCACCTTAGCGAGATCGGGTCGGAACACTCTCTCACACGAACAGAAAAAGTTATCGCAGTCGATCAGTCCTACCATCGCTCCATCCCCGACATTCTTCGACGGTTAGACTTAATCGTATGTGTAACCACCCCCCACACCATGAAGTCATTATCAGGTGTCACTTCTATGGGACGGTATTTCCGATTGGAGGGCATAAGGTATAGACGCTCTCCCCTATTCATGCATAGTCGTTTCAGGGTGAATTCCCCATCGAGACAACACACTGCAAGGTCGCCATGCTCTGCCTCTATCGAACGGTCTATCACGAGTATATCCCCTTCGTAAATACCCTCGCCACACATTGAGTCACCTACCACCTTGGCATAAAATGTCGATGCTGGATGTCTAATGAGCAATTTGTTGAGGTCGATTGTCTCTGTAATGTAATCCTGAGCCGGGCTTGGAAAACCCGCTTTTATCCCTCCATCTGCATATATCAATGATATTGCGGTGGAAGTGTCTGCCATAAATAGTTGCAACCCATTCATCGTTCCTCGTGTTTTATCCTTAATCGTTACCGCAAAATTAGACAGCAGAGGGGCAATTGCATCGCCCCTCAATCTTTCAAAATGTTAACTCAGATTTTGCTATGAAATAAATTTCTGAATTGTCTGTGGACAATTGCGGTAAATTCCTTTTCAAAATTTGGAGTAAACACATCCTTACCGATATTATCAAGAATCTCTTTCACACTCCAGAATTTACCGCCGTTAAGTTCATTGGTAGGATTAACAGGCTGATCAGTAACAGTGTAAAAACTATTCACATATTCTCGTTCCACACTTGACTCGAAAACGTAAGTTGCCATCAACTTCTCCTCAAAATCGGCCACACCAAGTTCCTCATGTGCCTCGCGGTGAAGCGCGCTAATCACATTCTCGCCATAATCCACATGACCACCTACTGAAGTATCCCATTTCCCAGGCTGAATATCTTTCCAAAGCGGACGACGTTGAAGGTATAAACGTCCCTCTGAATCAAAAAGATGCAGATGCACCACCGGATGAAGTAACTTTGACCCATTGTGGCACTCTTCTCTACTCGCCTTCCCAATTACATTTCCACACTCATCTACCAATGGAAATACCTCAAACCCATTATCTTTAAACTCTTCCATTACATTTATGATTTCTGTACTATAACATGCCACAAAATTAACTCAATCTTTCCATAATTTCAAAATACACGAGTAAAAACAGAAAGCCGGGATATACAGTGATGCCGATAGAAATCACTATTGTCTCTTAATAAATACAACTCTCAGTCCAATTATAAAACGAGAAAAATCCCGGAATTGGAAAAATAACCGATTCCGGGATTTTTAGTTTTTGCATAAACACCTGAAGGTGCATCCTGCCAGACAAGGATTATTCATCAAGAATATCCATTGCCATATAGTGTTCACGAGGATGGTCGCAAGCCGGGCATTTTACCGGAGGCTCGGTGCCTAAGTACTCGTAACCACACACAAGGCATTTCCAAATAATAGGTTTGTCACGTTTCCAAACTGTGCCGTTCTTTACCTGGTCTAGGTAACGCTCGAAGCGAGCACGGTGGTGATTCTCGATATCGGCAATTGCGCGGAAGTGAGAAGCGATTTCGGGAAATCCCTCTTCATCGGCAACCTTCGCTGCATCGGTGTACATCTGCACACCCTCCACCATCTCCTCGTGTGCAGCACACGCAAGGTTAGAAGCTGTATCGCCAATTACGCCAGCGTCCACGGCCATGTCGCAGTCTACTGAACCTCCCTGAAGCATCTTGAAGAACACTTTTCCATGGTGCATTTCATTGTCAGCAGTCTCACGGAATATCTGTCCGATAGGAAAATAGTTCTCTTTATCCGCCTGCTGGGCGTAGAACATATAACGGGTATAAGCCGATGACTCTGCCATGTAGGCTATCACAAGATTCTTCTCGGTCTTAGTTCCTTTAATACTTTTTGTTGTAGCCATAATATTAGGAATGTTTAATAGTTGAATACTTATATCTACAAAACATCTATTTAGAAAATAAGTTCATTCATTTCATACAAAACGTAAAATAGGCCAGACAAAAAAAACACCGTCTGGCCTATTTCATAACAATCGTATATTTTAACATCCTAATCTTCAAGATAGTACACAATAGTAGATACCACTCGTACTTTCTTTATATAAGGAGTGCTGGAATCAGAATCGTCAATTGAAAATTGTCCCTGATGGGCTGTCTTAATCTTGCCAACCCGACTGTCACTATCAGCGGCAAACTGAGCGGCTGCCTCGCGTGCCGCTTTGGTTGCTTCCCCTATCATTTCAGGTTTGATAGAATTCAATCCGGTAAATTGATAGTTGATATACGAATTGGAGAATGCTATGCCCTGCTTAAGAAGTTCCGACTGTCGGTTTAGTAATTCACGTACTTTGTCAACCTTTTTGGTCGTTACTGTCAATGTGCAGTTAATGGCATATTTGTACTTAAAGGAATCAGAGCTGTAACGATTAGATGCCGCGTCGTAAGTGTCAGGCGGATTTACTGAAATTTCGTCCTCGTTTATTCCATTTGAAGTTAAAAACTTGATAATGGTAGCATTGTTATTACTTACATTGTCATAGATGGACTGAAGGTCATTACCGGCTAACGAATATGTAATAGGCCATGTTACCAAATCGGCTTGCACTTCTCGCTCAGCGAGTCCCCTGACAGTCACTTCTCTGTCGCGATATGCGATATTATCAATTCCAGCTTTCAGACAAAGTCCGAGAATCACAATTGCAATTGCTACTGACAGTGCAGGTGCAAGTTTTTCAATAGATTTCATATCATTTTTGTTTTATCGTTTTTTTCAATCGCAAATTTATACATATATAATTAACAACCCAAAATATTCGTAATAGTTTACATTATGCAACTGTATATATTTAAAAAAGGGTATATACGACAAAGGTGTCGAAACAGTTATTCTGTCCGACACCTTTTATTACATTGGGTCATCAACAATAAAAATCTTTTTGTAATCTCCTATAAAGACTTTGGCGGATACATTTCATTCCACCATGTAGAGTCGTCCTGGAGATACTTAGCAAACCATGCGAAGATGGTATTCTGCCATTTTTTACGCTTTTCAAAATCTAAAATATGGTGATTTTCACCCTTTACAGCCACGAAAGCTGTCTCCCGGCCAAGCAGCTTAAGGGCGGTATACATCTGAATACTCTCACCAACCGGCACGTTAGTGTCAGCATCCCCATGCAGGAATAGAAGCGGAGTGTGCACTTTATCGGCATTGTAAAGCGGACTTTGTTTAACATACAAATCCGGATGAGTCCATGGATAGCTATTTGCCATGCTCACCTCGCTATAAGAATATCCCCAATAACCTTCGCCCCAGTAACTTGTGTGGTCACTGATACCGGCATGAGAAATTGCAGCTGCAAATATATCGGTCTTAGTCTGGAGATATTGAGTCATGAAGCCTCCGTAGGATGCTCCTATACATCCTATTTTCTTAGCGTTAACATATGGATGAATATTTGTGAACTCCTTGACAGCTTCAATAATATCCTCTGCCACGCCTTCGCCGGCAGTGTTTACATGGCGAGCTGAAAATTCCTGTCCGAAACCGGTGGCGCCACTCGGTATTACCACAAGTACCACATATCCTTGAGCAGCATAAGCATGATGGGGATAACGGCTCTCGAAATTGCGCGATGTAGGATTACATCCTCCATAATAATTCACAATCATCGGATATTTCCTTGACGGATCAAAGTCGGCCGGAAGAATATAACGCGCACATAGTGTATCACCGCGTGAGGTCACGAAGTCCCAAGCCTCACATTTCCCAAGTTTAACACCTGCAAGACGCTCCGCACTCAAATCTTCAATAAGATTATGTTTCAAATTCTTGGCGCTCAGGGTATACAATCTGTCAGAATTAACGGCGCCTTGTCCATAATAGGCTATCACAGGAGAGTTTCTTGATACTGAGAATGAATTTACCAAATCCTCCTTAGCTCCAAGATTTTCAATTTTACCACTCGAAGGATTAAGCCGGTATAATGAGATGCAATCGCGATTTTCAGCCGTGAAATAAACGTTATTATCGAATCTACTCCAAACCACACTTTCAATAGCAGGATTGAAATCACGTGTTAACGGACTGACTTTTTTAGTAGCTATATCCATGACATACAATTGGTTGTCGGTCATGCTTGGAGTCTGTCCGTCCCTCACATTCTTTCCAACGGAATTAAACGCCTCAGGCGTGCCTTTAAGAAGCACCTTTTTGCCATCAGGAGAGAACCATGCTCCTGCGAAAAAGCCATCTCTGTCAATTAAAAGTTCCGAATCAAGAGTGATAAGATCCATCATGTAAAGAGACACAAGTGATGTAGGTCTCTTTTCAAGACGGCTCTCCCCTACTGTAAACAGGATTTTATTGCCATCATCCGAAATATCAGCCAACGATGAACCTTTGAACCCGAAGGTCAATGGTTGCAAATGTCCGGTTTTGAGATCATACTTTAACAATGAAGTTCTATTTCTCCATCCGGGTTGACGGTCCTCAGGTTGGACTACTTCGTAAATGTCCTTATCCTCCTCCGGACCTTTTTCCATCTTCGTCACAATAATAAATTCTTCACTGGGCGAAACAGCTATTCTGCCCTCCGGAATCGACTTTGCCAGCACGGTTTCAACACCACTCAAAGGGTCAGTCGCAACTAATTCTGTCTTATCTCCATGTTTACGTGTGCCATAAAGTCGGTCACTTGATGGCATCCATCTTTTCCATCCATTTAAAGCTGAAAGTTGCTCTCCGGTGGAAGCGTCAACCACACTATATGAATAAGTGATTTTGCCATTTACATCAGTATCAGAATGTCCGATAACCACGTATTTTCCACTCGGTGAAACCGATGCACCATATAGACGCTTTCCTATAATAACATCCATAAGGGTGTACCGTCGGTCACCATCTCCGGCAAACACCCAGTTCTCAGGCTTTTCGGTCTCTACGCTGATCTTAATCGCGTCCGAATCGTTACCGTTTGTCAAACATTTCACCACGATTTCATGGGTTGCCGGTGAAAGAGAAAGAGAATGATTATCAACCTTCTTTCCGTCAACATAGAGGTGGTGATTCTTCACACCTTCAACTTTAATTTTGCCCTTAGCGTATCCCGGATTGTCCAACTTAAATGATAAGAAGTGTATGGCATTTCCATTGGATGTGGGTATCACAGAGTCGCCACACTCTACCCCGTCCTTTGCCAATTCTATCGGCAATGGTAGATTTAGCAGCGATATAGTATCGAATTTTTTTGAATTCACATCCACACTGTCCACCTGAAATGGGGCTTTAACATTGAAAGGTCCCGCATATTTCAGCGAGGTCACATTTACAATCTTTGCACCCGCGCCCGTGACAATCCCGAGTGTAAGTGCGAAGGTTAACAATTTCTTATACATAGTCTTAATATTACTTTTTCTTTCGAGTTGGTTTACTAAGCTGCAAACTACGTCACTTCAAATCACTGCAAATTTAATCATTTTCGCAGAATTTTTGATTCTAATTTTTTCATTTTTATAGGAAATTAGTAATTTTGGCTCTTCATAACGATTATACTCATCATTCTTAATGATTATGGAATATAGATATTGTGGCAAAAGCGGACTACAGCTCCCGGTAATCTCATTGGGTCTATGGCATAATTTCGGTGACACAACCTCCTTGTCAACTCAGGAGGAAATCGTGTTGCATGCGTTTGAAAAGGGAATAACTCATTTTGACCTTGCCAACAACTACGGCCCCCCCGCTGGTAGTGCGGAAGAGAATTTCGGTCGTATATTGAAAAAAGACTTAAAGTCTCACCGCGATGAAATAATCGTATCCTCTAAAGCCGGGCACTATATGTGGCCCGGACCTTACGGCGACATGACTTCGCGTAAAAATACGTTCGCGAGCCTACACCAAAGTCTTAAACGCACCGGATTGGAATATTTTGACATCTTTTACAGTCATCGCTATTGCCTTGAAATACCTTTAGAGGAAACAGTCCAAGCGCTTATTGATATCGTCAAACAAGGTAAGGCATTATACGTGGGGTTATCTAAGTATCCTGCGGAAATAGCCACCAAAGCCTGCAAAATGATGGCTGAACAACATGTGCACTGTCTTATTTACCAGGACCGTTATAATATGTTATGTCGTAAGCCTGAGACTAAGCATATCGAGCTCATAGACAATGAAGGACTTGGATTTATCGCCTTCTCACCCCTTGCCCAGGGATTACTGACCAACCGCTATATCAATGGCATACCGGAGGATTCCCGTGTTTATAAAGAGGGGGCATTCCTTCACAAAGAAGATATAACTGCTGAATGGGTGGAAAAGGCAAGGAAACTAAACGAGGTAGCATCCGGACGTGGACAATCTTTGGCTCAAATGTCTCTTTCGTGGATTCTCGCAAAGCGTTATGTTACCTCGGTTATAGCCGGTGTCAGCTCATCAAGCCAGCTCGATGATAATCTGGCTGCTATTAATTCGCCACATTTTACCGAGGAAGAGTTGCTTGAAATTGACGAAATTATGGGCCACTCAATAGTTCGACAATAGTCATTCATCACATATAGGCTATTTTTATGAGGTTGTTAGTAATTGTTTATATGATGACTGACAACCTCTTTAAAGTAATCTCAAAAAATAACTTGGTAACGTTCATTAACGAAGCGTAAAACGTGGCATATTTGTCATGTTTATCATCTTCGCTACTCATAAACAATTCCGGAAACTTTCTTACGACACTTTCCACCTTAAAAAATGACAATTTAAATTGCGCTCAATTGCATTTATGAGAAAAATTTCGTAACTTTGTATGTTACGAATGAAAAAACAGACAATGCAACAAAAGGAACAAAATATATCCATTTTAGGGGCTAAGGTAAATAATCTTAAAAATGTGGACGTAGAGATTCCGCGCGGGAAGTTAGTGGTTATCACCGGTGTCTCCGGATCAGGAAAATCTTCTCTCGCTTTCGACACTCTTTACGCTGAAGGTCAGCGCAGATACGTGGAAAGTTTGAGCAGCTACGCCCGACAGTTTATGGGGAAAATGCCGAAGCCTGAATGTAAAGCTATAATCGGACTTCCACCTGCAATAGCAATAGAACAAAAAGTAAACACACGCAACCCTCGAAGCACCGTAGGAACATCAACTGAAATTTACGACTATCTACGGCTACTTTTTGGTAGAATAGGAAGGACTTTTTCACCCATAAGCGGCGATGAAGTAAAGAAACACACCATTGAAGATGTTGTAGCTGCCGCCTTGGCATACCCGGATGGCACACGCATTGCAATTGCCGCCCCAATTATTCTTCCTGATGGCCGTAAATTCTCCTCTCAGTTGGATGTCTTCCTAAAAGCAGGTTACTCCCGACTTATTAAGGAAAAGGAATTCATAGAAATTGAAGAGCTACTAAATGATATAAAAAATTCTGATGATCCCGACAAATATCATCCGACAGATTACCTTCTGCTCGTCGACCGACTTGCAGTATCCCATAGCGGAGACGAGCTTAGTCGCCTTGCCGATTCTATCGAGACTGCCTTCTTTGAAGGACGTGACAAACTCAATCTTCTTATTTGGACGGAAAAAGACGGGGTCAAGAATCTGGAGTTCTCCAAAATCTTTGAAGCTGACGGTATGCGGTTTGAGGAGCCGACAGAAATGACTTTTAATTTCAATAATCCGGTTGGTGCATGCCCTACTTGTGAAGGTTTTGGAAAAGTGTTGGGAATTGATGAGCGTTTGGTGGTCCCGAACAACACTCTCTCAGTTTACGATGACGCTGTGGCTTGCTGGAGGGGTGATAAAATGAGTGAATGGAAACGTGCGTTCATTCATTCGTGCCATAAATACTCCTTCCCCATACATAAACCATATATCGACCTCACTCAGAAAGAGAAGGATCTCCTTTGGCACGGTCCGGAGAGCGAACGAAATGACAAGAAGAAGAAACTGTCGTACAGTGATTTCCCATCAATCGACAACTTCTTCCGAATGGTTGATGAAAATTTGTATAAGATTCAATATCGCGTCATGAGAGCTCGCTACCAAGGTAAAACTACTTGCCCGGATTGCCATGGCTCTCGCCTTAAAGTTACAGCAAGTTATGTGAAAGTTGGCGGCAAGAGTATCGGTCAACTTGTCACTATGCCTGTTGAAAAGCTACTCGATTTCTTCAATAAACATGAACTAAACGAGCATGACAGCAAAATAGCCAAGCGTCTACTCACAGAGATAACCAACCGCATTTCCTATCTTGTAGAAGTAGGATTGGGCTACCTCACCCTCGACCGGCTATCTTCCACCCTTTCTGGAGGTGAAAGTCAGCGCATCAACCTTGCGACTTCACTCGGAAGCAGTCTTGTAGGGTCACTTTATATTATCGATGAGCCCTCTATAGGCCTTCATTCCCGTGACACCGACCGATTGATTTCTGTTTTGAAGAAGCTTCGTGACCTTGGTAACACAGTGGTGGTGGTGGAACATGATGAGGAAATTATGCGTGCAGCCGATTATCTTATAGATGTTGGGCCTGATGCCGGACGCCTTGGAGGAACTATAATTTATCAAGGAGACCCGGCTCAACTCGTCCCTTCCGAAAAGGGGAAATTAGACTCCAAGTCCTACACAGCCCGATATCTCACCGGTGAACTGAATATACCGGTTCCAAAGAGCCGCCGTAAGTGGCGTGACTCTATCGAAGTTATTGGCGCATTAGAGAATAATCTTAAGAACATCAATGTCAAATTCCCATTAGGGGTAATGACTGTTGTCACGGGTGTCAGTGGTTCGGGCAAGTCAACATTGGTACGTGAGATTCTTTTCAAGGCTATGAATCGATATGTGGGAAACACCGGCGATGCTCCGGGTTCATTCCATAAACTCTCCGGCGACCTTTCAAGAATCAAAAATGTGGAATTTGTGGACCAGAATCCTATTGGAAAATCCACTCGTTCCAATCCGGCAACCTATCTAAAAGCTTTTGATGAAATACGCAAACTCTTCGCCTCTACTCAAGGAGCAAAACAGATGGGCTTCTCCGCATCCGATTTCTCATTTAACTCAGAAGGTGGTCGTTGCGAAGAATGTAAGGGAGAAGGATTCATCACCATCGAGATGCAGTTCATGGCCGACATCACCATACCCTGTGAAGCCTGCCACGGCAAACGATACCAAAAGGATATTCTCGAAGTGGAATATCGCGGGAAGAATATCTACGACATTCTTGAAATGACCATCAACCAGGCCATTGAATTTTTCAGTGAAGCAAATGGTGCACAGGAAAAACGCATCATCAAGCGATTGAAGCCACTTCAGGATGTTGGTCTTGGATATATTAAAATAGGTCAAAACTCATCCTCTTTATCAGGAGGTGAGAATCAGCGTGTGAAATTGGCATCATTCTTTGCCGATGAGAATAAGGAGCCGACAATGTACATTTTCGATGAGCCTACCACAGGTCTTCATTTCCATGATATTGCCACCCTTATGAAATCCTTTGACAGATTAATTTCTCTTGGGCATACCGTCATCATCATCGAGCATAATATGGATGTGATAAAATGCGCCGATTATGTCATTGACATCGGTCCGGAAGGTGGCGACAAGGGTGGACAAATCGTGGCAACCGGTACTCCCGAGGAGGTAGCAAAAAATAAAAATTCATATACCGGAAAATTCCTTTCCGAAAAATTATAACTGACAATTAAGTTTCAATTTATCAAAAAATGGCAAAAATAGGTGATCGAGTT
The DNA here is from genome assembly GCA_023664955.1 of Duncaniella sp. GTDB lineage: Bacteria > Bacteroidota > Bacteroidia > Bacteroidales > Muribaculaceae > Duncaniella. The sequence continues at coordinate 1,277,224 of JAMPEV010000001.1, forward strand.
CGCTTCCTTAATTCAGTGGGAGGCGGCATCATTAGAAAAATAGAGGGTAACATAGCATTCGTGGAAGATGACGGATTTGAGACACCGACTCTGCTGCGTGAATGCGTCGTCGTAGCTTCACCAGAGGTCACTGAAGCAAAAGTTGCCAAGACCCAGGCAGCTGTGACACCGGTCTCTCTTCCTAAGACTGAAGAATGTCCACCTGTCGAAGAAACGCCAAATGGCGACAAACTGAATGTAGTGCTTGCCTACGAGCCGGCTGAGATTAAACACCTTAACACCACTACGTTTGACACATATCTCATCAACGATTCCAATTATTACCTCTATTTTACCTACATGACTCGTGCGGATGGAGATAATGGTTGGATTACCCGTTATGCAGGTGTAGTAGAACCAAATATCCAAGTTTTCCTAGAAGAAATAAAAGGAAGTGATCTTCCATCAATGGACCGTGTTGCCGTTCAACTAATCGCTTTCAAGAACGACCGTGAATTTAAGCTTAAGTCCCCGGTTGCTATTGAGACACCTCTTGATACTACCAAGTTTTTCAAGCTTCACTGTTTCCATGACAATATTTACTTCGACAAAGAGGTAATTGCAATTGAGATTGTCAAGGACGACGTCGCTCGTAATAGAATGGTCATAGACTCAAGCCGTCTTGAAGAGGGTATAAAAGCAAAAAAGGCAATTGATCGTACTCACCGCAAACCAGTTCAAAAAAAGTCAAAACGCCCGGATGTAATAGAAGTAGACCTCCATATCAACGAGCTAATCGACTCTACCGCCGGATTATCATCTGCGGATATGCTCAATCTTCAAATTGACGAATTCCGTAAAATTATGGATGCCAACTTGAAAAACAAAGGACAGAAGATCGTATTCATTCATGGCAAAGGCGAAGGTGTGCTTCGCCAAGCTTTGATGAAGGAACTTAACTACCGTTACAAGGGACACCAGGTACAAGATGCCTCGTTTAGAGAATACGGATTTGGAGCAACACAAGTTACAATATGATAATTTGGTTTTCCGGCACTGGCAACAGCTATTACGTGGCAAGTCAATTAGCCACCCATCTTGGTGAGAAGATGATTCATATGAATCCTGAAGTTCTTTCTTCAGGCTCTATTTCCATAGAATCCACTGAGAGAATCATTTGGGTATTCCCCGTATATTCTTGGGGAATACCTCCTTTTGTCCTAAACATAATTCATAAGATTTCAATTAATGGTATAAAACCCGCCACGCCACACCATCTTGTTCTTACTTGTGGAGACGATACCGGTCTCACAGCTGAAAATTGGAGAAAAGAACTTCGTAAAAGAGGTTGGAGGACTATGTCGGCTTTTTCAGTTCAAATGCCCAACAATTATGTTTGTATGAAGGGGTTTGACATTGACAGTCCCGATATCGTTAATGACAAGCTACAAAAGGCTCCGCAAAGAATCGCTGAAATAGCTAAGAGTATTATCAAAGGCGAAACGACTACCGACACAGTAAAAGGACGTTTCGCATGGATTAAAAGCCGTGTCATTTACCCCTGGTTTGTACATAATGCCATGTCCCCAAAAGCATTTCACCACACTTCAGATTGTATCTCCTGTAGCAAATGCGCATCGATATGTCCTTTAAACAACATCACAATGGTATCCACCGGTAATCAGCTTAAAACTCCCTTATGGGGTATAAACTGTGCCATGTGCCTGGGTTGCTATCATATTTGTCCTCGACATGCGGTTGAATATGGTGATAAAACAAAAAATAAGGGACAATACATAAATCCTGAATTTCATGTGAACAAAAATTAGGATATATCTGTTTTAGAAATTAAAATTACAACTTATTGTGAATTTCTATAATTATCTCTAAATTCTAATTTGCACATTATGGATAAAAAATCAATTAAAGGCACTCGTACTGAGCATAATTTGCTAGCTTCCTTCGCAGGTGAAAGTCAGGCACGCTCTCGCTACACCCTCTTTGCAAAAAAAGCAGAAGAGGAAGGATACATGCAGATTGCTAAAATCTTCATGACCACCGCCGAGCAGGAACTTGCTCATGCCGAAATATTTTTCCACCTCCTTGAAGGCGGCACAGTAACTATTGAAGCAGGTTATCCAGCAGGTGTGGTTGCTGACACCGCAACAAATCTGCGTGAAGCCGCCGCCGGTGAACGCGAAGAGTGGAGCGATCTTTACGCTTCATTCGCCACTATCGCCGACGAAGAAGGTTTTCCCGCAATTGCAGGCATTTGGCGTCGCATTGCGAAGGTGGAAATTGAACACGAAAAGCGTTACATCCAGGCACTCGAACACCTCACCGAAGGACAGGAATTTTCAGCGCCCGAAGCCACTGAATGGCAGTGTATGTACTGCGGTTATGTACACGAAGGTAAAGATGCACCCAAGAAATGTCCGGTATGCGGTAAAGAGCAAGGGTACTTTGAAAGAAAAGCTGACAACTACTAAATTATTGTATTAAATACTATCCCTGAGGAAACACTCTGGGATTAATGTTAGTAAGTTAAAGTGGCAAATCTCACGATTTGTCACTTTTTATATTCCGTTTAATCCACCACCCTTTTACGGGTCAGACAAATACCTACATCCTAACGCCTAATACCCAAAGAACAAACGCAATCGGACCGGCGAGTACTTCGTCGGTCCGAGAGCATAGGGGAAAGATACTTTACTGCCCGCAGTTTTGGAGAATGCTGTTTCAAATATTTTTTAGAGATAGCGATTTGCAATGACATTATCGGAATATCACACCTTGCACCGGAATCGATAAGTTTATTCCGCATATCGTTTGGCCATTGAATGACGCAAAAAGTGGTTGAGTGCATCCTTCGCCGACATCTCATAGATAGTTCCGTCGCTATGAGCATACACCACAGATTGGCCTTTCACTACTTTATCCAATAAACATTTTTCCACGGCAATCTCCATGCCGCGGGCTATCATCTCTGTTACGTTATCTTCAGTCAGTTGATTCATCATTTTTAATTTTATCAAATATTTCCGGTGCTAAGGTCTGTGTATCATTTGCCACCACCATCGGATGGCAGCAAGTGTTATCAATAATTATCCATGAATCCACTATCGGCATGAATAGCTTGAAGAGGTTGCTGATTCCGTGATGATACCTGCGGATAATAACATCGCTTGGGATATTATGCCCACCCTCACTAACACGCTGTGCCACTCTTTTTATGGCAAGTTGGGGTGACGACAGCCATATATATAAGAGGTGTACAAGATAACCCAATTTATGAGCTCGATTAATCAATGCTTGATAACTTCTTGTTGCCAAAGTAGTCTCTATTGCAAATGTCGACCCCTTCTTTAGCAATTTCTCGATCCGATTAAGCATGATTCGACCTGCTTCCATCGATACGCTTTCGGGATTGAACGGCGACAAGCCTTTAGCTATCTCATCGGCGTTGACAAACTGCTGGCACTTCAGCACATCAGGGAGAAGCGTGAATGATGCTGTTGTCTTTCCTGCTCCGTTACATCCGGCGATAATATATAAACTGGGCGATTTCATAGTGGTGTATATTGTTAAGATAGTAAATTTATTCTCTAAAGTATATTCTTTTTACTCGTTGCGATATGGACGTGAGGACTTCGTAAGGAATTGTCCGAAGTGCATCGGCCAGAACATCAACCGGCATATTTTCGCCAAACACTTCCACACGGTCGCCGACTTTAACGTCAGCCACATCTGTCACGTCAATCATACAAGCATCCATGCAAATGCTACCTACGGTCGGGCATTCCATTCCTCTCACGATCATTCGGATATTTCCATATCCGAGATGACGGTTGATGCCATCGGCGTAACCTATGGGAATAGTGGCAATCACAGAGTCGCGGGTAAGCTTTCCTCTACGATTATAGCCTATGGTAGTACCTGCCGGCCATCTCTTTATCGAGATAATCACAGTATATAACGAGGACACCGGACGAAGGTCATCTTGTGAGCCATCGTGCATAGTCTTTATGCCGTATAGTCCGATTCCGAGTCTTACCATGTCAAACTGATATTGCGGGAATCGGGTAATGCCTGTGGAATTTAGGATATGTCGAAGTATCTTTCGTTCGGGGAAGGCTTCCTGTAGACGGTCGGCACATTCACTAAAATATTTGATTTGCCCCAATGTATACTCATCTTCCTGTGGTTCATCAGCTGCACATAGGTGTGAAAAAATCGACTTTGGGTAAACCCTGTTCTGTCCCGACAATAAGTCTATCAATTCATCAAGACTCTCCTTAAGAAACCCTAAACGGTGCATTCCGGAATCAATCTTTATATGGACAGGATAATCTGTAATTCCGTATATTTCTGCTTCCCTGATAAGTTCACGCAGAAAATCGAAACTATATATTTCTGGCTCAAGTTTATAATCGAAAAGTGACTTGAAATTCTCAACCGTTGGATTTAAGACTATGATGGGAAGAGTAATTCCGGCTTTTCGCAGACTCACACCCTCGTCATGCACAGCCACAGCAAAATAAGCAGCTCCTTGTGACTGAAGAGTCTTGGCAAGCTCATCCGCGCCTGCTCCATATCCTGAGGCTTTAATCATACACACTACACCTGTGGTAGGACGTAGCCGAGATCGTATCGAATTGAAATTGTCAACGACTGCGCCCAGGTCAATTTCAAGAACTGTCTCGTGCTGTCGTGCCTCAAGAAGTTCACCGATTTTTTCAAAGTGAAACTGGGGAGCCCCCTTTATAAGTATCAGTTCTGATTTGAAATCACTTAGTTGAACTGAGTTCAAGAACTCTTCAGTATTTTTGAAAAATTCAGATTCAGGCGTAAATAAATCCTTATGACGTGAAATCTCTTGTCCTATCCCATACACCTTTTTTATCCCCTTGTTTCTCAGAAGCTGGGCTACATCAAGATAGAGACGTGACGGTTCGCTGACATCGTGCATTAAATCGCTAAGTATCACTATCGGCGTTAAATCAGGTGATAGTCTGCGATTCATGAAATCAAGCGCCGGTTCAAGGGAATTATAGTCGCTCGTGTAATTATCATGTATAAGCATACATTTCCCTACACCCTCTATTACTTCAAGGCGAGTACCGACTTTGGACAGCTTGGACATTCTGTCAGTTATTACAGCTGGTGAATATCCAAGATATAGCATCACTGCAAGGCAATGGATTGCATTCTCAATGTCAGTATAGGATGTGAATGGGATTGAAAGTTCCGATACTGGTGAGTGGAGATAAGAATAACGTATGGCTGTCGTTAGTTCTGTCTGACTTTTTTCAATAGAACTGATAAAAAGTGGACGGTCGCTATCCTTTGTCGACCATGCTATTTCATTACCTAAAGTTGAGATGTTTTCAACAAGTAAAGCATCATCACCATTAAAAACCACACATTCGCAGTCGTGTAGCAATTCCGCTTTTTCACGTATCTTCTCTTCAACCGAAGTGAAACCGTCACTATGAGCTTTCCCAATATTGGTGAAGATTCCAATGGTAGGAGCAATAATCCTGGATAGTTGCCTCATCTCTCCAGGTCGTGATATCCCGGCCTCAAAGATTGCAAGCGAGGTATCTTCTTCGATATTCCAGACTGACAATGGTACTCCAATCTGTGAGTTAAAACTTCTGGGACTTCTCGTAATGGTAAAATCAAAACGAAGAAGTTGATTTAGCCATTCCTTTATAGTAGTCTTGCCGTAACTTCCTGTTATAGCAATGACAGGAAAATCAAACTGATGACGATGGTGTGAACTTACCGTCTGCAAGGACCTGACCACATCGTCAACCACGAGAAAGTTACTATCAGAAAAATCCTTACAATCATCCGGGATATGGGTAACGACAAAGTTTCTAACTCCCTTTGAATGCAATTCTGATATATAGCGATGACCGTCGCCGGTAGAGGTCGTTATTGCGAAAAATAGCGATTCATGTGGATATGTCAAATCCCTGCTGTCAGTGAGAAGTTGTGTAACCGACAGTTCGGGGTGATTTAATTTATTTGCCCCCAAGATATTCGCTATTCCTGATATATTATATTCCATTTACTGTATAACGTTTATAAGCCGTAATGAGTTCTGGGTGAACAGATATTAATTTTTCAATATTTTCTTTAAATTTCAAATCCTCCTCTGATACCATATCCGAGAATGGCCTATGTGCCAGCCTGCGAGTGATTTTCGATGCTTCAATAGATAGATTGAGAGTAGCATCATCAAAAAAAGATGATTTGAAAATATCATAAATATATTTAACTGCCATGTCGGAGGGGTGACGCATATCTTCCGCATAAAAACGATAGTCACGAAGGTCGTCCATCATTATTTCATAGGAGGGGAAATAAATTATCTCTTCTGAATGTCGAGACACAACCTCTTCCACGGCAAGAAGCAAAGTAGCCTTAATCAATTGCCCTGAATGAGCGCCGTCACCTAAATATCGCAATGGGCTGACCGTGAATATGATTTTTGCTTTATTGTTTACAGATCGTATTGTACGATAAATATTATCGATTGCTGTAACCGTTTCATTCAAAGTGAGTTTATAGGATATAAACTCACTTTGAGGCAACTTATGACAGTTGGCTACAACTTCACCCGAAGAGCCTAATGCATAGACAGTTGTTGTTCCAAATGTTATTATAATATTATCGCTCCTATGAAGATAATCAGTAGCCTCACTGATACATAGGTTCATCCTTTCGCTCACAGATTCAGCACAATCGGAACCGGATAAGCGTGAATGGAACAAGAAACTATGAAACCTGCCTTCGTGAACAAATAGACTATCAGACGAGATTTTTACACCTTCGGCAATGGTTCTTATTGCTCGTAGAATAGATAGGGGATTATATATCGGGCCAAATGGATTGACATTAACATCAAACAGATCTTTTTCAAGACATTGACCAATATTATCCGTAAAACACGAACCAATCATCAATAACGGGTGACCATGGCGAACAGTACCTGCCATACCTTGTAAAGGTTTTATTTGAGTTCTGAAGTCCATATGATGAATATAAAGTGTAAACTACTATAAAAATATAAGGGCAACGCCTCCTACCGCAACTATTGCACCTATCACATCAAGGGTGGATATGCGTTGATGCAGAAAAATTGCTGACGGAAGTAAAATAAAAATCGGCACAAGTGCCATAAGAGTTGCTGCCACACCGGTAGAAGTATACAAGACAGCTAATAACGAAAGGCTCACACCTAAAACCGGACCAAATACTGTAGCCACAGTCATGGCTGTCATGGCTGTACGATTCCTTAACATCACCGATACCTCACCTGACTGATGTCTAATAAGCATGAGTGCCACAAATCCAACCATTGCAGCTATGCACCTGATAAGAGTGGCAGCAAATGGCATCATAACACTTTCCCCATCAGCACCTGGAGGTAAGTCTGCTTCATAGCTTATCATACCTATTTTACTTATCACAAGCCCGACTCCCTGTCCAATGGCAGCTCCTGTCCCTAACAACGCAGCCTTTAAAGTAATCTTCAATTTCAAGTGTTTTCCGTCTTCATCCTGCGATCTGCCCATGACCGACATACTTATTCCGAGGAGTATCAACACAATTGCTAACCATGTTATCGGCTTCAACTCCTCCCCAAACACAATATACCCTCCAATTGCTGAAAATAATGGAGCTAACGTCATGAATAGTTGGCCATAGCGTGAACCCATCTCCTGATAAGCCCTGAAAAGACATATATCACCAAACACATACCCCACTAACCCAGCAAGTGAAAGCCACATCCAAGTCTCGACATCAGCATATAGTGGAAGAAATGAGCGTGTCGTTACACCTAAAAGTATAAAAAATAATGGTATGGCCAACCCCATCCTCACAACATTCATGGTTAATGCCGAGGCATAACGGCTGGCTTTTTCTGCCGCCAATGCTGTCACAGTCCACGACACTGCAACAATCAGGGATATGATTTCACCAACTATTGAGTCCATCTTTATATCAATAGTGTAACTGGTTTATTTGACACACTCTAAAATTTGCATATGATCCATCATCACGTAAGCAAAGGGGCGTTCACCTACCTTACGGAATCCAATACTTTCATATAAACGATGTGCTCTATGATTTTCTTTCTCAACGAGCAGCCCCGCCGGTTTACCGATTTTATTTGCTTTTTCTATCGAAGCATTTAGTAAAGCGGTGGCAATGCCCTGTTTGCGATATTCCGGTAGTACTGCAAGTGTGTCAATATACACCTCCTCCGGTTCTGTTTCATCCATAACATCACTCATGTCAATATCCAAATAACGCCTTGCAGCATCGAAAAAAGGTTCTCTCAATTGTTGAAGCAAAGCCCCATCATAACTTATACAAGCTCCCACAGCATCATCATTGTCATTTACAGCCACAACTGTGTTTAAATAACTATACTGTGTATCCTCACGTGATGCAAGTCCGGTAAAAAGAGCTTCAACATCTGCTAAGGTATGGTCCTTGCCGGCAAGATTTTCACATATTTCCTCTCCCACTCCTGCCATTATGGACCTTGCTATTAAATTAGCATCCTTTTTTCGCGCGTTTATAATTTTCATAAAGAGCTATATTTTATTATCTTATTTCCGTCAATCTCCTCATATTCGGTTATATTAGCTTGACAGAGAAGAGTTGGCGCTTTAATTCTCCCATTTATTTCTGAGACACCAATTTCTACTCTTATTTCATTCCAAAGTCCCTCGTCTATAAATGACTGGTGTACCATAGCACCACCCTCGACAAGCACTGATGTAATTCCCATTCGATAAAGTTCAGTCATCTTATCCAAGAGTGATTCACTCCCATTTAGGATTATGACGCGAGCTTCTCCTTTGAAAATATTCATATTCTTCTGTATTCTTCCACGACGGTCAAGAACCACTATAACAGGAGTTTTACCCGCAAAATTTCTAGTGTTCAATGAGGGATTGTCAGCTATAACCGTGCCACTTCCCACTAAAATTGCATCATTGACGGCGCGGAGTTTATGAGTGATGGCTGATGTGAGGCGAGTAGATATTTTCCCATCAATATATCCATTAGAGCTTTGCGCCCATTTCAATGTAATAAAGGGTCGACGCAATTTGTGGGCAGTCATGAATCGTCGATTCAGTATCCTACACTCTTTTTCGAGCACGCCAGTCACAACCTCTACCCCTGCCTCGCGTAGCATTTTTACCCCCCTTCCTGACACTTTCTCAAATGGGTCAAGCGAACCTACCACCACTTTAGGGATGCCCATCTTTATGATGAGTTCCGCACAGGGAGGAGTCTTGCCATAATGGGAACATGGTTCCAACGTGACATACATTGTGGCATCCTTAAATGCCGACTCATCCTTCACTGATGCTACAGCATTAACCTCAGCATGTCCTTCACCACAACGTCTATGCCACCCTTCACCTATGATTATCCCATCAGGGTTGACAATTACAGCTCCTACCATCGGGTTAGGAGATGCGTCAAGCTCTCCATTTTTAGCTAACTGGAGAGCCCTAAGCATATATTTCTCTTCTATTTCCATTTCACTTATCAGTCCAATCTCCATTCTCCTTGATAAGGGCTATGAGGTGTGGTATAGCATCCTCTGCAGGAATATTTTTCTCTTTACATTCCTTACCTTTGTATAGACTGACACGACCCACCCCGGCTCCTACATATCCATAATCCGCATCTGCCATTTCTCCAGGACCGTTTACGATACACCCCATAACTCCAATTTTAAGCCCTTTGAGATGAGATGTCGCCTCCTTTATCTCCTTCAAAGTAGACTGTAGATCATAAAGAGTGCGACCACAACCGGGACAAGAAATATATTCAGTTTTCGATATTCTCAATCTGGCCGCCTGAAGAATGTTAAGAGCTAAAGAGTTAAGCTGAATGTCGGTTAGCGAAGATGATGTCAACCATACTCCATCCTTGAAGCCGGCAAGAAGTAATGCACCCAATTCTATCGATGCCCTGACAATCATATCATCATGACTCTCAACAGGATAATCAAGCTTAAAAATGACCGGATTATTTAATCGTTGAGTCATAATTGAAAACATGAATTTCTTCACGTATCCAATCCTGGCTTCCTTTTCTGAGGACAAAACAATAGGACAATCTTGATTGGTTTTCAACTGAGCAATAAGTTCATCCGATAAACCATCCTCAGCCTTGACAAAAATAGCATCAGCTAAATCCTCAGGGAGAATGTCGACACCCACAACCTGGGGTAGCTTATTAGACCAAATGCTAACCCTCGCAGAAGGTGAGATGACATCATAATTGGCAGGTAATTCCACATCCGACAAAAAAGGGTCAACTGGTGCAGAAGCCAATGTCTCAATATACTTATAAATATCCTTTGCCACCGGTATTTCACATTCAGGCTCCTCACTCAGAGAGACTCGAATGGTGTCACCTATGCCATCTACTAAAAGCGAACCTATACCAACGGCTGATTTTATACGTCCGTCTTCGCCGTCGCCAGCCTCTGTGACTCCGAGATGGAGAGGGAAGCACATATTCTCTTTCTCCATTGCCGCAACAAGACGGCGCATAGTCTCTACCATCACCGTAACATTGGAAGCTTTTATAGAGATGACAACATTTTTGAAATCATATTTCACACATACTCTCAAAAACTCCATCGCACTTTCAACCATGCCAGCCGGAGTGTCACCATACCGGCTCATAATCCTGTCGGAGAGTGAACCATGATTTACACCTATCCGTAGCGCTGTCCCATATTCCTGACAAATTTCTATTAGCGGTACCAGGGATTCCTCTATTTTAAGGATTTCTGATGCGTACTCTTCGTCAGTGAATTCCAACCTCTTGAAAACACGCCCCGGATCCACAAAGTTACCTGGATTGATACGAACTTTCTCTACCCTTGAAGCTGCTGAAAAAGCTGCTTTAGGGTTAAAATGTATGTCAGCGACCAAAGGCACATACACCCCATCGGAACGGAGTGCCTTTGATATATTCTCAAGATTTTCAGCTTCTCTTACTCCTTGAGCGGTCAGTCGGACTATTTCACCCCCGGCATTAACAATCCTTTTTATTTGCTCAACCGACCCTTCTGTATCCATTGTACTCGTCGAGGTCATTGATTGAACAACCACCGGATTATCTCCACCGATAGTTACACCGCCGACATTTACCTCCCAAGTGTGGCGTCTTTGGTAATTAAGATTCTTAATCGACTTTGAAATCATACTTGACTTCTTTTAGCTCCTCATTAGCTTTAACAATTTTTTCTGAAAGTGTAGACCTGTAACTTTCGTATCTTTTTGCGAGTGCCTCATCACTCAGCGCCAAAATCTGCACAGCTGTGACAGCGGCATTCATTCCCGCATTTATACCCACAGTAGCAACGGAAATGCCCGGAGGCATCTGGACTATTGAATAGAGTGCATCCATACCACTTAGTGTAGAGTTAATCGGAATACCTATAACAGGCAAGGATGTCATTGCTGCTATTACACCAGGCAAAGCTGCCGCCATTCCTGCTGCTGCTATGATTACCTTAATACCGCGTTTTTGTGCGCCACGGGCAAATTCCTCAACTTCCAGGGGTGTCCTATGCGCTGACAGTGCGTTCATTTCAAATGGGACTTCCATCTGATTGAGGAAGTCTGCCGTCTTTTTTAGAATGGGAAGATCACTCGTGCTTCCCATTATGATGCTAACGATTGGTTTCATTTTTAATGATATTATGAATTAATGAAAATACGAAAGAAGATACACGCACAAGAAACCGTTTGCGAATCCTGTGAGTACCTGCCATAAAGTGTGACGCCCCAAGTAAACTCGTGCTGTCATTACCAGTCCGGCCAAAATTATCACCGCCGAAAGCCATATATTCAGATTATATATGGCATAATGGTACTGGACAATTCTGAACATCAACGCCACAAGTCCACCGATAGCAGCAGCATGTGCGCTGATCTTCCACCACCTGTTTACAATTATATTTATCACACATGCCAATGCTCCTCCTGCGAAAAACATAGGCAGTAGCAGTGGCGCATTAGCTTTATACAAAAAAAACGAGCTTCCGGCATAGCATAGTGTGGTGACAATATATGGTAATGTCCTTTCTGTGCGAGTATTTAATCCCGGATCTTTTATAATTCCTCCCTTGTAAAGTGCAATAATCGCCGACACAGGAATTAGGAACGTAATAACAAATATAATTCCCACGGATGTCCATATCAATTCCGACGGAAGCATATTAAATATGGTCAGTGCTCCTATCAAAGCCATTGAATATGTCGGAATCAACAGCGGTGAAAACAATGCAGATATTATCTCTGAGAATTTTTTCATAATCCTTTTCCTTATAAATTTTAAAGACCCTTTCTTAGACGGGCGACCGGAATATTCAGCCGCTCACGATATTTAGCCACAGTTCGTCTCGCTATGTCATACCCCTTTTTATGAAGAATTCCGGTGAGTGCGTCATCATTCAACGGGTGACGGCTATCTTCGTTATCAACCAATTCTCTAATCATGGCCAATATTTCACGAATAGAAGTATCGTCATCGTTATCTGTCACTCTTTCATTAAAGAAAAATTTCAACGGATAGACGCCTCCTGCGGTTGCTACATATTTCCCGGCAGTGGCACGTGATATCATCGACATGTCATAACCTGTAACCTTTGATATATCTTTGAGAATCATCGGACGGAGCTTGTTTTCATCCTCCGTGATAAAAAATTCATGTTGCCAATTGACTATCGCTGACATCACCTTAAATAATGTCTCTTGCCGCATCCGGAGAAGTTCGATGAAATCCGATGCCTCTTCTCTTTTTCTTTTTATGAAAAGATGTGCTTCTTCATTTCTGATACTATCTCTTGATAGCTTATTCTCCTCAAAAGAAAAACTTTTTTCTATACACAATTCCGGGATATTGTTCAGTAACGATAATGTCAAATTTTCGCCATCAACTTCAACATTAAAATCAGGGATAATATGCCGCAGCCGATCCTCTTCACCTCCACCGAAATGACTTCCGGGCTTCGGGTCGAGATTTTTTATCACGTCAATCGCTCTTTGGAGCTGATCTTTGGTGACATTAAGCATATTCACAAGCCTATCATAGTGACGAAGTGAGAATATATCGAAGTAGTGACTTACAATCTCTAATGCTAACTTATTATCCTCGGTAACAGGCAATCTCTTCAATTGAAGGACCAGACAATCACGCAAATCGAGTGCACAAATCCCGGCCGGCTCTAATTGCCTGATTCTATTGAATATTTCTCGTAGATGTTCTATTGTGATTTCTATACCGACATTAAATGCAAGCTCATCAAGAATTTGAGATAATGTCCTCGTAAGATACCCATTGTCATCAATATTACCTATAATGTAATTAGCAATTACCATATCACCGTCTGAAATATCCGTTTCAGACAATTGTTGAATCAGATAATCCATAAGGGAATTATCTCCCGACACCGCTACCGGTTCATAATAAGTGTCATTCACACTGTTATTCCGTGCTTCGAGCCTATAGGAGGGTATTTCATCTTCATTTTTATAGTCGGCCATCTGTAATTGCTCCGCACTTTCTTCAAACTCAGAGGCATCCTCATCATTCAAGGGCATGTCATCCACCACTTCAAGAGCTGGATTATCATCAAGTTCAGTTCGCACCTCTTCCTCAATTTCCGGGCCATTCATCTCCAACATCTTCACAAAACGCATCTGCATAGGCGATAACCTCTGCTGCATTTTCTGGGATAATGACAATTTCAGTGCTTCCTTCATGACTTTTGATGATATTTTTATAGCTAAATTTCTATCAATGAATCGTAAGGGAAATCTTTAATGGCCCGTGTCCCTATAACTGCGTCCCATGCCATAGGAGTTATGCCATTTCCCGGGCGTTTCACTGCCAAATTATCTTCTGTAAGAATTTCTCCCTTTCTAATATCGCATGCGGCTACAATACTTTTCCTTGCCACTTCAATATTACTCTTTTCTGAATCAGTTACTCGTTTTTCCCTTGTACCTAATGCCTTTTCAATGTTTCTTACCGCCTTGACCATTTCTGCCAGTTCTGATGGTTCAAGTGATGCACGATGGTCAGGACCCGGTAGAGTCTTATCAAGAGTGAAATGCTTTTCCAGCACTTTTGCACCGAGGGCTGCAGCTGCTATTGGCACTTCAATCCCTATTGTATGATCACTATACCCTATGCCACCCACATTAAGTTGAGACAATGCCATCATCGCGAGCAGATTAACATCCTCCATCGGCGTGGGATACTGGGTGGTACAATGAAGCAATATAATATCCTCTTTTTTTATGCCATTATTTATAAGTACTGACACAGCATCTTCAACCTCTTTTAGGGTGGACATGCCTGTCGACATGATCACTTTACCCCCCTTATTTGCTATTTTACGTAGATATGGCAAGTTAGTAATCTCTCCTGACGGTATCTTCCAGTAATCCATGTCAAGAGCATCAAGAGTGTCTATGGAAACGAGGTCAAAGGGTGTGCTCATAAATCCAATACCCACTTCCTTACATAATTTGGAAAGTTCAGCATAGGCACTTAATGGTAGATGAATCGCCTTGCACATCTCAAGTTGCGACTCCTGATTACCGGTTGTCTCCTTCTGATATTCCGCTTTTGGCGCAATTGATGAAATCACAAGCTCAGGCACAGCTGTTTGGAATTTAACATAGTCGGCCCCCGCCTTTGCTGCTTCTCTGACAAGCTGGCGAGCCATTTCCATAGATGCATTATGGTTTACACCTGCTTCGGCAATTATGATTATCTTATTCTTATCCATAAAATACTGCTTCATCAAAATAACGACTTATCATCACATCGGGTTTAATCATTGATGCCTTTTGTGGAATATTTCCACAACATTCGTCAATTATCATTTCCGGAATATTCCCACCGGCATATACCGTGCATATCGCACCCCCACCTAAACGGGGATTTATCTCCATGAGCATCAATCGACCGGTTTTATTATCACGAATGAATTGCAATGTGACTGCTCCTCGCACACCCAATCGAGAGAGTACTGTCTCAGCCAGCGTTAACAGCTCGGAATTGTCAACTGTTATAGTCTTAGAAACCTCTCCTCCCACTACCTCCAATCTCACACGAGGACTCACACATAAAGCCTCCCCTGATTTGGAAATATAGCAATCGACAGTGTATTCAGTCTTATCGTAAATGCACTCTTGAATTAGATATTCATTGGATACTGGCAAAATTTCATCAAGATCCTCCTTACACTGTAAAATCTTAATACCCTTCGACGCAGATCCCTTTCTGGGTTTTGCAATAAGCGGGAATATGGGCTCTCCTCCTTTATAGGTTGCCGGTATTGGTATTTCTAACTCTTCAAACAATTCTGCTGACCTCACCTTATCAAATAGAATCCCGGATGTCACAACCGATGAGACGGAAGCCCATGCGTCACCATACTTTTCCTTATAAGCTGCTGCAATCTCGACAGCTCCATCAACGAATGGGACAAGAAGATTAACTTCATTCTCATTAACTACTCTGTGAATATCACTTAGTACTTCGGGATCACTCCATTTCTTTCCTATGATAACTTCACCAATTAATGAGATTGGGACTTCATTCTCGAGTTCGTAACTAAATATTTTTGGCACTAAACCTTTCCGTTCGGCAGTCGCTATAAACATACGACCGATAGAAACACGTTTAGCTCCTCCGAGAAACAGTATATTTAGTTTTTTAACAGCCTTTACCATCACACATTATATATTCCGGTCTTATATTTAGAAAGATTCTCCCTTTTTGTGAACCAATCAATGGTCTCACGAAGCCCGCTCCTCAAATCATATTTTGGAGTCCATTCAGTCAATGACTTAATTAGCGTGTTATCACCACATAATCGGAACACCTCACTACCGGCGGGACGCAGGCGGGATGAATCCGTGACATATTTCACATCCGCATCCATCAACTCAGCAATTGTCTCAAGAGTTTTCTTCATTGTCACCTCTGTACCAGTTGCGATATTAATTTCTTTACCTATCACATCATCGGCACTTCCTAAAGCGAAAAATCCGGCCGCAGTGTCCTTTACAAAATTGAAATCGCGTGTCGGGGATAAATCTCCCACCTTTATTTCACGTTCTCCGGCAGCTATCTGGGTGATAATGGTTGGAATAATCGCCCTTGCACTTTGACGTGGTCCATACGTATTAAAGGGACGGGCAATTACCACCGGCAAGTTAAATGCATTGAAGAAACTCATGGCAATTGCATCCGCTCCTATCTTAGTCGCACTATAGGGCGATTGTGGCTGTTTGGGATGCTTTTCATCGATTGGAACATATTTTGCCGTACCGTACACCTCACTTGTCGAAGTCACCACAAGACGCTCCACACCGCAGTCACGCGCTGCCTGACAGATATTAAGTGTGCCCTTTATATTGGTATCAACATAACTGTCCGGAGCCACATAGCTATATGGAATAGCAATTAGTGCGGCCAGATGATACACCGTCGAGCAGCCATCTATGATATGTCGGCATAAATTCGGATCGCGTACATCTCCGGTAACTACCTCCAAGTCCGGATTGCTGATTCCCTCAAGCCAGCCCCAGTTATTAAATGAGTTATATTGACTAAGCGCTCTGACGGCATATCCCTCAGCAAGCAATCTTTCAACAAGATGAGATCCGATAAAACCATCGGCTCCGGTCACAAGCACTTTTTTCTTATTATCCATATTGAATTATTTTATAAGACACTCTCTCACTTTTTCCTTTCAAAATTCTGTGAAAGCCACAAATAATAACAGCAAATATTATTACTTGTATTCACTAAGGTACTTTCTTAAACTTATACCTATACTCTTTTCCGTCGGTATTTACATGACTTACATCAAGATGCCTTGATGTAAGTGTGTGAATACAAAGCGTGGTAATACCATCTGGATTGAGGTGGAGCACCGTAGGAGGTCTAAAACCTCCTGCTCCACTTTCAATTTCATGCGTAAAGTTAAGAATTAATACGGAATCTTCCTTAGTCCAAGTGCCAAAAAATCCGCCACTCTCGTTATAATCATAAATCGTCCGAATCAGGATAATGTGGCTTTGAAATGACCATGTTAAGGCTCTCGTCTCGCCTTCAAGGAAATCAATCTCCTCACCATCAGCAGTTATAGATTCCAGCCGCCATATTCCGAATAAGTCGCCTATATTCCCATTATTACGTGTACATCCTCCGAAAAGAGTTGCGATACACACTATGAATAATATTTTAATGTATCCATTATTATTTATCTTCATAATACTCATACTATTTGAAAAGATTAAGATTGCCATTATATTTAATCGAAATGGTCCCACCCATGGCATTGCATGGCATATCACCACGGTCTATTTCCATCTGGCCGGTCACGGTTAGACCCTTCACTTTTTTCACCCGCCATACAGCTTCAAGCATAATGGCCGATGTATGAATCGGATTAGGCATAATAATTCCTCCCATTCCCCATGCCTTCCGGTAACCTCCTTTGATGCGATAATCCACATCTTCTCCCACTGCTCCTTCAACTCCCACATGTATCCCCCGGAACATATTTGCAACATAAATCGGCTCTCCATCAAGATTATACAATGGCGACATAAACATTGGAGATCCTACTGCCATGCCATAATATGCATAGGAGCCATGAAAACCGTTATTATAATAGCTATCTGAACCAGATGCATGATCTTTTATCGTACCGCCAACATTATCAGCCGGCGCATAATGAAGTGGACCGCTTTGATTTGTGAAATCCAGATATTCAACCAAAGCTCCAGTGATTATTCTTCGTTGGCCTGATTTGTATTCCAACCCCCACATTCCGTCCCAACCATTAAGTTTGCCGATTCCTGACCCGTCGGTCCAAAGCCATGAGAAATACGCAAATAATTCGTCATTGTTGCGAAGACGGTAACGAGCGCGCATATCCCAGGAGCCCAGATGGTCACCGGTATAGAAACCTTCGCCACCATCCTGCGTGGGAAAAAGCATTTTGAAAAATGTTTTTATATTAGCAGTATAATAATTGGTTTTAGCCAGAAGGCCTCTGGAATAAAATCTTTGAACCCCGCCAAATTGAGCTATTGCTTGCATTCCTATTGTGACTGAGAAGGGTTTCTCAGGCTTTGTGCGGAAATAGCATCGCTTATAGTTATACCATTCCCCTTCCTCTATCGAGTTATTATAATAGTTATAATGTTTCTTTCTCCACCCATAATCAAAATATCTGCCATATCCGAATGTACCTTGTATCTGGACCCATCCATTAGTAAGTGGTAAATCCCGGAAATCAATAAGCCCTACTCTTCCTTGCGGTATAGGACGGGAATTGCCACTCTCTATCAAGTCTCCACTCGTTAGTGACTGGTTCAGAAGTGGCGATTCTCGTTCTTTTACTCCAACCGAAACAAAAAGTGACCGATATTTCATCTCTCCATACAACTGTTGCAACCAAATCGATGACGGACCTACACCATGCTTAAACCATCCATCGCTTCTACTATACTGCTCGTAATCTACTTTTGACGCATATCCTCCTATTACATCCAACCCGAAACTGTAACTGAACTTCTCATTCATGTCGAGTTTCTTAAACACCGCACCCTCAACCTGGGCGTTGTATTGCTGCGTCAATTTCCCATGACGCAACGATGAGATGTAGAACGGCGCAAACTGTCCTTCTCCGGCTCCGGCCGTGAAAGAAATTTCATAATCGAGTGGTAACTCACCTTTCATTGATGGAGCGCCCAACATCAACGATATAATTAATAGTAATTTAGGATATTTGTTCATTAGTTGATTAAGACAGAATGTTACTTTTTATTTAGAAAAGATCGAAATCACGTCATTAATAATGTCTAAACTCTTTTTTGACCCATAGGAGCAGGGGATTGGAATCGCATTTTTCAACGTAAAAATCATCTTTGTCTTTCCGGAGTAGAGTGCTTTTATCACCGATGCCGCTCCTTGCGAAGGCGTATAAATAACCGGACGGACAAACAAGTTGCCAAGCGTATCTATTGCCTTATTACCCAAGGTTATGATATTTGTATTTACTACCCATGGGTCAGAGCAGTTAACTGTAATATCTTTTTCTACCATTCTACTCGATAACATATAGGCATAAGCGGTAAGCATTTTCTTACTTCGACCATAGGTGACAAAACGATTATGATGGTGCTTTGACAAGTAATCCCAGTCCTTCCTAAATCGAGCAATCTTTCGAGTGACAGAGGTAGTGAACACTATTGAACTACCTCCTATAAGAGTCGGTAATAATAGTTCTGTCATAATCACAGGTGAAAGGAAGTTAGTCTGGGTGGCTGATTCATAACCATCCTCAGTTATTTTAACTTCACCAGGCATTGTACCGGCATTATGAATTAACCCCTTAACCTTGTAACCTTTTTTCTTTATATATTCCGCTAACACTCTTACCGATGCAAATGACTCCAAATCAAGGGGATGAGCTATCAATTCAGTCTTAACATCCTTATAAGATGATATAATAGCCTGAGCCTTACCCATGTTTCTGCATGCAAGGATTATACGATCCACTTTTTTGTTCACTAAATCCGCAACAATGCTCTTGCCGATTCCACCGGTGGCTCCCGTAACAATATATGTGTATTTATCTTCCATTATTTGTCTAATCTGTCGAGCAATTTAGTTTTAATCATAACTCTCGCCCATTCAGGCATTAATGAGACAACCACTATTGATATGCGGTTTAATATTCCATTGATATATTGAGCGTTACCATTTAATGCTCTTTTTACAGCTTTCTTCGCGAAATGGCTTGGAGTGTCAAGAACTCCAAACATTACTCCAATTTTCTTTAATCGTTTAGAAAGTCCAAACAGGTCGGTGGCTATACCGCCGGGGCAGGCCACCATTACCATCACATTTTTCTCCTTCATCTCTATTCGGTAAGCTCGTGAAAACACCCTGACATAAGCTTTGGTGGCGGTATACATCGCAATTCCAGGCATCGGCATCCAGCATGACATAGACGACATGTTTAAAATGTACCCGCCCCCATTCGAAGCCATTATATCCCCTATATCCTTAGTTAGAAAAGTAAGCGCCCTTATATGTAAATCGATATAAGTGTTTATACGATGTGCCGACAAATGGCTAACCGACTTGAAATCGAAAATCCCGGCATTATTTATTAGGATAAAAGGTGCTATTTGATTATCGCATAAGAATCTGACAATATCATCTACTCCTGACATTTCAGTTAAATCAACATTCAAATAGAATATTGATTTGCTGGTTTTTGATTTCAGTATCTCAGCCTTTTCGGCTAATTCTTTGGGCTGGTTACTGACCATCATGAGGTTACAACCCATCTCGCAAAGATACTCACAAAACTCATAACCGATACCCGAAGAAGCGCCGGTCACTATAGCCCATTTATCCTGTATTTCATATATTTTAGTCCTCACTTACCGCTATTTTTGCTACGACATTTTATAGCCTCTATTTCACGCTGAAGTGAGCGAGGCATATTCTCTATACATTTATGGCATGCCATTTCACGAGAATACATTCTCCCGATGCAATAATTCACATGCTCGCATCCGGAGGAATTGAGCCCCTCTCGCATTCGGTTCACAAAATCCGGCATCGTCAACAATGCACGTGCCATCTGCACAAATTCAAAATCGGCATCAAGTACCTTCTCAATTGATTCCCTTGTCGAGGCTCCTCCGACATATATCAACGGTAATTTTAATTCCTTTCTGAATAGTTTTGCATCTTCAAGGAAATAACAATCCTCATATGGTACGGTCGGTATCATTATCTTACCAAACATTCTGACACCATATTTCATCCACCAACAGTCCATGTAATGAGTCAACGCGCCAATGGGCATCTCACCTCTCATAACATACATCGGTGCTTTGCTCACAAAGCCGCCACTTAACACCAATGCATGTGCACCGAGTCGTTCAAGCTCTTTCGCTATTTGTATGCCTTCGTCAATTTCTACTCCACCCTTGAATCCATCACGCATATTGGTCTTTACCACAACACCGAGATCACTTCCGGCGGCTTTCATAACTTCTTCCATGCAAAGCCGCATAAAGCGCATCCTGTTATCTAATGAGCCACCCCATCGGTCATTTCGATGATTAGTATATGGTGACAAAAACTGACTTATGAGATACCCGTGCCCTGCGTGAATCTCTATACAGTCCATTCCGGCATCCCGTGCGAGACGAACTGCGTCTCCGAACGATTTCGACATCTTGACAATCTCATCATCAGTCATCCTTCTCACCGGTGTGGGCGAATATATATTGAATCTTCCTGATGCAGAAATAGGCGTTTCTCCAGCTGTTGATTTATGTGACATATTGCCACAATGTCCTAATTGAATCGACACCTTGGCTCCGGTTTCATGTATGGCGTCCGTAATATCTCTTAACGATGGTATGATTTCAGGACGCATCCACAACTGTCTTGGAAATGAGAGTCCGTTTCTCGTCACTGATGCGTAGGCAATCGTAGTCATACCAACACCTCCTTTAGCAACCGACAAGTGATAGTCCTTAAGCATCTGAGATGGACTATTCCCCGGACACATTCCTTCAAACGCGGCCGAACGAATTGTCCTGTTACGCAATGTTACCGGCCCGATTTTAGCAGGCGTAAATAGTTTTGAATCGGGATACTCCATATCTTTTAGTATATATAAGGTATTATTTTTTTCAGTTGTATTGAATCAAACTCGGTAGGAAATTCCTTAGAGTAACGTTTGTATATCTTTCCGGCTCTCGGTGCAAGATTTGCAAATGTCCATAGAGCAAACACGGCTCCGGCACACGACCATGTCAATACGGCAAAACCTGTCCATTCCACAAATTCTCCAAAATAATTGGCGGAAGTGACATATTTAAACATCCCTTTCTTTGGCAAATAATGTTTAGTGTCACCGGGCTTACGCAAATTTCTTATCACTGAATCACTATGTATATTTATTGCCATTCCGGCTATGAATATTAATGTTCCTATGATAAACTGGGGAGATTCAAGCCAAGTAGACGGATAACGATCCGGTGATGAAACATAAAAAATCCATCCTCCTTGCATAAACGCATTGAGAATGTTGAAACATATTCCACACACAATGATACTCAATGGCATTTTGCCTTTGGACTTAATTAAGAATGGGAAAATGAACGAGCGTTGAAAATAATGAACCTCGAAAAGCAGGAACATTATCAATGGTGCAATATCAAAACGCCGAGTAGAGTGCCACCACAGTATACCCATAGCGATAAACACAGGAGCTTCCATTAGCACCCATCCAAGCCTGTTATTCACTGTTATACCCCATTTCTTTGTATACATCATCCCATAACCTGCTTCAACATAATGTAAAGCTATAAACACAATGGCGGCTGTTACGGCCATTGCTATTAAGAATATGTCAAACGACCCCTCTCCTATCATAATTAATTGTTTTAAGCAACAAAATTATATAATAATTATGATATTCAACTCATAACAGTGACTTTTTTTCTTTCTTTCGTGGATCATTATTGCAGTGAAACAGCAAAACCTCCAAAAAGAAAGGACTGAGAAATTGCCTGAAGAAAATTCAGGGCAATTAATCTCAGCCCGTGCTTAAGAATTAGTATTTCTATTTTTCGTTTGCCTTGTCAAGATCTTTAAGGTCGTAGTTAAGTTTATCCTTATCATCCTCATTAGCTACGACAATCTTAGGAACACGGCCGTTCACAGTGACATTTAACAACTTAACATTTGGGTAGTTGCAATGAAACAAATCAGATTTTGCCCTTAGTGTCAGATTCTCCATGATGAAATTCTCAACAGTGTCATCATTATTACCTGCTATGGCACCAAGACCTTCACATGACACATTAATATTCTTCATAAGCACATTTTTAACCACTCCCACCGGATGCTCATTTGTACCTTCCAGAGTGAAAAACTGCTTCCAGGGAAGCATTTCTATAATCGTACCGCATCTTCCCGTCACATTCTCGATAGTTATATTTTCGTAAGTCTGATACGTGTCCGGACGCATTTTAAGACGTAAAAGTGAACACTCATTTTCAAGTTTACAATTACGCAAGGTAATATTCTTGGCATGAAAACATTCACTTCCGAGTGTGATTGTGCCATGGAGGTTAGGACCGAACGTGCAGTCCTCGACCAAAATATCCTCCACTGAGCCATTTTCAGGTGACTGATGCGCAAATACTCCTTTGCCGCCCTTCATACACACACCATCGTCGTCACAATTAAGATAACATCCCCTAACTGTCACCTTCTTACATCCGTCAAGATCAATGGCATCACTACTCGGGGCTCTCACCGGCTCCACGGGTGCATAGACTTCGCAATTCTCTATCAACACATTTTGACAGAGATAAAGGTGAGTGGTCCAGAATGCGGAGTTAATAAGATGAACGCCTGATAATTTAACATTGTCGCATCCCCAAAGGAACACCAAGCGTGGCCGGCGCACTTCAAGGTTGGTCCAAGCGCGATTCTCTTTACGCGCCTTCTCAACGTAGTCCCAGAATTGCACCCACAAATTATAGCCGTTACCATTAATCGTGCCGGGTCCTTTAATCTGGAAGCCATCGACATAGTAGGCATTTACAAGAGCCGGATGGTAATATATGCTACGCCCTTCCATGCGTGAGGGCATGAGGGGATAATCTGAGATATTATCTGATCCTTTTAACATTCCACCCTCACGGATTTCCAAGGTAGTACCGGGCTTGAAGAAGAGTGCCCCGGATAGAAATGTCCCCTTCGGTATCACCACATTTCCTCCCCCATCGGATTCTGCAATATCAATCACACGCTGAATTTGGGCCGTTTGAACCTTAGTGCTGTCTGATGAAACTTGATAGTCGGTGATTACATAGTCTTTTGCACTTGCCATCGTTGCCATGGTCAAGATACAACCCAAAGAAGAAATTTTAAGTAGATTTTTCATTAGTTCTCTTCTTTATAGTGAACGTAAAAATTTATTTTAATATTTTATCCAAGAAAGCAACAACATAGTCGACAGTAGGTTCCATCCATGGGTGGAAGAACCAGAAGGGATGCACATCTACCGGAATTGAATTGCGTTCGGAGTAGATGCCATTTTCTTTGTATATGTCAATGAGAATATCGCGTCCGTCACTATAGCGGGGCAGTCCGCTATTAATAAAGCATACAGGTGCCGATTTGTCTGTCACCCATAGTACTGATGAGGCTTCTTCCCAATTTTCTTTTGCCTTCTCATACAATCCACCAAGCCACACGGCATTGATTGGTAGCTCCCCCTTTTGGGCTAACTTATCTTTCGCCTCCGCAATGTTGCTCTCCGACACGAATGTACATGTACCATCCATATTGATTATAGCCTGGACTTCGCTCGATTCGTCAAGCCATTCGCCATATCCCTCATGTCGCTTCGAGCCATTGGTGACACCTGCCAGTGTGGCGAGTTGCGCTCCGGCCGAACATCCTGAAACCGCAATTTTACTTGGATCGATACCATACTTTCCAGCATTCTTCCTCACCCATCTCACTGCCGTTTTAATGTCATGAAAACCGGCCGGATACTTGGCTTCAGGGATATGACGATATTCTACCGGAATTGTGACATATCCGCGAGAGGCTATACGTTGAGCCATTGGCACCTGCAGAGACTTATCGCCTGAGTTCCATCCTCCGCCGTGAATCATTATCAAAGCCGGGTAAACAACGTCGTCGTCCGGACGGTAAATATCGACATGTAAATCACGGTCTCCGTAAGGTGAATTACAATGTGTCGTGTATACTACGTCTTTGTACTCCTTAAGTCCTCGAGTTTGGTCGGGTAACGCCAAAGTAACCTCAGGATGACGCTTAATAACCTTTACATAAGTTGAATGTGTGGTAAATGAGGTGTCGCGAGGCACTTTGCAGTCTGTACGCTTTCCGCAGCAGCCCATATTTCCAACAAGCGATTTCAAGAACGTCTCTCCTCTATCAACCATAAGGTTATGACCTTTGTCATTAAGATGCGCCGTGTCATTTGGCCCTTGGAAATAGATGGCACGGAATTCGGGATTGTTTACATCGATAATATCTGGGGAAGAAACATCAAGAACGGGAATACCATATTTATCACAGGCCTTATGTATCTCAGCAATAACCTCCTTAAAATATTTCCTGTCAACACCCCAAGGGGTAACATAACCGATGGGGTTATATGGATATTTCTGTTTTAATCCAGCTAAAAGGGAATCCAGTCCGGCACTAAATTTCGACCATGCGCCTTCATGTTTACGCAAATAATCGGCATCATTATGACCTGCTATGATTAAAATCACATCGGCCGAATCAGGCAATTCCTTATATCTGACAGTCATCGCAGGCCCAAAACCATCTTCAGTCCTATCGAAAGCTATACTACTTCCATTCCTGCCAAAATTAACATAGTTCATCCCTAACTTTTCAGCCACTTTGTAGTGCCATGCCTCAGAGAACGGACGCTTATGATTTCTGACATAACTATCACCAAACACACAAAGCGTCCTGACAAGCAATGCTTCAGTGCCATCATCCGCTTGACACATGACACTCACAAGCATAAATGCTAATAGGATTTTCAGTATTTTCATTCCGGTATTAATTTAAATTCTAATTGACTTTAAACTGTCTTTTCAACTGACGTTTTATCATTATTTTACAAAAGTAATCAAATTTTTGAATAAAACAATCAGTATATGAATATAAAAAAGTCCGGCAGCACACGGCAACCGGACATATAAAAAAACTCAAATAAAAATTCGCTCATTCCTTAGCGTAAGAAAGCACAGTGGGACTCTCTACATCAACACCAAATTCCTTGGCACGCGCCACAATGGCACGTGCAAGTTGAGGCTTTAAGCCATCTGGGCAATATCTGAAATACGCCTCCGCAGCACGTACATGGGCCGCATCGGGCATCGGATATTCTCTGCGCTCCGGCAATCCGAACACGCTATCAGGAAGTTCTTTTCGATCTTCGTAACTTATCCTATCATTCATGGCTTTATCTTTGGATTGTCTATGATTAAATCAGTTAAATTACATATTGAATCGGAAACCTACTTGCAAAAGGCCCTGAGCACCATAACCCAGCTCGCCAAACATTGCTACACTGCGATTAAGCCCAACCTCCGCCCCAAGGGGTGAAGCCTGAAATGCAAAATATGTCTTATTCTTCGACCAGTCACCTGCGGCTGCATGAGTTACATCAACACCCAAACCTAAATGTCCGTAGAGTGTCACGATGCTATTGCGATAATAGTCGTAACGGCCATTAAGCATAAATACATGATAATAGACATTAGCGTCATCAACATGTTTGTAACTTGCACTTGAAAAGGTGTAAGTAGCACCCAAATAAAAGCTTGGAAGAACCTTGAAATTGACACCTGCTGTCAACGCGCCCCAAGCATTATCGACTGCGCTGCCGGGGTGCATATCACTCGCATCCATCTGAGTATAACCACCGTAACCAATCTGAAGTTGTGCACGCTGAGCTTGTGCGCCAAATGCCATTCCCATGACTACGAGCATGGTCAGGAAGAATTTTTTCATCATATCTTTAATTTTTTGTTAGAAACGTGAAATATTTAATTAATTTCACATTTAAAACATACAGTATGATGAATTGGTTTATTGAGGATGGTTTTTTAACACTTTAGTACCACTTCACACCATTTGAAAGCGATGATCGCTTGTCATATTTAAGGTCGGCGAGAAGTGATGACTTAACGGATATGTGGAAATTATAACTCTTGTAGGGTCCCACAGGTACAAAACTTGCTCGCATCGTGAAGCAGTGCATATCGCGGGAGATATTACAGTTCATATAAGCAAGTTTATGAGTGTCGAAATTGTAACTTGCCGAGAATCCGAAATTCCAATTAGCTGTGGGACGTATATTACCAGAGAAAGAGAGGTTTTGCGTGATCTTTCCCTTGTACTCTAATTTGTCATAGTCAAACTCGCCATAACCGTAATTTACAGAATAGTTGAATGTCAAATTCCAAGGCACTGACCATTCCATATATCCATTTTCTCCCATCTGAATACCGGTGTCTTTATCGCCACCTTTTTTACTCGTAGGACTCTGGTAGTCAGATGTGCTTTCGGCAAAATTTTGAGCTTCCGACTGACCATTGTTGTTATTTTTGCTATCATTCTTCTTACTACCTCCATCTTTGTCACGCCCGAAGAGTTTCTTAAACGTATCATTATTAAAGGTATAACTGAATGAGGTGCCTGTACTCGATAACTTACCCAAACCTTTACCTTCGCTTAAGCGCAGTTTATTGACTCGTACCGGCGATCCGGCCGAATTCAAAGCGTAGGTATACACGTCCCATGTGGCCGAAAGGTTGAGGTTGAAATTCTTCACCAAACGAAGCATCAATGAGGTATTAATATTTGACCAGTTCATTGAGTCAGCTGCGAAATTATAGCTCTGCGATACTGTTAAATTCTCAATGAGCGAAATTTTCTTTTCTTCCACAGAATCATTGTCCGACTTCATTTTCATCTCGAGGTTGTTGCTCAGAGAAAAACTTACCGACCCATTTTTACCCTGACTTGGCACTCCAAATAGAGCATTCGGATAGTAGGAATATTTGCGTTCCTGAATTTCACCTTGGGCATCAGGATATTGATATGTGCCATAGTAACCAAAGAACGGAGACCCGAAATCGGGAGAACCAGAGAATGAAATTGTTGGAGTCATTACATGGCGAATCATCTTAACCTTATTGCCCAAGAACTTCATCGGACGGTAGAAGCCATAAATCTTTGTGTCCAAGGATACGGAGGCAGAGAAATCCCACACATTATAGAAACTATAGGTTGTGTCAAGCACTTCAGCAGATGCGTTGGGATCCCATTGACGGCGTATTTTTGAAGTATACATTCGGTCAGTGAAATTAACTGACGGCGTGATATTGAAATACTTCATTGCATTGAATGTAGCCGAAATAGGAATACTATGCTTCATGCCATTCCTCCAATCCTTTATAAGACTCTTTTTGAAAAACTCATCTTGCTGGGCGGTCAAAGAGTTATTGAACTGGCCGGAATACGACATTTTAATTTTTTCATACCATTTCTCCTGCCCTACCTGACGCTTGCGCTTGAAAGGATACATTTGCGACATGGTAAGTGTGAAGTTTGGGAATGATACCGCCAACGTTGAATCCTGGGTACGTTGTGACACACTCGCAGTCGTCGACAATGACCATTTTGAATTCGGGAAGCGATACGTCATGTTGACAGTACTACTCTTGGTGTTCTCAGTGAACGCATTAGAGTAGTAAGAGTTGAGGTCATTTCTTGTATAGCCACTGGTGGTGAAATTGACACTTGCCGACAAGTTCATATTGGGATTAGCCTTGGAATCCTGGCTGTGACTCCACAATATCTGGAAGTTAGTTGCCTTTGAATAGTCGGGCATACCTTTATCTCCGGTCACGGTTTTGAGATATGAAAGGTTAAAGCTACCGGAGTATTTGTATCGTTTCACATATGCTGAATTGGCTTGCAAGCCCCATGAGCCCAATGTGTATACTTCACCCGTAAGCGCAAGATCTATATTGTCACTGATAGCGAAATAGTAACCGCCATTGCTCAGATAATATCCGCGATTGTAGTCATCGCCAAATGTCGGGAAAATAATACCTGAGGAGTACTTATCTGAAAAGGGGAAATATCCGAAAGGAACCGCGATGGGAAGAGGCATACCGGCAAGTACCATGTATGACGGGCCTGTCACCACATCCTTTCCGGGACGCATCTTGCCTTTGGTAACCTGAAGATAGAAGTGGGGATCATCATGGTTGTCGCAAGTGGTATATCTGCCATTTTGTATATAAAAGGTGTTTTCATCGATTTTCTTGCTCTGTCCGCCGGTGAGGTAACCTTCTCCTTGCTGGGTTATCACATCAGTAATAAACCCCTGTTCAGTTTTGAAGTTGTAGCTCATCGTTTTTGCCTCGTAGGGTGTTCCATTGTCCTCAAACACAGGTGTGCCCTGTAGCTCGCCGATGGAGTCTGGCGTTCCGTTGGCATATACAGTGCTATTCTGTAAGTTCATCTCGATGTGGTCAGCATCAAGCTTGATGTTTCCGTATTCCACATGACTCTCACCATACATGTATGCCTGACTTCGACCGACAAGAAGCATCGAATCCTTCGCTGTAAAATCAACCGTGTTATCAAGATCGACCTTTGAACGCACGATTTTTGACACTTCACCGGGAGCGTCAATGCGTCGGCGACTCAAACGGGTGCGACGCGCGGTATCGGTTGAAACGATATGTGTACGCTTTGCCAATGAATCATTTGTTGCGAAAACTGAGTCAAAATCCGACTCTGACGTCTCTTCAGAAAGGGTGTCAACCGGCGTCTCCTCTATCTTTATGGGATCAGGATTGACAGGACGTGAAAATGCGCCAACTGACAGGGCGCACAATAGCACTAAAGCGATAATATATAGTTGAGAATGTCTCAATTTATTCAAATTTCATAGTTTCGGGGGTTAATAATTCCCCTATGTGATGGAAATGTGCCAAAAACTATGCAAAGATAGGACTTTCTCCCCAATTGACCAACAAGAATAATATTGTTAAATGTTAAATAAAGAAAGCAACCCGGCCACAACATTGTGACCAGGCTGCAAATTATTAAGAAAATTACCGTCTGACAGCTATCGTCCGACTATTCCTTTTGAGTTATCTAAGACGGTCATAGGATTTCAGGAGCTTGATGTCCTTGCTGATAGCTCCAAGTCCCATGATTTCGAGAATAACAGCGATAGGAAGCAAGATATCCCATACGGAGAAGCGCGCTGTCATTCCCTCGGCATCAGCTTGTTTAAACAATGTGAAGCACACCACGGCAATGGTGCAAAGCGTCAATAGCAGGCTTATCGTCAGTACTGTCTTCTGAAAATTAATATTCCCGTAGAGGAATATGTCAACAATCAACAGCAATACTGCAGCTGCGGCAGGAATCAGGATACCATACTCCGTCATGGTGTAAAGTTTTTGGGTCTCAATCGGTGTGTTGAGCAAGTAGTCGACCTCGCCATATGGCACAATGATAAATATTGCCATTGCCACAACCGCAAGGAAGATGTAGAGGGTTTGAATTCGTTGAATCTGCATGATATTTTAAATTTTGATGATTATAATCTATAATACTCGAAATGGGTTCCATTTGTCAAAAGTAATAAAAATTTAACAATCCCAAATACATTTAGTTTCATTTTTTCCGTAAATTTGTACTTTGATAATATTTAAATAGCATTTTATTTCTTCGAATATAGCTCGATATATGGAAAATAATCGTCCACTTATACTAATAACCAACGATGACGGCATTGATTCATTGGGCATTAGTCATCTCGCTTCTATCGTAGTCAAACTTGGTGATGTTATAATCATAGCCCCTGAGACTGCCCAGTCGGGGAAATCATCAGCAATAACCCCTAATGCACCTCTCTTCGTTAAAGAGCATGCCCCGATATTTGGGGCAAAGGCCTTTACAGTAAGCGGCACTCCTGTGGATTGTGTGAAAGTCGGTCTCCATGCAATCCTTGACCGCACACCTGACCTGCTGCTTTCCGGCATCAACCATGGGTCCAACGCAGCTGTCAACAATATCTATTCCGGAACAATGGGAGCTACAATGGAAGGTTGTGTGCTTGGTATCCCTTCCATAGGCTACTCCCTGCTCGACCATTCCCCTTCTGCTGATTTTGAACCATTGACAACTTATATAAATATTATCACTTCAAAGGTGATTAAAAATGGTCTACCAGAGGGGATATGCCTCAATGTGAATTTCCCGGCCCATTGCTCTGTGAAGGGTGTGAAAGTGCTTAGGAGCGCAAAGGGGCATTGGACTGAAGAATACGCAGACTATGTGACACCTCACGGGCAGCCTTACTACTGGCTCACGGGTAAGTTCCATAACGAGGAACCCGATAATCCCGAAACTGATGAATACTGGCTCACACGCGAATATGGTTCCATTGTGCCAATTCGACCCGACCAAACCGCCATCGACCAATTACAGCGTATAGAAAAGTTGCTGAGTTGAGAAATGTCCCCAATGTGGGGACATTTACTTTTTTTAAGGGTTTGGAGGTGGATGAGCGTTTTGTCTATTCGCAAAAATGACGTAATTTTGTGATGGATGAAAAAATATCGATTTTCATTCATCACAATCAATACACCTAAACAATAGTAACGATCTCTCTACACTCCTCCATGAAACAAATATTAATCGGACTAATATTAGCATTATGCTCCCCGCTTATCCATGCCGGACTTGCGGATTTGCCAACATCTAATACTAATCTTCTTAGAATGCTTGATGTGGAGCTTAAAAATCGTGGCAAATACGAGAAAAAACATCGTGAACAGATTGACTCTTTAAGACGTGAAATTGCCCTGACAGCTGACAGTCTCAGGTTGCTGAACCTATATGAGGATCTCGGCACCTCTTTTCATCTTCTCAATGCCGACTCCTCTGTTATATACTTCACTAAGGGACTTGAAATAGCAAAGAGAATGTGTGACTCCGTGTCAATCCAACGTCTTTTCATCCTCCGTGCCCGGGAATACCGCAAGTTAGGAGCTGCTCACGATGGTATTCTTGACCTTGAAAATGTTAGGACATCCGGCCTGAAAAGTGAGAACCTTGAACTCTTCTGCGATGTGGGTAGGGAAATAAGCTTTTCCATGTCAAGCCTCTACCCCACCACCGATGCCGCAAGCGGTTATCTGAAACGAGGATTGGACTTTGCCCGTAAGGAGATTGAAGTGCTACAACCTGAATCATGGCGTTATCTTCTTTGTAAGGCTTTAATTCATTTAGGTGAAGGGGAAATGGATCTCGGCGCATCTTTATTGAGCAATATTTTAGTTAATTCTGAAGTAACAGATCCGGAATTTGCCGTCGCCGCCACCCTGCTTGGTGAGGTTTACGTAGCTGAACATGACGATGAAAAGGCTATTTACTATTTTGCGGTCGGTGCTCTTTCTGACATTTTCCGTTCCAACATGCACGGCACTTCTCTTTTACGTCTTGGCGAGGTTCTTTATAGCAAAAAAGAGACAGCTCGCGCCCACAACTACCTTTCTGTGGCTCTCGAAAATGCCTTAAGAGCCGATGCTAAAATGAACGCGACAATGGTGTCAGGCGCATTTATGCCGGTCGCTAATGATATTCAGCAGAACAACGACCGCCGTTTCCTTATGCTTGGTTTTATGCTTCTGTGCCTTTTGATAGCTTGTGGCTGCATTGCGAAAATGTATCTGTCGAAACGTCAGGAAATGATAAAAGTGCAAGATGTGCGATTCGCTCTTGCTGAGGCCAATCGTTCGAAGGAAACCTACATGGCTCAGTTTATGAATCTATGCTCGTCATATATGGAGAGTATCGAAGAGTACAACCTCTTATGCCGAAGAAAAATCTCCTCCGGACAGTCAGAGGACCTTCTGAAAGTAATTAAGACAGGGAGGATTTTAGATGATCAACGCAAGAAATTTTATGACATATTTGACGATTCCTTTTTAAATATATATCCTACATTCGTTAATGAGGTGAATGAGATGTTAATACCTGAAAAGCGCATAACTATCCCATCACCTAATGTCCTCACCACTGAGCTGCGCATACTTGCTTTCATGCGACTCGGTGTAGAGGACTCAACACAAATCGCACGTTTCTTAGGAGTGTCACTCAACACAATTTACACTTATAGAAATAAGATGAGGACACGCGCTATTAATCGAGAGACATTCGAGGATATGGTGATGAAAATTGGATCGTTTGAATAAAGTTCACGTAAAGCCAAAATGGAAAAGTAAATATATTATGCTATGTGTTCATATTAAAGTGAATCGGACCGCCTCGTGAGAAGCGGCCCGATTATTGTTTATGTGAGAATTATAAATCTTATAAATCTTATAAATCTTATAAGTCTATAATCATCCGTATTTTACTTTCCAAGCATAAGTTTGATAGCGTCAATTGCTTGTTCAGGATTTTCAAAGTTGCTGACTGCAGGCTTTGAAGCTTTGCGAGATGCCTTTGAAGCAGGAGCATTATTAAAATTAAGTGCTATCTTGAATTCAGCGGTATTATCTGTCCATATAGTCTGGAGATCAGTGAGCTTAGTGATACCCAAGAGTGTCCACATCATACCCATCATAGGATTACCGGCTGCGGCCTTGTCAATAGCCCCCTGTGCCATCGGTAAGAACTTAAACAGAATGGTCATGAACGGTTCAGCCATCTCCTTGTCAATGTAAAGTGATAGATAAGTTCCGTCAACCTTATATCTCAATGGCACACCGGTCTGAAGCCATGAAAGAATGGTACGAATTACTTCGGGATTGACATCACTCAAGTCAACACCCTGAATGCCAAGAGACGGGAGAATCTGATTAGCATAGGCAAGGAGTGCCTGAGGTTCCATCTGTGACAATTGCGAAATAAGACCCATAATCATTTCAGGGCTCAAATCTGAATCTGGATCATCAGCATCTACCTGACCAATGATTGACATAATGTCCGGAACGAAATAGAAGTAACCATCCTTGCAGTACCAATAGGCCATCCCGAGAGGTGATTCATACCACTTGGTTTGTGTGGGAATCATATTGACGTCAAGAAGTCTAAGGAACCAGCCGGCCAATGTCATCATATCGGCATCGTCAAAGTCAGGTATCTGATCCTCAATAGTTTCGATATCACCATACTTTGCAGCAAAAGTTCCGTTAGGATTAAGGGTAATGTTGCTAAGCAGATTAACCATGAAATGTGACACTGCTCGCGATGCAAGGGTAGCGAGTTGGACACCACTCATCTTATTCATGTCCTTCGGTGTCCATGTGAGGCGGAAAGGAGGATATGGAGAAGGAATATAATTATAATCATTGTCGGTAGTTGACTCCGGATCGAGTGAAAGATTCCACGTCTGTGCGATGCCTCCTTGCATGGCTGCGCTAAGGGTAGGTTCTACGTTTAATGTAAGGATACCGCTACCTGCGTTAAATTGGCCCTTGTACTTAACAGAGGTACCGTTGGTGGTAGTTGTCTCTCCGTTGAACGAACCCTGAGCATCAGGATAAACGGCAGGAATTGCAACAGTGTAGTCACCGGGAATAACTCCGATAAGAGTAAGCACGGGGACATCATTCATTGCCGAATAAGCAACCGCACGGCCGGGACATGGTATGTTGCAGTAGCTGAGCGATAGAGAATCATTGCGGTATACGCCAATGTAGAATGCTGCGCCCGATGCTGTTACCGATACCATCGCTTTTCCGTCGGTAGTAACTGTTCCACTAACATTTAATGTCATGAACGCATTCTCGCTGCGTGCCTGCGCCGCACGTGAGGGTGCTGTGGTAATGTCAGTAGTACCTTGGAAGTTAAATGTGCCATTTTGTTGTTCTGCCAATGTGACATTCACAGGTACTTCCGCATAACCGGGAATTGCGTTAATAAGAGTAATAACACCCTCGGTGGCACTTGTGGCTTTGAATTGGGCTGAGCCGGAATTAGAAAGCTGGCCGTTAACCGATAGGGAAAGATCGCCACTTTCGGTGGTGATGTTGCCATCAGGAAGCAGCGTCCAGCTTTCGGGATCGTCGCTTCCGCAGGATGTCATAAGTCCTACGATTGCGAGAAAACCAAATAGTCGAAACAAATTTTTCATAATAAGTTATAAATGATGGATTATAATTATTTCTTTGGATAATATTAGTTTCAAGCCACAAAATTACTAAAAAATGTCAAAAAAATGGCGATTGCACAGGATTTTTTTGTTTCTATTTTGTTTCTATTTTGTTCTATTTTGTTCTTATTTTTAACATAACTGTAATCCAAATGTGGAAATTTAAATATTAATTCGTACTTTTGTAGAATATAAACTATAATCATCTGACAACTGATTTACTGTTAGAACTATTTATTATAACATGAGAGATATTATTAAATTATTGGTATATACGTTTGTGTTATGCACCACCACTTCGTGTATCAAGAAAGAACCACTAAATGCTGAGTGTGATATCACAGCTGTAATTGTTGACGGGGATATTCTCAACCGTACTCCAGTTATTGAGAATACGAAAATCACACTTATCGTAAAAAATAATGTGAATGTCACTAACCTGGCACCAAAATTTGAACTTACTGATGGCGCGACAATTGAGCCTGCAAGTGGCACGGCAAGAGATTTCACTACCCCACAAACTTACATGACCACATCACAAGACGGTAAATGGCACAAGGTTTACACGATAGAGGTGAAACGAAACGAATCGACCAGCGGAAGCTTTGAATTCAGCTTCGAGAATGTGCGCCAAGCCACTGCTTTGATGGGTGCTTGCTCCTATGATGTGTTCTATGAAAAAGATGCCATTGGCAACGAGACCCTCACATGGGCGAGCGGTAATCCGGGATTTGCACTTACGCTTCAAGGCACGACACCCGCCACCTTCCCCACATTCCAATCTGACAATGGATGGAGCGGTAAATGCGTTGAGATGGTGACACGCGCCACAGGCACTTTCGGAGAAGGCGTTAAGAAACCTTTGGCTGCCGGAAACCTTTTCATTGGAAAGTTTGACATGACAAATGCTGTTAACAAGCCACTTGAAGCAACGCAATTCGGCACTCCCTTTACTAATATTCCCCAGACTCTCAGCGGTTATTACAAGTATACCCCGGGAGCTCAATATTGCAAGATGAACCCCTCAACCGGCAAACTCGAGCCCGTGTCGGGTAAAGTTGACGAATGTAATGTTTATGCCGTATTCTTTGAGGTGACCGAAGGGATGGAATGGCTTGACGGCAACAATGTAATGGCCGATGATAATCCTAACATTATCGCAATTGCACGCTTCTCCGAGGAGCAGCGCAAAGGAGCTTCCGACTGGACTCAATTCAGCTTACCATTTGAATATCGACCAGGCAAGACTATCGATCCGCAGAAGTTGATAAACGGACAATACAGTATCACTGTGGTATTCTCTTCAAGTGTTGACGGCGATTATTTCTCAGGCGCCATAGGTAGCACTCTACTTGTGGACGAAGTGTTTATCACATGTGTTAACTAATAAATATCATCTATTTATGAAAAATAAAGCTATATATATATGTGTTATCGCCGTTGCGATGCTCTTATTTAACACTTCCAAGGCGGCAGCACAAGAGGAACGTCCCGGCGGTATCGAGAAGTCAGTAAAACTTGGTCTTGACTATGAACTGAATGCCGGACTTAACATTGGTGGGGCCTCCCCTATCCCTCTTCCTGCTGAAATCCGGAAAATTAACGGTTACGCTCCGCGGTTGAACCTTCAGCTCGGAGGTAAGGTGACTAAATGGTTTGAACCCGTAAGAAAATGGGGTGTGTCCGTCGGTCTTCGTTTTGAGACTAAGGGTATGGAAACAAAAGCCACCGTGAAGAATTATGGCATGGAGATTATTCAAGACGGCAAAAAATTGTCAGGAAAATGGACCGGTAAAGTAAAGACTACCTATCACACTCAGCAACTCGCAATACCGATATTAGCAGCTTACCGCATTAATGAACAGTGGAAGGTGGAACTTGGGCCATATCTCGCCTATGCGTTCAGCAATGATTTTGACGGATACGTGTACGACGGTTACCTCCGCGAAGGAAATCCGACTGGCAATAAGGTGTCGTTTGATGGTGAATCACGAGCAACCTATGATTTTGGCGATGACCTGCGCAAATTTCAGTGGGGCATAATGGCTGGTACATCCTGGCAAGCTCTTAATCGGTTATGTGTAAATGCTAATCTCACTTGGGGATTGAACGATATTTTTAACCGTTCTTTTAAGACTGTGTCATTTAACATGTATCCTATTTATCTGAATATCGGATTCGGATACACATTCTAAAAATACTTCCTAAAATAAATAGGCGGTGCCATGAAGTTGGATATATAACTGACATGGCTCCGCCTATTTTTTAATTCAAGGCCTATAATTATCTATTATGGCACATCGATACGTCAAACCTGTGGTTTAACAACCACACCATTGCCTTTAAGCCCATTAACCCCGATGGTCAATGGCTCGTTGAATTCTACAATTCTCACGAAATCGCTTTCGTAGACTGCTGGCTTAGTGTTAAGGAATTCTACGTCATATAGGTCAGTCACCTCGTCACCTGGACTGCGCTTGGCATTTGTGTCAATTGTGAAATATGCCACGCCAAATGAAGTGAGATTCTGGAAAAAGTGAGTACCCTGGCTCGGCTCGATTCGATAATTGGGGAGCGAAGACTCCACGATTAATCTCGCGCCGGAAATTGCAGGCCACTTTACTGGTATGCCAAGGGAGGTATCGGATGAGCCCCAACGTCCCGGTCCGATGAGCAGGTATTTTTCGTCACGGTCGAGAAAGCCGCGATTAATCTTCTCTATCTCACGCGCTATAAGCGAATTATTGGAAGAAGAAAATTTTTCTGGTCTCACATATACTACAGTCTTCACCCCCTCTATATTACCGTGACCAAGCGCAGTGGATGATTTCAACAACAGTTTATCATCGGGCGTTGACATAACTGACTCATCGACTGTCTCCTTACGGTCAACAATCGGACGAATCTGCAACCAATAAAGGTGACCCTTTGAATCTCCGTCTTTCTCTATCATGCCGGCAAACTCAATTTCAACCGGACGTTGCATCTCCTTCTGTCCTGTTGTCAACATGAAATCAAGTGCTTGCGCAAGAGGAAATACATTGTGTTTCAACACATTATTAAATGTCACAACCTTTCTTCCATCCCCTAAATCATTATCACGGAGCACATTGTCACGATAATCATAACTTGACACCATATACTTCAAAGCACCCTTGTCGGCAATATCCTGGACTCTAAGCTTGGCGATATTAAATCCATCATCAACCCTCAGATGGGCGAGTGAAGCAGCAGGAGTGGTAAGTTTCTGACCTGTAATTGAATGTTCGCGGTCATCTCCCATCATGTCAAGGGCATACATTCGGGTTTGGGTGTCTCGTAATGCAAGGGAAAGCTCCGAGGTCTGAAGCACATTGTCAGGGTGACGCGGGGAGAAACGTAGTCCCACACCTCCGTCTACGATATATTTACCAAGCCCCACTGCCAACTCTGCTACGCCATCCTCCGGTTTCTCATCATTGAGTGGATAATAGTTGAGTGAACGTCCCACACCGGAAAAGCTTGGGAAATAGTATCCATCCACATCCTTCCCCACAACTTCCTGAAGAATCACAGCCATCTTCTCCTGGTCAATAACATTGGAGGTAGCCGTCATGTAAGCCTTTGAATCACAGTAGAAAACCGAAGCATACACACCCTTGATTGCATCAACAAGCACTTTTAGCATCCTTTCGGAATCTTGGAATTTGGGCACCATATATGTCGAATAAATACCGGCAAATGGCTGGTAATGAGAATCCTCAAGCAAGCTGGAACTACGTACTGCGATTGGGGTATCCACAACTTCCAGAAGTGCCATGAGGTCATCCTTGATACGTTGTGGAAGTTTACCTTTGAGGAAATGTTCAAGAATCTCCTCATCCGACGCATCGCTGAGCGCAATTGGATAAAGCTGGTTCATCTCCATGAACTCATCAAAAATATCGGTACAAAGCACTACTGTGCGAGGTATAGATATGGTAATACCGTCAAAATTATCGCACACCGGATTCTTTTTGATTATGGAGTCGATGAACGCAAGACCTCTACCCTTTCCTCCCAACGATCCTTGTCCAATACGGGCAAAATTTGAGAACTTGTCGAAGCGGTCCTTCTGGAAAATGGCCACCACGCCGCGGTTTTTCATCTTCCTGTACTTCACTATCAAGTCATAGAAAAGTTGGCGTACCTGTGGAGCATCTTTAAGATCCCTGAAACGGTGGTGCTTGATTACCTCAGCTATCGGGAACATGGCCCGTGAATAGAACCAGCGTGAAATGTCATTGAATGATGCATGCCAGTAGAGTGACTCCGCAGGAATATCGAAGATATACTTCTGCATATCTTTCAGCGACTTGATACGATAGATTTCCTCACCTGTCTCCGGATTACGGATCACGAAGTCGCCGAAACCGAAGTTATTTATAATAGCCTTCCCCAGGTCTACAGGAAATTTCTTGGAATTCTTGTCAATGAAAGTACCTCCAAGGTCAAGCACATCCTTCTCATTCTCTATTTCCGACGATTCTATAATCAAGGGTATATATGGGTCTCGACTGCGCAACTCTTTAGCGAGACGTATACCTGCCTTGGAATCCTTTTTCCCTTCACGCGCAAATGACACATCACTAATCACACCTAAGATGTGTTCGCTATATTTTTCATAGAGTTCCAATGCCTCCTCGTAATCACGCGCAAGCATCACCTTCGGGCGTCCTCGCATTCGGAGCATCTGTTCATGCTCATTCAATGCCTCGGTGGAAAACTCTCGTGATTGTTTCAGAATGAACTTATATACAATCGGCAATACCGATGAGTAGAATCTCACTGAATCCTCTACAAGGAGAATCATCTGGACGCCCACATTGTTTATATCGTTGTCGGCATTCATCTTGTCCTCAAGAAGTTTGATGATGGCAAGGAGCAAATCAACATTACCGAGCCATGAGAACACGTAATCTATACCGGAGAAATCCTCATTGGAAAGACGCCGTGACACCTCCTTAGAGAACGGTGTCAACACAATGATAGGCTGATTGGGGAACTGTTCCTTAATCCTCCTTGCGCCGGTGAATGTCTCGCTAATGTCATTACCCGGCATCATTATTACAAGGTCGAAATGCTTATGGCTCATAAGCTCCAATGCCTCAGTGGAATTAAGAGCCCTTGTGACACGAGGTGGAGATGAAAGATTAAGTGCGGTATATTCAAAGTATAGCTGCTCCTCCACGCGGCCATCTTCCTCCATCATGAAGGCATCGTAGGTGGAGGCGATAAGAAGCACATTGAATATGCGTCGCTGCATTAGATTCTGAAACGCCGTATCCTTAAAATATAATTGGCTTAGTGCATCATCATTCATATGAAGATATGTGGTAAGTGAATTTTCAATGTGCAAATTTAGCTAAAATAATTAAGGATTAAAAACAGAATGGTCATATCGTCTGTCGAATTTCACTTTTTATACATACTTTAATACAAAATCCACACTTATTACGTAACTTTGCAGAATCATAAATCTAATCATCATGAAAATAATCAAGTAAACTATAAACCATGAAGTACAGTGTATTAATTGGACTGAGAAATGCAATGTTGATGCTGGCTTTTACAGCGGCATTTAGCATTTATGCCCAGCAGAAAGATCCTAAGCCACACGAACATCACCAGTGGCAAAGTTCACCAAAGAAAATGTTGAAAGAGGATGATCCGGAGTTCTTCAAGACTCAAGAAGCTCGCCGTATTGGCGACCAAGTTCTCCTATGGCAACGTAACACCGGGGGATGGCCCAAAAATATCGACATGGTTACACCCATGTCCGAAAAGCTTAAGGCTGAGGTGCTCGCCGACAAGAATCGCCGTGACGATTCTACTACCGATAACGACGCAACCAATATGCAGATGACATATCTTGCACGTCTTTACAAGGCGACCGGAGATGTAAAGTATCGCGATGCGTTCCGCAAAGGTGTTGAATATCTCCTTTCCGGACAATATGAAAATGGCGGGTGGCCGCAATTCTGGCCGGAACAACGAGACTACCAGCCTCACATCACATATAATGACAATGCAATGGTCAACACCTTGCTCATGCTTCGTGATATTCACAATGCCACCTCACCCTACGATAGCGACCTTTGCGACCCAAAGATGAAAAAGTCTTTGAAAAAAGCTTTTGATAAGGGCGTTGATTGCATAATTGCCACACAAATTGTGACTGACGGCGTCCCCACCGTGTGGTGCCAGCAACATGACCACGTAACCTTGGAGCCTGCTCCCGCCCGTGCCTATGAGCTACCATCCTACTGCGCTCCGGAAAGCTCTTCAATAGTAAAATTGCTAATGGAGATTCCTAATCCCAGCAAGAAAGTCAAGACTGCAATTCATGCCGCCATGGCTTGGTTTGACAAATACAAACTCACCGGTCTCACCTATCGCCGTGTGCTTATTGACGGTGCATGGGAAGCCCAATTGAATGATACACCTGATAGCACCGAACCTCTTTGGGCTCGCTACTATGACTTGGGACATTGCATTCCATTTGTATGTGACCGTGACGGTATCCCTCGCCGCAATATCACGGATATCGGCAAAGAACGCCGCAACGGTTATTCTTGGTACAGTGGACGCCCTGCCGAATTATATGAAATTTATGATAAATGGGCTGACAAGTATGACCCGGAAAATAAAGTGAAAATCGACCTCCACTCAAAGGGAGCGAATGAAAACGGAACTTTCATCCTCGGTGTAGAGCCTAAAGTTGACGAGACGCTCTTTGACGTTGTCGTAAAACGCGGCGAAAACATTCAGGCTGCAATTGAAAAAGCTCCTGAAAACGGCACAAAGCCTTTTAAAATTCTAATCAAGAAAGGTGTTTACAATCAGAAGGTTATTATTGACCGTCCCAATATTGTGCTTGTGGGTGAGCATCGTGACAGTTGTATAATCGTTGGGGCTGAAGCCCGCAACCATTTTATGATTAAGGAACACAATGGTGCTAAAGTGCATCAAGGAATAGTGATTCTGACCGATAAGGCCGATGACTGCCTGATAAGCGGACTGACAATGATTAACAACTACGGTACAACAGTCACTAACACCACTAACCACCAGTTTACAGTCTACGGCAAAGCCACAAGGACTATCATTCTCAACAGCAATATCGTATCCGATGGTAACGACGCCCTCTCTCTTTGGGGAGCCGGTGAAGATGGCAAAGGCGGTATGTACTACCATTCCGACCTGTTCATCCGCTGTCCCGGTGTTGATTTTATCTGTCCAAGAGGTACATGCTACGCCACCCGTTGCCGCTTCCTTGGAGACACCCGCGCTATCCTTTGGCATGATGGGCGTGGCGATAAGGACAATAAATTCGTAATAAAGGATTCGGAATTCGATGCTTTGAAGCCTACACCCCTCGGCCGTTACCATCACGACTCGCAATTCTATCTATTGAACTGTCATCTCTCGAAAAATATCATTGATAAGAATATTGATCATGCCTACAGAAGAGAAATTGATTTAGGGATTGACAAAGGAAAGCCGATTGATATGTGTCCATGGGGTCACAGGGTCTATTTTGATAATTGTGTTAGAGAAGGAGGACATAATGGCTGGTTAGACAATAATATGAAAGATGCTAAAGATTCACCCGAATATCACACTGTAACCGCATCATGGACATTCGGTGGAAAGTGGGATCCGGAAAAACGCATCCGGGACCTATGGCACGTAATCGCCTACTAATCTACCATTTTTGACCGGATAAAGATCAGTATTAAAAAATACCATAGTCAACTCGATAATAAATCGCCACTCACTAAATCGGATTGTGAGTGGCGATTTATTTAAATTCGTATCTTCTGATTTATCAATACTTTTTACCATTGAGAGTAACGTTCTCAATAATGCAGTTAGTGATTTCCGAAGTATCAAACGAACCATTGGAATCCTCCGCCCAAATATCCCGGAATGTGAAATTACTGATTTCGTAATCCTTGTTTTTGGAATTCTTATAGAAATCCCGACCACATACGAGATGGCAATTACGGAACACCACATTGTCAATCCCTGATGCCGGCATCGGATCACGCTCTACTTTATTGAAAAACTGTGTCCAGGTACTTGCTGCAAATGCCGTCCTGACATTCCCTGTCGCTCCGTCAACAAGCACA
Organism: Duncaniella sp.; assembly: GCA_023664955.1. Lineage (GTDB taxonomy): Bacteria > Bacteroidota > Bacteroidia > Bacteroidales > Muribaculaceae > Duncaniella. Next base: position 1,320,244 of record JAMPEV010000001.1, read on the forward strand.
TTTCTGAACTGCTGAGGAGTGTCGGGACGCATTTTGAAAAGCACAACATTAAACGTACCTTCAAACTTGCAATCTTTCATAATCACATTTGAACAGTTCCAAGCTTCGCTGCCGAAAGTGATACCACCATTGGTCTTTCCGAATGTGCAACGGTTAACGATAACATTTGTCACCGCGCCATTACCCGGGATAGTGTCGACATAGGTGCCTTTCCCGCCTTTCAAGCACACTCCGTCATCATTAACATTCATATAGCAGTCGCTGATCAACACATCATTGCACACATCAAGATCGATAGCATCAGTGCTCGGGCCTTTAGGATAGCCCTCAGTGGGCGCAAGGATGGTAACTCCTAAGTATTTTACACGTTCGCAGTTATACAAATGATTTGTCCAGAATCCTGAGTTCATCATTGTGATACCACTGACTGTCACATCCTTTGAATTGGATGCATAAAACATTCGAGGACGCAGTGCTTCAAGATTCGTACATTTGCGATTCACCTTGCGGCGAAGCCAGAATTCATCGTAGAAACGATGTCCGTTTCCATCTATTATGCCCTGACCCGAAATGGTGAAGCCATCGCAATCATTAGCGTTTACCAATGCTGCGAAATAGTCAAGAGTCTGACCCTCCAGTCGGGTCTTTACAATCTGATAATGGGTAATGGCATCGCTTCCCTTGAGTTTACCATTCTTCACGATATGAAGGTGTGTGCCCGGCTTGAAAAAAATCGAGCCTGACAGGAAGGTACCTTCCGGGACTACAATCACACCTCCCCCATTTGCCGCAGCGAGGTCAATGACACTTTGGATTTGCTCGGTCTGAATTATGGTGCTGTCGTTGATTACCCCATGTTCGGTGATAACGTATTGCGTCCCTAATTTTTCAACTTTTTCCACATTGGTGTCGTTAAACCAGTCGGACACTTTGCTCCCGTCAGGGAAATTCGTAAACTTGGCATTTGCAGTAATTGCGGCCGCCAATGCCGCTGTGAATAGAATAAAACGTGATGAAGTCTTCATGATATATGTGATATGTAAATTTTATTAACCACTGATTTTTGCAAAGTTAGGGAAACCTTGCTAAAAAGCAAAATTATTCATCACTTTTATTCATGGCTTCTCACCATCCACCACCAAGAGCCTTATACAGATGCACAAGTGCCAATTGCTTGTCGCGCACGGCATTACTCAACCCTACTTGCGCCTCAAAATAACTTCTTTGGGCATCCAGCACATCAAGATAACCTATCACACCATTTATATACTGTAATTGGGCAAGTTCCATGGTAGCTTTCGATGACTGCTCAAGTTCTTCCATGGAGGAATGAATTGCCGCCATCTTATTAAAAGCCACTATGGCATTACGAGCTTCAGTGAATGCAAGCATCACCGTCTTTTCATAATTATACACTTCCTGCTCATATACATGCTGCTGAGCTCGGTATGCACTCTGTCTTTTCCCCATATCGAAAATAGGGCCTAACAAGGCTCCACTCAGAAAGTAGGCCGGTGACTTGAACAGAGTCGAAAATTCGTCACTCTCCACGCCATACTGCGCCGTCAGTGTCAGCCGCGGAAATCTGTTTGTGTATGCCATGCCGACAGCGGCATTGGCCGCTATAAGTTTCTGCTCTGCCGCTTTAATGTCAGGGCGGCGTTCAAGCAGTGATGATGGCAAACCCACCGGCAAAACTTCAACTGTCACAAGGTTGTCAGAAAAGGTCTCTCTTCTAACCTTGAAATCAAGGTCACCTGTTAAATAGGATATCTCGTTTTCCATCATTGAGATATCTCGCTCAAGCACCGGCAAATGTGTGGCTGTGCGAGCATATTCCACTTTCGCCTGCTGATATGATGTTTCAGAGGTAAGACCACCCTCAAATCTTAATTTTGCCAAGCGCATACCTTCTTTTCGAGCCTTAAGGGTCTGTCGCACAATCATAAGCTCATTGTCAAGTGCTATCAACTCGTAATAGTCCTGGGCTACACGGGCAATAAGGCTAATTGTAACCGCCCTTTGATTCTCAATACTTTCAAGGAAATTCGCCTTACCCTGGTCATTAGCCCATCGGAGATTTCCCCATAAGTCAACCTCCCAACCTAATGTGGCTTTTATGCCTGTTTCAGGGTCATTGGTATACGAATCTCCACCATAATTCAGAGCCTCTTTTTGGGCATAACCATTCCCATTTAACTGAGGAAACAAGTCTGCCCTCTTTATCCTTTTCCTCGCAGCCATCTCCTTTACCTTTGCTGAGGCTATCTTAAGCTCCTTGTTATTTTGCAGTGTGACACGAATCAGGCTTTGAAGTGTGGTGTCAGTATACACTTCCCACCATCTCATATCCCCGATTGAGAAGGTATCAGCCTTTACTTTTGCCTGATAACTTTCCGGTATATAAACGTCAGGACGCGTATATTTCTGCCCCAATTTACATGAGGTAAATTGAACGCTCATCATGAGACTTATCACAATATATGGTAAACTTTTCTTAATTCGTAACATAGTCAATCAATTTTTGATTATCAATGAGTCACTACTGCTATATCCTTTTTAGTTGGAAAGAATTTCTCAACACTCCTATAGACGAGCACAAAGAAGAATGGGACAAGAAGAACGCCAAACACTACAGCGAATATCATTCCGAAGAACACGCCGGTGCCTATAGCCTGTCTACTTGCAGCTCCCGGTCCTGACGCTATCACAAGGGGCAACATTCCCAATATGAAGGCTAATGATGTCATCAAAATGGGACGGAATCGCAATTTCGAGGCATATAGAGCTGATTCGAGTGGACTTACTCCCATGTCAGCCTGACGCTTCGCGAATCCCACAATTAGGATAGCATTCTTTGCCGCCATGCCCAAGAGCATCACCAGGCCGATTTGGAAATAAATGTCATTTTCAAGTCCGCACACCCATGCTCCCAGATAGGCCCCAAGTGCCGCCACCGGTAAAGACAGAATCACGGCCACAGGGACGCTCCAACTTTCATATAATGCTGACAAGAATAGGAATACGAACACTAACACTAAGAGTAGAACCAACCCGGTCTTGCCTCCGGCTTGTTTTTGCTGATATGAGAGTCCGCTCCATTCGACACCTATATTTGACGGCAGGTGTTCCCTGACGATATTCTCAATCTCCTCCATGGCTTCGCCTGAGCTGTAACCTTTGGCTGCCTCACCTCGTATCACCGCACAGTTAAACATATTAAAACGTTTCAGGTTACCCGGGCCGGTGGTAAACGATGTCGTTCCTAATGAAGTCAGAGGTATCATTGAGTTGTCGCTACCTCTGACAAAATACAGATTAATATTTTCCCGATGTTCGCGATATGGTGCCTCAGCCTGTATATATACCCTATAGATGCGGTTAAACATATTGAAGTCATTCACATACACTGAGCCCGTATATGCTTTCATGGTCGAGAAGACATCGGCAAGCGGCACTCCGGCAAACATTACCTTATCCCTATTGACATCAAAGTATAGTTGAGGTATATCCGATTGTAATGAAGATGATAGGCCTGACAATGCTTTGCTCGAAGAGGCATATTTCATCACAGTGTCAACCGCACTCTCCAAGTCCTCTAATGTCGCATCGTTACGAGCCTCCAATTGCATCTCAAACCCACCGGATGTTCCAAGCCCCGGTATCACAGGCGGGCGAGACAAATAGACTTTACACTCCGGATAATCCGACAAATCTTTCTTCACTTGGGCCATTATGTCGTCAATGCTCTCCGAATCTCGTTCTTCCCAAGGTTTTAGGATGACTGTCAACTCGCTGCGTGACTGGCTGCTTCCTACTTGCGTGCTACTGCCCACCACGCATTGCACATACTCTACGGCCGGATTCAGGCTGATATCTTTAACAGCTTTTTCCGACACAAGGCGCGTACGCTCAAGAGTGGCTCCCTCCGGAAGCTCCAATTCTACTTTGAAATAACCCTGGTCCTCAATGGGAAGGAAACTCGACGGCATAAGTTTTTCAACTATGATCACAAGTCCTATTAAACATGCATATACTATCAGTACCTTTTTCTTGTGGGCCAATAAGTACTGGATAAGAGTCATGAATTTATTCGTTCCATTTGTCAGGCCTTCGTTAATCTTACGGAAAACGATATTCTTTTTAGCATCCTTCTTCTCCGGACGAAGTATTAGCGAACACATCACCGGGCTGAGAGTCAATGCTACAACCGCTGATAGAATAACTGAAAAAACAATTGTAACTGCGAACTGACGATACAGCTGGCCTGTGATTCCTGCTAAGAAACACACCGGAACAAACACTGCCGCAAGCACAAGAGTTGTCGCTATAATCGGGCTTGTTAATCCTACGATAGCCTTCTTTGTGGCCTCTTTTGGAGGCAAATCCTCTGTTTCCATTATGTATTGCACATTCTCCACCACCACTATGGCATCATCCACCACTATACCTATGGCCAGGACAAGCCCCAGGAGTGTGAGCATATTGAGGGAGAATCCAAATACCAACATGAAGCCAAAGGTTCCCACCAATGAGATTGGAACGGCGATAAGTGGTATCAACGTAGCTCTCCAACTCTGCAATGACAGATAAACCACGAATATAACGAGAAACAGAGCCTCAAATAGTGTCTTATAAACCTCATCGATTGATTCGGAAATATAGGTCGTCATGTCGAAAGGTATATTGTAGCTAAGTCCTTCAGGAAAACTTGCACTAATATCCTTCATGGCATCTTTCACCCTTTCAGCCACCTCCATAGCGTTAGCCCCGGGTAACATATATATTGCCAATACAGCAGCATTCTCTCCATTAATCGAGCTCTCAGTATTGTAGGACTGTGCTTCGAGAGAAATATTTGCCACGTCGCGAAGTCGGATGAGAGAGCCGTCAGGATTAGCTCTTACCACCACATTCTCAAATTGTGACACCGATGATAGGCGACCCGTTGTGGTGATGGGAATTGTGATATCGAGACCTTTTGTGGGTTGCTGTCCGAGCACACCTGCCGCTGATTCCCTATTCTGATCCCTCAACGCCTTTTGAAGGTCAGCTATTGTGATTCCGAGATTTGCGAGTTTGTCGGGTTGCACCCAAATTTGCATCGCATAATAACGGCTTCCGATATTTGACACTCGTCCCACCCCAGGGATACGGCGCAATAGGTCAAGGACGTTTAATGTGGCAAAATTGCTCAGATATATTTCATCGAATTTCGGGTCGTAGGAGGTCAGACATATGGTTAGAAGCTGGCTGGAAGCTTGCTTCTCTACTGATATGCCATTTTCGACCACTTCAGCAGGGAGACGTGACTCTGCGAGTTTCACGCGGTTCTGAATCTCCACTGCGGCTAATTCCGGCGACGAGGATATATCAAAGGTAACGGTCGCTGAGAAACTCCCAGAATTTGTTGACGATGATTCCATATAGAGCATCCCGGGCGTGCCGTTAATCTCCTGCTCGATCGGGGTTGCCACCGCTTGCGACACTGTCAGTGCGCTTGCACCCGGATAGGAGGCGCTAATCTTTACCACAGGAGGGGTGATTTGTGGATACTGGTCAACAGGGAGCATTGACAACCCGATAAAACCCAGTATGACAATTAATATGGAAATGACCGCCGAAAAGACCGGACGGTCTATGAAAAAACTCATTTTCATGACTTCTCGCCTTTAGATTTGGTTAATGATGAGTCGGGCTGTTCTGACATGCCATCCTCGGCAGTTACCTCTCCTACACGCACTTTTATACCAGGTGAAAGTTTGTGTTGCCCTTCTATTACGATATTCTCATCGGGGCGCACACCGCGTTCCACCACCATGCTATTATGGAACTCGGGACCTAATTCGATAAAACGCTTCTCGACTGTGGAATCCCTGCGCATCACGTACACGTAAGCCCCGCCCTTCTCAATTATTATCGATCGGCTTGGGACTACGGTAGCATTTTCCCTCACATCTAAAAGTAGCTTTACCTTAGTGAATTGTCCGGGAAGAATTTCGCGTGTCGGATTGGGCATCTCAGCTCTCACCGAGAAAGTGCCGGTACGCGGGTCCACTTGGGGGTCGGCGAAATCCACAAGCCCTTTGTGGGGATATACCGTATTGTCGGCTAAAGTGATTGTTACGTATGGTTGCCATGAACGTGACAGATTCTTTGTGCCAAGTTCCACATTACGTTCCTTGCTCTTCAGGTAATCAAGTGCCGTCATACTGAAATCGATGAAAACGGTGTCGCTTTTCACGATAGTGGCGAGAAGCGACTTTCCGCCGGGGCCAACGAGCGTGCCTATATCGGCATTTCTCTCACTGATGTAGCCGGAAAGTGGTGACCTCACTGATGTGTATCCAAGCTCGAGCTGAGCCTGTGCGAGGTCTGACTTACTCATGGCCACAGAAGCCTTTGCCACATTGTAGGCGGCTACGGCATTGTCGTAATCAAGTTGGCTTGCGGCGTTTTGTTCATAAAGCGGACGTATTCGTTCCAGATCTCGTTTCGCTTTCTGTTCCTGTGCCTCATCCTTTTGTAATTGAGCCTTTGCTTTGTCGACCTTTGCCTTATATTGGTCGGGGTTTATGACGAAAAGCACTTGATTTTTTGTAACAGGGGTACCTTCTTCAAACAACATTCTTTCCAGATACCCTTCCACACGGGCTCTCACCTCCACAAATTGTTGTGCCCTGACTCTACCCACGTATTCGCCATAAATTTCCACATCCTCACACGTTGAAGGTGCAATAGCAACAACAGGTGGCTCCACAACCGGCTTCTTACAACCTTGCAGGCACAAAAGAACACAACCGGTCAGAATAAACGCATAACTGCGTAGTGATTTCGGCATCCCACAAGACAACTTATTAGGCATAACTAAATTATTTATCTAATTAATAATGATGAATTTATAAAAGACTCATGACTATTAAGAACCTAAAAGGAGTCATTAAAAACTACTCTTAATGCGATGAAATGAAGCTAATCATGAATCTTCATCATATAAAATGCTTAAACATGCATAATTGTTTACAACTTTTTTATTCTTCATCTGTTTTTTAGTAAAAAAACATCCACAATCACATTAAATATCATCTGTAATCACGTTAAAACTATGCACTGGTTCATTGAAATATTTCGCGATAATCCTGTAATACCCATTTTCCTGACTATCGGGATTGGTTTTTGGTTGGGAAGTTTACGGTATGATAGTGCCGTTGTTAGTATAGCCACAAGGCTCTGAATTAAGTTGATTCGCTGATAATCCGGCTAACATATTACAATCCGGTTACGGTTAACACTCATTAACTATAACCGGATTGTTTATATATGTTTTTTAGCTTAATTTTGTAAATATTTCATAAACCATGAAAAAAAAGGACAGGATTAAATTTTAAAGAAAACTTTAATTCGTATCCATCTAGACACAATAGTTTCATATGTAATTATCTGAAATAAAAAAATTACTTATTTAATATCTAACCAATTAAATCTATTATGAAAGTCAAACAGTGTTTTAATCAGCACCGGCATGGTCTGATGTCTCGACTGGTGGCGCTCGCAATTATGGTAATGACAGTCTTCGCTGTCAATGCCCAAAATGTAAATGTGAGCGGAACGGTTGTAGACACTGACGGTGAACCGGTCATCGGTGCCAGCGTTATGGTACTTGGCACATCCTTTGGAACTGCCACTGACGTAGATGGCAAGTATATCCTCAAGAACGTACCTTCTAACGGGAAGCTCCGCTTCAGCTACATCGGATGCACAACCCAGGAAATTGAAGTTAAAGGCCAGACCACAATTAATGTGACACTGATGCCCGAAACCAACATGCTTGACGAAGTTGTGGCCATCGGTTATGCCACAGTTCGCCGTAAGGACCTTACCGCAGCGACATCATCCGTGGGTGGTAAAGACCTCGTAAACATCCCTGTAACCACAGCCGCCCAAGCACTAACAGGTAAAGCAGCCGGTGTGAATGTGGTTACTCAAAGTGGTGCCCCCGGTGCTGACATCAACATCACAGTGCGTGGTGGTACGTCAATCACACAAAGCTCCGAACCTCTCTACATCGTCGACGGATTCCAAATGGAAAACGGCCTTCAGGCGGTAGACATCAACGACATTGAGACTATCGACGTAATGAAGGATGCCTCTGCAACAGCTATCTACGGTTCAGCAGGTGCTAACGGTGTTATCTTGATTACTACCAAGTCAGGACATTCAGGCAAGAGCGAAGTAAGCTATAACGGCTATGTCAGCTTCAACCGCCTCGGCAGAAAGCTCGACCTCCTCAACACTGAGGAATATGTAAAATACCAGTATGAATATCAGGAACTTCGCGGAAATATCGGAGCATTCGCTACCGTATTCGGCGGTGATGTAAACGCCCCCGGCTTCTACTCAGGCGCAAACGACCGCATCGAGCAGGAATATCGCAACCGCGAAGCCATCGACTGGCAGGATGAAGTGTTTGGACGCACAGGTATCACCCAGAACCACAACGTTAGTATCACCGGCGGTAATGACCGCACTAACTTCATGGTAAGCTACAACTACACAGGTGAAGACGGTATCATGAAGAAACACAACTATGAAAAGAACGGTGTACGCGTAAAACTTCGTCACAAAATCTTCGACAACGTACGCTTCGACTTCGCCACAAGCCTCCAAGCCACAAAGGTAGAAGGCGGTGGCTCACTCGGCGGTTCTTTGAAGCAGACAATCCTCCAGCCTATCACCGGTGGTGTGCTTTGGACTAACGATGAGATGATTAACAAAGACCTTGCTGATGACTATATGGCACTTCCCGGCGGTAGCGCAAACTACGACTCTAACAACCCGCTTCTCACCAACAACGCGATTGACAATGAGAAGAGGACTCGCCTCGCCACTGTGAACGCCGGCCTTGAAATCGACATTATCAAAGGACTCACATTACGCACCGCAGGAAGCTACATGTGGCGTCAGATTCGCGCAGACTATTGGGACAACGGTACCACCAAGCAGGCCCAGGCCAACAAGAGCCCCTACGGCTACGGCTACCGCAACAACTCTGAAAATGACAACTGGCAGATTACTAACACCCTCAACTATCATTTCGACATAAATAAGGTGCATGATTTCAATGTCCTCATCGGTCAGGAGACATCTCACTGGAGTTCAATGAAACTTGACAACGAATATCGTGAATTCCCTGACGGCAACTTCGGTCTAAATGATGTGAGCATGGCTCAGCCTTACACTTGGGAATCAAGCAAGGCAAACGTAGGCCTTGTTTCAGTGTTCGGTCGTATCTCTTATTCTTACGAAGGTCGCTACCTCATCAATGCTACAATGCGTGGTGACGGTTCTTCAAAATTCGCTAAAGGTAACAAGTGGGACAGCTTCCCCTCTGTATCAGCAGCTTGGCGTATCTCAGACGAATCATTCATGGAGAACACTCGCGAATATCTCAACAACTTGAAGTTACGTGCCGGTTACGGTGTGGCCGGTAACAACAAGATTGACAATAACATGTATGCCACAAGCTACGGTTCCGGACACTATGGTAACGGTTCATCCGACTTCATCACCTTCGTCCCCGGTTCAACCCTCGGTAACGCAGCCCTCGTTTGGGAAAAGACTAAGACGGTGAATATCGGTCTTGACATGTCATGGTTCAACAGCCGTCTTAACCTCTCAGTTGACTGGTATAACAACGAGTCACAGAACCTACTTATCAAGAACAAGATTCCTACCTCAACAGGTTACAACGACCAGTTCCAGAACATCGGTTCAATCCGCAACCGCGGTCTTGAAATCGTGCTCAACGCTGTTCCGGTGGCAACACGTGACTTCACATGGACAACCGACTTCAATATCTCATTCAACCGCTCAAAAGTCCTCTCAATCTACGGCGGCGAGGGTGAAGAATCATTCACCTCAGAATATTCAGGAGGTAACGGCGCAGCTGCAACCTTCCTGATTGAAAAGGGCAAGCCTCTCGGACAGTTCTACGGACTTCTTTATGACGGAATCTACACAACTGATGACTTCGAACAACTCTCAGATGGCAAATATCGCTTGAAAGACGGCGTTCCCTCACTGAAGGGATTCGACCGCGGTTCAGTGAAACCCGGTGACGCTAAGTATGTACCCGTGACCGGTGAAACTGACAAAGACGGCAACCCCGTGTGGAGCGTTAACGACCGTACAGTGATAGGCAACGCACAGCCTAAATTCACCGGCGGCTGGACCAATACATTTATGTATAAAGGCTTTGACCTCACTGTGTTCATGAACTTCAGCTACGGCAACAAAGTGTTCAACATCAGTACCCAGCGTTTCCTCGGCCCGTACCTTCCCAACCAGAACAACCTCGACAAGATGGCTAACCGCTTCGTGCTCATTGACCCTGCGACCGGCAGAGAATCAACTGATCTCGCACGTCTCGCGGCTCTCAACCCCAACCAGCACTCTGAGGACATCATGTGGAACATCTCTGAGAACAACAAAACAGCGATGACCGACCGCAGTAGCTATTTCGTTGAAAACGCATCATTCCTTCGCATCAACAATATCACCCTTGGCTACACACTGCCAAAGAAACTCGTTAAGAAGGCAATGCTCAGCAACGTACGCTTCTACGCAACTGCCAACAACATCCACACCTTCACTAACTATTCAGGTTATGAACCCGAGGTGGCTGTTTCGAGCAGCGCCCTCACCCCCGGTGTCGACTGGTCAACCTACCCTCGCACAAAGAGCTGGGTAGTAGGTCTTAACCTTACATTCTAATATTAAAAGATAATACAAATTATGAATAAAATATTCAATATATTAGCGGCCGGCGTGCTTCTTGCAGGAATGACCTCCTGCGAGGACTGGCTCGAAATGCCGTCGGAGTCGAAAGCTGACAGTGAGTCAGTCTTCACTACCATCAGCCGAGCTGACATGACAGTTGCAGGCTGCTATGGCAAGTTGCACTCTCAGGAACTTGGCTACCAGCTCTTGGAAGGTACTGACGAAATCGTCTCTAAAGAGAGCAACTCAAAGTACAACGTGTCAAACTACGACTACACCAATCTCACAGGAATGCTCAGTAACACATATACTCAAATGTATGCTTCGATTGAGTATGCCAACGTTGCTTTGAAGAACCTTGACAAAGTGCCCGTGTCATCAACCGCTGACCAGATTCACCTTGACGGCCTCAAAGGTGAGGCATTAGCTGTGAGAGCATACGCCTACTGGAATCTTGTACGTTTCTACGGCGATGTTCCCTTCAACGAACGTCCGACTTCCGAATTGACAAGTTTCGAGTCATCACGCGTAAACCGTGACACAATCTACGACCATTGCGTGAGAGACCTCCAACAAGCCGTACAGCTCCTCCCATGGCGCAGCGAAACATATCTCGACACACCCGAGCGATTCACCAAAAACGCCGCTTATGGTATGCTTGCCCGCGTGGCACTTTATGCAGCCGGTTACTCACTTCGCTGGGACCTTTCCACAGTTCCTTATAGCAACTCAACAGTGCGCATAGCCCAGCGCGATGACCAGGCACGCATCCACCAACTCTATCAGATTGCCGCTGACGCTTGCAAGGCCGTTATAACAAAAGGTGAAAACAGCCTTCTCGCCAACTACGACCAGATTTACCGCGACCTCTGCACCAAGCAGTTCAACAATGAGACAATGTTTGAGTATGGCTGGTATGGCGCTAACTCGGTAGATTGCCGTACAGGTTACGTAAACACTATTCCTGGTTCCGGAACCAGCTCCACACTTGGTAAGCCCGGTTCGCAGATGATGGCAATGCCCACATTCTACTTTGAATTTGAAGATGGTGACCAGCGCCGCGATGTATCAGTTTGTAACTACGGCCTGAAGCTCGGCGGTAGCGACTCATATCAGATGAACACTTACGCAGGCATGGGAGTTGGTAAATATCGTATCAACTGGAAAGCCGACCGTGGCTCTTCTGACTCACGCCGTGACATCAACTGGCCTATGCTACGCTATGCTGACGTACTCCTCATGTATGCCGAAGCTCTCAACGAATTGAACAACGGACCTACCGGAGAAGCCATCAGCGCGGTTAAGCAAGTGAGAATGCGCGCATTCCGCAACGACGAAGCCAAAGCAGGCAACATCCCCACCAACTATCAAGACTTCCGCAACTTCATTATCCAGGAACGTAAGCTCGAACTCAACGGCGAGGGTCTTCGTCGTTCAGACCTGCCACGCTGGGGTGTACAGTATGAAGTACTTATGGCCGAGAAAGAAAAACTCGTTCAGCTCGCTAACCACCAAGGTAAATATGCCAACATTCCTCAGTATTGGGCATTCAACATCACCAGCACTCCGAAGTTGAGCGACCCCAACATCGCACTTCCCCACATCGAAGTTACCGAGGCCGACCTCGATATTATCGGTGTATCAGCAGCAGACAAGGAGAATCTTCACATTCTTAACAACAACTCAAAGGGAACTGCAAAATGCACTCTTTACGAGGCCGACGGCAAAGTTTACTTGAACCAGTCGCTCGTACCCTCTGACGCAAAAGATGTCAAAGCCGTACAGTATACACTCTTGAACATGTGGAGTATCAACACTCTCACTCAGAAGGGTAATCTGTCAACCAAGGATGTCACAGTTCAGACAGCAGACGGCGAATCAATTATCGCCACCAACAATCCTTGGATTACAGGTAGCACCGGCGTTTACTACGGCTTGACAAAGAACAAGACCGAGTTGATGCCATTTAACCAGACCAACATTATGGATGTCAATCCTGGACTCAACGGCCAGCAGCATCCCGGCTACAACTAATCTATCCATGCTTATATCCCATGGAATATATAATGGGATATAAGTATGATATAACCTATTGATGCATGATTACCATGATTAACCACATCATTTATGGTAATCATGCATCTCTTTTATAACCTTAGTTTCATAACAAAATCAATCATATCACAACGTATGAACATCTTGGCACTTATCGTTACAGCATTGACAGCCGTGGGAACTAACACGGTGGCATTTCCGGGGGCTGAGGGTTACGGTAAATACACAGTAGGAGGTCGGGGAGGAAAAGTATATAAAGTGACAAATCTGAATGATGCAGGTCCGGGCTCATTACGCGAGGCTGTCGAGGCTGAAGGGGCAAGAATGGTACTGTTTGACGTGGATGGGACGATTGAATTGCAGTCTCCTCTCCGCATTATTAACGACTCCATCACAATAGCCGGACAATCCGCACCGGGCGATGGAATTTGCCTAAAGGATTACCCTCTGATTATTGACGGAAGTGAAGTCATAGTCCGCTATATCCGTGTACGCCCGGGTGATAAGATTAGCAGGGATAATGACGGACTTGGAGGGGGACGCTATGGCCAGCGTAACGTGATAGTTGACCATTGCTCAGTGAGTTGGAGCATCGATGAATGTCTTTCGCTTTATAAAGTTGAGAACATGACAGTGCAATGGTGTCTTGTTTCCCACAGTCTCAACAGTTCAGTGCACACCAAAGGCAGTCATGGATTTGGCGGGATATGGGGCGGTTTTAAGGCCACCTTCCACCATAATTTATTGGCTAATCATTCAAGCCGCAATCCGCGATTCTCATCGGTTGATGGAACTAAGTGGGTAGATTTCCGCAACAATGCCATATACAATTGGGGTTTCAAAAGCGGGTATGGAGGTGGACACCATGCAGAAATAAACATGGTAAACAATTATTACAAACCGGGGCCGGCGTCAGAGCATCAAAGGATATTCGATGTTGCCGAGGATGCCACCGGGCGTTATTACATTACCGGGAATGTGATGGAGGGTAATGACAGTGTCACCGGCAATAATCATCTTGGTGTAACTGACTCCCCTGGCAAACAATATTTCCGTCATCACCGAAGCGCGCCGCTCAGCTCCGGGATTTCGCCTAAAGCTGTCCCGGAAATGGGGGAAGTAACCAATTCCTGTCTTGTTGACGAGCCCTTCCCATATGAATCAATCATCGAGGACACACCCGAGAACGCATTCCAACGTATTCTCGCATCAGTGGGATGCAGTTTTGCACGCGATTCCTATGACAAAGATGTGATTCGCCAGGTGAAATTGGGGTTAGGTGAAAATGGCAAGAACGGTATAATCGATACGCCGTCACAAGTGGGTGGCTGGCCAATACTTGAAAGCGGCACGCCCAAAGTTGACACAGATAGTGATGGTATCCCGGATGAGTGGGAAGTGGCTCATGGTCTCAATCCTGACAATTCAGATGATGCCCGAATGGTTGCCGCGGATAGCCATTATACAAATTTGGAAATCTATCTGGAATCCCTCATAAATAATTAGATTACAATACACTATTTTCTAAAGGATTACTAAAAAATGCGGAGTTAAGCCTATTAGCTAACTCCGCATTTATTATTTTACACTTTTAGTTTACTCCGCGCGTTTATTAATTTTACGCTCATAGTCTCACTTCCTGTCAAAAAGATGGTCTTTGTCAGTAACCTGGGATGGTACGCCAGCTCTTCCTCCTATGAAGCAATCGGAGAAAGTGACTCCCTCGGCATTTTCAACGGAAAGACCGATTTTAGCGGAACCGGCTACAACGTTTTTGAATGTAACATTCCGGATTGGCAAAGATTTTATCCCTTGTATGACTATAGCTGCATTTGCTACATTGCCGGCGAACAAACCATCGACATGAATATCATTTATCTTGGTAAATTGGTCGTTGCCTTGTCCCTCTCCGGCATAGGAAGCCGTGATGTAGAACAGGTCCTCGACATCCCCGAACTTACAGTTTACCACATAAATATTGTTAACGAATCCCCCACGGTCGGGATTAGACTTGAGATAAATTCCACGTTTGCAGTAACCGGCATAGTCACAATTCTCTATCACGATGTTGCGAATACCACCGGAAAGTTCGCTTCCTAACACCACGGCGTGCAGTCCCTTGAAATGACAATTACGAATCACAATGTTCTCAGTAGGAGGAGTAGTTTCATCGCGGCCATCATGGTCACGACCACTCTTAATCGCTATATTATCATCTCCATTGTCGAAATGGACATCCTCAATCAGAATATTCTTGGAACTCTCAGGATCAATGCCGTCATTATTAACCAACTTGGCATCATATCTAATGCCGCGACATATGATGTTGTCACTTCTTAACAAATGGATGCACCAGAAGGGTGAGTTTATTATCTTGACATCCTCGATGGTGACATTAGAACATTGATAGAACTGCACTAACTGCGGACGCAGCCAATCACCATCGCCAAATTGCCGCTGCCCTACCGGGACACGGTCGTGGTTCATTTGCCGGCTTCTCTGCTGCGCCGGCTTCTGATTCGGACGCCATGTGGCAAAAGATTCCATAGCATTTCCGTCAATAGTACCATGTCCGGTAATTGCAACATTTTCAACCCGATAAGCCCTAATCATGGGCGAGTAATTATAGCAATATGTACCTTCCCATGAGGTATCTACGATTGGATATAACTTAGGGTCAGAATCGAATTTCAACACCGCACCGTCACATAGATGCAGATTCACATTGTCAAGGAAATTAATGGGCCCCTTGAGGAGGTACTCCCCTACCGGGACTAATACCACTGCACCTCCCATTGAATTTGCCTTACTGATAGCCTTCTCGAAAGCCTTCAGACAATCCTTGCCGCTGTCGGGCTTCGCACCATATTTAGTCACATCTATGGTATCGGAGAATGCTACGGAGCCTGTAATGTTTTTTAATATACTGTCGCGCAGGGTAATACATTTACTTGTAATATTATTTTCTGCGCATAGGCTGACATTCAAGCCAACCAATATCGCAAGTAGCAAAATTGCTCGGAATAAATTTGTTCTCATGATATATAAGTAAGTTCGCTTTCATCTGCAAAAGTAACAAAAAAAATTATTTAACAAGAAATCGCTATTAACATTTATTATTAGACAAGAGACAACACTCAGAAGATGAAAAATTGCGTATTGAGGTTTTTTTTGTAATTTTGCACCCATAATGACAGAAATAAAGAAACATAGCAGATTCCAGACAGTACTTGACCCCTCGTCAGTGGAACGGATTAAGCAGCTCGTCCTCGCATCCAATGAGATAGTAATCACCTGCCACGTGAGTCCCGACGGAGATGCATTGGGTTCGACATGCGCTCTTTGCATGGTATTGAGGTCATTGGGGAAGAAAGCCCATGTCGTGACAGCTGATTGCGCACCAAGACTGTTGCAATTTCTCCCCGGGGTTAAAGATATAGTCGCAGCGACACGGCAAGCCGACCGGGCATATGAACTTATCGGAGCTGCCGACTTGATATTCTGCCTTGATTTTAACGACCCCAAGCGCGTGGACCGGCTCTGCGACGCTTTAATGCGCTCAAAGGCGAGGAAAGTGATGATTGACCATCACCTTGACCCGGTAGTAGAAGCGGATGTCATCATCTCCCATCCGGAAGTGTCATCTACATGCGCCCTGCTCTACCTTTTCCTTTGGCAAGCTGGATGGACACGCTATCTCAACCGAAGTTCAGCTGCTTGTATCTACACCGGAATGATGACCGACACCGGCAACTTCTCCTACAACTCCAACGACCCGGACTTGTATCTTATTATCCACGACCTTTTACGAAAAGGGATCGACAAGGATAACATCTATAAGCATGTCATGGACACATCGTCGGAGAACAGACTGCGAATTATGGGATACGGACAGTATAAGATGCATCATCTCCCCGAGCATAAAGCCGCACTTATCATTCTTGACAGTGACGAACTTAAGGAATTTGATTATAGCAAAGGTGACACCGAAGGTCTCGTGAATACTCCCCTATCGATACCGGAAATCACCTACTCTATATTCATGCGCCAGGATGCCGATGACTATGTTAAAATTTCAATGCGCAGTAAAGACGAATTTCCGGTCAATAAGATATGCGAGGAGCATTTTAACGGAGGCGGCCACACAAATGCTGCAGGAGGCGAATACAACGGACACATATCCGAAGCCCTGCAATATATCCTTGACATACTACCCTCTTACGATAAATATCTCTAAAACCAATTTATATTAACTGAAAAAAATGAATCGTATTATAATCCCGATATTTCTATTCATCGCATTTGCCCTCTCTTCATGCAGCGATTCCAAAAGCTATGCCGAGCTACTCTCCGACGAGACAAAGGCAGTCAACCTATTCCTTTCGCAAAACAAGGTGATTGACGAAATTCCCGATGCCAATACCGTGTTTGAAATCGGCAAAGATGCTCCCTACTACCGCCTTGATCCGGAAGGGAACGTATATATGCAGGTGCTTTCGCTTGGCGATGGCGAGAAGGTAGAAAAGGATGCGCGAGTGTATTTCCGTTACACCCGCTACAACATGTTCTATTACACCGTCGGAGCTGACAACACCTTGATAGGCGTTGGAAATGCCGATGACATGACCTCCGACCCCACATTCTTCATATTCGGAAGCCAGACAATATCTCAGTCCACCCAGTATGGCGAGGGAATCCAAATGCCCTTGGAATATCTCGGATACAATTGCACTGTTAATATCGTAATTAAGTCACAAGCGGGTCCCACGGCCGACATTTCATACGTGGTACCCTACTTATACACTATTTCCTATTATAAATCAATGATTTAATAGAGAACATACATGTCGCTAATAAAGTCTATCTCAGGAATCCGCGGCACCATAGGCGGTGCTCCCGGTGACGGCCTCTCACCTCTTGACATCGTAAAATTCACAGCAGCCTACGCCACATTCATCTCACGTGTCACCACACGCACATCCCGCACCATCGTGGTGGGACGTGATGCACGTCTAAGTGGAAAGATGGTCAATGACCTTGTGGTAGGCACACTGACGGCAATGGGGTTTGATGTCGTGAACATCGGACTGGCCTCCACCCCGACCACCGAGATTGCCGTGGTGGGTGAAAAGGCATGTGGCGGCATTATCCTCACGGCAAGCCATAATCCCAAGCAGTGGAATGCGCTTAAACTTCTCAACGAGGATGGCGAGTTTCTCAACGACGCCCAAGGCAAAGAGGTGCTACGCATTGCAGCCGCTGATGAATACAAATTCGCGGAAGTAGATGACTTAGGCCATGAATACATCAACAACACCTATAATCGCCGCCACATTGACCAAGTGCTTGCCCTTGACCTCGTGGACGTGGAAGCAATCAAAAAAGCCGATTTCACAGTGGCTGTCGATGCAGTGAACTCAGTGGGTGGGATTGTAATTCCACAATTACTTAAGGCATTGGGCGTTAAGAATGTGATAGAACTTAACTGTGAGGCCACCGGGAAATTCGCACACACTCCCGAGCCAATCCCACAGAATCTCACACAGATATCCCAGCTTATGTCTGACGGCAAAGCCGATGTGGGATTCGTGGTGGACCCTGACGTTGACCGCCTTGCCATAGTGATGGAGAATGGCGAGATGTTTGTCGAGGAGTATACACTTGTGTCGGTAGCCGATTATGTACTTAGCCGGACACCGGGATCAACAGTGTCAAATCTGAGCTCATCCCGCGCCCTCCGTGATGTGACACGAAAGCATGGATGCGAATACAATGCCGCTGCTGTCGGAGAAGTGAACGTCACCACCAAGATGAAGGAAACAGGAGCCGTGATTGGCGGCGAAGGAAACGGTGGCGTCATTTATCCCGCTGCCCACTATGGCCGCGATGCCCTCGTGGGTGTGGCTCTATTCCTCACCCTTCTTGCCAAAAGCGGCAAAAAGGTAAGCGAACTCAAAAAGACATATCCCGCATACGAAATAGCAAAAAACAAGATTGAGCTCACACCCGAAATTGATGTTGATGCAATCCTCTCCGCGGTAAAAGAGAAATTTGCCGGCGAACAGATCACCGACATCGACGGTGTGAAAATCGACTTTGAGGATTCATGGGTCCACCTTCGCAAATCCAACACCGAGCCGATTATCCGTATCTACAGCGAAGCGGCCGCAATGCGAAAAGCCGATGAACTCGCACAGAAAATCAAAGATATCATAGCCGAAATGGTTAGCAAATAACATCATTAGCAACTTATCATTCCGCAAAGGGCACTATGAGGTCCCTTTGCGGAACTGTTTTATAATCATCTTTCAATCATGTGGGTACTGCTTGCTGTCACATCGGCCTTGTGTTTGGGTCTGTATGACGTGATGAAGAAACTCTCGCTCGACAAGAATAACGTGTTGGGCGTCCTGTTTTTAAACACACTTTTCAGCGCATTGCTGATGCTTCCATTCATCATAGTTGGGCTTTTCCATGGAAATTATGGCCTTGGCAACACCCTACAAGGACATGGGGCGATACTCCTGAAATCTGTCATCGTACTTTCATCTTGGCTATTAGGCTATGCCAGCATCAAGCATCTGCCCCTCACCATCGCCGGACCCATCAACGCCTCCCGTCCGGTGATTGTCCTTATCGGCGCATTGCTGATATTCGGTGAAAGACTTAACTTATGGCAATGGGCAGGTGTGGCTCTCGGCCTGTGGTCGTTATTTTTCATAAGCAGAGTGGGCGGCAAGGAAGGCTTCTCGTTGAAGAATAATCGCTGGATATGGATGGCTATCGGGGCCACCACCATGGGAGCTGTGAGCGCCCTCTACGATAAATACCTCCTTACCATGTATGAGCCGCTGGAAGTTCAGGCATGGTATTCACTCTACCAGCTTGTGATAATGGGACTTACTATCGCTATAATGCTCAAAGGGCATAAAGGCGCTACTCCTCTGCGCTGGAAATGGACCATCCCACTGATATCCATATTCTTGACCATAGCCGATGTTGCGTACTTCTACAGCCTGTCAATGGAAGGGTCAATGATTGCCGTTGTCTCGATGATTCGCCGAGGCAGCGTGATAGTGTCATTCTTCTACGGAGTTTTATTCCTGCATGAAAAGAACGTGAAATTAAAGCTCGTCGACCTCACCCTCCTCCTTATCGGCCTGACATTCTTAGTAATCGGTTCGCTTTGAGAAGCTTTGAAAATTTTTCATAGACAGAGGGGGGAGATTGAAGATTAATCAAAATTCATTAGAGAATGTGCGGAAAATTTAGTAAGTTAGCAATCTAATATGCACGTGCGCAGACACAGACCAACAATATAAGTAGAAACTTATTTTCAATATATTGAGGCTCCTCCTTGTAGTCGTATTACGGTTTGGTCGACGGTCTGCCTACTGGCTTGAACTGAAACATTACGGACAAAAAGTTAATGACGTCGCTGTATGGACACTCAAACGACTCCATAATAGACTTAGCGAAAAACATCACGAAACTTTTTGGATTGATGTTGAGAATAAGATTCACGATGGCAAAGAATATTCTAGATACAGCAGCATTGAACATACCCGAAATCCCATTATTCCACAATTTGATATCCTTTTAGACGCTGGCATAATCACTGTCGATTTATTGTTATGCCGTCCAAGTGGATATGGCGACACTTATAGTTTCAAAATTAAGAAAAAAGGTATGCCATTACTATTCCCTGAAAGTCTTACATATAATCTCCGACCTTAATCCTGTGTACTCAATGGTTTAATAACTATAAGCCTACTAAAATTGTGACTTTAAGTTGCTATGGTCGCTTTGAGAAGCGGAGTTCTGTTTTCAGGAGGGGGAAGTAAAGGGTGAGGATGGCGTTGTCGGTCATTGAGGCGTGGATGTCACGGTCGATGGGCTGGAATGTGGAGTCAAACCATGTCAGGTCGTAATGCTGCTGAAATGCTGTGCCTTTCAGTTTGCCTTTTATCATCAGGGGCTTCCATTTGGTTGCCAATGTTTCGGCACCGTCCACATATAGGATATGGTAATCATCTGACTCACCCGGACATTTTACTACCGCCAAAGTGTAACGTCCACCCAATCGGCCGTATCGTGGGTCATTCTTTCGGTCAAGATATTCCCAGTAGCCCTCTAAGGGGTCAGACGAAATTGTAAAATGTTCATTCAATCTATCTATTGACCAGCCACTTGTGAGGAAACGTGAAGGATCATACATCGACTCCGCTGATAATGAAGATAAATTGATTTCTCCAACCGCCCACACTTCAACCTGAGGATTAGATACATTCCACCCCGGCAATTCTATATCCATAATATACTCACGGGAGCTTGCTCCACCAAGGACTGTCAGCATTGAAGCGCTAAAGTCGTAAGATAGCCCCAAAGTATTATAACGTCCGGACTCCGTAGTAAATTCCTCGGTCAAATCCTTGGTTTTTAGAACCTTTCCATTTAACTCAGTTGTCACTCTGGTAAAACGTTTATCAAAGAAATCCCCATAGTCATTAAGCACCTGACGAAGTGTCACCTTTATTGAATCACCTCTATTTTTGAGCGTGAACCCCCAATATGAGCGACTCAAACCCATCTGTTTTCCGGATGCTATGACAGAAGCACGGCCTTCAACAGAGAGCGACCTAAGCGCCAAATCATCAATGTATTTCGCGGCTCCATACCTCTCATGGAGGTTTTCTCCAGCGGGTAGTAATACAGGCTGCTTTTCATCTTTGAGAGTAATTGGTGCCTGATGATACGTCCTTGAAGTCCAATGAGACTGAGCCATCGAAAAATGCCCAAAGCATAGGGATAACAAAAGGCATAAAAACGGGAGAGAGGAGATATGTTTCATCTTTCTAACGTGCTTAGTTTGAATTTCTAATGTATCTTTTGAATTTCTGACAAGTTAACTTTAAATTGATTATCTTTTTTCAGTGTTTCCTTCGTAGTAATTAATATATGCACGGTTGACGAGTCGCACTCCGCCGGGAGTGGGGTAATTACCGGAAAAATACCAGTCACCCGGACAAGTGGGAATAGCCTTGTGAAGACCTTCAAGGGTCTGATATACAATTTCAACCTCCGCATTAATTGACCCATCGGCAGTAAGCATCTCCACAATCTTTTTAGAAATATCATCGGCAGTGAATGGAGCGTAAATCGCTTTTACGCAATTTACCATCTCGATGTCGAGTAGATGTTCCTGCTCCAGGCATTTGCGGTAAGTTGATTCCAGCACATCCTCCATTCCACGATCCTTAAGAAGCTGCACGGCGGCTCGGAATGCGATAAATTCACCCATGCGTGACATATCGATACCGTAATAATCAGGATAACGCACCTGGGGCGAAGAAGATACGACAACAATCTTACGAGGGTGCAGACGGTCGAGCATCCGCATAATTGACTGCTTCAGGGTGGTACCACGCACAATGCTGTCGTCAATCACCACCACATTATCCACATTGTTCTCAATTATACCATAAGTCACATCGTAAACATGTGCAGCGAGGTCATTACGCGATTCACCCTCCGCGATGAATGTGCGAAGCTTGATATCCTTTATGGCAACTTTCTCAATACGCAAATTCTGCCGCATAATCTCCGAAAGCCGTTGAGGGGTAAGCTCTCCCCTACCTTGAGCTTCAAGAATCTGAGCCTCCTTTACCTTGTTGAGCTCTTTTTCGAGTTGGGTACACATACCTATGAAAGCCACTTCAGCAGTGTTAGGTATAAAAGAGAACACCGAATGCGCAAAGTCATTGTCGATACTCTTCATTATATCCGGCACCACATTGCACCCTAAAAGCTTGCGTTCACGATATATGTCGGCATCGCTGCCACGCGAGAAATAAATGCGTTCAAACGAGCAACGTTGGTTTTCAGATTCTCCAAGAATATCGTTAACCGACACCGTTCCGGCCTTATTTACTATCAACGCGCTTCCCGGAGTCAGTTCCTTTATGGACGAGCGCGGGATATTGAAAGTGGTCTGGATTACGGGGCGTTCGGAAGCAAGCACCACAATCTCATCGTCGTAATAATAGAACGCAGGGCGAATACCATGACGGTCACGGAGGGCAAACATGTCGCCCGAACCGGTGGCCCCGCAAATCACGAATCCTCCATCCCAGGAATGAGCCTTCGAAGCAAGCACCCTTGTCAAGTCGAGGTTATCCTCAATCTGACAAGCCAATCGATATCCGTCCATCGAATCGCGATATTGACGATATATGCGGTGATTCTCCTTGTCAAGGGCATCGCCGAGCTGCTCGAGAAGCACCACAGTGTCGCTATATATCCTTGGATGCTGACCGCAGGCTGCCACTTCAGCGAATATGGAATCGACATTAGTCATATTAAAGTTGCCGCACATCAATAGGTTTCTCGAACGCCAATTATTACGGCGGAGAAAAGGATGGCAGTATGAGATTCCGCTCTTACCGGTGGTAGAGTAGCGAAGATGTCCCATGTAAATCTCACCTAAGAAAGGCGCGTAACGTTCAATCCATTCAGCATCTTTCCCATTAATGTCACAAGCACCGACTTTTTCGCGAATCTCATCAAAAATATCCTGAATAGCATCCTTGCCGAGCGCTCGTTCACGGAACACATATTCATTTCCGGGCTGTGCGTGCATTTTCACTACACCTACGCCCGCGCCTTCTTGTCCACGGTTATGCTGCTTCTCCATGAGCAGATAAAGCTTATTAATACCGTAGGAGTAAGCACCGTATTTTTTCTTGTAATATTCCAGAGGTTTGAGCAGGCGAATCATAGCCACACCACACTCATGTTTCAGTATTTCCATCGCTTTGGTTTTTTCATTGCAAAAGTACGAAAAAATCAGTTTAGTAATCGTAAAAAATTAAGCTGGTATAAATTTTATGAAAGATTACTTATTAGAAAACCATGGCAAAAATCCGTAATCAGAAAATTGCCATGGTCAGTTTCTATCTCATACCGTATACCCTAAGGATTAGCGGATAAACAGGAGTTCACGGTACTTGGGAAGGGGCCACATCTCGTTATCCACCATCAGTTCGAGCTTGTCGATGTGGTAGCGGATTGTGCCGAGGCAAGGGGCCACATTGCGGGAGTAAGCGATAGCTTTGTCGCGCTCCACATCAATCTTGTTAGCATCTTTGCGGGCATTGATCATCTTAGCGACTTCCTCCTTAATAATGGTGCAGTGGTGCATGATTTTCTCTACCGTGGCAGCATCCTGTGAGGAAAGTTCCACTCCCTTGTTGCCGGGGAAAAGATCACGGATTTTCACCATATTGTCAAGAAGGATTGAAAGGTATCGTGTGGCCACGGGGATAATGTGATTGATGGCGAGGTCCCCGAGCACACGAGCCTCAATCTGAATCTTCTTAGTGTACATCTCCCACTTCACCTCGTTGCGGGCTTCAAGTTCAACGTGGTTCATGACACCGGTTTTCTGGAACATCTCTACCGACGAAGGACGGAGGTAAGCATCGAAGATGAGCGCGGGATTTGTCTCACAGTCAAGACCTCGGCGAGCTGCCTCCTCCTTCCATTCATCAGAGTAACCATTGCCATCAAAGTGGATAGCCTCTGAATAAAGCAGAAGAGCCTTTATTTCAGCAAGTATAGCATGGTGGAGGTCCTCACCGTTTGACAATCGCGCATCAATCTTCTTGCGGAAGTCAGCGAGCTGTTCAGCAACTGCAGCGTTAAGTGAAATCATTGCAGAAGCGCAGTTGGCACTTGAACCAACGGCACGGAACTCGAAACGGTTACCGGTGAAAGCGAAAGGAGATGTGCGGTTACGGTCAGTGTTATCGAGCATGATTTCCGGAATCTGCGCTACACCGAGATTGAGTTCCTCTTTTCCGGCGAGGGCTATAAGCTCATCCTTGTCGGAGTTTTTGATCTTATTGAGAATCTCGGAAAGCTGACTGCCGGTAAAGATTGAGATGATAGCGGGGGGAGCCTCATTGGCGCCGAGACGGTGGCAGTTGGTGGCTGACATAATAGACGCTTTGAGCAGACCGTTGTGACGGTGCACTGCTGCCATTACGTTGGCCACGAAGGTGATAAACTGTAGATTATCCTTCGGAGTCTTGCCGGGAGCGAAGAGGAGCGTGCCGGTGTCAGTGCCGAGTGACCAGTTGCAGTGCTTACCCGATCCGTTGATTCCAGCGAAAGGCTTCTCGTGGAGAAGTACGCGGAAATTATGGCGGCGTGCCACTTCTGCCATCACTGACATGATTAGCATATTGTGGTCGTTGGCAAGATTAGTCTCCTCATAGATGGGAGCGAGCTCAAATTGGTTAGGTGCTACCTCGTTGTGACGAGTTTTCACCGGAATACCGAGCTTGTGGGCCTCGATTTCGAGGTCGAGCATAAATGCCTGTACACGGGAAGGAATAGCCCCGAAATAGTGGTCCTCAAGTTGCTGGTTCTTAGCCGATTCATGGCCCATTAGAGTTCTTCCGGTTAACACAAGGTCAGGGCGTGCGGCGTAAAGTGCTTCGTCAACGAGAAAATATTCCTGTTCCCAACCGAGATTGGAAATCACATGCTTCACGTTGGGATCGAAGAGCCGGGCTACAGAAGTACCGGCTTTATCAACCGCAGAGAGCGCGCGGAGAAGAGGTGTTTTGTAGTCAAGTGATTCACCTGTGTAGGAGATGAAAATAGTAGGAATACAAAGAGTGTTATCAATTATGAAAGCAGGGGACGAGATATCCCATGCAGAGTAGCCACGGGCTTCAAAGGTGTTACGGATGCCGCCATTGGGAAAGCTTGAGGCATCGGGTTCCTGCTGCACAAGGAGTTTGCCGGTGAATTCTTCAACCATACCCCCTTTTCCGTCATGCTCCACAAAACCGTCATGTTTTTCGGCAGTAGTCTCCGTAAGAGGCTGGAACCAGTGGGTATAGTGACGGGCGCCATTGTCGATGGCCCACTGTTTCATACCTTCAGCCACGCTGTCAGCTACTTTACGCGACAGCGGCTCCTTGTTGTCAATGGCGTTGATTAGGGCTTTGTAAGTGTCCAAGGGAAGATACTTGAACATCTTGGCGCGGTTGAACACTTTGCAACCATAGTACTCAGAGGGACGTTCCTTAGGAATTTCCACCGGTACGGCTTTACGGTTAGAAGCCTCTTCAACAACTTTGAATCTTAAACTTGACATAAGATAGTAAGTTAAGTGATTGTTAATATTATAACTATTAATATTTATCTTGATTGTGATGGATGTTTAATTATATGTGACGGCATTATTCCTGCATACCGCTGAGTCGCTCTATAGCCTTAACGGTATTTTCGCGACTGTTGAACGCGGTGAGTCGGAAATAGCCTTCACCGGAAGGACCGAAACCGCTGCCCGGTGTCCCCACGATATGATAACGCTCGAGAAGGTAGTCAAAGAACTCCCATGAAGTCATGTCGCCCGGAGTCTTTATCCACAGGTAGGGAGAGTTAATTCCTCCCACCACACTGTAGCCTGCCTTGGTAAGACCGTCACGGAGTATACGTGCATTTTCGAGGTAATAATCGATAGTCTCGCGTACTTGTCGTTGACCTTCGTCGGTGTACAGAGCTTCAGCACCACGTTGAGTAAGATAGCTTGCGCCGTTGAACTTTGTAGTTTGACGTCGACGCCAAAGAGGATTCAGTGCCACTTCATCACCTTCACTGTCTCTACCCTGGAGAGCTTTTGGCACCACGGTGTAACCAAGACGGATACCTGTGAAACCGGCAGTTTTAGAGAAGCTTCTAAACTCTATGGCGACCTCAGTGGCACCCTCGATTTCATAAATTGAATGAGGCACATCATCCTCACGGATATATGCTTCGTAGGCAGCATCGAAAAGGAGAAGACTCCCGAAAGTACGGCAGTATTCTACCCATTTCCTTAGTTCATCACGTGTGAGGGCTGTTCCGGTGGGATTATTCGGATAGCACAGATATATCACATCGGGAGCTTCCTTTGGCAGTGCCGGTACGAAACCGTTATGGATATTGCAAGGGAGATACTCAATATTGCTCCACTGCCCATTTTCCAGAAGGTCACCCCCTCTTCCCGCCATCACATTAGTATCAATATACACCGGATATACAGGGTCAGTAACGGCAATCTTGTTTGAAACGGCAAGAATGTCGCCGATATTACCGGTATCGCTTTTAGCGCCGTCGCTGATGAAAATCTCATCAGGGTCAATCTTGATGCCGCGCCTGCGATAGTCATGCTCGGCGATTTTCTCCGTGAGGAAAGAGTAACCTTGTTCAGGGCCGTAACCATGGAAAGTTTCACTCTTAGCCTCATCATCGACAGCCTTGTGAAGAGCTTCTATTACAGCCGGGCAAAGCGGACGCGTCACATCGCCTATACCCATTCTTATTACTTCCACACCGGGGTTGGCTTGCTGGTAAGCACTGACTCTGCGCGCCACCTCGCTGAATAGGTAGGAGGCTGGAAGCTTGGTGTAATTATCATTTATTCTGAACATATCACGTGGTCTAAGTTCGTTTCTATATATGTTTCTCTCTATACACTTCTTGTATATACTCCGTCAAACACTTTTGTAGCACCTCCGGTCATGTACACATGGTTATCATAGCCCCATTTCACTTTGAGGTCGCCTCCGCGCAGATGTACCGTGGTTTCACGGTCGGTGCGTCCGGTCAAAGCCGCAGCTACAACGGTGGCGCATGCGCCTGTGCCACAAGCGAGTGTTTCACCGGTGCCACGCTCCCATACTCTCATTCTCACCTCCGAGGGATTAACGACCTCCACAAATTCGATGTTTGCCCTATCGGGCCACACCCCATGCTTTTCAAGTTCCGGGCCTAAAGTGTCGAAGGGGACATCTTCCAATCGGTCGACGAACACCACACCGTGAGGATTACCCATTGAGACAGCCGTAACTTTGACATCACCGCGAGAGGTTGCAACCGGGACTTCTACCATGGAGTCACCTTCGTAATTGACAGGCACATCGGATGGCTTGAACACTGGTTCGCCCATGTCTACTGTTACCGATTCCACCTCGTCATCGCTGTCCATATTAAGTGACAAAACCTTGATACCCGATAGGGTTTCAAGGTTTATCACGTTATTAGTTGTAAGCTTGTTGTCGTGGAGGTAGCGAGCTATGCAACGGGAGGCGTTGCCACACATGCGGGCTTCCGACCCGTCATTGTTAAACATTCTCATTTTGAAATCCGCCACATCCGATGGGCATATCAGGACTATGCCGTCGCCTCCCACGCCGAAATGCCGGTCGCTCATTTCTACCGCGAGACGCGGCAGGTCGGAGGGCATTTTTTCTAGGCAATTGATATATATGTAGTCATTGCCTATGCCATGCATTTTCGTGAAGTGAATTTCTTCACAATTTGGATTGACCATTTTTGGCATTGTTATTGTACCTTTGTTAAAAAACATCGCAAAGGTAAGCATTTTGTTATAAATAATGCTATAATTCCGACAAAAATTTATAAATATTTTGCTTTTTCCTCCAATTTAGTGAACTTCAAAAAATTGGATACATCGACACGCACGCACTGGCTCAGGTGTTGATACCGGGATAAGAGGTGCCGTTACCGGGATAAGAGGTGCCGATGCTGTCAGAAGGGTGAGCCTGACTTGGATTTGGCCGGGCAGCAGCCATGGTCTAATTCACGGAAATCAGTGGTGGGGGCGTGGAAATTGACGATAAATTTGAACATTCCGATGTTGCGCCCCTTGGCCACGTCAATCATCGCCGTGCCTTTGGTCTCCTTGTCCTCAAAGGGTTCGGGGTAGGATTTGCCGTAGTATTCGGGGCGGTAAATCAGCATCACCACATCGGCAGCCTCGGCTATCTGTCCGCTATCACGGAGACGGTTGAGGGTGGGGAGCTGACGTTCCTTGTCACGGTTGAACTGGGAGATTACCACAATCCAAATGTCGAGTTCCTTTGCAAGGTTCTTCAATCTGCGGGCCGCTTCCCCCATCAGCTGCTCCTTGTTGAGCGTTTTCATGTTGACATTGAGCATCTGTAGATAGTCCACGAAGGCTCCGCGGATGCCGTGTTTGATTTTCAACGCCCTGATTGAGGCTATAATCTTGTCAAGGGAGGATGTGCTGTTGTCATCGAGGAAGAATCGCTTGGTGTAGTCCTTGCAGCTGTTCACCATCGCCTTTGAGAAGTTATCGTCGCTTAATCGTCCGTAAAGCAGGTGGCTTGATGGGATGCCCACTTGGGTGGCGAGAATTCGCGCGGCAATCTCGTGCTTGGTCATTTCCATGGAGTAGAACGCCACACCGGCGCCGCTCATGATGGCGTGCTTGGCGATAGCAAGCCCGAAGGAGGTTTTACCCATGGATGTTTCCGCGGCTATGACTATGAGATTACCCGCTTGCAGCCCACCCTTGGAGTCGAAAGCGGAGAATCCCGTGGGCGTTCCGGTGAGCCCCCCGTCACTGTTCATGTTTCGCTCCATCTGCTTGATGAGCGACATTTCCGCATCGTAGAGCGTCATGCAGGATTGGTCGGAGAACTCTTTCAGCATACTGTTGGCATCCTCGGCCACGCCCGAAGTTATCTCTCCGATATCCTCGCTCATATCCTCGCATTGTGAAAGGCGGGAAAGGAGTCTCTGTTTCAGATTCCTGCGGGACGCCAGTTCACGGAGGTAGAGGGCGTCACGGTACACCGAGCCGTATCCTGAATCGGCCACGAGGCTTGCCACGGCTTCGAGCATGTCGTTGTGGCCCTGCGCAAATAGCTCTCTGCCTATCTTGACCAGGTCGATGCTCTCCCCTTTCTTGTCAAGGCACTCTATGGCCGAGTAGATGATGAGATGTTCAGGCTTGGTGAAACAGTCGGCCGACACTATTTCCCTCACCTCATTGCGTGAGTTGGTGTTTTTGATTATCATGCCGAGCACTTGGCTTTCGCATTGCACGTCAGCGATTCTTGAGTCCCGCGGTATCGCATTCGCCATATTTCTGTCGCAGTTTACTTTTCCCATAGCTGTTTACTTTGCAGATAGGTTTTTATCGTGGTCGCCACATTGCCGTATTTGCGGTTGCCGGCAGCTGAGACCTTATTCTCGATTTCCTGCATCACTTCGATGATATCATCGGCTGACGCATTGTATCTGAGGTAGTTAAGTTCTCTGAGAGTTATCGGAGGGACTGACTTGGCGAATGTGGGAGCGTTTTCGGCCAGCAGACGGTCGAAGTTACTGAGCCGCATCTCGTCATCTGTTGAAAGAGTCTCATCGTGTGTGCGTGTGTTACACACACTCTTGTGCTTTATCTTATTCTTACTCTTTATCTTTATATTCTTATCCTCGGTCTTATCCTCGGTGTTATCCTCGGTGTTATCCACTTCTTTTCCGTAATACTCGCTGCTACCGTGGTGCTGGTTATTGCCTTTCGGATTGTTTACTTTTGACACACTTCCACTTTCAGCTTTTTTCCGCGCGCTTTTTATCAGCGGAGCGATGGTTTTCCATGCTATCCTTGCGGCTTTGGATAATCTCTCTATCTCATCCTCGAAATCTTCCCCATACAAAAGGCTGCGGATTATGGCGCATCTAAGGATGTCGCCCTCCCTCTTTTTCAATATCGAAATCGCATCTTCCCACGATGCATAAAAGGTGCACTGGTTACGCACAAAGTCAGCTCTATTATCCGTGTTATTCATTGGCTTTAGAATTAAAAAGTTACACTGCAAAAGTAATTATTATCCGACGGATAAAGCTGCGATAATGTCAAACCGTATAAAAACGGGACACACTCTCATTATTCGTAAATAAGTTTTGACAACTTCTTTGGTAATTTGGTCAGGGTGATGTATCTTTGCAAAGCGATTGCGAAGCCACATCACTTAGCATACCGCATCACATCTACAAAAATGCAGTCTTTACGGCATCGCCACATATATTATATTATAGTACTTTTGACATTGCTTTCGGCCCTGGCCGGATGCAATTCGGCTCGTCATGTGCCCGCAGGAGAATACTTGCTTGAGAGTGTGAGCATTAAAGTGGAGGGCGATGATGATATTTCAAGCCGGGATCTTGTCAATTATTTACGCCAAACACCTAATCACGAAGTACTTGGCTTTTGGAAACTGCAACTCGGCACATATAATCTGTCAGGTGACGACACGACGAAATGGTACAATAGATGGGTGCGCCGAATGGGGCAACCCCCGGTAATATACCGTCAAGACCTCACCGATGCATCAGTACGCCAGCTCGACCTTGCGTTGACCAACCGCGGCTACCTTGATGCCACCGTAGAGATTGACACAATAATGCGGCCCGATGAGAAAAAAATCGATGTCACCTACAAAGTGGTCACAGGTCTACCCCATCGAATCGTCACCATAGATTACGATATTCCCGACTCAGCCGTAGAGCGCATTATCCTCTCCGACTCCCTATTGTTTACCCTAAAGCCGGGTGATAAGTTCGACCGCGACAATCTTGACTCCGAGAGAGCCTTAATTACCCAGCGCCTTCGTAATCATGGCTATTACTCGTTTAACAAAGAATACATCACCTTCACAGCTGATACCGCAGAGAATTCATTGGATGTCAATCTAACCATGACCGTGCGGCCACCGCGCCGAGGCATAGGCGACCATACTGTCATTGATTCCCTTTCATCCCATAGCCGCTACTATATCAACCGGGTATTCTTTGTGACTGATTCACGAGGAGGCAGTTCAGTGGCCGATATTAAATCCGAGGCCGTTGATACCGTATATTATAAAGATGTGACAATCCTTTATGGGAAAGACCATTATCTCACCCCATCATCCCTACAGGAAAAATGCTTCATAATACCGGGAGAACTTTATAAAGCCTCCGATGTCGACAGAACCTACGAATCGTTGAGCCGGTTAGGCATCCTCAAGTCTATTAACATCATACTCGAACCAATAGGGACCCTTGACGGAAACCAATGGCTTGACGCTTACATACTACTAAGCAGAAACAAGAAACAGTCAATAACTTTTGATGTCGAAGGCACCAACTCAGAAGGCGACCTCGGATTCGGACTTGGCGCCACTTACCAACACCGCAACTTAGCAAAGGGATCCCAACTGCTTACTACCCGGCTGAGGATGAACTACGAAAGCCTTTCAGGCAGCTTCAATGGACTCATCAATGACCGCTACACAGAATATGCCGCTGAAGTCGGCATCACTTTCCCAAAATTTGAATTCCCCTTCGCATCCCAGCGCGTAAAGCAGAGATTAAACGTGTCAACTGAATTCGCAGTATCGTTCAACTATCAAGAGCGTCCCGAATACACCAGAATCATAGCCGGAGCCGCCTGGAAATACAAATGGGTGAACCGTGAGAACACCCGCCGCCACAATTTCGACCTCCTCGACATAAACTACGTGTATCTGCCCGAGCGCACACTCGACTTCCTTGACCAAATAGCCCCTGACAATCCACTGCTACGATACAGCTACGAGGACCATTTCATCATGAGCATGGCATACCGTTATTATTTCACCAATAAGCGCATCCCCTCTACCCTGCTCCGCCGTTACACGCTCCAGCCTAAAGTCTACACAATCCGCACTTCGCTTGAAACTGCCGGAAACCTGCTTTATCTGCTCTCATCACTTTCAGGTGCAGAACGCCACGACGGAATGTATGAGCTATTTGGTATTAAATACTCACAATATGTGAAGGGCGAGATTGACTATGCCATCACGCGTAACTTCGACAGCCGTCATTCTCTCGCATTCCATGTAGGCGGCGGCATAGGCGTACCCTACGGCAATTCGACAGTTCTCCCCTTTGAAAAGCGTTTCTATGCGGGAGGTGCCAACGGCGTGAGAGGATGGGGAGTACGCACCCTGGGGCCGGGCAGCTACAATTCACGCAACTCTGTGACTGACTTCATCAATCAGTGCGGCGACATACGTCTCGACCTCAGCCTTGAATACCGTGCCAAGCTTTTCTGGGTACTCGAAGGGGGCGCATTCGTTGATGCCGGGAATATATGGACAATCCACGATTACGAAAATCAGCCCGGCGGTATGTTCCGATTCAACACATTCTGGAAGCAAATCGCCATGGCCTACGGAGTGGGACTGCGTTTTGATTTCACATACTTCCTCCTACGCCTTGACTTGGGTCTGAAAGCCTACAATCCGGCACGTGACCAAGAGCGATGGCCCATCATACATCCTGACTGGCATAGGGACGCAACATTCCACTTTGCAGTAGGATATCCATTCTAACATATTTCCCAACAGATTGAGCCGACTATCAGTAAATAGCAACAAAAACAATGAAACATCTTATCATATTCGACCTTGACGGTACACTCCTCAACACTATCGAAGATCTCGGAGCAGCCACCAATTATGCCCTCCATGAATGCGGCTACCCGATTCACAATCTCTCCTCCTATCCCATGTTTGTGGGCAATGGAGTGTCACGCCTAATCGAGCGCTCCCTTCCGGAGGATGAACGTTCGGCAGAGAATGTGGCAAGATTACGTGAAAAATTCACCGTGTACTACGACGAGCATTGCGCTGATCTCACTAAGCCTTATCCCGGCATCATGGAGACTCTAAACACGCTTCAAGAAATGGGAGTCAGGATGGCTGTGGCATCCAATAAATACCAATCCGCCGTAGAAAGGCTTATCGACCATTTCTTCCCGCAGATTGAATGGGCCGCCATTGAAGGACAGAAAGAAGGTGTGCCTGTGAAGCCCGACCCATCCATTGTCTTTGAAATCCTTGCAAAGTCTCCCACGAGGAAATCAAAAGTGCTTTATGTAGGCGACTCAGGCGTGGACATGGAAACAGCGAGGAGAGCGTGTGTCGACTCCGCAGGTGTGACATGGGGATTCCGTCCGGTGAAAGAACTTCGCGACTACCATGCCGACAACATTGTGAATTCACCCGAGGAATTAATCACGATCGTGAAACGCCCCGGTCTCGAACTTGATGTGTGATAAATAATTCCCTAATATACCCTTTAATTCAACCATCACAAGCAGGTGACTCTCACTAAAGCCAGTCTATACCAACATTATAACCTCAACCTCTAATGAAATCTACATTAAGAAATCTTATTTTTACTTGTTTTATTGCCTGTAACACCCTTACGGCTCTTTCCGATGAAATAGCCGACAGCTTATATGCCGAGCTCGAAAAAGCAGCCACGCCGGAAGATTCCATCAATATTATGGGTAATCTCTTCGACGTCCTCCCGCGTCTCAACGCCACTCAGATGGCATGGAAGCTATATGATGTCGCCGAACGGTCAGACAATCATATCGTGGCATTAGAGATGATTCGTAACCTCGCCAACCGAAGTGTGCGTAACGACAGCATCCTCTCCGACCTGTATCAGCGCGCAGAAACATTCCCGGAGTCGCCCGAACGGTTTGAAACCCTTCTCTTTATAAACCTCCATCGCAACATTTATCAAACTTACTATGCGACTGAAGCAGAGAGCGACCGCCATCTTCGAGAGTCACTCGATAAAATCTCAAACAACCAGTCGCAGGATTTAGGGGAACAAATCACCTTACTACACTATATCTGTATGATGCTCGGCAAAAACTCGGCAGGTGAACTCCTGTCAATTTATTTAAGCCAGCTCAACAGCCTGATTGAACACCTACCACAATCAGCATTCGCTCTACGCAATGCCATAAATGTATTCACATCAGGAGCATATATCCAAAATGGAGAATACCAAAAGGCTGTCACCACCGACCTCCGACTCCTTGACGACATAACCGGCCTTGAGAAATACTATAAAAACAAAGGGAGAAAATACCGTTCCTACGATGGCAGCAAATACGTAGTCTACGTCAGGCTCCTATCATGTTTCCAGGTACTTTCACAAGATGATATTGACAAATTCTACAGCCGCGCCATGAAGTATAAGGATCTTGATGATTCTGCCGCAAAGAACTATACCAGTTCACGCACACCCGACATCTATTACGCCATGGCCAAAGGGGACTACGCTAAAGCCCTTGAACTACTCAAAAAGCACATTGACGCATACGAAAATGTGAATAAGCGACGCATTCTCACAAAATACATGATTGAGTGCGCCGAAAAAGTCAACGACACCGAAACGCTGCTCGCAGCTTCCCGTGAATACAACAACATGCTTGAAGAATACCTTAGGGAACGCAGCAATGAAAAGTATCGTGAACTTCAGGTAATTTATGATCTCCAGGACATCCGCGAACGAAACACTGAACTCGCCAAGGAAAAACGCCGCACCGAAGTGAAATGGCAACGCATATTCATAGCCATCATCTCTATAGCTCTCTTCATCCTTATCATTTCCGTGATATTCCTTTACATTTTATATCGTAAAAACCAAGAACTGGCACGTAACCGCGCCGAGGCCAATAAGAAACTCGTTTCAGAAAGTGAAAACCTCAAGCGGTCACGCAATGAGCTGGTACGTGCGAGAGACCAAGCCCAAAAGGCCAATGCGATGAAAACCGAATTCATAAAGAATATGAGCCATGAGGTGAATGTGCCCGTCCAGGCGATAAATGAATACTGCAAACTCATAGTGGACTGCTCCGACTCCACAAATCGCAAATATCTCGAACATTTTGCCAATCTCGTCTACCTCAACAGCGAGCTCCTGACCACCATCGTCAATGATGTGCTGCACCTGTCAGAGATAGAAAATTCATCATTGTCGATACATAGCCACGTGGTACACCTCAACTCAGTGTGCCAGACCGCCATTGACAGCATGCGCCACAGAGTTAACAAGGGAGTGGAAATCAAATTCGACCACAAGACACCTGATGTCGACATTTTCACCGACCCGCAGCGCCTACAGCAAATCCTGCTTAATCTTCTCACTAACGCCGCCAAATTCACTGAGAAAGGACTGATTGAGTTAAGCTATGAACTTGACAACAATCAGCAGAATGTCATACTATCCGTCACCGACACCGGTATCGGAATCAAGCCAGAGAATAAGAACAAGATTTTCGAGCGTTTTGTCAAACTCGACGGTAACACACAAGGAGCCGGACTCGGTCTCACCATCGCCCGATTAGTGGCCAGACTAATGGGAGGGGATGTCACGCTTGACACCTCCTACACCCATGGAGCCCGATTTAACATAACACTCCCAAGGAAATAAAAGTGTGTCCGATAATTGCCATAATAGGGACCGGATTAAAATTTAATATCGGACACACACCAAATTTTGCAAATGTTGACAAAAAACGTTAACTTTGCCAATGCTGAAATATGCGAACATCAAAAAACAATAATAAATCAACCATCAAATATATCGTTCAACTTTAATCTTTAACATGAAACATCCCTATTTATTAGCAGCCGCAATGGTAACACTGGCTTTCATCCCAGGCTACGCTGCATCCGAAATCGACAAGGATGGAGGTATCTCACCCCAGGCCCTTGAACAGATTCGTAAGGCCTACGAAGCGACACCGGCCAACAAAGCTATCCATAATGCCTTGTCCAACAGTTCCATCGCTATCCTCGCAATTAATTCTGACAATCAGAATAACTTCGATGATCATTTCTCACACAGAGTTCCAAGCAAGGGAATCACCAACCAGCGTTCATCAGGTCGCTGCTGGCTTTTCACCGGGCTTAACGTGCTTCGCGCCCAGATGATGGCCCAGCACAATCTCCCAAAGCTCGAACTTTCACAAAACTACAACTTCTTCTGGGACCAGCTCGAGAAGTCCAACCTCTTCCTCCAAGGCATCATTGACACCGCCAACCGCCCCGATGACGACCGCACAGTGGATTGGCTCTTCTCAGCCCCCCTCTCCGATGGAGGCCAATACACCGGTATCGCTGACAATCTTATGAAATACGGTGTGGTGCCCATCGAAGTAATGGGAGAAACCGCAAGCAGCAAAAGCACTGCCACCATGCGCCAGCTTCTCAGCCTCCGCCTACGTGAAGACGGGCTTACACTCCGCAAGATGGCATCAGAGGGAGCCGGCAAGAAAGCCCTCAAGGATAAGAAAATTCAGATGCTCGGTGAAATCTACCGTATGCTCGCCCTCAACCTCGGCGAACCTCCCACAGAATTCACATGGACACGCCGCGACAAAGATGGCAAGGCAATCGAAACCAAGACCTACACCCCGCTGTCATTCTATAATGAATATGCAGGCAACGACCTCAAAAACGATTATATCATGTTCATGAACGACCCGACTCGTGAATATTACAAGAACTATGAAATCGAATTTGACCGCCACGCCTACGACGGCAAAAACTGGACATACGTAAATCTTCCCATCGAAGACATCAAGGAAATGGCCATAGCCTCTATCAAAGGTAACGACGCTATGTACTTCTCATGCGACGTGAAGAAATTCCTCGACCGTGACAAAGGATTGCTAGACCTCAACAACTTCGACTACGACTCGCTTTTCGGCACCAAATTCGGCATGAACAAAGCTGAGCGTATCCGCACCCACTCAAGCGCATCATCCCACGCAATGACTCTCGTGGCAGTTGACCTCGACGACAATGGCAAAGCCAAGAAATGGATGGTTGAGAACAGCTGGGGCAACGGAGCCAACAATGGCCACCTCATCATGACTGACGACTGGTTCAACGAATATATGTTCCGCGTTGTTGTCAACAAGAAATATGTAGACCCGAAAATCCAGAAGATTCTTGAGCAGAAACCCATCGTACTTCCCCCATGGGATCCGATGTTTGCTGACGAAGAATAAAAATTAAAAAAAGTTGCTATGAACATGATTTAGCAACGCACACACAGAACAAAGGAGGTATGTAACCGAGAGCCACATACCTCCTTTGTCCTGTATAAAACCTGCAAAATGAAGTCAGAGATTAACACATTCTTAACGCATAGTCCGATTTATCCATCGTATTTTACGATACTTTCTTTCCCCTTCTTAATCTTTAAAGTGTCAAACCCATTTCCGTAAACACATCTCACAAACGAGTTGGTGATATAGGCATTGGGATCCTCTTCTTTAATAATCCTATACATTTTGTAGGTATCCATCTCCCTGCACCACACAAGCATCAACTGACGGCCGGTCTTAGTCCAGAATCCCTCACAATCCCAAGTAGTCACCCCGCGGCCTGTCTCATGGGTGATTCTGTCAGCTATTCTTTCCCATTTGTCGGAGAGGATTATAAACTGGACAGTCTGATGCCCCTGCTCGAGGAACCTATCCGTGATGTATGAATATAGGAAAATGGCAAGCCATCCGTAAATTATAGTCTCCGAACGAAGCTGCACACGTGCCTCCAAATCACCCTCAAAAGGCAAAAAGAACGACAAAGCGACAAGAGTCATATCAATCGACATCATAACTCGCCCTACGCTCACGTCACTTATAGTTGACATGATAGCTGCCACTATATCAGTACCGCCGGCCGTTCCTTGGTGACTGTAATATACCCCTATTCCCATACCAATCATCACCGCACCTATCACCACGCTCATGGTGGGATCGGTGACAATTGCCGGATGAGATGTGAAATAACCCTCCATACTTCCTATCATCAACGAAAGCGTAGTGGCACCGAATATAGTCCTCAGGACGAAACCTTTCCCGAGATACTTATAGCCGCCAATGAGCAGAAGCACATTAGTGCCATACATAGTAACCGCCACGGGAACCACCCCTCCGGTTGCATAGAAGACAAGAGTGCCCAAACCGGCCATACCGCCAATGACGACATGATGGGGCAAAATGAAAACACAAAAACCCAAGGCATAAATTGCCATGCCAAACACAATGAAAAGTAAATTCTTAACATCCTTCATTGTCTGGGAACGACTGCTACAAATCTGCGATAAAGATAGTGACATTCTTCATGATATTTAATGGTATTCTTTTTAATCTGAACGGAGCGGAATCATTTAGCCGCAGTGGTGTACGGAGACCTCATCAGACGGCGATTGGGATAAGCGCCATATAGCCACCAGACAAACCCCCGAAAGGATAATCGACAAAGTTATCATCCACCAAGAGCCAATGCCGATTGTCTCCACCCATCCGGAAGCACTCTCTGAAACTTCCGCGTTTCCAGCCCTACGGCTTAGCCATGACGAATACACCACCACCCCATTATTAAGTATGTGGGCAAACACCGGCAACCACAATGACCGGCTCCACAGGAGCAAGTATCCAAAATATGCGCCCAATAACATTCGCGGGAAAAAGCCATAGAATTGGGCATGGAACGCGCTGAAAATGAAAGCTGCAAGCCATATTGCCACATGGCGATTCAATGGGCCGCTCGCTAAAAGTCGCTGAAGTGCGCCGCGGAAGAATATCTCTTCACTGAATCCTGCCAAAACCGCAACTATTAAAAGACTCACCACAAGGTCGCCAACCGAAGTACCTCCGAGTAGGATTTCCACCGACTTCCTCGCTGCGTCCTCTGACGTGCGCATCCATTCTTCTACCGCCCCCATGTTCTCAGGCAAGCTCAACCCTTCGTTCCAAGCCACAAGCGCATTCATGCCCGGCAAAGATACGCAAAGCATTAAGTATACCAACAGGAACTGTACGATTTTAACTCCATTGGAAAAGCCAAGAAATGACTGTGGACTCACAGAGACCAACACGGCAGTCATAACGGCCGGCAACACAAACAGAAGTACATCCTGAATCACGGTACCGATACGCAGTGAAAGAGTGGTGATTCCCCCACTGGTCACGATAGACATAATCATGCTTACCACAATCAGGCACAGCAGAGTCACCCCGAAAAACAGCAACAATCGTTGGGAGAAACCCTTCGACAAACCATACTCCGCACTATAGTTGTTCATTACTTATCCAAATAGAAATCTGATGTGAGATTGATATACTCTTCGGTATATACATTATCCTTATTTCGGATGCAAAGATAAGAAATTTCGGGATGAAGAACACCATTCTCACCATCTTTTCCCACTTGCCATAATGTTCTGAAGGGGTTTCTACCATCACGGGAAAACACAGTGAAACGCCTTATGACCTCAAGCCTGTTAAGTGCGAGCAAGAATTCAATTTCATCATTCCTACCGGACGGAGCTATAAATGCCAGCGAATCACCGGCACTTTTCATTAACCGGCTCGAAATATAAATTAGTTCCTTTATCCCGAATTCCGACTCATGGCGAGCTTGCGCCCGGGATACATCCGGGGAGTGAAGATTCTCGGTGAAGAATGGCGGATTAGACAGAATTAACAACGGCGATTCAAAAGACTCGTCAAAATCACGAATGTCACCATTCACAATCCTTATCCTGTCAGCCCATTTTGATATTTTAGCATTGGACTCCGCATCCATACAGGCACATCCGTCAATCTCAACGCCTGTGATTAAGGCATCAGGAACTCTTTGGGCCATCATGAGTGCAATCAGCCCACTTCCGCACCCTATATCGAGCACACTCCTGACACCCCTCACATCTGCCCATGCGCCCAAAAGCACTCCATCGGTGCCCACTTTCATGGCACTATTGGTATCATCCACAGCAAATTCCTTAAACTGAAATTTTCCCATAAGCAAAGATTTTTCAATACCAAGTCAAACTGTTTAGAGAGTGCCTTAGTAAACAGTTCGACTTGGTATAATAACGTATCCACGACCATTAATATTGTAATCCCACATTATCGACATATAGAGTCAAGCCCTCAGTGCCAACGTAGGCCTCTCCGTTACCCGACGAGAACATCATAACGAGATGAGTAGGCGTGGCATTAGGATCATCCCATCCCTCTTCGATAATCTCGGTCATCACCCCCTTTGAATTCCGTGCATAATAGGCACGATCGTCAGTTCTGAACCGGAGGTAAGGTGCGAACGATTTATCCTTTGACGCATCACCATATATAATTGGTAATTTAAACCCATTTACCCAGTCAGATGAAGAATTAAAGAGCTTTCCGGCGGTACCTACACGCTTGGCGTGTATATTACCCTCAGCATCCTCCCAACGACGCTGCAAGAATAGGAAAACCACACCCTCGTCCCGTCCGGGAAGTTTTTTCTTCTTACCGAAACCTGAGGATTTTATTTTGTAATCTACATTGGGCATATCGACCTTATAGTCAAATACTAAAGCTTTTGGCCTTTTTGTGAAAGGCACCCCCATCTCCATCTTGCTATATGGATTTTTAGTAGATGTTATGGGTTCAAACATTTGTCCTAAGAAAATCGACCCGGCCACCATGACATCCATGTTCAACAAGCCGAGAACCTTCACTGATTCAATTTTGGCGCAAAGCTTTGCACACTTATTGCCTCCTCCCCGATCATGTGGATAAACCGCATTGGAAGTCTTCACTACTCCCGACACTTTGGCATACACATTGCTTGTAGCCCAAGGGGATCCGCCTAAATTCGAGTAGGGCTTATTCCCTTCAATAGTCTGGGTGGGGCCAATATCATAAATCGTTTTGTCCTTCCCTCCAATCACAGCTGATTCATGAAGATTTCTTGTAACCCATGATGAAAAATCACCATACTTAATCTTTTCAACACCCTGTGAATAAGCATCAGAAGACCCGGCAAGAACCAAAAGGGCACATACCGACAAATACACCTTATTATAAACTACGGACATATCCTAAATAATTGAAACGTTAATACAAATATGACAAATTATATTTGATTTTATAACAATTCAAGCCACGAATATTCCCTCCATAAAATAAATTTTAACAAAACCAAATGTTTTGCACAAAAAAGTATAATTATTTATAGTCAATTCAACCAATTTTAATTATAGTAATGTTATAACTACAAAACAAGGTTGATAATCTCACATTTTTAAATCTCATCCTGTTCTTTAAAAATGTCGTAGAGATGACATTCTCGTCGAGTTAATTATCGTTCACCTATAATAAGGTCATAATGATTAATCAAAATTCTTCATGTATGTAAACTGATATCATTTAAGATATCAAAAACAGGATTAGACGAGTTTCATTTTGAAAATTGGCAATATATTTGCATTTACAAATTTGATTTCACAATTCAACTGTTAATTTTATTTTACATTTGATTTTCCAAATTTAGATGCAATATTAAATTATAAATAGCGATTTACAATCTGAAATAGCGAATAATTTATATTTTACATTTGTGAAATTTACAATTATCAATCGATTCCATTGTTGAATATTTGAGATTCCATACTGTTCATAAAATCGAATTTTACGTTTCAATTTCAAATTATAAATAATTAACACTCCCATTATATGTCTGATAATCTAACAGTTATAAAATACACCTATAGTATTACTGTAATATTATTCGACCTTTTCACTAATTAGAAGCGATATGGTAATTAT
Source organism: Duncaniella sp. (assembly GCA_023664955.1). Classification (GTDB taxonomy): domain Bacteria; phylum Bacteroidota; class Bacteroidia; order Bacteroidales; family Muribaculaceae; genus Duncaniella. The sequence continues at coordinate 1,362,407 of JAMPEV010000001.1, forward strand.
TTTCCTACTTACTCTCTTTTTACATAATAATTTGAACATTAATCTTAAACTATTGATTTAAGAATTTCATTCACATTTGCATTTTGCAAATCCTACACCAAAATGTAATTCGAATTTGCAATCAGATAAATTTGAATTTGAAGATTTTATTTTTTCTGTTCGCAAACTTGCAGTTTACAAATATAATGATTACATTTGCACATCGAATTACAAATCGGAATTTAATTATTTGCATTTTATGGATCTCGTTTCAAGACTCAAACAGTATCTCGATGCGCGACAAATCAGTGTTACACAGTTTGCCGATGAGTGTTCCATCCCCCGCCCGACAGCCTCACAGCTGCTTGCAGGGCGCAATAAGAAAGTCAGCGATGAGATAATCGGTAAAATCCATAATAAATATCCGGACTTATCCATCGTCTGGCTAATGTTTGGCGAAGGAGATATGGTTACGAATGGAAATATTAAAACGTCAGAGCCTCAAATTGGCAATATCTTCGATAATTCCTTAGGGAATATCACTGACCATCAAGTCGGTACAATTAATTCAGATACAAATAAATTCGACGATAGTAAATCACCGGAAAAAATTGAGACAGCCAAGCCATCAGGATTTACATTTCCTGAGGAGAACGAAACGACTCAGAACTTATTCCAACAGCAAGAATCACCCTATTCGAATTCCTTCTCTTTTACCAATGACACCGACGAGGTTGAAACTACACCTGCCAATCCAACAGCCGTAAGCACAGAGTCGGACAGAATAAAGTCACCTACATCAACATCCGCAGCCACAGTGACCGCCAACGAAAACCGCCCCATCACAGTCACACCCGGGAAAGGTAAACGAGTGACCGGAATAGTAGTGTACTACGACGACAGCACCTACGAATCATTCATCCCCGACCCCTCCCACCGCCACCCCTTCATGCCATAGACCATCTATCATGAGATGACAACCCTCTAAAATTAATTATTCAATGGCGTGAAGCAGGGAATCGTCAGGTCAGACTCCGAAACATTATTTGATAAAATGCGATATTCTGCGTAACTTTGCACTTTCAATCGCATATGTTCAAATGAGTATTTCTATAAATAATCTCTCAGTAGAGTTCAGCGCAAAATCGCTTTTTGACAATATTTCCTATATTATAAACCGGAAAGACAAGATAGCACTTGTGGGCAAAAACGGGGCTGGTAAATCCACCATGCTCAAAATCATAGCGGGTATCCAGAAGCCAACTTCCGGCACGGTGAGCGTGCCACGTGACACCACTATCGGGTATCTGCCCCAGCACATGACCATCACCGACACAGCCACTGTAATCGAGGAAGTGAGAAGCGCATTCAGTCACATTGATGAAATGAAGGCACGCCTCGACGAAATCAATAGTGAACTATCCAAACGTGAGGATTACGAGTCAAAAGAATATCAGGATCTCATCGATGCGATGACCTCCCTCACCGACCGCCTTGCTATGGAAGAGAGTGACAACTGTGAGGCAGAAATGGAGAAAACGCTGTTAGGATTGGGATTCCTCCGCTCCGACTTCAATCGTCCCACATCAGAATTTTCAGGTGGCTGGCGTATGCGCATTGAACTGGCGAAATTACTCTTGACCAGGCCTGACGTGTTGCTCCTTGACGAGCCCACCAACCACCTCGATATCGAATCAATCCAATGGCTTGAAAATTTTCTTATAAGCAAAGCCAATTCCGTGGTGCTCGTGAGCCATGACCGCGCTTTCATCGACAATGTCACTAACCGCACAATAGAGATATCGCTCGGTAAAATATATGACTATTCAGTCAACTATTCCAAATATGTGGCCCTTCGCGAGGAACGCCTCCAGCAGCAGATGAGAGCCTATCAGAATCAGCAGAAGTTGATTCAGGATACCGAGGATTTTATAGAACGGTTCCGCTACAAAGCCACAAAGAGCGTACAGGTGCAGAGCCGCATAAAACAATTAGCGAAAATCGAACGTATCGAGGTTGACGAGGTTGACACCTCCCACCTTAACTTAAAGTTTCCTCCAGCTCCCCGCTCCGGCGACTACCCTATCATCGCCGATAATGTTGGGAAAGCTTACGGACAGCACCAAGTTTTCAATAATGCAACTTTCACCATAAAACGCGGCGAGAAAGTGGCGTTCGTTGGCAAAAACGGTGAAGGTAAGTCAACGCTCGTAAAGTGCATAATGGGCGAGATTCCTTTTACCGGCAACCTGAAGATAGGGCACAATGTCAAGATTGGATATTTTGCGCAAAACCAGGCACAATTGCTCGATGAGGAGATCACGGTGTTTGACACCATCGACCGAGTAGCCGTTGGCGACATCCGCACGAAGATTCGTGACATCCTTGGCGCGTTCATGTTTGGCGGCGAAGCTTCCGACAAGAAAGTTAAAGTACTTTCTGGCGGAGAGAAGACACGTCTCGCCATGATCCGGCTCCTGCTCGAACCGGTCAATCTTCTTATTCTCGATGAGCCGACCAACCATCTTGACATGAAGACTAAGGACATCCTCAAGCAGGCAATAAAAGATTTCGACGGCACTGTCATAGTGGTGAGCCATGACCGCGAATTCCTTGACGGGCTCGTTGAGAAAGTTTATGAATTTGGTGGAGGTAAAGTTAAAGAGTGTCTCGGCGGCATATATGAATTTCTTGAGAAAAAGAAACTCGCATCACTCCAGGAGCTCGAGCGCTCGGAAGGGAAAACCGACGCCGCTAAAAAAGTATCATCCGAAAACACGACGAAAAAGGGAACTTCGGCTTCTTCCATGTCAAGCCCTAATGCATCCCAGCCATCGCAGTCGCCAGGCAAACTCACATATGCGCAGCAACGAGAACATGAAAAGCTCGTAAGAAAAGCACGTAAGAAAGTAGATGAAGCCGAAGCCGAAGTTGCACGGCTGGAACAACAGGTCGCCGATATAGAGACCGAAATATCGGCCGGAAATCCTCCAGCCGATATATATGACCGCCACGCCAAAGCCACCAAGCAGCTCGAAAATGCCATGTCACTTTGGGAACTCGCTTCTATGGAGCTTGACGAAATATCCAAATAGAATTTTAGAGTGTGTCTAATAATTAATCTGGGAATGAATGCGCACGATTCTAAGCCAGTGAAATTCCTGCTGAGGATATCAAAATCCGTTTTTTCTTATAAAGGTTTCCGATAGCTTTCTTGAAATCCCTCTTCGAGCAATTGAAAGTAGCCTTAATTGACTCCGGCGAAGAGTCGTCGCTGAGCGGAAGGAAGCCACCCGGTTCCTTCTTCAAATGCGTTAGGATTGCTTTTGCCAACTTTTCTATTCTCCCGTCATTAGTCCCGCTGACTGTGAGGTCGATTTTTCCATCCTCCCTTACGCGCTTCACATAAGCAGGAATCTTTTCCTCGATAACCAACGGCGCGTAGAGGTCGCTTTCGTAAATCAGCCCGTGATAGAGATTATCGACTATCGTCTTATATCCGAGTTCGGTGTGTTTATACACAAGAGCCTCAACCTTATCGCCAATTTTATAAGAGGGATATTTGTTGCCTAAGAATTTATCAATTTTTGCAGAAGCAACTATCCTCTTTGTGACATCGTCGAGATACACATAAACCAGGCAAATCATCCCCTCACGGAGTTTGACAGTCTGTTCGCTAAACGGCACCAGAAGTTGCTTTGTAAGTCCCCAATCAAGAAACGCGCCCACACGATTGACGGCACTCACCTGAAGATAAGCGAATTCACCCACCTGGGCAAAAGGATGCTCGGTAGTGGCCACAAGTCTCTCTTCTGAATCCCGGTAGATAAATACATCAAGTTCGTCGCCGGGCTCCAATGGAGATTCTATATACTTGGCCGGCAGTAGTATCTCGAGGCCTTCACCTCCATCTAAGTAGGCACCGAAATCCACCAATTTCACCACTTTAAGTTTATTATATTTCCCGATTTTTACCATTTCATGTTAATGTTACGTTAATTTTTGTATGCAAATTTAACTAAAATATCATGATTATCGTGTAAATTTGCAAACCATAGTTTGTATGAGCATGATTATTTCTAATAATCTTGACCCATTAATAAAACGCTATTAGCCGTTAAGTTGTTAATTATAAGTCATGGTTTTGACAAATCTTAATTATGACACATAAACCGCCCACAACATGGATGAAATACTGAAATACTTCCCTGATCTCACTGAAGGCCAGATAACCCAATTCACTAAATTAGGTATCTTATACCCGGAATGGAATGAAAAAATCAATGTGATTTCCCGTAAAGACATTTCAAACCTTTACACCCATCACATCCTCCATTCCTTATCATTGGCCAAGTTTATTACCCCGGTCGATGGAACTTCTTTTATCGACCTTGGAACCGGTGGCGGCTTCCCCGGCATCCCACTTGCTATCATGTGGCCTCATTGCAAGTTACATCTCATCGACCGCATCGGGAAGAAAATCAAAGTAGCCAGTGCGATTGCCGAGGAGATTGGGCTTAAAAATGTGACTTTCCAGCATGGGGACATCGGTGAATGTCATTTGAAAGTTGATTTCATGATTTCACGCGCCGTGATGCAACTTGAGGAACTCGTGCGTTTATCCAAGCGTAACATTTCAGGCAAAGACCGCAATGGATTTCCCAACGGACTGATTTGCCTGAAGGGTGGCGACTTAGCCGCCGAGATTGATCAGATTTCGCAGCCGCTAATCGATGTGCCTCTTAGCGATTACTTCACTGAAGAATATTTTAAGACCAAAGACTTAATCTATGTAGAATTATGAAAGTAAGCAGATTTGTATTCAGTATGTTCGGGGTTAACACCTACGTGATGTGGGATCCCGAATCATCCGAGGCCGCCATAGTAGATCCCGGAATGATTGACGAAAAAGAGCGTGATGTCCTTGACGATTTCATAAGCCGTAATAACCTGAAAGTCACGCAGCTTCTTAACACCCATATGCATCTTGACCATATATTTGGCAATGCCCATGTTAAGGAAAAGTATGGACTTGAAATAAAAGCTCATCCCGATGATAATTTCTTAGGTTTGGACCTCAACGGCCAAGCCTCAAGGTTTCACCTCCCCCTCCGTTTCACCGACATGGGACTCGATGTGGAACTCCACGATGGCGACACCCTTTACCTTGGAGAGGAACCAATTAAGGTTATCTCCGTTCCCGGACACTCACCCGGCAGCGTAGCCCTATATTGCCCGGAATCAGGCTTCGTTATCACGGGAGATGCCGTATTTAAAGGGTCAATCGGCCGTACCGACCTGCCCGGTGGCAACCAGTCCCGGCTTCTTGAATCCATCCGCACAAAGTTGTTCCCACTTCCTGATGACACGGTTATCCTCCCCGGCCACGGACCCGAGTCAACCGTCGGCTTCGAAAAATCCCACAATCCTTTTTTCTAATTTATATTTTTATACCTGGACCTTTCCGGATATTTATATTTATTAAAGAAATTTTTCTGTATTCAGATGTTTTTGTTTAAATTTGCGGATTATTTAAAAGTGCTTACGGAAAAGAGATTTTTTCCACTTTTTCGAAGTCAAAAAAAGTATTGACTAAAAAGTTTCCAATATGACAAGAGCTAAATTGAAAATACGTGATTTGACATTACGTGACGGGCAGCAGTCTCTTTTTGCCACCCGTATGAGCCAAGAAACTATTGACAAGCTACTTCCTTACTACGAAGATGCCCATTTTTATATAATGGAAGTGTGGGGAGGTGCGGTACCCGACTCTGTGATGCGTTATCTCGATGAATCGCCATGGAATCGCCTTCGCACCATCTCAAAGGCGATGGACTCAAAGAGCGAACATCCCAAAGCGCTTCTTTCAGCACTTTCACGTGGCCGCAATCTCTTCGGCTATGTTCCCTATCCTGACACCGTGCTCAAGGGATTCTATAAAGAAGCTATCGACAACGGACTGAACGTGATGCGTATTTTCGATGCGCTCAACGACATTGACAATGTCAAGGAATCAATCCGCCTCATCAACTCTCTTGGAGGCATTGCCGACGGTGCGGTATGCTACACCGTAGACCCCAAGCCGGTTGAACCTGAAGCACCCCAAGGCTTCATGGGGAAACTGAAATCTCTTTTCGGTGGTAAAGCTCCCGAACCGGAGAAAATTTTCACCGACGAATACTTCGTGAGCAAAGCAAAAGCCATGGAGAGCCTCGGTGCCAAAATCATCACTCTTAAGGATATGGCCGGACTGGTAAGCCCCTTACGTGCCGCATCAATCATATCAGCCCTCAAACGCGAAGTGAAAGTACCTGTCGACTTCCACACCCATTGCACCCCCGGTTATGGTCTGGCCTCCGCACTCATGGCTATCATCAACGGCGTTGACATTCTCGACACCAACATTTGGTGGTTTGGCGGCGGCTCGGCAGCTCCTGCCATCGAACTCATCTACATATTCTGCCAGCGCTTAGGAGTGGAAATAGAGGTTAACATGGAAGCTGTAGGACGCATCAGAAAAGAACTTTTCAACGCCCGTAAATCACTTGCCGACTACGACCTCAACCGCGACAACATGCCAATCGACTACGACCCGCTCAACGACGTCCTCCCTGCTGAAATCCTTGCCTTGTTTGACAGCGCAATTCAATTTGCCCAGGCCAACGATGAGGAAGCACTTCTCGAAGCATGCCATAAAATCGAAGCTTACTTCCATTTCCCGAAGCCCAACGAGCTCGTGAAGAATGCAGAGGTGCCAGGCGGTATGTACTCCAACATGGTGGCACAGCTTAAACAGCTCCATGCTGAGGACCTTCTCGAGGATGCCATGAAGCTCATCCCGATGGTACGCCGTGACGCCGGACTGATTCCCTTGGTAACACCTACCAGCCAGATAGTCGGCAGCCAGGCTGTGCTCGTGGCACTTGACCGCAAAAACGGCAAGCCCGACTACTCTAACGCATCCAACCAATTTATATCTCTGGTAAAGGGAGAATACGGCAAGACCCCGGTGCCCATCGACCCGGCATTCCGCGAGAAAATCACAGGCAGCGCCGAAGAGAAGCCATATGATGTCACATCCTACAAACAGCCTGAGAATCCCGCCCTCGATTACCTTGGCGGCAAGAAACTTGCGACTAACGACGAGGAGTACCTACTTCTCCAGCTTCTCCCCTCTGTAGCCAATGGATTCCTCCGCAAACGCCGTGCTGAAGAGCACGCTGCCGAAGAAGCCAGCAAGCCAAAAGAGACTAAGGAAGAGGAAATTAAGGTGGCAGTCGAGCCTATTACCGGACCGGTATTGACCGCACCGATGGGAGGCAGGATAGTTTCGGTAGCAGTGAAGGACGGTCAAGCAGTGAAGAAAGGTGACCTTCTTCTTGTATACGAGGCTATGAAGATGGAAAATGACGTGATGGCTGAAAGCGATGCAGTGGTGAAACGAGTACTCGTGACCACCGATGAAATCGTCGGCACTGACGCTCCGCTCATCGAATTTCAGGACTAAACGACTTATGGCGTAGGAGGCAATTATTTATGATATAACCTCCTGAGGCTATCCATTGGCAAAAAAATCATTTTTGATTTGAACAAAAATCACACCAAAACGCTTTAAACAATGAGGATGTATTTTTCACAATACATCCTCATTATTTAATTTAAACTCACTTTTCAACCAACCATTTACTTATGAAAGCATTTAAAACAATCCTTGTAGTCCTAATCCTGATGATTGGAGCATCTGCAAACCAGGCCAATGCGCAGTTTAAAATCGGACCACGTGTCGGTCTGACTGTTAATGACCTACACTTCAACCGAGATGTGATAGACTCAGACAATCAGACTGGATGGACTGCCGGTCTAACCACCGAATTTACCGTGCCTGTAATCGGTCTTGGCTTTGACCTCTCAGCAATGTATGTGCGTCGCAACACACGATTCTTAGCTGAAAACAACCTGCGCAAGGATAATCGTGACTATATTGAAATCCCCCTAAATCTCAAATACAAGTTGTCACTTCCGATTATAAGCAAGGTGCTCATCCCCTACGTGGCAGCGGGTCCAAGCGTGTCATTCCTCACAAGTAGACGGCACATAGACCAGGCTTACAAAAACAAGTCAGTAGATTGGGCATTCAACGTCGGGTTTGGAGTACAACTGCTTAGCCATCTCGATGTCAACGCCCGCTACGGATTCGGAATGACAAAAGCCGTCAAAGCCGTGACCTCCAACAACAGCAATGCCGGTATCGACGCTAAGAATCGATATTGGACAATTTCACTCGCCTATCTATTCTGAAATTAGCATACATTAATAAATAGTAAGAGCCTCTTGGAAATTCAAGAGGCTCTTACTATTTCTATAGGAAAATAGTTATTACTTTCCTGCGATAGAGTCAGATACAGTAAGGCGAGCGCGACCTTTGGCACGACGACGTGCTAACACTTTGCGTCCATCGGGGGTAGCCATACGAGCACGGAAACCGTGCTTATTAACTCTCTTTCTGTTAGAAGGTTGGAATGTTCTTTTCATTGCCGTATATGTTTATTTTTTGTTATTCCGCATTTTGAGGTGCAAATTTAATCATTATTTTCCATATCGGCAAAATATTTTCACATTTTCTAACATATTTCTTTTTTAATCTCGTCGCACCAGGCCTTAATTCTGCCGTCGGTTTCATCGGGATGGTTAACCTCGTCGATGCAAAGTCCCACAATCAACCCTTCCACATCGCTGTCGGAATGAGAGTAATCGTAACCCGCATTATTAAAGGGCGCAATAAACATGGGGTGAGCATCGTGTAGACGATGATAAATCTCCCCTACCGAGTTGCAAAATGTCTGGCTCATGGAGTCATCGCCGCAACCAAAAATTGCAATTTCTTTATCTTTCAGGTCAATAGCCCGGACGCCATCAAGGAAAGTCGCCATATCTTCCTGTAAATCTCCATCGCCCCAAGTACTTGCACCGAGAATCAGCACATCGTAATCTCCCACCTTCGAAGGTGCTACTGAAGCTACATTAAGGACATCCTTGTTATCAACGCCAAGCTGCTTAGCAATCTTTTCAGCTATCTCCTTAGTGGTTCCTGTTGTAGAACCATAGAATACACCTATCTTTTTCATATTCAATGATATTTTATATTCCTTACAACATTCTACCATCTAACATGGTTCACCACAATAGAATAAGAAACTTTTTAATCGTCATTCCTCAACCTTTTCCCATTGTGGATTGTTCTAATGTCAGAGAAGGCATTTTGCTGACGTTATTAAAAAGTCAAATTTCAAAATATCCGATAACCTTCTCAGCCCCCCAAGGGTCAGGCGTTCCTGACTTTTGGGTGGCTCTTTTTATGGGGTAACTCATAATTCTTGCAATTGAGAATTGAGAACTAACACACGAACCCGCTAAATTGATTTATTGTTTTTTTCAAATGATGGTCATAAAATTTACAATAATCTCATAGGCATATGTAAAGTTTTTTTTGTAATTTTGCTTCCTAATCATATCACTTAGTAAAATTACGCACACATAATTCCATAATGCCAACTTCCTACTCACCCATTGACGAGTCATCTTATTCTGATGGTTCTATGTTTGACGCAGAGGCTATCCTCAACCAACGGCAACGACCTGACTATGCCGCAACTCCTTCTGACGAATCGGCGCCGGCGACACAACCATTGCCACAACAGACAGGACAGCAAGAGGCAGCGATCCCGGTAGGCGTACGAGGACAAGCCACAACTGCGACATCCGCGAAGGCCTCGGCAACCGCAATAAATGCACCTAAGCAGAAAAAAGGCACTGTGTCTAAATCGTTGACAATATTACGTGATTCCAGAACCGCCATGTTCATCGGCTTGATACTGGTTGCGTTTGCGGCTTACACCTTGCTTGTTTCCATCTCTTATTTTGCCACCATCGGCAATGACCAAAGCGCATTGCTTAACGACGAGCTCGCTCCGGAAATGATAAAAAATGCCGGTGGACCGTTCGGAGCATGGATAGCCCACAATATAATCCATAATTGGCTTGGCATTGGCTCGTTTATCCTGATTTACTACATGGCAGTTTGCGGTCTGTCACTTTTGAACGTATACAGACCTAAATTTTGGTCACTGACACTCAACTGTCTTCTCACAGCTATATCAATATCCGTGGTGAGCGGTCTTATCACCTACGAAATGTCGTCACCTATTTATTGGGGCGGGCGTCACGGTCATTTTCTGAATGAACGTCTTATTTTATTCACCGGCATATGGGGTGCGTTAGGTGTGAGCATTGTCATGGTAGGCATGGTTATAATCCTGTACCTCACCAAATTAAAAGCAGCTTTTGGCTTCATGAACAAAAAGTACAGCGCATATAAGGAACGTCAAGCGATTCGACGTGCGGAGCGTGAACGCATCGAAGCCGAAGAGGAGGAAAAGCGCGCCGCTGAACAAGCACGCATGGAAGCAGAACAGGCTCAAGCCGCTGAACAAGCTCGCATGAAGGCAGAGCAAGCACGTGCCGCTGAACAAGCTCGCATGGAAGCAGAACAAACACGTGCCGCTGAACAAGCTCGCATGGAAGCAGAGCAAACACGTGCCGCTGAGCAAGTACACGTGGAAGCAGAACAAGCTCAAGCCGCTGAGCAAGTACCCGTGGAAGCAGAACAAGCTCAAGCCGCAGAACAAGCTCGCATGGATGCAGAACAAGCTCAAGCATCTGGGGTTCAATCTCCCATAGCTGAAATGCAGATGAATAATGACAGTCACGAAACTGCCATTGAGTCAACCCGGGAAATGATTGAAAACACTACACCTATAAGCCAAAATCTTGATACCGAGAATATCTCAGAAGTAATTCGAACTACTGTTGATAACATCACCACTGAAGAGCCTGTTGACGACCTACCTCCGCTTTTCATCAATAATCCGGTAAAACCGACAATCCAGGTCGAAACAGCTGCGGAAGCTGAAAACGATAAAACTGAGAAGAGCGCAGAAGACTTTCCTTCAGAACTATACGACCCACGTGCCGAACTCTCACATTATCAGTTTCCGGATGTAGACCTTCTCAAAGACACGGAAGACAAAGGAATAAGCGTTGATGTTCAGGAGATGGATTTCAACAAACGACGCATCACAGAGACACTACGTCATTACGGTGTGGAGATATCTCATATAGAAGCCACAATCGGTCCGACAGTCACACTTTACGAAATCGTGCCTGCCGAAGGCGTGCGCACTCGCTCAGTTAAAAGCTTGGGCGATGACCTCCAGCTTTCACTCGCCGCTTTAGGAGTGCGTATTATCGCCCCAATTCCCGCAAAAGGAACAATTGGTATCGAGGTACCAAACAAAGATCCCCAGGTGGTGTCAATGCGTTCCGTATTAGAAAGTGAAGTGTTCCAAAACTCCAAAATGGAACTCCCGATGGCATTAGGCCGCACAATATCCAACGAGATATTCATGTATGACCTTGCCAAACTCCCCCACCTTCTCGTAGCCGGAGCTACCGGTATGGGTAAGTCAGTGGGTCTCAATGCGATAATCGCCTCCCTACTTTATAAAAAGCACCCATCAGAATTGAAGTTCGTGCTTATTGACCCAAAGCGTGTGGAGCTAAGCCTTTATCGCAAGCTCGAACGTCATTATTTAGCAGCACTTCCCGGTGAAGATCCGATCATTACCGATATGACAAAGGTAGTGGCAGTGCTCAACTCCCTATGCGTGGAGATGGACAACAGATTGACCCTCCTTGAGCAAGCCGGAGTAAGGAACATCAAAGAGTACAACGAGAAATTCAAGGCGCGCCGGCTCAATCCTGAGAAACACCATTTTCTCCCCTATATCGTGCTTGTTATCGATGAGTTTGCCGACCTCATTATCCGTCAGGGCAAAGAGATTGAAAACCCGGTATCACGATTGGCAGCTGTGGCACGTGCAGCTGGTATTCACTTGATTATCGCCACTCAGCGACCTACTGTTAATGTCATCACAGGCGGTATCAAATTGAATATACCCGGTCGAATAGCCTTCCGTGTTATCCAGGGTAATGATTCGCGCACAATTCTTGACCAGTTGGGTGCTAATCAGTTGATTGGACGCGGTGATATGCTTTTCGCCATTAATGGTAAATTGGAGCGTGTGCAGTGCGCATTCATTGACACACCGGAAGTTAGCAATATATGTGACAAAATCGCCTCGCAAGTGGGCTACTCACAACCCTACGAGCTACCGGAATATGTGGTTGAAGGTGAAGGGGGTACATTCTCAGGTAATATCGGTGACCGAGACCCCTTGTTTGACGAAGCTGCCCGTTATGTTGTTTCATCCGACACAGCGTCTACCTCCTCACTTCAACGCAGATACTCAATTGGTTACAACCGAGCCGGTAAAATCATGGATCAAATGGAAGCAGCCGGTATAGTAGGGCCCTCACAAGGAGGCAAACCCCGCCAGGTACTAGTGGATATCATTATGCTTGAATCAATCCTTGACAACGCCTAATCTACATTGGGTCAACGTCAAATCTAACGAAGAAATGACAATGAAACGAATCATCAAAATAATTTTCCTATTTACACTTGTGACATTCAATGTCAATGTTTCAGTTGCTCAATCGGCTTCTGACATTCTCAGCCAATGCGCCAATAAAATCAAGGGTGCCAAATCGTTAGTAGCATCCTATACCATCAGTGCTGACGGTCAGTCACAGTCAGGGATTATGACTATTTCCGGAGATCGTTTCACCATATCATCCCCTCAGATGGTGTCTTGGTTTGACGGTAAAACCCAGTGGACTTACACCTCCCATACCGGCGAAGTGAACATCACAGAACCGACAGCGGAAGAACTTCAGCAAATTAATCCCTTCGCCATCATTCGCTCATTCAGCAGCAGCTACAAATCCCAACTTCTGAAAAGCGCAACCGGTGTCAAAAAAATACGTCTAACCGCTTTGTCGCCAAAAAGCGACATAAAAGGTGTCGTTTTGTCAATCAGCGATAAAACACTATTCCCCACGCATATTGATTTGACTCTAAGCAACAATCAGAGCGTTTCAATCGTTATATCAAGAGTGGAGGTCGGCGGCTCATTGCCGGTGTCGCATTTCAGATTTAATGCAAAAAAATATCCCGGAGTGAGCGTAGTTGATCTTCGTTGATGGCAATATAGGCATTATATGAGCAAATATAATCATACTATATTGATTATCAAATAAAAAAAGCTCATGAAAATATAAATAAAATATAATCATCAATATGGCAGAAATGAAAACTCGTTGCCTTATCATAGGCTCAGGTCCAGCTGGATACACAGCGGCGATTTATACTTCGCGCGCAGGTTTTTCTCCCCTTGTAATTGAAGGATACCAGCCAGGCGGTCAACTAACTACGACTACTGAAGTCGAGAATTTCCCAGGCTATCCCCAGGGAGTTACCGGCACACAGCTAATGGCCGACCTTCGCACACAGGCTCAGAAATTCGGAGCTGATGTTCGTCCAGGATATGTAAAGAAAGTTGACTTCTCCAACCGTCCTTTCAAGGTGGAGACTGACTTCGACTTGAATATTGAAGCAGAGTCAATCATCATTGCCACAGGGGCATCCGCTAAATATCTCGGGCTTGAGGATGAAGTGAAATATAACGGACTCGGGGTTTCAGCATGTGCCACATGCGACGGCTTCTTCTATCGTGGGAAGCGGGTCGCAGTGGTAGGCGGCGGCGATACAGCCTGCGAGGAAGCACTTTATCTGAGCAATCTTGCATCTGACGTATTCCTTATAGTCCGTAAGCCTTATCTCCGAGCCTCCAAAGTGATGCAACAGCGAGTCCTTGAAAAGGGTAATATAAAGGTGCTTTTCAACACCGTCACAGTAGGTCTCTATGGCAAAGAATATCTTGAAGGTGCGCATCTCGTTGAAAATAGTGGCACTGACATAGAACAGAAAATTGACATTGCCATTGACGGCTTCTTCCTTGCCATAGGCCACAATCCCAACACTGAGCCGTTCCGTCCCGAAATTGAATGTGACGAGGCCGGTTATATCAAAGTTGCGCCTAATGGGACAGCCACAAACGTGCCTGGAGTATTTGCTGCAGGTGATGTTGCTGACACCACTTACCGTCAAGCGATTACAGCCGCCGGGATGGGCTGCAAAGCCGCAATTGATGTCGAAAAGTTCCTGTTAGGACAAGCATAATGCTCGCTTCACCCCCACTACTATCTAATCAACGCATTCTCCTCCGTGCTCCAGAGCCTGTGGATGTTGATATTCTCTACAAATGGGAAAATGACACTACGCTTTGGAACGCGGGGGTGACATATGCGCCATTGTCCCGCAAACAGTTGTGGGACTATATTAATAATTATGACGGAAATATTTTTGAGACAAAACAACTTCGTTTTGTGATTGACCTTAAGCAGGTAATGAATACTGACGGCTCACGACATCTGTTTCCGACCTCTATAGGCACTGTTGACCTCTTTGATTTTGATGCTGTAAATTCACGGTGTGGAATCGGCATCTTAATAGCCAATGAATACCGTGGACAGGGTTATGGACTTGATGTACTGAATATTGTGATGGAATACTGCCGCAAAAAGTTGACACTACACCAGCTATACTGCACGATTGCTGAGGATAATATCGCAAGCCGCAGATTATTTGAAAAAGCGGGATTCCAGACCTCCGGACGGTTAAAATCATGGCTTAGGACACCACCGACATATACATCAGCTTACATACTCCAAAAATTCTTATAATCATCTAACTCGCAATTATATATGTATAACTCGTCTGATGGCCTAAACAAGTAGCAATATAATATTGAGGAGCAATTAATAATAAGAATTTAGATACCAGTCGTTTATAATTTTCAGCAACCAGTATCAATAACTTTAAACCGAATCAGGGAATTAAGCATCAGTTTCTCTTAATGGAATCAGAGAAAAGAGTGCGGTTTATAAGCGAACGTCCGAGAGTAATCTCATCAGTATATTCAATTTCATTACCCACCGACACGCCCCGCGCCAATTGGGTTATTTTCACATCAGTATAGGCAGCCAGTCGGCGGTAGAGGTAGAAATTTGTGGTTTCCCCCTCCATAGTAGCACTAAGTGCCAATATCACTTCCTTAACACCACCACGTGCCACGCGATTTACAAGCGAGTCAATCTCCAGCTGGTCAGGACCGACTCCATCCATCGGAGAAATAACACCTCCAAGGACGTGATAAACGCCTGAAAATTGTCCGGTATTCTCAAAGATCATCACATCCTTAACACTCTCCACCACACAAACGGTTGAGCGATCACGTCGCTCATTGGCACAAATCGGACACACCTCTGTCTCAGAGATATTGTGGCACACCGAGCAATATCGTATCCCCCTGCGCATATTTATAATTGCCTCTCCAAGAGCAACGCCGGAGTGTTCATCGCATCGAAGAATATGCAAAGCAAGCCGTAAAGCTGTTTTACGCCCGATTCCGGGAAGTCGAGACAGCTCTGTCACCGCGCCCTCGAGTAGTTTTGAAGCAAATTCCTGTTGCATAATCTATGGAGAAGGTTATTAGAGAATATTTAGAAGGACCGTTCTCGCCGCGATGCATCAATACGTAACAGTATGAACAGCAAGAAAGTGAATCCCCAAAGCGAAGAGCCGCCATAGCTAAAAAATGGGAGGGGTATGCCTATGACAGGACACAGCCCTATCACCATACCTATATTAATCGAAATATGGAAAATCAGATAACTTGCCACACAATAGGCATATACACGACCAAATACTGTGGGTTGTCGCTCGGCAATAGTGATAATACGTAGTATGAGAATAAGAAAAAGCAGCAACACTCCGGCAGCCCCAATGAATCCTTCTTCCTCACCAATGGTGCAGTATATGAAGTCAGTATGCTGTTCAGGGACATATTTCAACTTCGTTTGAGTACCGTTAAGGAAGCCTTTTCCAAACATTCCACCCGAGCCGATGGCAATCTTTGACTGGTTTACATTATATCCTGCGCCTCGCAAATCCTCCTCAATACCCAGCGCAACTTTGATTCGCAG
Organism: Duncaniella sp.; assembly: GCA_023664955.1. GTDB lineage: Bacteria > Bacteroidota > Bacteroidia > Bacteroidales > Muribaculaceae > Duncaniella. Next base: position 1,378,451 of record JAMPEV010000001.1, read on the forward strand.
CTGTTGATGTGGTTTAAGGATTGTAAACGCATAGTCCACTGAAAACAGGAACGCTATCGAGACCACCGCAGCACATACAGTGATAATCAGATTACGGGCCCTGGTCTTAAACATCAAAAGTATGCAGTATACGAGCGAGACACCAATTGCAAACAGGAAATATGCCATGCCCGGAACAGGTATATCTGCGATAGTGAGTCCTGCCACAATCAATCCCGTGACAAGATACCAAAGAAACACATTTCTCGCCGCCTCAAAATGCTTGCAATATATAGCAAGCATAGCCACTATTAGTAGCATAATCATCATGAACACAGCAGCTTGTCCTAAAGGAATACCTAATAGCAATGTACCAGTGAATTTCACTTCCACCACGAAAAACACCACAGCACACAATGCAGCCAATAGCACCAAACCACTCATCCCCTCGCGGTATAAGACGAAGAATAGCGAAAGGTATACGAGAGCGGAACCAGTCTCCTTTTGTCCCAATATCAATATTACCGGCAAGAAGATTATCAATAAAGCCCTGACATAGTTTTTCTTCGAAGCATTCAGCACAAAGTTATAGCTTGAAAATAGTTTAGCAAGGCATAACGCCGTGGCAAACTTGCCAAATTCAGCCGGTTGCAAGCTCATCGGACCAAGCACAAGCCATGAGCGTGACCCCTTAATGTCGGGAGCAATGAAAATCGTTACTACCAGCAAGAGCAGTATTGCTATGTATATGACGTAGGCATAATTTTCATAAACTCTCACATCGATGAGAAGAATCACAAGTCCTAATGCAAGCGAGAGTCCTATCCATCGAAATTGCTTGCCGGAAAACTCCGTGAAACTCAACATATTGGCATGGTCAAAATCATAGCTGGCAGCATAGATGCTTACCATCCCTGCCATAACTAAAAGTATGTATATGATCACTGTAAACCAGTCGACATACTTCAGTACTGATGTATTTTGTTCCTTTTCCACTTACCTAACTTTTATGCCATCAGTTTATACTCTTTCATCAGTGTTTTCTCGCGCCAAATATAATTGTGTTGGATTGCAGCATTCTCTCTTCGAGATACTTCCTATCCTGGGGAATATAGCCTCTCAGATAGCGCTCCATGACCAGCGCACCGATTGGCACACCGAACGTGGCGCCGAAACCGGCATTTTCCACATACACTGCCACAGCGATTTTAGGATTATGGTAAGGTGCGAAACCCATGAACGCCGAGTGGTCCTTACCATGCGGATTCTGAGCCGTACCGGTTTTTCCACACACCTCAATATCAGTAAGATTAGCTATTCTACAAGTACCTCCTGTCACCGCCATGCGCATTCCTTCGGCGATGTCTTCATACCAATGTGATGAAATTGTCGGGACATGCTTTTGAAGATATTCCGATGGCACGACAGTGTCCTGTATCTCCTTCACCACATGAGGAGTGATAAAATGCCCGCGGTTAGCAATTGTGGCACAAAGATTGGCAATCTGCAGCGGAGTGGCAAGAATCTCACCCTGACCGATTGCAACAGAGATAATCGTGTTAGCACTCCAATGCCCTGCTCCATACCATTTATTGTAGAAATCCACATTGGGGATAAAGCCTCGATATTCACCCGGCAAATCTACGCCAAGTTTATAACCGTAACCCATTGACACCATGTGCTTTTTCCATATATCAAACGCATTAGCCGAACTTCCGTACTTGCTGCGCTTATCAATCATGGCCTTAAAACCCCAACAGAAATAAGCGTTGCATGAGGTCTGGAGAGCCGGCTTTAGGGCAAGAGGAGAACCATGACCGTGGCATCCCACTCTAAGTCCGCCGGAAATAAATCCATGCGAGCAAGGGAACATGGTACCGGTATTAATAATACCCTCTTCGAGAAGAATAAGACCCTGAGTAGGTTTAAACGTCGAGCCCGGAGGATAAGTGGCCTGTATAGCACGGTTAAAAAGGGGCTTATCCAGGTTTTTCATCATCTTATTGTAGTTATTACCACGCTCACGTCCAATTAGCAAGCTGGGGTCGTAGGTAGGAGCTGACACTAAGCAAAGGATTTCACCCGTCTCAGGTTCAATGGCTACCACTGCTCCTTTTTTATTCATCATCAACGACTCAGCATATTGCTGAAGCTCGATATTGAGACTGAGTTTGATATTTTTACCTGCAACAGCATCTCGGTCAAGAGCACCCTCCTCATATCGGCCCTGTATACGCCCAAGGGCGTCGCGCATAAGCACTTCCACTCCCTTGTTACCACGCAGATATTCCTCGTAGGTATGTTCTACACCAATGTCACCGATATAATCGCCAGGCATATAATAACCATCCTTATCGATATCCTTTTGGGAAACTTCTCGAATATTGCCAAGAACATTTGCGGCACTCTTGTAATTATATTCTCGCAGGATACGCTTCTGGATATAAAAACCCGGAAAACGGTAAAGTTTCTCCTGCAGGCGTCCATACTCCTCGGCAGTCAGATGGGTCAAAAGTTTTTGAGGCGAATAAGTAGAATAGCCGGGATTACGACGAGTATCCTTCATATCAACAATCCTCTTCCTGAGATCCTCAGGAGTGATATTTATGGCACGACAAAAGTCGATGGTATCAAATTCCTTAACGTCACGGGGAATCATCATCACATCATAGGCCGGTTGATTATACACCACCAATCGTCCGTCACGGTCATAAATTATGCCTCGTGAAGGGTACACGGCTTTTCTAAGGAAAGCGTTGGAATCAGCGTAATCCTTATATTTTGAGTCTGACACCTGAAGGCTAAACAACCTGACAATATATATCAAGGCGATAATCGTGATAAAACCGCCTATGACATAGCGTCGTTTTTCAAGATTATAGTCTTTTCTCACTTCTTGTAGTCATTAAACTGTCAATTGCTACCATAAGTGCCATCGAAAGCGCAGTGCTTGTGACTATTCGAAGCACTAATCGCAACGGATTAAAGAAAGTAAAGGCTTCAATTAAAAAAATTAATGTACAGTAAAGTAACGTCATTGTAAGGAGATACTTCATGTAAGTAGAGGTGCCAAGGGAGTACATTGATGGCTCAGGGCGGGTCAAATCCTCTTCACGGGGGACGTAAAGGCGGAGAATGGGACGACGAAACATTGCGAGAATCGTGCATGACAAGGCGTTCATTCCATACGTATCAGAGAATACATCGACTATAAGTCCAAGGAAGAATGATATTGTAAGAAGCCAATTAATTGACAATGTGATAGGTAGACGAATGATTAAATAGAAAAAAACCATTGGCACAGCCACATTGAACAAGCAGATGTGATTAAACACCACCACTTGCGCAATAACCAATATGAACCCTAACAATATGAATTGTAATGCGGTTTTACTCATGCCTGGTATAATTCACATTTATTATTAAACGTCCGATTAATTAATGTTCTTTATCTCGGGATCCTTTTCCACAATCCCAAGCTCATCCTTCATCTTGTCACGTATCACCCTGACTGTTGAGAGTGTCGTAAAGTCAGTGAACAACTTAACACGCAGAGTGTAGAAGTTATCCTCCCTGTCACGTGTGCCTGAAAGGATTGTTCCTACCGGGACACCCTCGGGGAACACCGAAGAGAATCCGCTCGTCACAATCGTGTCACCTTTAACGAATTTCGCATGCTTAGGCAACTCCTCCAGTATAGCTTCACCCGGATCATTTCCGTCCCATACGAGAGAACCCACCTGATCCTCCCCTTTCACCTTGCATGAAAGACGGAGATAAGGATTGAGCACTGAGATAAGTCGTGCCGTGTGATCACCCACCACATTCACCACTCCAACAATACCGTTCTGGTCAATCACTCCCATCTCAGGTTCCACCCCGTCGAGGCGGCCTTTTTCGATGGTGATGTAGTTGTGGGCACGAGTCGTGGAATTGTTGATCACATGAGCTATCAGGAAAGAATACCGTGTGAGGGCAGAGTCAACTGTCATAGTGTCAGCATAAATCTGCTGCTGATAATCACGTATCACATCCTTCAGACGGTAAATCTCCAACTCAAGGTCGGAATTACGACGCTGCAAATCTTCATTTATCTCGCGTAAAGAAAAATAGGATGTCACATTATTTGTCGCACCGTAAACTCCTGACGACACAACATTTGCCGATGTTAAATAGACATGGTGCTGAAAAGGATTGGACGAAAATAGGAGTACTAATCCGGCCACAATATACAGCGCAAACAGAAACCATGAACTATACTTAACAAGAAACTTTAATAATTCGCTCACAAAAGTTCACTTCTTAACATGTAACCAGTTTAGAACTGCACACACTAAAGGACGACTACATTATAATCGACTTTTTATCGAATCAAAAATGAGAAAGTCTCGATATTCTTAAGAGCCACACCTGTACCCTTTGCCACACAAAGCAGAGGATCCTCGGCGATGTGGAACTGGATACCAATCTTATCAGTGAGACGCTTGTCAAGTCCGCGAAGCATAGCACCACCGCCGGCAAGGAAGATACCATTCATCACGATATCGGAATACAGTTCAGGAGGAGTCTCGTCAAGTGCCTGAAGCACTGCTGCTTCAATACGTGAAATTGACTTCTCGATACAGTGGGAAATTTCTTGATATGAAACAGGGACTTCCATTGGTAGCGCAGTCATCTTGTTAGGACCATGCACGATGAAATCCTCCGGTGGATTTTCAAGTTCGGTAAGGGCTGAACCGACATGAATCTTGATTTGCTCAGCTGTGCGCTCGCCTACTTTGACATTGTGTACACGTCCCATGTGTTCCATAATATCATCTGTTAGGTCATCACCGGCCACCTGGATACTCTTATTTGACACGATACCGCCAAGGGAAATTACGGCGATTTCAGTGGTACCGCCACCTATATCTACAATCATATTTCCCTGAGGCGCAAGTACATCAATACCGATACCAAGGGCGGCAGCCATAGGCTCATAAATCATATAGACATCACGGCCGCCAGCATGCTCCGAAGAGTCGCGCACGGCACGGATTTCTACTTCTGTAGAGCCGGACGGGATACCGACCACCATCTTCATTGAGGGAGAGAACCAGTTGCTCTTTGAGCTTGCTTTCTTGATAAGACCGCGAATCATCATTTCGGCGGCGTTAAAGTTAGCAATCACACCCTTACGGAGCGGGCGTATGGTTTCGATACCATCATTCTCCTTACCCTGCATCAGTTTTGCTTCACGACCCACTGCAATGAGCTTGCCGGTACGCTTCTCCAATGCCACGATAGATGGCTCGTCGATAACGATCTTATCGTTGTGTATTATAATCGTATTGGCTGTTCCTAAGTCAATTGCGATTTCCTTTGTAAAAGAAAATAATCCCATGATTTTGAGAGGTTTGTATTTAAAAACGGTTGAGATGCGTCAATACTGAAAATTGACGCATCCTCTTTCCGTAGGTTATTTTTAATGTTTGAAGTGGCGGAAACCTGTTATCACCATTGCCATCTCATGAGCGTTGCAATAATCCACGCTCTCTTGGTCACGAATTGAGCCTCCGGGGTGGATAACGGCAGTGACACCTGCATTGCCAGCGATTTCCACACAGTCGGGGAATGGGAAGAAAGCATCTGAGGCCATAACAGCTCCGTGGAGGTCAAAACCGAATGAGTGAGCCTTTTCAATCGCCTGCTTAAGGGCATCTACACGAGAAGTCTGCCCAACACCGCTTGCGAGTAGCATACCATTCTTTGCAAGGACTATTGAATTGCTCTTTGAGTTCTTTACAATCTTGTTGGCAAAAAGTAAATCGGCGACTTGCTCCGGAGTCACGCCAAGAGTTGTTACTTGCTTAAGATCATCGGGAGTCTCAATCTTGAGGTCTCTCTCCTGCACAAGGGCGCCGTTTAGAATCGAGCGGAACTGACGAGTGGTGGTGAGAGGGGATTTTTGAACCAATATGATTCGGTTCTTCTTCTGTTTAAGAACTTCGAGAGCTCCATTAGTGTAAGCTGGCGCGATGATGACTTCAAAGAAAATCTTATTGATTTCATCAGCCGCGACCTCATCCACCGTGCCATTTGTAATCAGTACGCCTCCGAAGGCGCTTACAGGATCACCGGCCAAGGCATCCTTCCAAGCCTCAACGATGGTGGGACGAGTAGCGAGTCCACAAGCATTGTTATGCTTTAGAATTGCAAAAGTCGGGTCCTGGAATTCAGAAATCAATGACACTGCAGCGTCAATGTCAAGGAGATTGTTGTAAGAAATTTCCTTACCATGAAGCTGGTCAAACATCGCATTGAAGTCGCCAAAGAAAGTACCTTTCTGATGAGGATTTTCTCCATATCGCATCTTTTTTGCATCATCAAATGCGATGCGAAGTTCCTCAGTCGATTCGATAGGCGATTCAACTTCAGTAGAAGCGAAATAGTTGAAAATATCAGTATCGTAACCTGATGACACGGCGAAAGCCTGAGTCGCAAACCAACGACGCTCTTCGAGCGAGGACTCAGCTCCATTACGAGTTAGCATATCGGAAAGGGGCTTATACTGTGCCTTTGACGCTACAATTACAACATCTTTGAAATTCTTAGCCGCCGCACGGATAAGTGAGATACCACCTATGTCAATTTTTTCGATAATGTCAGCTTCAGATGCACCAGATGCCACAGTGGCACTAAAGGGATAGAGGTCAACAATCACAAGATCGATCTCGGGGATTTCGTACTGTGCTATCTGGGCACGGTCGCCATCATTCTCGCGACGGTTAAGTATTCCGCCAAACACTTTAGGGTGCAAAGTCTTAACTCGACCTCCAAGTATAGAAGGATATCCGGTAAGGTCCTCCACGGCATCACATTGATAGCCAAGACTTTCAATAAACGAGCGCGTACCACCTGTTGACAAGAATTTAACACCATCAGCACTGAGTTTTGACAATATCTCTTCGAGGCCATCTTTGTAGAACACAGAGATTAAAGCCGTTTTTATTCTTTTATTTTCTGACATAGGGTATCTATTGGTTTTATGAGTGCAAAATTAAAGAAAATAACTCAGTATATCAAAGTTATCGGGATGAAAAAATGTTATATAACATAAAAATTTCACGAACAGGAAGAATCAAATAAAAAAAGGTTGTCGAGGTCTGAGACCGGGACAACCAATTGTAATCTTCAAGTAGCGTCTTATCGACTTACTTTCTGATACCGAGCTCCTTCTGGGCGATGATGGCACGGTAGCGGTTGATGTCCTTACGAATAAGATAATCCAAGAGGCGACGACGCTTACCTACCAAAGCCTTGAGAGCTCTCGCAGTCGTATAATCTTTGTGATTTGACTTGAGGTGCTCAGTCAAATGAGCAATACGGACAGAGAATAATGCAATCTGTGCTTCAGGAGAGCCAGTGTCAGTCTTGCCCTTACCGTACTTCTCAAAGATTTCTACTTTTTCATCAGAGTTCAAATGCATTGATACAGATGTTTAAAGTGATTAATAGATATAATTTGCTCTAAAAAGCGCACAAAGGTAGCGATTTTTCTCTACTCTGCCAACTTTTTTAGGCATATTTGTTAAAATCGATTGGAAAATTTCATTATTTGAGCGTCAAATTTCACATATTTCTTGAAGCTCACTTGCTCAATCCCCCCTAATCCACTTAGCGACGATTAATCGAGTTCGAGATTTTCCTTTGTGGGGTTGCGGAAATGGATTTTATGGTCGAGATATTCCTGGGTAGCGATGAGGGTTGGCTTGGGAAGTCGCTCATAGAAGCGAGAAATCTCGATCTGTTCACGGTTTTCGGAAATCTCCTCAAGATTGTCGTTCACAGAGCCAAATTCCTGAAGTTTCTTCTCAAGGTCGTGCTTCATTTCGCCAGCTATCTGATTGGCGCGCTTTGCGATTATGCAGACAGTCTCATAAACGTTGCCAGTGTCTTCGCTCATCTGGATAAGGTCGCGTGTCTGGGTGTTGAGCGGAGCATTAGTCTTCTTGTAGTCCATTTTTCTTTATTATGAGTTTAGATTTTTCGATGTTTATTATTCTTTGACATATCGCTGAGCAATCTTGAGGATATTGTCAGCTTCCTCTCGGTTGGGTGTGTCCGGATAGTTATTGACATAGGAGTAATATTCGTCAATCACCTCCCTGAAACGATCGGCTTTCTTTTCGTCGACACTTTCCTTGGCCTCTTGGTAGCGAGCCTTCAGGATGAGAAGTTCAAGATCCTCTTTATATTTCGAGTAGGGATAATCTTTAATGGCATTACGGGCCACAATTATAGCACTTTCATAATTATTGCCAAGATAAGTCCCTAAGTTATAATATAATTGGGCATTTTCAAGTTGCTTCAAAGTCAGTTTATCCTGAAGTTCAAATATTGCATTTTGGGCAATTGAAACTTTATCACTTCTGGGGAAATAGTCAAGAAACGCCTGAAGTTCCTGAATAGCCTTAACGGTTCCTGACTGGTCAAGCTGTGGCTCCGGCGAGTCAAGATAATATCCATAACCGGCATAGAAACGTGCGAGTTCGGTGTATTTTCCTTTCGGATAACGAGCATAATATGTCTTAAAATACTGGCCGGATGTCTCATAATCCTTATTTTCGTAATTTGATAATGCGAGAAGATACAGAGAATCCTCAGCCTTATCGGAGCCCTTGAACTGTGTCACGATGTCGGAAAGCACAGTGGCTGCCTGGGTATATTTTTTCTCCTCGAATGCGCGCTTGGCAAAGTCAAGTTTGTAGTCGGCGTCTGTGCTTTTTAGCACATGCTGATATTCTCCGCATGAGGTCAATGATATAGCTGCGAGCAGTGTATATATATATTTGCGCATGGCGTTATATTACGTCGTTATATTACGTCGTTAATTTGCGTGATTACTTTATTACGTTACCCTGTGGGGTATGGATTTCAACTTGCAAAATTAACTATTTTCCGTAAATAATGTGGACTTTCCCCTCATTATTTTTTTTATTTTTATAATATTTTATCAAAAAAGTGGCCTTACCATATAAATTAGGTACAAATGTATTAAATTTGCATTACAAAAACATCATGCCATGACTCGCTATTTTTCTATATTATGCATCCTAATTTTATTATTAAGCAATAACACATCCTCATCCGCCATCCCCAAACGGGAGTTTAGAGGTGTGTGGGTGGCCACTGTGTGGGGTCTTGACTGGCCTTCCCAGACAGGGAACTCTAAATCCATCCGACAACGCCAAAAGGATGAGCTAATAAATATGTTAGACCGGTTTGAATCAATGAACTTCACCACAGTGTGCTTTCAAGTACGTTCAATGGGTGATGTGATGTACGACTCAAACCTTGAGCCTTGGTCTTCGTTTCTTACGGGCAAACGAGGTGAGAATCCGGGATGGGATCCGCTGGAGTTCGTTGTTGACGAATGTCACAACCGTGGTTTGGAATGTTACGCCTGGGTTAATCCGTTCCGCTGGAGCACAGGCACTGACTATTCTACGCCCCAGGATAATGAATGGAAAAAACGCGGTTGGCTTCTAAAGCATGGCAAGTATACAGTGTTCAATCCCGGGCGCGAAGATGTACGCCAACACGTGGTGGACATATGCCGTGAGATTGTGTCCGGCTACGAGGTCGATGGCTTGATTTTCGACGATTATTTCTATCCCAATCGTATTCCTGAGACATCCGATATGCCTGATTTTCAAGATTACATAAATGAGACCCCATGGGTATCCTTCGGTGATTGGCGGAGAGCGAATGTGCATAAGGCTATTGCTGATGTTTATGCGATGATTGAGGAAGAACGGCCCGATATTGTTTTCGGTATTTCCCCTGCAGGAGTGGCAGGTAAGCATGACACATCCTCTTCAAAGTGGGGAATGGATCCGATTTCGGTCAAGGCTTCCGATTGGCAATATAACGAGATATATTCCGATCCCTTAGGGCTCCTCTATGAACACACCATCGATTTCATCTCTCCACAGATTTATTGGCACACAGACCATGCTTTGGCGCCTTACGAGCCTATCGCAAAATGGTGGAGCGAGGCTGCAAACCTCTATGGACGGCACTTTTACGGAAGTGTGACCCTTGAACATGTGGGTAGCAGCAATACAGCACAAAACCGTAACCAGATTCTCGAACAGGTGGGACACAATCGCTCGTCAAGCCTCGACGGAAATAGCGGTGTGATATTGTACAGTGCCAAAAATCTACCAAAAATCCAAAATGACTTGATGTCAGAAACGTTCAGCCATCCGGTCCTCACCCCGGCAATGCCATGGAAACACCAGTTCACCTATTCAGCACCTAAAGGATTGAAAATTAGCGATGGAGTCCTGTCATGGAATCCCGTAGAGCCTGAGGACATTGAACTTGTCAGGTATACCGTATACGCTATCCCTGCCGATGTTCCGCTGGATAAAGCTATGGATGAATTTGATGATGGCATTAAGGGGGAATACTTATTAGGCATCACATATCAAAATGAGAAGAAGGTTCCGAAGGGAAATTACACATACGCTGTGTGCACATACTCTCCTCAGTCAATTGAGTCAAACCCGACTTTCCTTCGTTAATCAAATTTTAACACAAATTTCAACGTCAAGGTCATATTGTTGCCCAACCCATGAATTACCTTTGCGACATCGAAATAAAACATTAATCACATTCAATAGAAGGTAAAAGTCATGGAAAATCCTTTCATCATCTCAAAGCGTGTTATCAACACCATCAAATCTCTCTCGGCAGCTGACCGCGAGCCAATCTGCAACGCCATGAGCATGGAGTTTATACTGGGACAAAATCCGCAGTCTACCCTCACACCTATGCAGAATGTGATTTATTCTATAATCCGATTCTACGTGAATCAGGACACCATACGCACCAACCAGGCGATGAAAATCTCATAAAAACACACACAGATGTCCGGCAAAAGGTTTATGGGTATCTCCTTTTACCGGACATTTTCTATTGAGAAGAAGTTGTATAAACTTATTCTAATTCAATCGACAGAATTTATCCAATGAAATGTCAATTGTCAATTGTCAAAGCATTGAAATTGAACGCTTGATAAACTCGCTGAGGTCACGACCCTTAAGCAATCCGTTGCCGAGGAGGGCGATGTCGATAACCTGCTTAATCACAGGCTTCTCGGATGCATACTTGCTGATAATCTCCTCCTGTTCTTTACGTGATTTCTCAACATCGGCCATGAAGGTCTTTTCCTGAGCGGACTGTTCATCGGTAGGTTTATTGTCCTTAATTTCAGAACGCAACGCCGTAATCTTCTCGTTTCCATCTTCCACTGCTTTACGAAGCGGTGCGATTTTTTCTTCGAGTGCTTTTTCAGCCTCGTCAAGAATCTTGACAATAACAGGTTGAGAGGTGTTGACAATCAAGTTATAGTTATCGGGAAGCTCAGCGTAGAAACTCATTCCTGGCTGGGTGGCAGCCATGTCCTTCATACGACGCATATACTCATTCTGAGTAATCAGAATCGGGTTAGCGGCAGGATCGAGGGATTCAAACGACACGAGGAAGTCGCTCTTATCCATCTTTGGGAGTTGGCTGTGGAACAAGGTGGTGAGGATAGAAATCTGATTTGCGTTCAAATCGCTACCCTTCTTGTCGGCCTTCGGAATCAGGTTTTCCACCGAGTCACTGTCAACTCTCACAAAGCGAGTCTTATCTACCTTGCTTTCAAGCATTGAGATAAAATGGCCGTCAAGCTGGCCATCCATCAGCAACACGTTGTACCCCTTTTCGTTTGCGGCATGAATGTAATTGTATTGCGCCACAGGGTCAGTGGCATAAATATAAACGATATTTCCATCCTTGTCAGTCTGGCTCGCTTCGACGAGTGACTTATACTCTTCAAGGGTGAAATATTTATTTTCTGTGTCCTTCAATAGAGTGAATTTCATAGCTGAATCACAGAATTTCTCATCAGTGAGCATTCCGTACTCAATGAAAATCTTTATGTCATCCCATTTTGACTCGAAGTCAGCACGGTTAGCCTTAAATAAATCATCGAGGCGGGATGCGACCTTCTTAGTGATGTAGCCTGAAATCTTCTTCACAGCAGTATCGCTCTGAAGATATGAACGTGACACGTTCAGAGGGATATCCGGTGAATCAATCACACCTTGAAGGAGCATCATGAATTCAGGGACCACACCTTCAACTGAATCAGTAACATATACCTGATTGCAATACAGCTGGATACGATCCTTGCGTATTTCGAGATTACTCTTGATTTTAGGGAAGAAGAGAATACCGGTGAGGGTGAAAGGAAAATCGACATTAAGATGAATCCAGAACAACGGATCTTCCTGACCGGGATAAAGATCATGATAGAACTTGCGATAGTCATCGTCAGTCAGTTCGCTTGGTTTCTTTGTCCATGTGGGTTCGGTGTCGTTAACAACTTTGTCCTTGTCGGTGTCGACATATTTACCATCTTTCCATTCCTGAATCTTACCTGAAACTACGGGTACAGGCAAGAATCGGCAATATTTCTTCAGCAATGAATCGATACGGGATTGCTCAAGGAATTCCTTGTTGTCATCGTCAATGTAGAGAATAATATCAGTGCCGCGAGATTCCTTGGTGATGGGCTCCATTGAGTACTCAGGGCTTCCGTCACACTCCCATTTAATCGCTTCCGCACCATCTTTGTAGCTCAGAGAGCGTATTTCAACCTTCTTGGCCACCATGAAAGCAGAGTAGAAACCAAGTCCGAAATGTCCGATGATCGAATTGGCGGTATCTTTGTATTTATTAAGGAATTCCTCAGCGCCGGAGAAAGCTATCTGATTGATATACTTTTCAATATCCTCCGCTGTCATTCCTATACCATGGTCGCTGACCGTGAGGGTTCCTGCTTCCTTGTCAACCTTCACCTCCACACGCATTTCGCCGAGTTCGCCCTTATATTCGCCAAACGAGGCAAGTGTCTTTAGCTTCTGTGTAGCATCAATAGCGTTAGAAACTAATTCACGTAGGAATATTTCATGGTCAGAGTACAAAAACTTTTTGATGACCGGGAAAATATTCTCGGTGGTAACACCAATCTGTCCTTTTTGCATATTATTTATGTTTTATTGAATTAAATTTAACATTACAGCTGAATACGGCTGCATTTCTTTACTGATAACAACTGAGCAAAAAAAATGCCAGTCTCGAAAACTGACAAAAATCGTTAATTAATCTGCAAAAATGACATGAAAACAATGAACCGGCTGCTTATTCAACAGACAACTCTTATTGGAGTGAAGTGAAGTCGCGAGGCACTCTTTTGTTATGTTTATTGAATATATTCACCGCATTTTTCACAAACGCATCTCTAAGAGGTCGCATCTCAGGTGAAATTCTCTCTGACTCTGCCGGAAGACACCGGAAGTTGTCACCTCTACCCTTAGATGGTTCCACAAACACCAGACGATAACTTGCATTGTACACGTAAGGTCGCTTCAGAATGTCGCGGGCAAGCGTCACTTTCACCAATGCCCCACCACGTGTGTCGGTTGTTCGCATCGCCGATATGAAATTGCCGAGTGAATATACCAAGAAATAATTGTGGCGATTCTTTTCGTTATACGAAAGTTCCATAGGTTGTATCACATGGGGATGAGAACCGATTATCAGTTCAACGCCAAGGTCGGCAATATACTGAGCCAGCTTCTTTTGGTTGGCATTAGGAAGCAGCTTATACTCATCACCCCAATGGATGCAGACTGCCACTATTTCAGCGCCTTTCGCCCTTGCTTTGCTGACATCAGCTGCTATCAGGACGCGGTCGATGTAGTCAATTACTATGTCAGTGGTTTTCTTTATACCGTTTGTTCCGTATGTATAATTCAGAAAAGCGACTTTAAACCCATTGACATCATGAATCATCGGCAATATCGAATCACGATGAGCTTGATTAAGGTAGGCACCCAAATACGGTACTCCCTTATGTTCAAAAGTAGAAATAGTGCGTCGCACTCCCCTATCTCTACGGTCAAGGATATGATTATTAGCGGTTAACAACAGGTCAAATCCTGAATTGGTGAGTGCGTCCACATAATTATCATGGGCACAAAACATTGGATAGCCTGAATACGGCGCACCGCCCAATGGTGTTTCAAGATTGACCACAGCAAAATCAGCCGCTGAAATATAGGGCGTCAATTCCTTAAAATAGTCATCGTAATTCAAGGAGCCATCTGCTTGACGGGCAGCATCAATCTGGCGTTGATGTTGCATAGCATCTCCGGCAAACACTATAGTAGCAGTGTCAGTCGGTATCAACCAAGAAAGGACTGCAAGCAGAATATTGAACATATAGTGCCGATCTATTAGAAAGTCCTCATTACACCTTCCGCATCGCTGGTTATGCGTAAGAATGAACTGAGGACCAATATAATTGCATTAAGAATAAATCTCCTTCTTTGCAGCAAGAAGTGTGTTGCGCATAAGCGAGCATATAGTCATAGGACCTACCCCACCGGGCACAGGAGTGATATACGAACATTTCTCGGCAACATTCTCAAAATCGACATCTCCACGCAGTCGGAAACCACTCCTACGAGTCGCATCAGGCACACGCGTGGTTCCAACGTCGATTATCACCGCTCCAGGTTTAACCATATCCGCCGTCACAAAACCGGGTTGGCCAAGCGCGGCTATTATAATGTCGGCTTCAGCACATTTTTCAGGAATATTTTTCGATGCACTGTGAAGCACTGTCACGGTAGCATTTCCCGGATTCGCTTTCTGCATCATCAGCATTGCTACAGGCTTACCCACGATATTGCTTCTGCCAAGCACCACGCAGTTAGCCCCTTTGGTAGGTATCTCATAGCGGCGAAGAAGTTCGATGATACCGGACGGAGTAGCTGACAGGAAGCATGGCAACCCTATAGACATTCTACCGACATTAATCGGATGGAAGCCATCGACATCCTTACGATAATCAATGGCTTCGATTATCTTTTGCTCCGAAATATGCTTAGGCAAAGGAAGTTGAACGATGAATCCGTCCACCTCATCATCATTGTTGAGTTTATCAATAGTTGCAAGAAGACTCTCCTCAGTCACATCATCCTCATAACGAATCAAAGAGGAGCGGAAGCCACACATCTCACAGGCCTTAACCTTATTGGCAACGTAGGTTTCGCTACCTCCATCATGTCCCACAAGGATAGCTACAAGATGTGGCCGGCGTTTTCCTTGTGCCACCATCTCCTCTACTTCGGCAGCAATCTCGTGCTTAATATCATCGGCTATTTTTTTCCCGTCAATTAGTGTCATATTTGTATGCTAAAGTGTGTACCTGATTTTATCGTCTCATTCCCTTCATGCCTCTCATCATGGCCATGGGATTTTTAATTCCTGATACAGCCTTCATCATCTTGCGGGCATCGTCAAACTGCTTAATCAGACGGTTGACTTCCTGAATGTCAGTACCAGAACCCTTTGCTATACGTTTACGGCGGCTTCCATTAATAATTTCGGGATGCTGACGCTCCTGCTCAGTCATCGAGCGGATAATTGCTTCGATTCCCTTAAACGCATTATCATCAATGTCAATATCTTTTATGGCCTTTCCCACCCCCGGTATCATTGATGCAAGATCCTTGAGGTTACCCATCTTTTGGATTTGCTGAATCTGCTGCAAGAAGTCATTGAAATTAAACTGATTCTTCGCAATCTTACGCTGGAGTTCGCGCGCCTGCTTCTCATCGTAGGCGTTCTGTGCCTTTTCAACAAGTGAAACGATATCACCCATGCCGAGAATACGGTCAGCCATACGTGAGGGGTGGAACTGGTCAAGAGCGTCGAGTTTCTCACCGGTACCGACAAATTTAATCGGCTTAGTGACAACAGTGCGGATTGAAAGTGCGGCACCACCACGGGTATCACCATCAAGCTTAGTTAGGACGACACCGTCGAAATCAAGGCGGTCATTGAATTCCTTAGCGGTGTTTACTGCATCCTGACCGGTCATAGAATCGACCACAAAGAGGGTCTCCTGCGGCTTGACAGCCCTCTTGATAGCGGCTATTTCCTGCATCATCTGCTCATCGACTGCAAGACGGCCGGCAGTATCTATTATCACCAAGTCAAGATGGTTAGTCTTTGCATATTTAATTGCATTTTCAGCTATCTCTACAGGATTCTTATTACCATCCTCGGTATAAACCGGGACATCAATCTGGGATGCAAGGACCTTCAATTGATCGATGGCGGCAGGGCGGTATACGTCACATGCCACGAGTAGCGGACGCTTACCCTGCTCTGACTTGAGTTTCTTAGCGAGTTTACCGGAGAATGTAGTCTTACCTGAACCCTGCAATCCTGACATAAGTATAACCGTAGGATTCCCTGAAAGATTCACCTTGGCAGTTTCGCCACCCATAAGACGCGCAAGTTCATCATGCACGATTTTCACCATCAATTCACCCGGCTTTATGGCATTAATCACATTCTGACCGAGTGCCTTAGCTTTTACCTCGTCAGTGAATTGCTTAGCAACCTTGAAGTTAACGTCCGCTTCAAGCAATGCTCGACGCACATCTTTAAGGGTTTCTGCTACATTTATCTCGGTGATTTTACCTTCACCTTTCAGTATTTTAAAACTTCTTTCAAGTCTTTCGCTTAGATTCTCAAACATCAGTTATGTTATATGTATAATCGGTGGTGATATATTAATTAATGTGGTAAGCTGAATGATTAAAGTCGGAATCCCAATATCACTTAATCAGCTTATTTGTTTTCGTATCGGGAAAAAGCACAATCGGCTTATGATTACGGGCTTCTTCGGGTGTCATAGAGGCATAACACATCAGGATCACAATGTCGCCCACCTGCACTTTACGTGCGGCAGCGCCATTCAGGCATATCACGCCCGAACCTCTTTCGCCGGGTATGGTGTACGTGTCGAATCGTTCTCCGTTATTATTATCAACGATATAGATGCGTTCACCGGGAAATATTCCTGCCGCATCCATCAAATCCTGATCGATTGTGATACTGCCAATGTAATCAAGGCGTGCCTCTGTCACTGTGACACGATGAATCTTGCACTTTAAAAGTTCGAGCATCATTTCTTTGAAGTGTATTTGATATTGTCAATCAGACGAACTTCACCGCAGAACACAGTCACACAACCCACTGGCCGGTCGGTATCGCCCCATTCTGCTATAGGCTGCATGGTGAACGCGTCAACTATTTCATAATATTCCACCCGAAGGTGAGGCATTGAGTTCAACTCGTCAACGACGTAACGTTTTGTCTGCCCCACCGTGTGGTCTTTAGCCCAATCAACGCTGCTCTCGAGCGTCTTGTGGATTACAGGGGCGATCTCACGTTGTTCGGGTGTGAGACGCACGTTGCGTGAACTCATCGCCAATCCGTCGGCTTCACGCTTTATCGGACAGTCTACAATCTCCAGATCAAAACCTTCGAGTTCCACCATACGGCGTATCACTGCTATCTGCTGGAAATCTTTCTCTCCAAAGTATGCGCGCGTGGGGTGTGTATAGTCGAAAAGCTTGCTGACAATCTGTGCTACTCCATTGAAGTGTCCGGGACGCATTGCACCCTCCATAACCTCAGCCACGGGTCCGAGGTCAAACACCCTGGTATCGGGTTCCGGATAAATTTCCTCAACTGTGGGTATAAAAGCATAATCAACGCCGGCCTTCTCAAGCATCGCCACGTCTGCCTTCTCAGTACGGGGATAAGTAACGAGATCTGTCGGATTATTGAACTGTGTGGGATTAACGAACACGCTGACTACCACCGTGTCATTCTCCTTCCTGGCACGTTGTATCAGTGATAAATGTCCTTCATGCAGCGCTCCCATTGTGGGAACGAGTCCTATTGAGCCCTTCTGGCGGGCTTCATTTAATTTGGTTCTTAATTCTGCTACAGTGCGAATTATTTCCATAATGTTATAACATCTGAAATTTCAGTCCGCAAAGATACGCATTATTCTTAACAACCCAAAATATTTTTCACTTCACACTGCTTCACACTATTTTTACAAAAATGGTCCATGCATATTCCTACACATGGGCCATTATTAAAAATTTATGACAAAATATCAGTTACAACACTGATTATTAATCACTATAAACCTCGTCACGCGGGAACATTTTCGACGCATTAGCAGTGCGGAGTATCATCAAAGCCAATGCTGTGGCAGCCTGCTGCTGGTAATAGGGAATCACACGATTATATGTGTCACGGTCAGTGTGCCATATCTCCCGATAATCGAAGTTATATCCCAATGGATCTGTCCATTCATTCATCTGAATTGCAGGGATTCCGAGCACCATAAACGTGGTGGCATCGTTACCGCCCGGTTGTTTCAACTTCGGACGCGGAGTGGCAGCATCAAGTGTGAATGGGATGTCGGGATACAATTCGTTCATCATCTTAGCAACCGGCTCAAACTCTTTAACCATTGACTTCGGTGCGCTGAATGCAGTGTAAGGTAGAGGCCCTCCGTCACGGTTAAACATATTTGAGATCTTATCAAGCTTGTCGGGATGAGCTTTAGTCCATCCATCCGAGCCCCAGAGTCCGAATTCTTCACCGGCAAAGATAATAAACATAATCGTACGGTCGGGCTTAGCCCCTGATTTTGCAATCATGCGGGCAGCCTCGAGGAGAGTCGACACGCCATTACCATCGTCGGTAGAACCGGTCCCTGAATCGTAGGCATCAAGATGGGCTCCCATTATCACAAGTTCATCGGGATATTTCTTCCCTTTCATTGTTGCTATGATTGAATGAAAAGGCACCGGTCCCATGCGGAAATGGTTGCGAATGTCAAATTCAAGATCTACGTGGCGACGCTCGCTCACCATCTTGCGCAAGCGCTCATACTGTGCCTTGTCAAGCTTGATGTCAGGCACTGCGGGAAGATTATAGAAATCGAGCTTGCCTTTCACCACATCCCTGTCGTAAAGAGCCACGAGTGGCTGAGGGGCTGCTTGTATGAAACCTAACGCTCCGGCGGCAATCATCTCGTCGTAGAAAAGCGCGGGGGTAGTCATATCAGGCTTGAGGCTATCGGGAAGATTGCTCATATCACCCCTTTTCATAGTGCTGTCATTATGCGCTATTATAGCTTTACGCTTCGCCGCCACACTGTCGTGATGTTGCAAAGCCCAGCCACGGCTATCTCCATCAACGAGAACCCATGCTCCCTTTATAGTCCCCTTCATTTTGTTAAATTCACGAGTAGTGCGAGGCTCAATCACAACGTGCCCTCTCTGCTGTCCAACCGTACCTACGGTGAAAGAGGGAGTGACAAAGTCAAGCACCTCCCCATTCTCGGCATACATTTTGCCCCACCAGTGGTCACGGTTAAATCCGACTCCCATCTGGCCAACTTCCTCGAATTCCACTTGATATCCCCATGATTTCAACAATGAGGCAGCCCAATCACGGGCATTATCATAGGCATTGGAACCCACCATACGTCCCCCAAAACGATTGGCAAGGATGTCGAGATGCTCCATCACTTGGTTATCATTCTTTGCCATCTCGGCAATACGCTTTTCAGCTTGGCTCTGTGACATGATTGTTTGCATACAGAGAATCATAGCCACTACCAATAATATTTTTTTCATCTTGTGATTATTAAGAAAATATCTAATAATAAATTGATTTATCACCACAAATTTAGGCATTAATCCCCACTGTCACAAATCTTTTTCTGTTTTTATTTGGAAATACAGATTATTAACAATAAATTTGCCTTATAAATTCTATAAGACAACACCCATGAAAATTTTAATGCAAAAATTGGCATGTATCGTTAGCATCCTCTCCGCTTTTATTTGCAATGCCCAAGAAAATTTCCACTTAGTGACCGATGAACGTCAGCTCGATGCCATAAGCTCTTATCTGATTGTGGCTAATGATTATGACCGTGCAGCAAGCGAGTCTATTACTGAAAAATCGAAGACATATCTCTCCAGTGCCAACATTACCAAAAATCCCGACAACTCCCTCACAGTCGAATCTAATTC
This sequence comes from Duncaniella sp., assembly GCA_023664955.1. Lineage (GTDB taxonomy): Bacteria > Bacteroidota > Bacteroidia > Bacteroidales > Muribaculaceae > Duncaniella. Next base: position 1,398,457 of record JAMPEV010000001.1, read on the forward strand.
CAAAGCCCACATATATGAACTTCGCGACATTGATTTCACTACAGGAGGCGCGACAGTTTGGTGTATAAACGACTGTATTAATGGGGGTTATTACCGCCTAGTCACATTCAACGGCAATTTAGGCATATCTGACAACATCACAAATGGCACCCAAGAGCTCACTATCAAAATTAAAAATAACGGAGTGGCAGATATACGATTTGATGTGTCATCAAATAAATCTATGAGGTACGACAGTAGTCTTAACGGCTTCGTTTGCAGAAAGCAGGGTGATGGTTCAGATATAAGCCTCTATCGCAGTGACAGATTTGACTTCAAAATGGACCGCACGGTAAGTACGGGCAACAAAACAGTCATCACAAGTGACTGGAAACGAGTGGCAGGTTATGAAGATGCCATTACAATTTATTATCTTTACAATAATGGCGCGACCCCTTCTTTCGACCTTCTCTTATCAAGCCAAGCCATCACGCCAAGTTCGCACACTTCGTTTGAGATTCCGCGAACCGGTAGTGCTAACACATTATGGCTCATTGCCGTAGTAAAACCAAAGAAGGAGAATCAGCGAATTCTTTACAGTGATATTTTTAAAGCTGAATTAGAACACAGGACACCTCAACAGACAAATGCATCCCACTTCTCCCTTCCACCCACCTCAGGATATAAACTAAATGAGCAGGTGATAATACGGCACGATTCCGATGTGAAAATTTATTACACCTTAGATGGTTCTACACCTCAGATACCCGCCAGCGGTAACTCAACCATTCCCCCCACCTACGATATCGAATTAACGCCCATAATATATACAGGAGATCCACTATCCATCAAGCTAATAGCAGTTAAGACGGGCTACGAGCCATCGTCTGTAGTAACATTATCAATTACCGGAGAATCAAAACCGGCAAATTCCGGTAATGATCCGACTACAGGTAACGACCCTAATCCGGGAACCAATCCTGATCCGGGGACTGACCCTATCGCAAAAACAAAGACACTTCTTGACGAGCATTTTAAGAAGCCCGCCGACAAATCCTACACCATCGACGAAGAAATCATCTTCCTCCGTGATAAGGATGTGAAAATATATTACACCCTTGATGGTTCAGAACCATCTCTTCCCGACATAGTCCAAATGGTGCCTATGGGTGTTCACACTTACGACCTCGACAAGTCACCTTTGTATTATAAAGGTAAAACACTAAAAATAAATTTCATCGCTATTAAAGAGGGATACCTGCAATCCGATATGTTATCTGTAAACATCGAAGGTGAGCAACTTAAAACTCAAGAAAATGTGCATTTCAACGTTCCGGCTGACCGTCAATATAAAATCAACGAAACAGTCGTTTTCACCAAAAACAGCGATGTGAAAATTTATTATACCCTGGATGGCTCCTCTCCCATAATACCTGATAAGTACTCCCCTACCGTCCTTGCCACTAACACTTTTGACCTTGACATCACTCCCGTGATATATCGAGGAAATATCATAAATCTAAAATTCGTAGCACTCAAATCGGGCTATGCTCCCTCCGACATCTACTCAATAACCATCCGTGGTGAACTCAAGCCTACCGAACTCAACGTACATTTTTGGATGCCCGTTAACAAATATTACGCAATAGATGAGATTGTTATTTTCAACCGAGACAAAGATGTGAAAATCTATTACACCACAGATGGTACCACACCGGCAGTATTGGATAATACAAGCAGCGCCTCGTCCTGTCACGATCTGGATCTGACACCCTTAGTATATAAAGGGACACCTATAACCGTCAAGTTCATCGCGCAGAAAGCCGGGTATCGTGCATCGAATGTTGTTACGGCAGTAGTCACAGGAGCCTCCTTACAAAAAACGGAGATCAATACCCACTTTTATATACATAAGGAAAAAGGCTATAAATACAAGGAAACTGTGAAATTCGAGCGTCTTGGTAAGGTAAAAATCTACTATACTGTTGACGGTTCCGACCCGGTGATTCCAAACGATGGAGTGACCACGCCGCCGACATTCGATTTTGATGTCACACCTCTTGTTTATATGGGAATATCTATCAGTGTGAAACTCATCGCCATAAAAGATGGACTGCAACCCTCCGACATAATTTCCCTGACATTGACCGGAGAAGGCGTGCAGCGCACCACCATAAATGAGCATTTCAAACGGCCGGTTGAGAAGGTATACCAGCTCCATGAGAGCGTCATATTCCTTCGTGACAATGACGTGAAGATATATTATACTCTCGACAATCAAAATCCAACCATCCCGGACCAGCATTCGCGAAGCGGACTCAGCATGGATTCCGAACACTTTGGTAAAACCTACGACCTTGATCAGAGACCTATTTATTTTGAGGGAGAGTCATTGACGATTAAATTTGTAGCAGTGAAACAGGACTATCTCCCTTCCGAAGTAATATACTACTATATCGGAGACGATGCCTCTTCCATTGATTCCATCAATCCTGACAGAACTGATGTTGAATCATCTTCCACTTACTACAATCTCAATGGACAGCAAGTCACACCACCCCTTTCCCCTGGTGTCTATATATTAAAACTTCCTAATTCCGCTACTAAAATCCTAATCCCATAACCTTAATTCAATGTTTTAACATTTTTTATTAAACATGGTCCCCTATGCCTTGTTATATAATTAAACATGTTAAACAATTATTTGAATCAATACTATGCTTGATACTAACTATCATTTTGGAGACGTTTATGTCCTTAATCCTCAGATTGAAGCATCTGACGAGAATGTGAAATTTCACGAAATTTGGAAAAATAATAATGGTGGAGTTGTACTCCTCGCTTTCAAAGCCGGACAGGAGTTAACCACTCACACAGCACCGGCCGACGTGATGGTAAATGTGCTCGAAGGCGAGATTGAATTCACTATGAATGGCCATATGTCAGTCATCCTCAACGGTGAATTTCTCCTCATGGGTGCAAACGTACCTCATAGCGTCAAAGCTGTAAAAGACTCAAAGGTAATGCTCGTAAAGATTAAAGAATAGTTCTTATGGAAAACAACCTGAAATGTTCTGTTACCAGTGTCAGGAAACAGCACGGTGAAAAGGATGTGAACTACGCGGAATTACCGATTGCCTATAACATAGCATGGTATGAGCAAAAAGCCATTATCGTCCTCCTCTCTCCTAGCACTTGGTGTTCGCAATATCCACTCAGGTCCTACACTACCTGCGTTCTTTACACCCGACATTCTAAAGGTGCTTCAAGAACATTTCAACATCGAAACCATCTCAACTGTCGATAACGACATTAAGAACTTGATTGGTTAGGTATAATCAATTACTATTAATAAAACAAAAAACTAATTTTCAACAATTTATTTAGATTATGGACAAATACGTATGCGAAGTATGTGATTGGGTATACGACCCGGCAGTAGGTGACCCCGACGGTGGCATTCAGCCAGGGGTAGCTTTTGAGGATCTTCCCGATGATTGGGTATGCCCTATCTGCGGTGTGGGCAAAGACCAGTTCAAGAAAGTCGATGAATAATCGACATCCTTTTATCAAAATTGTAATAAACTAGCATTCATAATTGTAGCCCGCAATATTGCGGGCTACAATTATTCGTCTAACAAAATAAGGCTTATGGCCTTGCACTGATTATCAATTTATCATCAATTATATATATCGCGAAAGTTTTGCCAACGACTGATTGTATTCGTAAAGGGTATCAAGGTAGTTGATGCGGGCCGTGTGGAAATAGTGTACTTCCTGAAGATATGTAATAAATGAAATTTCACCAGCGTCGAGGGCCTTTTTCAAAAGCTCGAAATTAGAATCTCCCTCAATCACCATATTATACTTTTCAATCAATTTCCTCAGTTCCACAGCCTGGCGATATGCCCCATTCATTTCCGCAACTCTTTGCGCCACTTGCATTTCCGCTTCATAATTAATAGCATCCCCACGCAATTGAGCTGCTTTAACATTATGACTTTTCTTTAGGAAGGGTAAACTGACACTGAATGAAAAGCCATTGAATCTATCACCGTTTTCCAATTCATGGACATATCCCAAAGAGAACCCTGGAAGTCGGCTAAGTTTTTCAACTTTTACTAAAGATTTATTAGCTTCAATCGAAGACAACGATGCAGCATACTGAGGATCACGTTCTTTCACCACATTAATGTTAGGACGCAAGACGGCCAAATCATATGCCGGATAATCGTCTCCGACCTTTGACAACAAACCCTCTACCCCCAGGCCACCATTTAGAGCTTCAAGAGCGGATTCCAATACCGAATATTGCCCTTTGAGCGATTCGAGTTCACGGTCTATGTCAATTTTCTCAATCACAGCCTTGTTATAGTCGAGACGGGTTTGCTGTTTCTGTTCCATCAAGATGCGATAGGTCTCTACAAGTTTGCCCATGCTTTCCGACAGTTTAGATAGAGCATTGATTTTCTGACGTGTGTAAATAATATCAATAAGCATCTGGCGGACTTCCATCTTCACATCCATCATCGATGCCTCACGAAGATATTGCATGGCATAACTAGATTTTTTAATCGCATCCCTTCTGGCAGCATAAACACCCGGCCAATCAAACGACTGCGAAATGGAAACACTTAACTTGTTTCCGACTTCTTTTGAATCACCCCAAAGATGGTCAAAACCTATTTCCGGTGCCTCAAGTGTATTTCCATCCCGCATCTCCTCTAAGGCAGCTTCATCGATGGCAAGATTGTACTTTGCAGTCAGATTATTGGTGGCAATAGTGTTGACCACCTCATCAAAGCTATCGGCCCTACCAGTCAAACCACTAAAGAGAAGAACACCAATAAGTATATTTTTATAATTCATAATTAAATCAATTCTTATTTTACAACGGAAATTTCACATTTTTGTTTTGACTCACGATGTTTCTCTACCATATAATAAGAAAGTGGGACGATGAAAACGTTTAGAATCGTAGAAGTCAGAAGACCTCCCAATATCACAGTGGCGAGTGGTGACTGAATTTCATTTCCGGGTTGATTACCATTGATAGCCAAGGGAATCAAAGCCAAAGCCGAGCTCAATGCCGTCATCAATATCGGATTCAATCTGTCAGTCGACCCCTTCATTATCCTTTCCATAAGCCCCATTCCCTCATCATGAAATTGATCGTAGCGCGACATGAGCAACATACCGTTTCGTGTCGTTATGCCAAGCAATGAGATGAATCCGATAATTGCAGGTATATTAAGCTCCCCTGATGTGAGTCGTAATATGAATATCCCACCAATAATGGCAAGCGGCATATTCAAAAGTATAATTACAGACTGAGTGGTGTCATGAAACTGCGCATACAGTAACAAATAAATGATTACTAAAGCTATGAGTGATATCAAAGCAAGAGTCCTTGAGGCCTTAGCCTCATTCTCAAATTGACCGCCATAGGTGATATAATATCCTTCAGGTAGCGTGATATCCTCATTAACCTCATCCTGTATATCGTTAACCACACTACGTAAATCCCTATCAGCTACGTTGGCGGAAATCACTATTCTGCGGCTTACGTTCTCCCTGTTTATTGTATTGGGACCTGTGGTAGAAACTATTTCCGCCACCATACTCAACGGCACTTTTCCACGTTGAGTATCAATCATCATGTTGGAAATATCTTCGATACTACCTCTTCCTTCCGGCTCCATGCGCAATGTCAAGTCATATGGGATTCCATTTTCGTAGACTTGCGATACAGTTTCTCCTCCAAGCATCACATTAACATAATCAGCAAATTGGCTCATCGTGACGCCATAATATGCGAGCATATCACGTCGTGGGCGTATATCGAGTTGGGGGCGCTGCACCTGTTGTTCGATGTTAACATCGACAACACCCTCAACTTCCGACACCGAACTCTTTATCTTATTACCAATATTATATAAACGAGTAAGATCATCGCCAAATAATTTTATGGCAATCTGAGCCTCTGTTCCGGAAAGCATTGCATCAATGCGGTGAGAAATAGGCTGTCCGATTTCAATATTTGCTCCCGGAAGGTGTGACAACTTATGTCGCAATTCGGCCAGCATGGCTTTACGGTCTCTCTTGTCAAGTGTATATGGAGCCTCAATCTCCGAAACGTTGACGCCCAACGAGTGTTCGTCGAGTTCCGCACGTCCTGTCTTTCGTGCCACAGTTGAGATTTCAGGCATTGAAAGGATAATCTTCTCCGCCTCCCTTCCAAGTCTGTCGCTCTCCTCCAAAGAGATACCGGGTAGAGTGCTGACATTGATAGTGAGCGACCCCTCGTTGAATGACGGCAAGAACCCACGTCCAAGCGTAAAAAACACACCTAAAGCTACTAAAAAGAGCACACCGGTGGCAATGAATATCTGGCGGATGTGAGAAAATGACTTTTCCAATGCTCCCGTATATGCAACTCTCAACTTACGTGCTACCCACGACTCGCGGTCAAGACTCTTAGCCACATTTTCACCCCCTAACAGATAGCTACACAGAACAGGCGTAACCGTTAAAGCCACTATAGTCGACGCAATCAGTGCGACTATAAATGAAATGCCAAGCGGTTTCAACATTTTACCCTCAATTCCGTCAAGAAAAAAGAGCGGCAAGAAGCTTGCCATGATTATGAGTGATGAATTGAAGATTGGGAGTCGTACCTCCTTTGAAGCATTATATACTACCTGAAGAATCGGCTCCTTACGTTTCAGATTCTCTCTCAATCGCTTATACACATTCTCAACATCCACAATAGCATCATCCACGAGCGAGCCGATTGCGATGGCAATGCCGCCCAGACTCATCGTGTTAATAGTGAGTCCAAGTCCATGAAGCACAAGTACAGTTACAATTATTGACAAAGGAAGCGCGACAAGCGATATAAGCGTAGTCCTCACATTCATGAGGAAGAAGAAAAGTATCACTATCACAAATATAGCCCCGATAAAGAGAGATTCTTGAAGGTTCCCAATGGAATTAGCTATGAAATCTGACTGACGGAATATGTCAGTGCTGATTTTCACGTCGCTTGGGAATGTTCCCTTCAGCTGCTTGAGTTGCTCATCAATCTGTTCGGTAAGTTCAATTGTGCCTACAGCCGGTTGTTTAGTCACCGTAAGTAATACGGCCGGCCGGGTGTTGAGCGATGCGACTCCAATTTTAGGCTGCTGCGCACCAATCACAATCTCAGCCACATCACTCAGCATCACAATACCATTCTCATCGCTTTTCACAACCGAAGCTCCCAATTCCTCGAGGTCGTTAGTAGTTAGATCGCCTTTTATTAGATATTCATTACCGTATTCGTATACCACACCGCCCGATGCATTATTATTCATATTCGCCACGGCATCACGGACTTCGGTCAAGGTAACACCGTGTTTCTGCATCGCCCCCTGTCTGAGCTGAATTTGGTATTCCTTAGCATCACCACCTATCACAGACACCTGTGATATACCTGATAGAGACAACAACCTCGGTCTGATTTGCCAATCGGCTATCGTGCGAAGCTGCTCTTGGGTTGTTATGGAATCAGAGGTTAATCCAATAATTAGTATTTCACCAAGTATCGATGATTGCGGGCCAAGGGTAGGTTTGCCGACCCCGGGAGGGAAATTACCTTCCGTTTCGGTCAATTTCTCAGTCACGATCTGGCGGTCACGGTACACGTCCGTTCCCCAATCGAATTCTATCCACACCACAGAAAAACCTGGCGCCGAGGATGACCGCACACGCCTCACCCCTTGAGCACCATTCACAGCTGTCTCTATGGGATATGTAACAACCTTTTCGATTTCTTCCGGTGTCATTCCCGGTGCTTCTGTCATAACCACCACAGTTGGTGCGTTCAAATCGGGGAAAATATCCACTTCCGTGCGCAGGAGTACATACATGCCATACATCAACAACAATCCGGACAGCATGATGACTGCCATACGATTGTTAAGTGACATTTTTATTATCTTATTAAGCATAGCACTAATTTAGAGAGGACTATTGCAACAAATTGTTTAACCAGTAATGAATCAGTCTTTATATTTATACCCATTATTGAAGATAGATCAATGGGAATGTGAGTGACCTTCGGGAACCACTGTTGAAGTTTCTGCGAGTTTGACAAATGTCACGCCCTTCACCACCACGGAGTCACCCTGTGTTACCCCAGCCATAATTTCCACTCTCTTTCCGTCATTGCCACCTGTTTTCACAGGCACTTTTTCGTAACCGTGCTCATCCTTTTTGATGTATACAAACATTTCTCCCATCTGTTCCGAAAGTGCGGTAACTGGCACGGTCAATGCCTCAGCTTTCGCACTTCCTATTAAGAACACTTCTACAGCCGAGCCAGGAGCCACGTCGCCATTGTTGTCAAATGTGAAATATACAGTCACATATCCGGGGGTGTCATTTCCATTTGCCACCGATCCTGAAAGTAATTTTCCACCCCGATCTTGAAGCGTTATCAATCGATCAGTTTGGGTATCAAGTATATTTGCAGTCTCAATCAACGGTAAAAAACTTATATACCTCTGTGGGAGCATAGCCTTCAATGTCATGCGGGTACTTCTCGTCACAGTTGCTATCGGCTGCCCGGCTTCAACGTATGCGCCATCAGCAACCGTCACATTGCTAATCACTCCGGCAATAGGGGAAACAGCAATTCCTCGTGCCGCCGAACCGCTATAGGCCGCCTTTGCAGCATCGTAGGCTTGCAGAGCGTCGTTGTAAGTTTTTTTGGTAACAATACCATCTTCAAGTAACGGTGTCACACGGTCGAGTTCTCGCTTCGCAGCATCGAGAGCCACCTTTGCCGCCTCATTTGAATCGCCACCGGTAATCCCTTTTGCCGAGATTGATGCTATATTCTGTCCGGCGTTTACCTTTCCGCCCTGCGTTACACCACTTGAAAGACGCACTACTCCCGATGTCGGAGCAGTTACCACAGCCTGGTCAGTGGATATGGGAAGTATCTCCCCGACAGTCTTAACGACTTCGTTAAAAGGCATTGAGACAACCTCCTTAGTTTCAATGCCAAATCTAATTGCATCCTCAGGCTTCACCACTATCTCACCATCATCATGGTGGTGATGTTCACCCTCTTCATGCTCAGCTTCACTGTGTTGATGTGACGAACAAGCAGCCAAGGACACCGTCAAAATCATCGCATATATCTTCTTCATATTATAACTGTATTTCTGGATTCATGGCTAATATAAATTCCCAACTTATACAGGGATTTACATTTTACAGCAAAGTTAATCATTACCGTATGAATGTCAAAATATTTTCACCATTCTCAAGCCTATTACTTCAACTTTACCAATATATCATCCCTTATCCCTAAATTTCTGCTGCAAAATTACAATTGCTAAATCCAAAACGCTTTACAAAATTTCGGGAAATAATTATAATATTTCCCAATCATCAACCCAGTGTCCCACAAAGGAGGATGGCAGAGACCATGATTCCTTATTTTGTGTATAATTTCCTAATGAAAAATGAGGAAAATAGCTATTACACCTCTTATTGACGTCTATTGTATTTCAAATTTGAGACTTTGCAGCACAGAAATTTCAAATCAATGGTCTTTATTTTTTTAAGTTTTGATTCAATTTTCCTACCTTTGTGCTGATTTTAAAACAAGATGGACAAAGATATAACAATTGAAGGTATCAACCTACACTACACTGACTCTGAGACGGGCGAAAAAGTCATCATTATGATGCACGGCTGGGGTTGCAACCACACCACTCTTGCCTCTGTTGAGAAGGCAGCCCTCGCATGTGGATACAGGGTGATAAACGTCGACTTTCCCGGTTTCGGAGATTCACAAGAGCCTGCAACTGTGTGGGGTGTGGAGGAGTATACCGTCATGATGGAAAGACTCATTTCCAACTTGGGGATTAAAAAGCCCACCCTTCTCGGTCACTCTTTCGGTGGACGAGTAGGGCTTCTTTATGCTTCCCGCAACGATGTCGATAAACTAATACTCGTCGATGCGGCAGGAGTAAAACCGCATCGCACACTTCGATACTATTGGAAGGTCTACACTTTCAAACTGATGAAACGCCTCATGTACCTCATTTACGGGAAGGGAAAAGCCGAAAAGCTTCTTGATGCGCGCCGTGCAAAAGCCGGTTCAAGCGACTACGCCAATGCCTCGCCGATGATGCGTCGCATCCTCTCAAAGGTTGTCAACGAGGACCTCACCTATTGCATGCCGTCGATTAAGGTTCCCACCCTTCTTATTTGGGGTGAAAATGACACCGCAACTCCACTTCGCGACGCAAAAGTGATGGAATCTCTCATCCCTGACGCCGGATTGGTCTCGTTTCCTAATTGCGGGCATTACAGTTTCCTTGACAACCCGCGCCAATTCGCAGCCGTTCTGCAAAGTTTTCTTAACAATTAAAATAACATTTTAATATGTTAGCAATAATAGCATTATTATTCACAGCGATACTGGTGGTGCTTGAATTTAAGCGCGACCTTATGATGCTCCAACAGAATTCCTACCGTAATGAACGTTACCGCCGCTGGCTCTCAACTTCGCGGGACTCCACATCCGCCATGCGACTCGTAAGCGGGGCCGTGGCATTGGCATCATTATCTACTCTTTCAGTGCCCTCGGTGTCGTTATCCTTGGTAAGCATCGTTGCAATTGTCAACATTATTATCCTTGCCAAAAGGAAATACAAGAAACCATTGGTAATGACTAAGCGTGCGTGGCGTATTCTCTCCGTGATGCTCCTGCTTGCCGCTATCACTCTTATCATTGTGATACTTTTCTGCCTTCGCAACGGCTACACGCTCGACCTTGTCGCCATATACCTACTCCTCATCTACTGCTTCTCCCATCTCTTCGCTATGGCAGCAATCATATTGCTTAACCCGGTGGAAAAGCATATCAACAAAGGATATTACAACGATGCGAAAAGCATCCTCGACTCCATGCATGACCTTAAAATCGTCGGTATCACTGGCAGTTACGGCAAAACAAGCACCAAGCATTACCTAAACCGTATCCTCTCAGAGAAATACGATGTGATGATGACTCCGGGGAGCTTCAACACCACAATGGGGGTGATACGCACTATCAGGGAATACCTAAAGCCCTATAACGAGGTGTTCATCGTTGAAATGGGGGCAAAGCAAATCGGCGACATCAAAGAGATTTGCGACCTTGTCCATCCTCAGATTGGTATCATCACTGCAGTCGGTGAGCAGCATCTTGAATCGTTCAAAACTATCGAAAATGTGCAACGCACAAAATTCGAGCTTATAGACTCGCTTCCGGCCGACGGACTCGCAGTTATTAACGATGATTTCCCCTTTGTGGCCAACCGCAAAGTTGGCAATGTGGAATGTGTTCGTTACGCGGTCTCAGCCACAGATGCCGCGGCATATTCGGCCGAGGATGTCACCTACTCCCCAGCCGGTACCACTTTCCGACTTTTAGGTCCTGATGGGTTGAACGTGGAATTCAGGACTCGCTTAGTGGGAGAATGCAACGTCTCCAACCTGCTTGCGGCCATCATCGTGGCACTTCACCTTGAAGTACCTATAGAGAAAATACGCTATGCCGTCAGCCAGATTGAACAAGTAGAACATCGTCTCAACATGAAACGCACCGCAGGTGGCGTCACAATCATTGATGATGCATTCAATTCCAACCCCACAGGCTCTAAAATGGCTATGGATGTACTCTCAATGATGACCCCGGGTAAACGCATCGTGGTGACCCCGGGCATGATTGAGCTTGGGGAACGCCAGGCAGAACTCAATGAAGCCTTCGGACGAAAAATTGCAACCTGCGCCGACGAAGCCATAATTGTGGGGGAATATAACCGCGAAGCCATCGTTTCAGGTATTGAGAGCGTCACTCCTCGATCCGCACATGTCCATCAGGTAACAAGTTTCAACGAAGCCCAGAGCCTGCTGGCCACAATGCTCCGTCCGGGCGACACAGTGCTCTATGAAAATGACCTCCCTGATACCTTCAAGTAGGACTGACACTACACTAATTTTAATATAACACTCTCCTTTTAAGATAATACTCTCCTCTTTTTTTATTTTGATTCAATCACAATCGATTATGAAAACAAATATTGGAGTATTTTTCGGAGGACGTTCCACCGAGCACGAAATCTCTGTGATCTCAGCCTCCCAAGCCATGCACGCGATCAACCGCGAGAAATATGACGTTACACCCATATATATTTCCAAACAAGGAAAATACTATACCGGCGACGCCCTCTTTGATGTGGCTAATTATCGCGATATCCCTGCGCTACTTGCCCAGTGTACCGAAGTGTATGTGAAACCAGTATACGGCGATTACAATATATACCGCTCAAAGCCGGCAGGTATGTTCGGAAATAAAGGTCCTGTCACAACTCTGGATGTTGTAATCCCTGTGCTTCACGGCTCAAATGTGGAGGATGGGATATTCGAAGGAGTGCTTGAGACAATTGGAATCCCCTATGCCGGATGCGACACACTCGCAAGTGCTAACGGTATGGACAAAATAACCATGAAGATGATTCTTGCGGCTTGTGACATCCCGGTGATTAACTATGTATGGTTCACTGACAAACAATGGTTTGCCCAGCGCGACCGGCTAATCGAAAAAATCGAATCTAAGCTTGGTTATCCCGTTATCGTCAAGCCGGCCAATCTCGGTTCGAGTGTAGGCATAGGTCGTGCCGCCAACCGCGAGCAGCTCATTGAAAAGGTGGAAGTGGCCGAGAAATACTCATCGCGCCTTATCGTAGAACACATGGTAGATAATCTCAAGGAGATAAACTGCTCAGTACTTGGCGACTGTGATGAATATGAGTCATCAGTGCTCGAGGAGCCAATCAAGAGTGCTGAAATCCTCTCCTACGAGGATAAGTACATGGGTGGCACCAAGGGCGCCAAGGGTATGCAGGCTTCTCAGAAGCGTATTCCGGCTGACCTGCCCGAAGATATGACAAAAAGGATTCAGTTCCTCGCAGGCGAGACATTCCGTGTGCTAAGCTGTCATGGTGTGAGCCGTATCGACTTTATTATCGACGATGATACACATGAGATTTTCGTAAACGAGATAAATACCATACCGGGGTCACTATCCTTTTATCTTTGGGAAGCTTCCGGACTACCATTCGACAAACTCATGGACCGACTCGTGCACCTTGCGCTCAAACGCAAACGTGAACAAGGACAGAAAACCGTGAGCTACGACCAAAATATCTTCTCTCTCTCCGGTGGAGCAAAAGGAGGTATTAAAGGTGGAAAATTAAGAAAGTAACCGGCTATGGGTTCACCTGTCTATTGGATGTTGGCATCTGCGGCATTTGGTATTATATCTGCCGGGTTCTACACTTGGTTGTCAGCCGGTCATACTAACAGGGCTTGGCTCTTTGTGAGGAGCTTTATATCCTACACAGCCATAGCCCTTATAGGTGTATGGATGCTGTTCAAAATCGCCAATCTTTGAGACAAGTCTGACCCGAATCCGCTTATTGAGGTTTTATCAGTTAATCATGGTGATACGGTTCACCTTTTAATATTGTCATTGCGCGGTATATCTGCTCTACAAAGAATAGTCGCACCATCTCGTGAGTAAACGTCATTCGAGAAAGCGAAATTTTCCCATCGGCACGATTATACACCTCCTCTGAAAAACCGTAAGGACCACCTATTACAAAAACCAATCGCTTAACGCCCTGCACCATTCTGCGATCAAGCATCGAAGCAAACTCCCTTGACGTGAACTCTTTTCCCCTTTCATCGAGAAGAATCGCCACATCACACGGTGTCAATGCATCTAATATGGATTTTCCCTCTCGTGCTTTCTGCGAATCCCCGGTCAGTCCTTTAGTCGATTTAAGGTCCGGAATTATCGAAAGTTCCACAGGAAGATAGTGATTAACTCGTTTCAGGAACATGTCAATTCCTCTCTGAATATAATCGGTGGAGGTTTTACCGACTGCAAGAAGCATTATTTTCATCTGTATATCGTAAATTTAATATAGTTCATTGATTATGAAGACTAAAGACCAACTTATTGATGATCTTCTGACCCTCGCCTTCGCTGAGGATGTGGGCGATGGTGACCACACCACTCTTAGCACCATTCCGGCTGAGGAGAAGGGCAAACAACGCCTCATAGTGAAAGAGGAGGGTATCTTGGCAGGTGTCGAAATAGCACGCAAGGTATTTGAGAAGTTCGACCCTACTCTTAAGATGACTGTTTACATCGAGGATGGTGCCCATGTGACTCCCGGTGATGTCGCCTTTGAGGTGGAAGGGAGTGTTCGCTCTCTCCTGCAAACTGAACGCGTGATGCTCAACATCATGCAACGCATGAGCGGCATTGCCACCCAGACAGCCAAATACCAGTCACGACTTGAAGGTCTCAACACCAAAGTTCTTGACACCCGCAAGACAACTCCCGGAATGCGTATGCTTGAAAAGGAAGCCGTGAAAATCGGTGGAGGCTGCAACCATCGTATCGGGCTCTTCGACATGATTCTCATCAAGGACAATCATGTGGATTTCGCAGGTGGTATCACTCAGGCAGTCAATGCAGCCAAAAGCTACCTAAGGGAGAAGGACAAAAATCTCAAAATTGAAGTCGAAGTCCGTAATACAGAGGAAATCAATGAGGCAATTGCAGCCGGCATCGACCGTATCATGCTTGATAATTTCACACCTGAGCGCACCCGTGATGCCGTAAAACTCATCCGCTCTCTTGACCCAGGTGTAGAAATTGAGTCATCAGGAGGAATAACCCTCGACACTCTCCGCGATTATGGAGAATGTGGAGTTGACTTCATCTCGGTAGGAGCTCTCACTCATTCAGTTAAAGGTCTAGATATGAGCTTCAAAGCCGTCAACGAGTAATTTTTGTCACTTCCTATTGAGCGATTCTAATCTTGCCGTCCACAATTGACAGTTGCACAAAACTGTCAATTATATAATGTGGGGATTTGGTCAGGAGTTTTGCATGGGAGTTGGTTGTGGCGATTGCGACAACTGTGGCACCAGAACGCATTCCGGCTTCAACCCCCTGCATGGAATCCTCAAACACATAACAATCCTCCGGTGCAACCCCAATCTTGCTTGCGCCGAGGAGATAGCCTTCCGGGTCGGGTTTGCTATGGCTTACCATCGACCCGGTTATTATTATATCTACATAATCGTGAAATTCGGGATGTTTACGGAAAAGATAACCCATCTTAGTGTCATCACTGCTTGTCACAATTGCAGATGGTATGTTATTTGTTTTCAATGCCCTCAGAAAATCGATAACTCCCGGGAAAACCGGAAAACTCATATCACTTTCAAATTCATAAAGTGACTTCACAATTCCCTCCCGGTCGTTTTCCGCAAAGCTCTGTAGAATTTCGCCTAAAGTAGTTCCTTTAATGTCATCAGCAAAACTATCACCGCCGACATTAAACTTTCTACCGGTAGCACCCCAGAACTTCGAGTACTCCCCCTCACTATCCACCAATACCCCATCCAGATCAAACAGAACCCCTATTTTTCCTACATTATTCTCTTTCATCGTCTTTTATCTTGCTAATCTTTGTCCATTTTATAAAACAAAACACCTGCAAAGTTACACATAAATCACAAGAATCATATAAGTAAGTGTAAATTTAGTGTTATGAATAACATCACAAATGGCATTACGGCATCGATAAAAAATTGGATTTGCCTATTCAAAGGATTTATTGTAACTTTGTGGCGTGATGTTACCTTGTGTGAACGAGAGTAACTTTCCCCATCATTTTCACGTGTAAAATTCCAAACTTCCGATATTTATCACTTATGGTCGTATTTTTTAAGAAAGGTGCCAACCTTATCTATGCAGTAGAGACTAATCACAAGTTCTCTGATCTGGAAAAAGATAAACTAACCTGGCTTTTCTCAGGTGCAACTCCATTGTCGTCAACAAGTGTGAAAGGAAATTTCATCGGCCCGCGAAAGGAGATGATCACACCCTGGAGTACAAATGCTGTTGAAATCACCCAAAACATGGGTATTGAGGGTGTTACACGAATCGAGGAATTCCACAAGTACACCACCGATGAGCCTGTCTACGACAAGATGCTCTCTCGCCTGTACGATGGACTAAACTCGCGTGTTTTCACCACTTCCAACACAGCCGCTCCCATCGAGCATATAGCCGACATTACCGAGTACAACAGTCGTGAAGGCCTGGCCCTCAGCAAAGAAGAAGAGGACTATCTCCGCCAATTGAGTGAGCGTCTCGGACGTCCGTTGACCGACAGCGAGGTGTTCGGCTTCTCCCAGGTTAACAGCGAGCACTGCCGCCATAAGATATTCAACGGTACTTTCGTAATCGACGGAGAGGAAAAACCTCTCTCCCTCTTTAAACTAATCAAGAAAACTTCACAAGAAAACCCCAACAAGCTCGTATCAGCTTATAAAGATAACGTGGCATTCGTAGAGGGGCCGACAGTAGCCCAATTCTACCCCACTCATCCCGAACGTGCCGACTACTTCGAGGTACGCGACCTCCCCACCGTGCTCTCGCTAAAAGCCGAAACCCATAATTTCCCCACCACAGTCGAGCCATTTAACGGCGCCGCCACCGGTAGCGGAGGTGAAATCCGCGACCGTCTAGGCGGAGGTAGAGCGTCACTTCCCTTAGCCGGAACTGCTGTCTACATGACATCCTATCCACGTCTGGGCAGTTATCCATGGGAGCTTATGATGAATCCGCGAGCTTGGCTCTATCAGACACCGGCCGAAATCCTCATCAAAGCCTCAAACGGCGCATCTGACTTCGGTAACAAGTTTGGACAGCCTTTAATCTGTGGCTCTTTGTTAACATTCGAGCATGACGAAAACGGCAAAATGTATGCCTACGATAAGGTGATAATGCTCGCCGGAGGTGTGGGTTATGCCGCATCCAAGGATGCCATCAAAGGCCTACCGGAAGCTGGCGAGGCCGTAGTGGTTATGGGCGGCGATAACTATCGTATCGGTATGGGCGGCGGTGCCGTATCATCTGTAGAGACTGGCCAATATGCATCAGGCATAGAGCTTAACGCCGTGCAGCGTGCCAACCCCGAAATGCAAAAGCGTGTCTCTAACGTGATTCGCGCCCTTGCTGAAAATGACAATAACCCCATCGTTTCAATCCACGACCATGGAGCTGGTGGTCACCTCAATGCCCTTTCGGAACTTGTGGAAGAGACCGGTGGTAAAATAGAAATCGACTCACTCCCTATCGGCGACCACACACTCTCATCAAAGGAAATAATAGGCAACGAGAGCCAGGAACGTATGGGCATGGTGCTCAAAAAAGAGGATATCGACTACGTCAAGACTATCGCCGACCGCGAACGTGCGCCAATGTATGTGGTGGGTGAAACCACCGGCGACCATCGCTTTGTGTTCGAGCAGAAGGATGGAGTGAAACCTATTGACCTCGCAATGAGCGATATGTTTGGTTCATCGCCAAAAACTACACTTACTGACAACACCGTTGAGACTAAATATACTGACATAGAATACAACGAGGAGAATCTCGAACAATATGTGGCACAAACGCTCAGCCTTGAAGCAGTGGCCTGCAAGGACTGGCTCACAAACAAGGTGGACCGCTCAATCACCGGCAAAATCGCGCGCCAGCAGTGCCAAGGTGAAATCCAACTTCCCCTCAGCGATTGCGGCGTTGTAGCACTCGATTACAACGGCACAATCGGTATCGCCACCTCAATAGGCCATGCACCCCAAGTAGCCCTCATTGACTCGGCCAAAGGTTCGGTTATGGCAATTGCCGAAGCACTCACCAACATAGTCGCC
Source organism: Duncaniella sp. (assembly GCA_023664955.1). GTDB lineage: Bacteria > Bacteroidota > Bacteroidia > Bacteroidales > Muribaculaceae > Duncaniella. The sequence continues at coordinate 1,416,283 of JAMPEV010000001.1, forward strand.
ACTCCTCTCACCGACGGTATCCGCGGTCTTTCATTGAGCGCCAACTGGATGTGGCCCTGCAAAAATCCGGGTGAAGATGCGGCACTCTATCGTGCTGTGGAAGCATGTAGCGACTTCGCTTGCAAAATCGGCGTCAATATTCCTACCGGCAAGGACTCTCTTTCGATGACCCAGAAATACGGAGCTGACAAGGTATTCGCACCCGGCACAGTAATCATATCAGCAGCCGGAGAAGTGAGCGATGTCAAAAAAACCGTATCGCCTGTGATGCGTCGCCGAAGCTCGATGCTTTATTACATTGACTTCTCATCCGACACCTTGAAACTCGGAGGCTCAGCTTTCGCCCAAACACTCGGCAAACTTGGCGCAGAAGCTCCGACAGTGACCGACCCATTCAAATTCGCCACCACATTCCAGACCGTCCAGGAACTCGTCAAGAAAAATATGCTCCTTGCGGCTCACGATGTGGCAGCCGGCGGTCTCATAACCACCCTCCTCGAAATGACATTCGCAAACACAGACGGAGGTCTGGAACTTGACACTACCGGCTTTGCGACTCTCGGCGAAACTGACCTCATAAAGATACTTTTCGCCGAAAACCCCGCCCTTGTAGCCCAGGTTGAAGCGGGAAAGATTGCCAAAGTTGACGAACTCCTAACCAAGGCAGGAGTGAAATTCTGCCACATCGGAGCACCAACCGACGAGCGTACATTAATCGTAAATCATGAAGATACCCAGCGACTGCTCGGTATTGATTATCTCCGTGATGTGTGGTTCCACACAAGCTATCTCATGGACGCACTCCAGAGCGGAGAAGCCTGTGCACGTTCCCGATATGAGAATTACAAGAAACAACCGATCCGCTACCGTCTTCCCGCCGGATTCGACGGCAAACTCACAACACGCGGAATCACATTACGCCGCGAAGGACATGGCGACCGTGTAAAGGCTGCAATCATACGTGAAAAAGGTGTGAACGGCGACCGCGAAATGGCTTACTCACTCTATCTTGCCGGATTCGATGTGAAAGATGTCCACATGACCGACCTTATGAGCGGCAGAGAAAACCTTGAGGATGTCAACATGATAGTGTTCTGCGGAGGGTTCTCGAATAGCGACGTACTCGGCTCGGCAAAGGGATGGGCATCAGGATTCCTATGGAATGAGAATGCCAAGAGAGCCCTCAAGAACTTCTACTCCCGCGAGGATACGCTTTCACTCGGTATATGCAACGGTTGCCAGCTGATGATTGAGCTCAACCTCATCAACCCGGAGCATTCCAAGAAAACCCAAATGCTCCACAACGACAGCCACAAATTCGAATCACAGTTCCTCGGAGTCAGCATACCGGAAAACAAGTCTGTGATGCTCGGCTCGCTCTCCGGCAGCAAGCTCGGCATATGGGTGGCTCACGGTGAAGGCAAATTCCACCTCCCCATGCCAATGGACAGCTATAACGTGGTGGCAAAATACAACTACAACTCATATCCCGGCAATCCCAACGGCTCACGCTGCTCCGTGGCAGGTATTTGCTCAGCCGACGGACGTCACTTAGCAATGATGCCTCACCTCGAACGTGCCATTTTCCCATGGCAATGCGGCTACTACCCCACCTCTCGCCACACCGACCAGATCACACCCTGGATTGACGCATTCATCAATGCGCGCAAGTGGGTGGAAGAACATACCAAATAGAAATAATGTGAATAATTGTGGGAGAGGTCACACACCTCTTTCACAATTATTCACATTCTGATTTTCCTTTTTCTCCTAAAATGTTGTAAATTTGTCGGGTCTACATAGTGCCTGATTTCAAAATCTATCAGAATAATAAATCAGCCCAACGTGTAGTCCGATACCATCGATAACTAAAAAAATAAAAATATAACCAATCTATAACAGTATGAGTCTTAACATCATTGTACTCGCAAAGCAGGTGCCCGACACCCGCAATGTGGGTAAAGACGCAATGAAGGAAGATGGCACAATCAACCGTGCGGCTCTCCCTGCCATCTTCAACCCCGAGGACCTCAACGCACTTGAGCAGGCTCTCCGTATCAAGGATGCCAATCCCGGGTCAACAATCACGTTGCTAACTATGGGACTTCCCCGCGCTTCAGAAATCATCCGTGAGGCCATCTACCGTGGCGCAGATAACGGTATAGTTCTTACCGACCGTGTGCTTGGCGGTGCTGATACCCTCGCCACTTCTTATTCCCTCGCTCAGGCCGTGAAGAAATTCGGCAATTACGACATCATCCTTGGCGGTCGTCAAGCTATCGACGGTGACACTGCGCAAGTAGGCCCTCAAATTGCGGAGAAGCTTGGTATTCCCCAAATCACATACGCAGAAGAAATCGTAGACCTCAAAGACGGATATGTCACAGTGAAACGCCGTCTTGAAAATGGCGTTGAGACAGTGAAAGCGCCCCTCCCTTGCGTTGTTACAGTGAATGGCTCGGCTGCCGACTGCCGTCCACGAAATGCGATGCGTGTTCAGAAATACAAATATGCAGCATCGCCAAGCGAAGCCTCCAAACTTACTGATGACCGGAAGGAACTTCTCGAAAAGCGCCCCTACCTCAACATTCAGGAATGGAATGCAGCATTCGTGGAAGCAGATCCCGAACAAATTGGTCTCCCCGGCTCCCCAACTAAGGTTAAAGCCATTGAAAATGTTGTGTTCACAGCCAAAGAGAGCCGTCAGCTCGACGATAGCGACCAGCAGATCGAAGAACTCGTAAAGGAATTGATTGCCAACCATACTATAGGATAAAGCTAAAACAAAATGGACAATAACAATTTAATCGTATATCTCGAATTTGAGGACGGACGCATCGCCGACGTAAGCCTTGAGCTCCTAACTAAAGGCCGTGTTCTTGCTTCAAAACTCGGTGTCAAACTTGAAGCCGTAGTGGTTGGTGATAATCTCGACGGAATAGAAGAGCAAGTGTTTCCTTACGGCGTTGACCGCCTTTACAAGGTTGCCGACCCTCGTCTGTTCCCCTACACATCTAATCCCCATTCTGTAGTACTCATCAACTTGTTCCGTGAAATAAAGCCACAGATTTGCTTAATGGGTGCTACTTGCATAGGTCGTGACCTCGGTCCCCGTGTAAGCTCATGCCTTCACAGCGGATTGACCGCCGACTGTACCGCACTTGAAATCGGCGACCATAAGGACCCCAAGACCGGCAAGGAATATACAGACCTCCTCTATCAGATCCGTCCGGCATTCGGCGGTAACATAGTTGCGACAATCGTAAACCCCGAATGTCGTCCCCAGATGGCTACTGTGCGTGAGGGTGTGATGAAGAAGGAAATCTTCGACCCCAACCACAAGGGTGAAGTAATCAATCTTGACGCTAAGAAATATGTATCAGACGAGGATTTCGTTGTTGAAATTATCGACCGTCATATTGAGAAATCAAAAATCAACATAAAGAACTCCCCCATCATCGTAGCAGGTGGATATGGCGTAGGTTCAAAAGAGAACTTCCAGCTTCTCCACGACCTTGCCAACGTGCTTGGTGCCGAAGTAGGTGCTTCACGTGCGGCTGTTGACGCCGGTTTCACCGAACATGCCCGCCAGATTGGTCAAACCGGTGTGACCGTACGTCCCAAATTGTATATAGCATGCGGTATCTCAGGTCAGATTCAGCACATTGCCGGTATGCAGGACAGCTCAATCATTATCTCTATCAACAACGACCCCAATGCGCCTATTAACACCATCGCCGACTATGTGATTACCGGCAATATTGAGGATGTTGTCCCCAAGTTGATTAAATATTACAAAAAGAACTCTAAATAAGCTTTTTCTCATACTTGCATTTAAGCATCTCCCTCTACTGAGTTCAAGCTAATAATAATAAATAAAATGGCTAATTTTTATACCGATAACCCGGATTTGAAGCACCATCTCACCCACCCTTTGATGGAGAAGATCGTGGCTTTGAAAGAACGTAATTATACTGATGCCGAGAAGTATGACTATGCTCCTCTCAATTATGAGGATGCTCAGGACAGCTTCGACAAGGTTCTTGAAATCGTAGGCGAAATCTGCGGCGATATCATAGCCCCCAACGCCGAGGATGTTGACCATCAGGGTCCACACGTGGAAAACAACCGTGTGGTTTATGCTGATAGGACCGTAGAAAACCTCGAAGCATGCCGCAAAGCAGGCCTCATGGGTATGGCTATGCCACGTCGCTTCGGTGGTCTCAACTTCCCCATCACTCCCTACATCATGGCGGCCGATATCGTGAGCCGTGCCGATACTGGTTTTGAAAACCTTTGGGGACTCCAGGACTGCGCTGAGACAATCTACGAATTTGCCGATGAAGACCAGAAGCAGCGTTATATCACACGTGTGTGTCAGGGCGAAACAATGTCCATGGATCTCACCGAACCCGATGCTGGCTCTGATCTTCAGTCAGTTATGCTAAAAGCTACTGAGCAGCCCGATGGCACATGGGTACTCAACGGTGTCAAGCGATTCATCACCAATGGCGATAGCGATATCCACCTGGTACTTGCGCGTTCAGAAGCCGGTTCAAAGGATGGCCGTGGCTTGTCAATGTTCATCTACGACAAGCGCAACGGTGGCGTGAACGTACGCCGTATCGAAAACAAAATGGGTATCAAGGGATCTCCCACCTGCGAACTCGTTTATAAGAATGCAAAGGCTGAATTGTGCGGTTCTCGCCGAATGGGTCTTATCAAATATGTGATGGCTCTTATGAACGGAGCTCGTCTCGGCATTGCCGCTCAGTCAGTAGGTGTTAGCGAACTCGCTTACCGCGAAGCACTTGCCTACGCAAAGGATCGTAAGCAGTTTGGCAAAGCTATCATCGAATTCCCGGCCGTATATGAGATGCTCTCTGTAATGAAAGCTAAGCTCGATGCCTCTCGTTCACTTCTTTACGAGTGCGCACGATTTGTAGACATATACAAAATCTACGATGACATAGCAAAAGAACGCACCCTTACTCCCGACGAGCGTAAAGAATCAAAGCAATATAGCCGTTTCGCTGACGCCCTCACCCCCTTAGCTAAAGGTATGGGCAGTGAATATTGCAACCAGAATTCCTATGATTGCATCCAAATTCATGGCGGCTCAGGCTTCATGAAGGATTACGCTTGCGAACGCCTTTACCGCGATGCACGTATCACCTCAATCTATGAAGGTACAACCCAGCTTCAGGTTGTGGCAGCTATCCGCCACGTCACCACAGGCACATACCTCAATCTCATCCACCAATACCAGGAAACTGAGGTTAAACCTGAACTTCAGGGCATTAAGGATAAGCTCGCTGCTATGACCGAACGCTACGCCGCGGCTGTTGAGTCAGTTGGCAAGGTTGACGATACCGCTTACGCTGACTTTATGGCTCGACGTCTTGTTGAGATGGCAGGCGTGATTATAATGGGCAACCTCCTACTTCTCGATGCCAACCGCAACGACTCATTTAAGCGTTCAGCTGAAGTTTACACCAACTTAGCGCAATCAGAAGTGTCAAAGCACGCCGACTTCATCGCCAACTTCCAGCCTTCAGAAGTTGAAATATACAAAGTCGACTAACTCCCATCCACCCCTAACAAAGAGCCCAATTTGTTGTTTTATACTCCCGACTCATTATGGAGATTTCCCCTACCACGGTTAACCTCCATAATGAGTTGCTTTTGTATTTTGAGTTCATTCACTTACCCAACATTATTGACTAACAAGTGATGAAAAAATCCTCCCATCGGAAATTTACCTACGGAAATTTATGAAGATTCCAAACTTAATTGCAACATCGGGATTGGAATTTGCCCCGGGAAATTTATTAAAAAAATTTGTGTAAATTGCGATATGTTCACAGAATTTTTTGTATCTTTGCAGTCGCTTTTTAGCATCCCCGTGTGATGGGAAATTAAGGAGCACCTACATAACAACTTAATTTTGAGTAACACAAACAAAAAAACAAACAGAAAATGAAGACATTTCAGCTTTCAGCAGAGCCCCGTACTGACCTCGGAAAGAAGGCAGCAAAGGCCATCCGTAAGGAAAACAAAATTCCCGTAGTGCTCAACGGTGGTGAAATCATCACTCTCCCTTACGAAAAAGCACTCAAGCCCGGCGAAAAAATCGTTGAAATAGGCAATGGCAAGGGACTTATCACAACTGACCTCACAGTCAATGCAGATGCTGTGCGCAAGCTCATCTATACTCCTGACATCTTCGCTATCGAACTCGATGTTAATGGCGAAAAGCGTATGGCTGTACTTAAGGATATTCAATTCCACCCAGTTAAGGATACAGTGCTTCACATTGACCTTCTCGAAGTAAGCGATAAGAAGCCTGTGACTATCGAAGTTCCTGTTAAGCTCGAAGGTCACGCAGAAGGTGTGAAAGCCGGTGGTAAGCTCACCCTCTCTATGAAGAAAATCCGCGTGAAAGCTATATATACTGAAATTCCCGAACGTGTGGTTATCAATGTTGACCACCTCGGTCTCGGCAAAACCCTCCAAATCGGTGACCTCCACTTCGATGGCCTCGAATTGGTTAACGCCAAGAATGCCGTTGTATGCGCCGTTCAGCTCACTCGTGCAGCTCGTGGTGCTCAGGCCAATGCTCAGTAATAGCCATAGAATAGTCAGCTGATTAATTCTGCTGATGAAACCTCCAACAGATTTTCTCACATTACTGCGAGAAAATCTGTTTTTTGTTTGGGTTGTGTTATTAGACATGACACCATTCCCGTCTAATGATAAATAAAATTATAAGAAAAATAGAATGAAATATCTAATTGTAGGTCTCGGCAACATTGGGTCGGAATATGCTCGTACCCGCCATAATGCCGGATTTAGAATAGCCGATGCTTTGGCTGAAGAGTGTGATGCCACTTTCAGCACTGAGCGGTATGGTGACATTGCACGAATGAGATTTAAGAACGCCCAGCTCGTAGTGCTAAAACCTTCTACCTATATGAATCTCTCAGGGAATGCCGTGAGATATTGGAAAGATAAGGAGGGAATTGAACTTGAAAACATACTTGTGATTGTGGATGATTGTGCTCTTCCCTTTGGAGCGATACGCATAAAACCCAGAGGCAGCGATGCTGGTCATAACGGGCTGAAAAATATCGCCCAGATGCTTGGAACTCAAGACTATGCACGTCTGAAATTCGGAATAGGCAACGACTTCCCTCGCGGCACACAAATCGACTATGTGCTTGGTAATTTCACAGATGATGAGGAAAAGGCTATGCCTGAGCGCATAAAACTTGCCGCAGACGCCGTAAAGACATTCTGTCTCGCCGGCATCCAAACCGCGATGAACAGTTACAATAACAAGTAACCTACTGTGTATGAATGAAGTTAGAATTGATAAGTGGTTATGGGCAATGCGAATATTCAAAACTCGCACTATAGCCACAGAGGTATGTAAGAAAGGACGCGTGATGGTTGACGGCACCGTAGTAAAGCCCTCACGCACCATCAAAGTAGGCGATGTGATAAATGTACGCAAGCCGCCCATTACCTATTCTTTCCGTGTGCTTGCTTTGACGCAAAATAGGCTCGGGGCCAAACTCGTGCCGGAGTATATGGAAAATATAACGCCCAAGAGCGAAATGGACCTCTTGGATGTTGTAAAAATTTCAGGATTCATTGACCGCCGGAAAGGATTGGGTCGCCCCACGAAGCGCGAAGGCAGAGAGTTGGCGGAATTCACCGATTTAATATCCGACGGATGGGATATTGATTTCCTTGACGATGATGAAGATGAACTGTAGGAAGCAGCCCGTCAATCCCCATCACTAAGTATCTACACTGGACAACGTGCCACTACTCTGCCGGGTAATCGAACTTTTTGCGATAGAACATAAAGTCACGCCCGAGGTATTTTTCACGTACCGTAGGATTCTCCGCAAGTTCTTCGGATGTGCCCTGGAAGAGGATTTTACCTTCAAACAGCAGGTATGCACGATCGGTGATACGAAGCGTCTCCTGCGCATTATGGTCAGTAATCAGAATGCCAATATTCTTCTCTTTCAGACGATACACTATCGACTGAATATCCTCCACGGCAATCGGGTCAACGCCGGCAAACGGCTCGTCAAGCATGATGAACTTAGGGTCGATAGCCAAGCAACGCGCTATCTCGGTACGTCGCCGTTCGCCACCTGACAATTGGTCGCCAAGATTTTTCCGCACCTTTTCGAGACGGAACTCAGCGATGAGGCTCTCAAGCTTGTCACGCTGATATTCCTGAGAAGTATTAGTCATTTGCAATACAGCGCGGATATTATTTTCTACCGAAAGTTTCCGGAACACACTCGGCTCCTGAGCCAAGTATCCAATACCATTCTGAGCGCGCTTGTAGACAGGATATTTGGTGATATTCAAGTCGTTAAGAAATATCTGCCCCTCATTGGGCGTAATCAACCCCACTGTCATATAGAAGGTAGTGGTCTTTCCCGCTCCGTTAGGACCGAGCAATCCGACTATTTCTCCCTGTTTCACATTGATTGACACATGATTAGCCACGGTGCGCTTCCCATATTTCTTTACAAGATTATCGGTACGAAGCACCATCTTGTCGGGAGTTCCCATAGGTATAATCTGACCGCTGGAATCACGTAGCACCTCCGGATCTTTCATCTCACGATTGTCTTGTCCCGCTTCAACCGCTGTTTCCACCGTCCCATCAATCATTTCAGGAATTTTAAAATCATTTATTGGCTGATTATCTATATCTTGATTCATCTTTTTATCCATAACGCAGTCATTTATCAGGATTTACGGAGTCGCGACTCTATATAATCAGTCAAAAGTTGAATTGCCACGACATTACTGCCACCTTGCGGCACAATCAGGTCAGCATATCTCTTTGACGGCTCAATATACATCTCGTGCATAGGCTTAAGCACCTCCTGATAGCGATTCAACACCATAATTGGCGTCCTACCACGCTCCACACAGTCACGGGCTATCACACGAATCAGACGCTCATCGGCATCAGCATCAACAAATACTTTAACATCCATCATGTCGCGCATCATCGGATCAGTAAGCACAAGGATTCCCTCTACTATCACCACCTCACGAGGTTCCACCGTCACTGTTTCAGGCTGACGCGTGCAAGTAAGATATGAATACGTAGGCATCAGGATAGTTTTTCCCTCCTTAAGATCCCGGATATGTTTGGCCAAGAGGGTCCACTCGATGGCTGCCGGCTCGTCGAAGTTTATCTTGCTGCGTTCCTCCACTGGGATATGGCTCGAATCCTTATAGTAAGAATCCTGCGGAAGGACGGCAACCTCGCCCTGAGGCAGACTGTTGATTATCTTATTTACCACGGTGGTCTTTCCGGATCCAGTGCCACCTGCTATACCGATTATTATCATTTATCTATATTTTCCGTGTCCGCATTATCCCTTTTATCAGTCTTTTATAAAAGTATAATCCGGTTATTTGTTTACTGAGATGCAAAGGTAAAAAATTTTTCGTAATTTTGTAACAGAAAATGTATCGAATAACAAATGCAAGAGATAAGCGAGAAAAAATATTACAAAATTAGCGAGGTGGCCGAGATGCTCTCAATACCGGCTTCTACCCTGCGCTTTTGGGAGGGGCACTTCACCATCATCAACCCTAAGCGTAATTCCAAGGGCACTCGATTCTACACACCTCGCGATGTCGAAACTATACGAATGGTTCATTTTCTTGTAAAGGAGAAAGGATTGAAACTTGATGCAGCCCAGGAAGAAATCCGCCGGAACCGTGACGGGATTGACAAGAAATTTGAAGCTGTCTCTCGTCTTAAAAATGTGAGAAACATTCTTCAAGAAATGATTGACGCCTTGCACAAGCTACGCTAACCGACTGATTTATGGAAACGAATAACACTCCAAAACAAACTGCCAAAAAACGTCCATCCACGAAGAAAAAAAAGAATGACTCATGGATATATCGCCACTCATTGGGGATAATGATTGCGGTTATCGCTCTCTTTGTGGCCATCGGCGCAGTGCTGGCTTTCGCTTTCATTCCTTACACCGGCGGCGACAGCGAAGAAGAATGGATTTACATTCCCTCAACCGCAAGCACCTCATCTGTCAAGGATTCACTGAAAACCAATCTCGGTTCATCGATGGGGATGCGAATTTATATGCTTTGGAAACTCATGGGTGGAGTTCCGGCAAAGTCGCAAGGTGCCTACCGTGTAAAATCCGGACAAACCGCCCTCGACATAAGTCGACGAATCGCCACCGGGAGGCAAACTCCAGTGACGGTGAAATTTAACGGTACTCGCACCATGGAGCAACTGTCTCACAGAATAGCTGACCAACTGCAATGCACCCCTGAGGAATTTATCGAAGCATGCCAGGAAATCCTGCCCGAAAAAGGATTTAACCGCCAGAACTTCCCTGCTGCGTTTATCCCCGACAGCTATGAATTCTACTGGAGCGCATCCCCTCGTAACGTTGTAAAGCGACTACTTGACTATCGCAACCGCTTTTGGAACGACGAACGCCGCGCCAAGGCAAAGGACCTGGGACTCACTTCCACAGAAGTTGCGACAGTGGCATCAATCATAGAAGAGGAAACTGCCAAAAGTGACGAGCGCCCACTCGTAGCACGGCTTTATCTCAACCGATTGAAACATGGCATCCGCCTACAAGCCGACCCCACTGTGAAATTTGCCAGTGGTGACTTTACGCTGCGCAGAATCACAGGTAAGCACCTTGCCATTGAGTCGCCATATAACACCTACAAGGTTAATGGCCTCCCCCCGGGGCCCATACGTGTCCCATCTTCTTCGGCAATGGACGCAGTGCTAAATGCGCCACAGCACGATTATATCTATATGTGTGCTAAAGAAGACTTTTCTGGGTATCATAACTTCGCAAAGGATTATGCAACACACAAAGCCAACGCACGTCGCTACCAAGCTGAGCTCAACCGCCGAGGTATACATTAAACATGCACATTTTATGCGCATTTTCCCATAAATCATCAATTAACCATCCACAACTTTACCATTACTATTATAATTGCTGCAACCCGACACGTTGCAATATGGTATGACACATCGTACCATGCTAAAAGATGATTTAACCTGCTGTTATTCAATAATTCTCAACTCGCTATATTCTTTACCGAATAAAAAAACAGTTCAACTTGATTATTCAAGTCGAACTGTTATTCAAGATTTGAGGTTCCTAGCAGAATCGAACTGCTGTAAACGGTTTTGCAGACCGGTGCCTAACCACTCGGCCAAGGAACCCTACTATGATTAAACAGTGTTTCTGTTCCTTAACTGTTTTGCAGTGCAAAGGTAAGATGTTTTTCTCAAACGTGCAAACATTCTCCCATTTTTTTCATAAAGTTTTCAAAAAATGTAAAATTATCACTTGTCTTTCAAAAAAATCTTTCAAAGAATTTTGGGAATTTAAGGAAAATACCTACCTTTGCAACGCTTTAGGCAAAAGAGGTGGTGGTAACACCAATGTGGCAAATACGAATCCTCCTTGTGCTTGAGCAAATAGGATTGTCTTATGGTGTAATGGTAGCACTGCAGTTTTTGGTTCTGCCTGTCTAGGTTCGAATCCTGGTAAGACAACTTTAAGAAAGAGCTAAGTCCCACACGACTTAGCTCTTTCTTAATTTTCACGCTTCCGATAAATGCGAAACTACCTCTAAGAGAGACCTGTACAATTGCTCATCTTTGTATTTTTAGTTAAAATTACATAAATTTCAGATTTATTCTTGTGATTGAAGATTGTAAACTATAAATTTGCAGATGCATTATTACCAATGCATCTTTAAGCTCAAGCTTCTATATACCGTGTCGCATCTCCCACTACAAATAATAGGATGTTGAGATACTGACAATGTGCTATGTATATATTCCTCAATTATCAATAAAACGACAAAATAAACCATGAAATTTTCAGTCTCTCTACTTTTGAGAGTAGGTTGTCTTTTGATAGCCTACACCTCATTTGCGCAGGATACATTTCAACTTGTCACTGACAATCGCCAACTTGATGAGTCAAGTAGATACATTATTGTGGCAAAAGACAATAATGTAGCCACCTCAGTGCCTAAGAAGAACAAAAAAGTTTATTATCTAACTACAGCGGCTATTAATCGATTGGATGATAATACGATTATCAACCCCGGGGAAGGTGTGGATATCTTTAGGCTCAGTGATTTGAATGAAGTATTCAATGGTTCAGAAGGGTTAAAGAAATGGAGAATTGGATTTGATGATATTTTAGATGAAAGAGGTAGTTTGGTTTATGATGATAAAGGAAATCTTACTTACACAAATTTGATCATATCACAAATATACGAGAAGGTATCTATAAAAGTTGAAAGTACCGGCTCAGCAAATATTAGATTTGAAAATAAAACCACCACATACATCCGATATGATGGCTTACTTCCTGGTTTTAAGCCTTCAACAAAAAGCGAAAATGCAGACATATCTTTATATCGACGGGATGATTTTCAATTTAAGGTGAATGAGTCTTTGAGTACCGACGAGAAAATCGTTGTTTCATCTACTTGGGCTAACATATTAGATTCAAAATCCAAGTCGCTTAAGGTACACTATATATTGAATGATGGTACTACAGTGAGTGATGAAGAAGTGATTTCTAGTGATAACTTGATTGAGTGCGAAACAGAAAACATAGAAATTCCCCGTTCTAATATTGGGACAACGCTTTGGATTATCGGTGAAATAGACCAATCATCCTCTAAGGCTCCTACTATATATAGCCATTTGTATAAGGCTGAATTTAAACAAAGCACGCCCCTTGTGACAGGTTCAGATACATATATATTACCCGAGGTGAGGGATTATAAGTATGAAGAGCAGGTGACTATTGAACATGGGCCGGATGTGAAAATTTATTATACACTCGATGGTTCCTCACCAGAAGTACCTATGGATGGTGATATACCTCAACCACCGACATTTGACCTTGATTTAAAGCCTATTATATATCTCGGAGAGGAGTTGAGAATCAAATTTGTTGCCCTAAAGGAGAGGTGTCTACCCTCCGAGGTCATTTCCGTGACCATAACCGGTGAGCCGAAACCGCTCCCTGTGACCGATGGCGAAGCCTACAAGCCAAAGAGCGAAGGGTATAAGATTGGAGAGGAAGTCACTTTTAAC
>JAMPEV010000001.1:1429562-1488678 GCA_023664955.1 Duncaniella sp.
TGAAACTCTGAACATCAAATACATCGCGGTTAAGGAAGGTCACCAACCCTCCGAGGTCATTTCCGTGACCATAACCGGAGAATTGAGGAAAACGACTATTAATGAGCATTTCTCAAAGCCAGCAGAAAAAGAATATGAAATCAATGAAGAAGTTAAATTTCTGCGAGATAAAGATGTAAAAATCTACTACACAATAAATGGCTCAGTTCCATCAATTCCCGATCAAAAAAAACCAACTGTCATAACTGAAAATATATTTAACATTGATAAGACACCGCTAATCTATCGCGGAGAAAATATCAACCTGAAATTTATCGCTAAAAAAGAGGGATTAGCCCCATCAGACATTATCCAAATGGAAATTAAAGGAGAGTTACTTCCGACAGAGCTAAATGTACATTTCTGGAAACCGGAAGAAAAGCAATACATGATACATGAAATTGTGGTATTCAAGCGCGATCCAGACGTGAAAATCTATTATACGACAGACGGAAGCAAGCCCAAAATCGCCGACAACTCGGGTTCAGAAGGTAAAACCTACGACCTCGATATAAGTCCGCTTACCTATGAAGGAGAACAAATTAATGTGAAATTCATAGGCTGCAAATCAGGTCGTAAAGCTTCTGAAACAATAACAGTCACAATCAACGGTGAACCCAGACCGACAACTCAACTGAACTCCCACTTCTATATACTCAAAGAAAGTGGCTACAAGTTTAAAGAAGAAGTTAGGATTGATCGATTAGGCGAGGTGAAAATCTACTACACCCTTGACGGAAGCGATCCAGTTATTCCAAGCGCGGGAGTAGTATCACCGACCACCTATGACTTCGACTATACACCAATAGTGTATATGGGGCATTCAATAACTCTAAAACTTGTAGCAGTGAAAGAAGGGATGTTGCCGTCGGTGATTATATCGTTGACATTGACAGGAGAGGACATTCCATCAACAACTATTGATCAACACTTTATGCGTCCGACAGAGAAAGTTTACGCTTTACATGAAGAGATAATGTTTAACCGCGATGCAGATGTGAAAATTTATTATACCCTTGACGGACAAGAGCCTATTGTTCCTGATGCAAAGTCAATTATACCTCAGGGCACGATCGATGGTCACACCGGCCAGACATACGACCTCGACCAACGTCCGTTGACATACGAAGGTATTGCCATGATGATTAAATTCGTAGCTGTGAAAGAGGATTATATGCCTTCTGAAGTTTACACATATTATATTGGTGACGATGCTTCTGCACTGCCCTTAGTACAGTATGATAGTGACTCTCAGTCGGAATACTATAACATTAACGGCATAAGAATTCAGTACCCGACTCAGCCGGGAATATACATAGTCAGACAAGGTAGAGAATCAAGAAAAATTTTTATTCAATAATTAAGAGCGCATCGCAATCTGACATTAAAAGTGTATATAATAAGCCTGACAAACAAATATTATGTCAGGCTTTTATTGTTTATCATTTTTTGTGCCGGTACTTGGAAATTATCACAATTTAATATTAATTTTGAAAACTATTAAGCAACTAATACGTTTCAACTGAAGATGAGATAAATAAAAGTCACTGTTAAGGTTACAATAAAGTAATGTCCGTAGCCTAAACAAAGACCACAAAACAAAAATATTTAATTTTTTCATTATGAGTTATTTAACTGACGAGAAACTTGTGATTGTTGGTGCAGCCGGCATGATCGGTTCTAATATGGCACAGACAGCAGCCATGATGAAACTTACACCTAATATCTGCTTATATGACACATATGCACCCGGTCTGGAAGGTGTCGCTGAAGAGATGAACCACTGCGGTTTCAACGGTCTTAACCTCACCTATACCACCGACATCAAGGAAGCTTTTAAGGATGCCAAGTACATTGTATCTTCAGGTGGCGCCGCACGTAAAGCAGGGATGACACGTGAAGACCTTCTTCGTGGCAACGCTCAAATTGCAGAGCAACTCGGCAAAGACATCAAAACATACTGCCCCGATGTTAAGCATGTTGTTGTAATCTTCAATCCTGCTGACATCACCGGACTTATCACACTCTTATATTCCGGCTTGAAACCCTCACAAGTTTCTACCCTCGCCGCACTCGACAGCACCCGCCTTCGCACTGAACTTGCAAAATATTTCCACATCCCGGCCGACGAAGTTGTAAACTCCCGCACCTATGGTGGACACGGCGAGCAAATGGCAGTTTTCGCATCTACAACGACAATCGCCGGACAACCCCTTTCTCAGATAATAGGCACTGATGCACTCCCCGAAAAGGAATGGGAAGAAATGAAACAGCGTGTCATCCAGGGCGGAAAGCACATCATCGACCTACGCGGAAGGTCTTCCTTCCAAAGCCCGGCCTATGTTTCAATCGAAATGATTGCAGCAGCAATGGGTGGTAACCCATTCGCTTGGCCTGTTGGTGCCTATGTCGACAATGGTACATACAACCATATAATGATGGCGATGGAGACAACACTTGACAAGAATGGCGTGACAGTTCATAGTGTCAAGGGTACACCGGAGGAAAAGAAAGAACTCGACCAAAGCTATCATCACCTTTGCAAGCTCCGTGATGAAGTGATTTCACTCGGCATACTTCCTCCCATCTCTCAGTGGCACGACCTTAACCCCAACATTAAATAAACTATACCAGACTCTAAAAATAGAAGTCAATCCCCTAAAAATTATGGGATGTATCACTATATGACACATCCCATAATTTTATTACACCTAGTCCATTACCAAGGAATTTATTATTTTTTCATTTTAGAATTAAACTTTTTTGATTTTCAAAAGTCTAAAATCTCATAAACCTCATTATGGCAAACGACATGGTAAAAGATACAAAACTTGACGATATGGAACTCGTGGCAAAGTTGCGGGATCCATCATCATGCCGCAACGCATTCGGTGAGGTTATCAAACTTTACACTGAGCCTCTTTACCGTCAAATCCGACGTATGGTCCACTCACACGATGATGCCAATGACATACTTCAAAACACATTCCTTAAAGCCTGGCAGTCAATCGACAACTTCCGCGGTGAAGCAAAACTCTCAACATGGCTCCATAAAATAGCCATCAACGAAAGTATCACATTCCTGGAAAAGGAGCGGAAACGCCTCGGTATGTCAATCGATGAAGAAGAGTCACACCTCATCAACCTCATCGAAGCTGACACCTACGTGGATGGTGACGCCCTCGAGAAGAAGCTCCGTGAAGCAATTGTCTCTCTTCCAGAAAAGCAACGGCTTGTGTTCAATATGCGTTATTACGAAGAAATGAAATATGAACAGATGTCGGAAATACTCGGCACTTCTGTGGGAGCGCTGAAAGCTTCTTATCATCTTGCAGTAAAAAAAATTGAGCAATATTTTGACGAATCGGATTAAACCATCATCAACTATGCTCGTCTAAACTATAAACACCTATTAAAAGGAATTCAAATTTCGATTAATTGGTAATCCTTAAGCTCAAAAACAATGAAAGATATTTTAGAAAAAATAAACCATAAAGACGGAATGACAGTCCCAGACGGTTATTTCGCCGACTTCGCCACCAAGATGGCAGCCTCCCTCCCGGAAATGGAGTGGGAGAAGCCCCAGCCTAAGGTGTTGCACCGCTCCGTGTGGCAAAAAATCAGGCCTTACATTTACATGGCTGCAATGTTTATGGGTGTTTGGTGCATGATGAAAATGTTTGACCTCATGAAGCCTGACTCTGCCGGTTTTTCTATTGAAGGTAATCCTGTAATGACAGCGGCCCTTGCTAACGACCATTTCATTAATGAATATTTCATAAATGAAGGAGAGATAAGCGACTATCAGCTCATGGAGGACTTATACGAATCCGGTTTTGATGTGTCATCTTACGAAGAGGAAATAGCGGATGATTCTCTATATGACCACCACAATGTCCCCGATTCCCCTGAATTCCCATTAGCTGAAATTTAACAAAGCAAAAACACGATATACAAACTTACAACTTGGATACTAATGAAAAAGATTGTATTATTCCTCTCATTACTCATAGCCGCTTGTGTTCTTCCTATGGATGCATATTCACAGCGCAATCCCGGTCGTGACCGTGAATCATGGATGAAGGAAATCCAACAGTTTAAAAACGATTTCATTGCCAAGAAACTTGATCTTAATGAGGAGCAACGAGAGAAATTCCTCCCTCTTTACAACTCTATGGACGAAGAAGTCCGTAAAGTTCAAGAGGAGTCAGAGCAGCTCTACCGCCAGACTCTTAACAAAAAAGATGAAGCTACTGACCTCGAATATGAGAAGGCCGCCGAAGCCCAGTATGAGCTTAAAGGAAAAGAGAATGCTATTGAAATGAAATATTTCAATGAATATAAAACCATACTCTCCCCGCAGCAACTTTTTAAACTTAAAGATGCCGAGAAAGATTTCACTAGAGAACTAATGAAACAACATCGACGTAGGTCCCGTTAAGATAATTTGTTCTTTTGCCGGACGACTTTTCAGTTGTCCGGTTGTTGTTTTAATAGGGAATGTTTATTTGACCACTACCTTCCCTTACCTCAACCCAATATCAACCCACCGTTTCTAACTATTCTAAACTATGAACCTCAATTTTAAATCAGTTTTAATAAGTATAATTATACTTATTTCCACCTTCATGAGCAGCTCTGCGATTTCTCCTAATAAACCTGACTTCGCCTTCCCAAAAACCGTAAGCGAACAATCAGAAAAGCAATTAACCATTGCGATAGAAAACCACAACTTCCAAGCGATAGTTCGATCTTTGATGGATTATTACTTGTCACAAACGGTCATTGACTCCGACAATTCTTCAGCCGCATTAGCGAAAATCAATGAAATATGCCAAAGTGAAACAGACTCTACACTTAAAGCAGTCCTATACCTTCTTCAGGCTAATATATACAACTCCTTATACTCAGCCAATCGATGGAAATATGACGAACGGTCACTACCTCTCACTCCACTTCCCGATGACTACAAGCTTTGGAGCGGCGAACAGTTTCGCAATAAAATCATCTCATTGATTGAACTCTCCTTGTCAAATGTTAATCCGCTCAAAAGCATTCCTTTAAAAGATTACGAATCAGTAATTACATCCAACAAAGAAACATACATCTACTACCCTACCCTTTACGACTTCATTGCCACAAATTCTATTGATTTGCTCAGCGCCATGAGCAGCTATAACCGTGTGCTATCTTGGGGACTTCTCGTGCCAAGTAACTTGTACATCGTTTCGCCTTTCCCGAAATCCGACCCAATCGTTGCCAAAATTTTAGGTTTATATGCATCTCTGCTTAAAGCCAACGAAGGTCGCACACCAGCTGAAATAAATACTGACATCCGCCGAATTGACTTTATCTACAATCGCGTATACTTACCGGATGTAGAATACGATGACTTTGGTCAAGCTCCAAAAAACGACCCGGAAACCAGGCTTTTTGCTCTTCTTCGCTCGCTCTATGAGGAGAACAAAAAGTCAGAATTCTCAGGCGACATCCTCGCCTTCATGGGTGATAACTGCAGCGATACTGACCCGAAATGGCTATATTCATCAATAGATTATAATCTCAAAAAATTCCCAAATTTCTGGCGTAACAACTGTCTTAAAAACATCAATAAACGGCTTTCAATAAAAGAGGCAACAATTCATTGTCCAATGGTGGCTCCTCCTGCCAGGCCATCTCTAATTGAGATTGAAATCAAGAACATCAACAAGCTTCAACTTGAAATCTACGAAGTGGCATCCCATATATTGGAAAACAGATACGATCTGTCAAAAGATAAAAACCTCCGTCCTATAGACACTATCGAAATTGAATTGCCTGGTGATGTTCCGTTCTCCGATAAGACCAACGTTCAATACTCCTTCCCTCACGTAGGGAAATTCATTGTTGTACCAAGAGTTAACGGTAAACGAGAATCTGATTACTACACCAAAGTGCACGTTACACACTTTGCACTTGCCACGTCACGACTCCAATCCACAAATTTAGTGGTTATCGATGCTGCGTCAGGTGCTCCTGTATCGGATGCAAAGGTTAGTATTATTGAAAATAACAGGAATAACCTACAAGAAAAAATAACCCCGGTTGGTATGACTAATACCGACGGCATGATTACAGCCACCAAACGTGGAAACTATATCACCGAAAAAAATGGTGACCGGTATGCCCTCCCCACTTATGTTTACATTAATTATGACCAGAATAACAATGAAAGATGGACACGGCAAATGGCCGGTTACACTGCCCTTCCCCTCTATCATCCCGGCGATACTGTAGAATGGACAGCTGTTATCTATGAATTTAACAATAACCGGCAAAAACTTTGTTCCGACAGCAATGTGTTAGCCCAGCTTTATGATGCATCATATCAACATATCGACAGCATTTCTACCACAACTGATAAGTTTGGACGGATAAATGGAAAATTCGTAATTCCGAAAGACTGTCTTACAGGAAATTTCAGGATTGAAATCGATAACATTGGCAATATTAATTTTGATGTTTCCGACTATAAATTACCGACATTTCAAGTTACACTTGATCCAGTGGAAAAGAATTCGCCTAATCTTGGCGACGTGACAATCCGTGGCAAAGTCATGACATATTCCGGATTCCCGCTTGCCGATACAAAAATATCAGCTGACATCTCTGTTACTGAAAGATTGAGATGGTGGTGGGGCAGAAGCAATGGCATATCATTTGCCTCTGAAGAAACAATCACCGGTTCGGATGGTCGTTTTGAATTCACCGTTGACTCCGTGACCCTGGCCACCGCTCCTATTCCACAAGGTGTGTTCTCAGTTCAAATTTCCGCCTTATCCTCATCCGGTGAAACACAGTCAGCCTCAACCACTTTCATGACAGGCACTAAATACCAAATACAAGTCGCACTTCCCGAAGCCATTGACGTGTCAGGTAAGCATGTAGCAATTAATGCGAAAGTGGTCAATTACATGGACTCGATTATTGAAATGCCTATTACCTACGATGTGATGCTCGACAGTGTCACCGTCCTCTCCGGTTTAATGCACTCTAATAATCACACTATTGACTTATCATCACTGAAATCAGGAAAGTACAACTTTAGATTCTGCCTGGAGGATAAAGAGCTTGCCAATATCGTGTCCAAATCAACGGTTCTCTACCGAAACACTGACAAGACAACCCCAAAACCTGACGCTCTCCTTTGGTCTCCTATTAAAGATGTCACCGCTGATGAAAAAGGTAATGGGAAATGGCTTTATGCCACCAACTGTGACACTTACTTCCTTCTTACTCTATGGAGGAATGACAGCATCTTATCCCAAAAATGGGAAAAGATATCGGTCGGCATGAACTATCTCGATATTAAGCTTCCAGAAGGAATCGACGAAGCTAAATTAACTATAGCTTGCACTGGAAATTACAGGAGTGCAGAGGAGACTATTACAGTGAAACGTGATGTGACCCGAAAAGGAATTAAATTCATCACCGAATCCTTCCGTGACCGAATTTTGCCAGGAAGTGAGGAGACATGGAAATTTAAAGTCGTGGATGAAAGCGGCAACTCTCAGCAAGCTGCCGTAATTCTCGACATGTACAATACCGCTCTCGACGCTCTCGCAAAAACTAATTGGAATTTACAGTTCAGTAAATACAGCGGCCGTCAATATAGTTGGAGCAACGACGAGTTGATGAATTCTATCCAAGACTCTTACCAATTCGGTACGTATCGGTATGCCAATTGTTCAAACATTCAAGGTCCCAAATTTGATACTTACGGCATGGGATTCAACGCCACGGGAAGAAGTAGGATATATTACAGTAGAAGTATGTCCAACATGAAAATGGCTAAGGCTGATGATTTAGAAGAGGTAGAAGAATGTGCAAGTGAAGTAACGGTTGACTATGCAGCCCCTGCTGGAGGTATGGTGGAATCCTCTGTGGTCACTGCCGACGGTGGAACCGCTATAGACGGTGCGACAGATGTGCCATCGCTAAAGGCTGAATCTAAATTTAAATATCGCGACGCCGAGACTCCTCTAGCTTTCTTCGCACCGCAACTCGTCACAGAGCCTGATGGGTCTCTCTCATTCACCTTCACCGCTCCTAATGCAAACACCACCTGGGGTTTCAACGCCTTGGCATATACTGACTCCCTGCTATCTACCAATTTTTCCGCTAAAGTATTAGCCAATAAGCCCATAATGGTCCAACCTAATTTGCCTCGCTTCCTGCGTTCCGGCGATAGGGCAATTATTTCAACTATGGTTATGAACAACTCTGCAGAAACTAAAACTGTCAAAACAATTGTAGAACTGTTCAACCCAAATGATAGGTCTATTATTAAAACAGTTGAATCAATTGACACCATTTCACCAAATGCTTCAGCCATCGTTGAATGTAATATAGACGCTCCTTCCGAGACTCCTTTTATCGGCTACCGGGTGAAATCCTCAACTTCTGAATTTGCAGATGGTGAGCAGACTCTTATATCCGTCCTACCCGCCACTACTCCAGTGATAGAAACACATCCTTTCTACATTTCACCCGACTCCACTGAGTTCAATATGAGATTACCAAAATCTCCTTATGATGCTAAAATTACCCTCCAGTATTGCGACAATCCAACATGGTATGTAGTCACCGCTCTTCCCGGTCTACTCCAACTTAATCCCTCGACAGCCAACGAGGCCGGAGCCTCTATTTTCTCTGCCGCAATTGCCGAAGGGTTGTTAGGTGACAATCCGACAATTGCCGAGGCACTAAAAGAATGGCAAAATAGCGACAAAAGTGACGGCACGTTGACTTCGATGCTACAACGCAATGATGATTTAAAAATAATACTTCTCTCTGCTACCCCTTGGATGCTCGATGCAAAGTCCGACACTGAGCGCATGACACGCCTTGCTCTTCTCTTTGATAAAAACACGATTAAAGAGGCTTATACAAAATCTATTGGTCTTCTTTCTCGCCTTATACGCGACGGTGGCGGCTGGGCTTGGTACACCAATAGCAAAGAATCCTCTGAATGGGCTACCGAAAATGTTCTTGGTATGATGGGCAAGCTCTATTCCCTCAATTATCTCCCATCCAATAAGGAGCTGAAGAGTATGATTATTAACGCCCTCAGCTATATTGATAATGAGACTACTAAACGCTTCAGAAAGTTTCCCAAATCAGATTTTACATATTATGTTTATATGCGTGATATGTTCAAAGGATTCACCTCTTCCTCCGGTGCCACTGACGTGATAAATAACACTGTACAGCGCATCGTCAAGGATTGGAAGAAAGCATCTATTTTTGATAAAGCTATTTACGCAAAAATCCTCGTAAATCATCGATACCCTACAATGGCTAAAACGATTCTTGATTCCTTACGCCAATATGCCAAGTCAACCCCTGAAAAAGGTATGTGGTGGCCTTCGCTCGACAATATGACTATATGGTCAATGGGTAAAGTTGGCACAACTTCGCTAATTCTTGAGGCTTTTGCTGCCGTCGAACCGGGTTGTAGGGACATCGACCTTATACGCCAATGGCTAATTCTCCAAAAAGAAGCTATGGATTGGGATACATCAGTAACTACCTCTGAGGTAATCGCTTCAATTCTAACCACTTCTAAAAGTTGGATCGCTCCTACCGCACCTGCATCAGTTTTTGTAAACGACATCGAACTAAAACTAAAATCAGTCGAGCAAATTACCGGTTATTTCCGTACTCCGCTCACTGATATGTCCACAGTCAATGATAATTCTCTCCATGTTGAAAAAACAGGTAAGTCTCCATCATGGGGTGCTATATTCTATCAATACATCGATTCAATATCTAATGTAAAAGCGGCATCATGTGATGCTGTCGCTGTTGAAAAGAATATCTACTTGGTTGAACAGAATAATAATGGGTCTGTGACCGTGAACTCATCCAACCTTAGCGTGGGTGACAGGGTCAAAGTGCAACTTATCATTAGAGCTAGCCGTGACATGGAATATGTTACAATCACCGATGACCGGCCGGCTTGTTATGAACCGGTAGAACAACTTCCCAAACCGATATTCAGTGAAGGCATATATTTCTATCGCGAAAACCGCGATTCCTCTACTAAGTTCTTCATAGACTATCTCCCGAAGGGTACCTATCTGCTCACCTACGACATGTGGGTTAACAATCCCGGCCACTTCGCTTCCGGAATCGCCACCATCCAGAGCCAATACGCCCCGCAACTCACCGCCCACTCCACAGGCAACACAATTAATATCAGTAAATAAAATCTACCATAGGAATTATAAGTCTTATAAATATCATATGATATACAAGACTTATAATTCCTATAGATCTTATATGTCTGATAATTCTTACAAATTCTAATTCTTTAGCGTGTCGTAAGTCCGGCGGGCACGGATATAGTAGTCCACCAAAATATTGGTATGCCCCTTAAGTAAATCCACTTTCGGATGACGATTATATTCACCTCGCATTTTTGCAAAGTCGCGGTGAGCCCTAAATATTGCCGATGCATTCTTAAAATCTCCTGTAAGGACAAACTTCGCCCACGCCACCGTGTCAAGTAATCGGCGATTAAAGAGACGGCGCTTTCTAACTCGGTCAGGGAGATTTTTATGAAGCATCAATAAGTTGTTACGGAAATTCAAATAAGTCTTTTTCGGATCAGATGCCGGTAAACTTCCTCCTCCGAGATGATACACATGACTTGATGGAACAGCCCACACTTCCTTTCCTGCAAGGAGTATTCTCCAACAGAGGTCAATCTCCTCCATGTGAGCGAAAAATTTCTTATCAAGCCCTCCCACTTCAAGATACAGCTTATTGACTACCATCAGGACTGCGCCACTTGCCCAATCGACTTTAATCGGCTTTTCATATTGCCCCCGGTCAGTCTCTACTGTGTCAAATATACGACCCCTACAATATGGATACCCATTGCAATCAAGGAATCCGCCACTTGCACCGGCATATTCAAATTTATCCGGCTCAATCACAGATTTTATCTTTGGTTGCGCAGCTCCTGCATCAGGATGACTCACCATGAACTCATACAAGGGTGTAAGCCAGTCATCGTCTACCTTTACATCCGAATTAAGCAACACTGAATACTCATATTCATCAGCTATCAAGGCAATAACTCGGTTATACCCTTCGGCAAATCCGTAATTTTCTTCAAACTCAATCAACCGCACGCCGGGAAATTCCGCCTTCAACAACTCCACCGAACCATCAGTCGAGCCATTATCCGCCACTATCACATCGGCGATTTCATTATTAGTATATTTAGCCACTGACGGCAGATATTCACTCAACAGCTTCTCCCCATTCCAATTGAGGATTACTACTGCTACCCTTTTATTTTCGTCCATATTAAGAGGTTGATTAATCGTAGATAACCTTGCCCTGTGACTCCTCTGCTGTCCCGTCATCGGTCGATGATATTAGCACAGGCACAATCGTATTGGATATTGCAGGATTAGGGTTGATATTCACACGTAAATAATTATCGGTAAACCCGGCCATTGACCCGTCATGGCGCGGATGCTCTGCAAGAAGCGGTCGCACTGTCCCTATAAACCTTGCTGTAAAATCCTTAAGCTTCTGTTCTGACACTCTGAGCATTATACGTGTGCGACGGTGCTTCTCCTCGGGACTGACGTAATGTTCAATATTAAGCGCACGTGTGCCCGGACGCTCACTGTAAGTGAAAACGTGCAGCCGGGAAATATCGAGCGATTCAATGAAGGCCTTTGACTCTTCAAACCGCTCCAGGGTCTCCCCTCTCGCACCCACGATTAAATCAACACCGATAAATGCATCAGGCATCAACCGCCGGATGTGCTCTATCTTGGTTCGGAATAACGCCGTGTCGTAACGCCGACGCATAAGTTTCAACACCTCATCGCTCCCACTCTGCAAGGGTATATGGAAATGAGGCATGAACCGCTTGGATTCAGCCACAAACTCAATCAACTCGTCTGTGAGGAGATTAGGCTCGATGGATGAAATGCGGTACCTCTCAATCCCCTCCACTTCATCAAGCGCACGACACAAATCATAGAATGTCTCATCGGTTCCTTTACCAAAGTCGCCGATATTAACTCCCGTGATTACTATCTCCTTGCCACCCTCAGCTGCAACACATTCAGCAGCTGCAACTATCTCATTGATTTTACCTGACCGGCTGCGGCCTCGTGCCATTGGAATGGTGCAGTATGAACAATAATAATCACATCCATCCTGTACTTTCAAAAAGTAGCGAGTTCGATCTCCCCGTGAACAAGATGGTGTGAATCTGCGTATTTCCTTTGTCGGGGTTATGTGTGTTGATGCGCCGGACTCAGTCTGCGCATCCAAATATTCCGCCAATTCGAGTTTCCGGTCTGTTCCGGCCACAATCGCCACTCCGGGCAGTTCAGCCACTTCTTCCGGTTTAAGCTGGGCATAGCATCCCGTAACTATGATTTTAGCTTTCGGATACCTTCTCGCAAACGACCGTATGGCTTGGCGGCATTTTTTATCGGCAAATTCGGTTACGCTGCAACTGTTCACCACTATATAGTCAGGCACGTCCCCCTCATGCACTCGTTGTATACCATGAGAGGCAAATATACGCGCCACAGTCGATGTCTCCGCGAAGTTAAGCTTACATCCAAATGTGTGAAACAGCGCTGTCCGATTCCCGAACGTCTCCTTATCTATCAATATATCTTTATTTTAGTTTTCAATATTTTCTGCTAAAATGGGCACCGGACGCTTAAATTCCTCCTTGAATGAGATAAGCGATTCCGTGCGCCCCAGCCCCATGCACAATTTCTTGTGGATTATATCGAGCAGATTGGCATTGTTGCGAGCATATATTTTCGCAAAAATATCGTATGTGCCGGTTGTGAAATGACATTCCACAACTTCCGGTATCTCTTTCAAGCGTTTCACCACTTCATCAAACTTTGTGGAATCGTTGAGAATGAAACCTATGTACGCGCATGTCTCATAGCCGACGGCCGATGGATCAATTATAGTCTCAAAGCCTTTAATGATTCCTGCCGAAGTGAGCTTCTGTATGCGTTGATGTATTGCTGCTCCTGACACATTGGTCTCCCTCGCAATTTCCAAAAATGGCTTGCGTGCATTATGAGATAGCATTTCAAGAATCTTAAAATCAAGAGCGTCAAAGTGTTGGCGTGACATTAGATCTAATATATATTACGTTTTTTCTATTATGTGACAATTTAAAACTAGGCCTGCAACAGCCTCTTTCCTTACTTTTACGCTGCAAAATTAATAAAATCTCCCCATTTTTTCACGTTTTCACCCAATTTAATTACAATTTATCACAATAATATCTTCAGTGTAATCGAAAGGTCATCGAAATCAATTCCGTTGACCTTTCGAGTTAACTTCAATTTTCAGTGATAAACGAATCCTTAAACCCGAGGAAATAAAGCACTCCGTCCAGGCCGATGGTGGAAATGGATTGCTCGGCTGTGGCTTTAACTTTAGGCTTGGCATGAAACGCTATACCTAATCCTGCTGTTCCTAACATCGGAAGGTCATTGGCTCCGTCACCTACCGCTATCGTCTGCGCTATATTCACATTCTCCACCTGCGCTATCAGCCTCAAAAGCTCGGCTTTTCGTCTTCCATCCACTATCTCACCGAGATATCGCCCAGTGAGTTTTCCGTCTATAATCTCTAACTCGTTGGCATACACATAATCAAAGCCAAATTTCTGCTTCAAGTAATTGCCGAAATACGTGAAACCACCTGACAGAATTGCCGTCTTATATCCAGCTCGTTTAAGCACCTGCATCATTCGCCCCACTCCCTCCGTGATAGGAAGATTCTCTGCAATATCACGCATCACGCTCTCATCCAAGCCTTTAAGCAGTGCCACCCGTTCCTTAAAGCTTTCGCAAAAATCAATCTCCCCGCGCATGGCCCGCTCTGTAATTGCTTTCACCTCCTCGCCGACTCCGGCACGCATGGCAAGTTCGTCTATTACCTCTGTCTCAATCAATGTGGAATCCATATCAAAACATATTAACCGGCGACATCGACGATACAACGTATCCTCCTGCATAGAAATGTCAAAATCATCTTCCTGAGCAAGGTGCATGAATTTAGCCTGCATCGCATCAAGGTCGGCGGGTGTACCGCGTACCGACAATTCAACACACGATTTTGACCTCGGTTGCTCCTCTTCGCCGAGTGGCATACGCCCGGTGAGTCGCTGGATGCCGTCGATATTCATCCCCTGGCGTGATATCTCCGCTGTGACATTCGCTATCTGAAGAGCCGTCAGCCTACGTCCAAGCAGAGTGATAATCCAACGGTTTTTACCCTGACGTCCCACCCATTCCTCATATTCTTCACGGCTGACGGGCGTAAACCTTATATTGACATTTAGCTTTGTCGCCTCAAACAGAAGCTCCTTCATAATATTACCCGACACATCCGAACTCGTCTTTATAAGGATACCGAGCGACAGTGTATGGTGAATATCCGCCTGACCTATATCAAGGATTCCGGCATCATATTTTGCCAATATCGAAGAAAGTGCCGATGTGACTCCGGGGTGATCTTGGCCCGATATATTTATTAGTATTAATTCCAGCTCGGGTGAGTTAACCAATGTCATATGAAAGTAGATTATGTTAACATTTGATATTTTTTTCGCTGACAAAGTTACATATTTTTACATAATAAGTCATAAAAATATCATTTTTCTTGCATAAGCTCAAATTTTATTATATCTTTGCAGCCGTATCGTAAAATTTGTTGACATTTTGCCACATTTTACAAGAAATATTAAACATTTATAATTTCCGACAGAAGATTTCCAACAGGTATGAAAGCAGTTGAAGTAATTGACAACTTGAAACGTCGTTTCCCTCACGAACCGGAGTATATCCAAGCCGTGGAAGAGGTACTCACAACCATCGAAGATGTCTATAATGATAACCCGGAGTTCGACCGGTACAATCTCATTGAACGCCTTTGCATTCCCGATCGCATTTTCGCTTTCCGCGTTTCATGGGTAGACGATAAGGGTAAAGTCCAGAACAATATGGGCTATCGTGTACAGCACAATAATGCAATCGGTCCGTACAAAGGCGGTATCCGTTTCCACTCTTCAGTCAATTTGTCAATCCTTAAGTTCCTCGCTTTTGAGCAAACTTTCAAAAACTCGCTCACCACTCTCGCAATGGGAGGTGCAAAGGGTGGCAGCGACTTCTCACCGCGCGGCAAGAGCGATATGGAAGTGATGCGCTTCTGCCAGGCTTTCATCCAGGAGCTTTGGCGACAGATCGGTCCCGACACTGATGTCCCCGCAGGCGACATAGGCGTGGGAGGGCGTGAGGTTGGATACATGTTTGGCGAATACAAGAAGATGGCTCGAGAATTCACTGGCACATTCACCGGTAAAGGTATTGAATTTGGAGGTTCTCTTATCCGCCCTGAAGCCACTGGCTATGGCAACGTATATTTCCTCCTTGACATGCTCAAGACCCGTGGCGTAGACATAACCGGTAAGCGCGTGGCTATTTCCGGATCCGGCAATGTAGCGACTTACACCGCCGATAAGTTGCTTACACTCGGTGCCAAAGTGGTGTCAATGAGCGACAGTGACGGCACTATATACGTGCCTGACGGTCTCTCACGCGAACAGCTCGAATATATCTTCAAATTAAAGAATATTTATCGTGGCCGTATCCGTGAATTTGCTGAGGAATATGAATGCCAGTATTTCGAGGGCGAACGTCCCTGGCAGCGTGTAGCCTGTGATATTGCCATGCCTTCAGCTACCCAAAACGAGATTGATGGCGATGATGCTCTTGCTCTTATTGCTAACGGCTGCATCGCGGTGAGTGAAGGTGCCAACATGCCTTCTACGCCGGAAGCTATCCGTGAGTTCCAGAAAGCACGCATCCTTTATGCCCCCGGTAAGGCTGCAAATGCCGGAGGTGTGTCGGTTTCCGGTCTTGAAATGGCTCAGAATTCCCAAAAACTTTCTTGGAGCGCCGAGGAAGTCGACAGCAAACTCCAGCAAATTATGAGCGAAATTCACTCTCAATGTGTGAAATACGGCACTGAGTCCGACGGTTACATTAACTATGTGCGAGGAGCCAACGTAGCCGGATTCATGAAAGTAGCACGTGCGATGATGGCTCAAGGCATACTCTAATCCGACTTAATCGCTTATCTAAATTACCAAAAAAAATCAATTACCCCACAATCCGTGGCATCCTGCACAAGCCTGGAAGCCACGGATTGTCCGTAAAATATCAATCAATCCTCCCACATTCACAATTCCATTTCCCGATTTTTATGTACCTTTGTGCCAAAATCTAAAACGACTTAAATATCATGGCACGTGAATGGACTCCGATTAAGGAATATGAAGACATCCTCTTTGAGCAGTATGGCAAGATAGCAAAGATTACCATCAACCGTCAGCAGGTTTACAATGCGTTTCGCCCTCAGACCAACCGCGAAATGCTTGACGCAATGGCTTATTGCCGCGAAGCTAATGACATAGGTGTGATAATCCTCACCGGCGCCGGCGATAAGGCATTTTGTTCCGGGGGCGATCAAAAGGTAAAGGGAATTGGTGGATACATCGATGAAAACGGAGTTCCGCGTCTCAATGTCCTTGACCTCCATAAGGCAATCCGCTCCATCCCAAAGCCGGTAATCGCCATGGTTAACGGATATGCAATAGGTGGCGGGCATGTGCTTCATGTGGTGTGCGACCTCACAATCGCTTCTGAAAATGCCCGTTTCGGTCAGACCGGGCCGAAGGTGGGCAGCTTCGATGCCGGTTTCGGCTCAAGTTACCTTGCGAGATGCGTAGGTCAGAAAAAGGCTCGCGAAATTTGGTTTCTATGCCGTCAATATTCAGCCCGTGAGGCCGAAGCAATGGGTATGGTAAATAAGGTCGTGCCGTTTGACCGGCTCGAAGATGAGACTGTGGACTGGTGTGAGACAATCCTTAGCCGCAGCCCGATGGCCATCCGTATGATAAAACGCGCCCTTAATGCCGAGCTCGACGGCCAGCGTGGAATGATGGAGTTTGCCGGAGATGCCACACTGATGTATTATCTCATGGCGGAGGCTCAGGAGGGCAAAAATGCATTCCTTGAAAAGCGCACTCCCGACTTCGACCAATTCCCCAAATTCCCCGGTTAAGCTCCCGTAGATGAAAGCCACATGGTGTAAATATCAACTGGATTTCCGTTTCCTCGCCATAACATCGCGTGATAAGATGCGGAAAAAGGATACCTATTTTATAAAGGTGTGGGATGGTGACCCGCTTACTTATGGTTTAGGAGAAGCCGGACTGTTCCGTGGGCTTAGCTGTGACGACCGTCCCGATTATGAGTCGAAACTCCATGATGTGTGCCTCAACATTGGTAAGTATGCTTCGGATTTAGACCTTCTCAGTGATTTTCCATCTATAAAGATGGGGATTGAGACCGCAGTTCGTGACTTTAAGAACGGTGGTGAACGAAAAATATTTCATTCTGACTGGACTGAGGGAAAATCAGTGCTCACTATCAACGGTCTCGTGTGGATGGGCGATAAAGCAACAATGGCGGAGCGAATTATGGAGAAAGTGGAGGATGGTTTCCGTTGCATTAAACTGAAAATCGGAGGTATCGATTTCCAGGAGGAATTGAAACTTCTCCAACTCGTCAGAAATGTGTGTCCCGATGTTGAAATTCGCCTTGATGCAAATGGAGCATTCACCCCTGAAAATGCGCAAGAACGGCTATCACGCCTTGCCGCATTCGATATCCATTCAATAGAGCAACCGATACGCCAGGGACAGTGGGATGTAATGGCTCATTTATGCCAAATTTCTCCTATTCCGATTGCTCTTGACGAGGAATTAATCGGACTTATCTCCCTGACAGACAAGGCAAGGATGCTTGACACCATCATGCCGCAATTTATCATCCTCAAACCAACACTTTGCGGCGGTTTCACAGGCTCTGATGAGTGGATTTCACTTGCTGAATCACTAAAGATCGGCTGGTGGGCCACATCAGCGTTGGAGTCGAACATCGGACTTAATGCGATTGCTCAATGGGTGGCAACAAAGGATATATCACTTCCCCAAGGTCTTGGCACCGGGCAATTGTATTACAATAATATTCCATCACCCCTATCGCTTTCATGCGATAAGCTGAGTTACCGACCGGAGTTAAAATGGGTAATACCGGAGATGGCATGGAATTAGCATTGACTCCCCATACTCGTCTACTACTTTCAGAGGATTCGATTTTGTCCCCTGAGGCATTGGAATTTATTGCTGAGTGGCGCAATTCTTCCCCTTTCGTTTTGGCTCACACTTCGGGATCTACCGGAACGCCAAAGGTGATTCATCTCTTAAAGTCCGACATGATAGCTTCGGCTCGTGCCACAATTTCATTTTTTGGAATCAACCGTGATTCGACGCTCTACCTGCCACTGTCCACTTCCTATATCGCAGGTAAGATGCAAGTAGTGAGGGCGACTGAGGCCGGGTGCAGACTATTGGTCGAGTATTCCTCCAACAATCCCCTAAGTTATGATTTTACAGGTGAAATTAATCTTCTCCCTATAGTTCCGTCGCAAATCCCGGGCTTACTAAAATCAAAATCGCTCCATAAGGTTCGTCATTTGATAATAGGGGGTGCACCTATCACTCCAGAAAGTGAATCCTTAGTCTTGGACTCCGGTGTTGAGTCATACGCTACTTATGGAATGACTGAGACTTGCAGCCACGTGGCATTGAGGAAGTTGGGCACGGATTTGTTCAGAGCTTTACCAGGCTTTAGATTCTCGTTGGACAAGAGAGGATGCCTGGTCATTGACTCTGAGACGATGTCGTTTCGCCATCTAATAACAAACGATATTGTTGAGCAAATCGACGAAGAGTCTTTTAGATGGATTGGACGATACGATAATGTGATAAATTCCGGAGGTGTAAAGATATTCCCCGAAGAAGTGGAAATGGACATTGCACCTCTTTTCCCGGAGGATTCACTCTTTTACGTCACTTCCCGACCCAGCGAAAAGTGGGGTGAGGAGGCTGTGGTAGTGACTAATTCTCCACGATTCAATGGAAATCTTGCAGCTGTTGAGAAGCTTTTGAGTGAAATGAGAAGTCTTCTTCCTCCAATCAAAGTCCCCAAAGATATTATTTTCGACAAGGAAATATCACTCACAACATCAAAAAAAATAAAACGCAAGAAAATCCTTTAGATACGAGGTGTTATTGTCACTAATTAATGTTACCTTTGCAATAGTAAGTATGTAAGCCGAATTATTCATATCTGTTTACCTTCTTTCACTAAAGTTTAGAATCCGTGTCGGAAAATAATATTGAAAATGCAAAGACGCTAAATGCGGGTGGGTTGATATGGAAAGTCGTGCTCCCGGTGGCCATCGGCCTTGCGGTAGTGGCGTGGCTTTTCAGTGGCGAGTACAATCCTGAAGTTTGGAAGTCGTTCCGTCTTGACTGGCGAACGATTACAGCATTCGTATTGTCTTGGGTCACTATTTTCGGGCGCGATTTCGGCTTTGCATGGCGTTTCAGGTCATTGACTGATAATCAATTAAGTTGGAAGCAGTCGGCGCGTGTCACTATGCTTTGTGAGTTCACATCGTGCGTCACTCCCACCACGGCCGGTGGCAGCACGTTCGCTTTGCTATATCTCAACCGTGAGGGGATAAAGGTGGGCAGAGCCACCACCCTGATGCTTACAACTTTGTTCCTTGACGAATTATTTTTTGTGGTTTGCCTTCCGGTTGTTTTCTGCCTCATCCCTTATAGCGAACTGTTTGGCTTTGACCACACTACCTTTTCATCGGGGCTTCGGACGGTGTTCTGGTGCGTCTATGGGGTATTGGCGTCGTGGACAGTGGTACTGTATGTTGGCATCTTCATCAAGCCTAAGGGTATACATAAACTCCTCAACTGGGTGTTCAGGCTACCGATATTGAGGCGGTGGAGCAACTATATCGATGATATGGGTACTCAAATAGAACTTGCGGGGAAAGAATTGCGTATCCGTGACCTGATGTGGTGGGCTAAAGCGTTCTCTGCCACATGCGTCTCATGGATAAGTCGTTTCTTACTTGTCAATGTGCTATTCTTCGGACTCGCCCCCAACGTAGATCAAGTAATAGTGTTAGTGCGTCAATTTGTGGTATGGGTAATACTTACCGTCAGTCCCACTCCCGGCGGAGCAGGTATCAGCGAATGGCTCTTCACCACTTATTATGGCGATATGCTGAGCAATCACAGCGTGATTCTCGTTATTGCATTGTTTTGGCGAATCTTCAGCTATTATGTTTACCTGATAGTTGGGGTGTGCATTCTCCCTTGGTGGGTGCGAAACAAGTTCAATCTCTCGAAACACGGAAAGAGAAGGCAATAATCAAACCAATTTCATAAATCGATAAAACATCACAATATGACTCGTAAAATTCTTTCTCTTTTATTACTGGTTATTAGCTCGTTCAGCTTATGTGCCAAGGAGGTGTATGTGCTTCGCCTTGACGATGAAATCGGCTCCAAGACTTGGCGTTACACTCGTGAGGCTCTGAATGAGGCCCAGCAACGAGGGTCTGACCTTATATTAGTGCATCTCAACACCTACGGTGGTTCAGTGGTCCACGCTGATTCTATCCGCACAGCGTTGTTAAATTATCCCGGTCCGGTGGTGTCGTTTGTCGATAATAATGCAGCTTCGGCCGGTGCTTTGATAGCTCTTGCTTGTGACACTGTTTTCATGCGCCAAGGTGCATCAATGGGCGCAGCCACGGTAGTTAATGGCGCGGATGGTGAGGCTATGCCCGACAAATATCAGTCGTACATGCGTGCTATGATGCGCTCCACGGCCGAGCACCATGGAAAGTATCTCGACGGCTCTGACTCGTTGAAATGGCGACGCGACCCGGTGATCGCTGAAGCGATGGTTGATACGCGTGTGATTGTACCGGGACTAATTGACTCTACACGTGTGCTTACTTTTACCACTGACGAGGCAATAAAATGGCACTTTGCGGAGGATAAGGCTGAATCAATTTCGGAAGTACTCGACAAACTGGATGCCTCGGATTACACAATAAAGGAATATGCTCCCACATGGCTTGACCATCTGATAGGATTCTTCACTAATCCTGCTGTTCAGGCTGTGTTAATCATGATTATAGTCGGCGGCATTTACATGGAGCTTCATTCGCCGGGAGTAGGATTTCCTTCGGCTGCTGCGATTATTGCCGCTGTGCTATATTTCTTGCCACTATACATTTCAGGAATTGCGAGCAGCTGGATTATCCTTATTTTTGTGGCAGGTATCATATTGGTGGTTCTTGAAATGTTTGTGGTGCCTGGATTCGGTGTCACTGGCATTGCGGGTATCTCATGTATATGCATTGCGTTACTTCTTGGTCTCATCGAGCATTACACTTTCTCCATCACACAGGTTGATGCTTCTTCATTGTGGTCTTCGTTGGTTATTTTCGTGGCGGGGGTGCTTCTTGCTGTAGTCGCCATATGGTATCTGACATCTTCATATGGGCCGAAATGGATTCGCCGACACACTGACTTGATGTTGACACAGCAGGTCAAGGATGGATATATCGGTGTAGATATGACCCCTTCATATTATGTGGGGCTTGATGGAGTAGCCGTTACTGACATGCGCCCGGCCGGAAAGGTAGAGATTGACGGGAAGGAACTTGACGCGGTGGCCATTAGGGGCTTTGTGGATGCAGGGACTCGCGTGAAGGTGGTGAAATACGAAAACGCTCAGATTTATGTTAAGGAAGTGTGATTTCATCGGCATCATCCCTTCGCGCTTCGGCTCTACACGATTTCCCGGCAAACCGCTTGCTCTCATCGATGGGGTATCGATGATTGAGAGGGTTTACCGCCAGGCTTCGCTCGCGCTTGACAGGGTGCTTGTGGCCACGGATGATGAGAGGATACGGAAGGCCGTGGAGCAGTTTGACGGTGAGGTCGTAATGACTTCTCCCGATTGTCAAAACGGAACACAGAGGGTTGCGGAGGCTTTCCGGAAAGTCGGTTCATATGAGAAGGTTGTGATAAATATCCAAGGTGATGAGCCATTTATACATCCCGGGCAGATTGAGGGTGTAATGAAGCTTTTCATGGAGAAACCTGATGTGAAAATTGGCACTCTTGCTTATCAGTTTGACCCGGCGGAAGGATTTGAGGCGTTGTTCAATCCAAATAGGGTGAAAATGACGATGGACGATAGCGGCAGAGTGTTGTATTTCAGCCGCTCGATTATCCCCTACGTGCGCAACTACAAATGGCAGGAATGGCTCTACCATGCCACTTTCTATACCCATATCGGACTCTACGGATTTCGTGCCGAGGTGCTGGAGGAGATTGTGGGACTGAATAGAGAATATGCTGAAAAATCGCTCAAGGCGGCTGGGACGTTGCAAGTAGAGAAGTCGCTGGTCGATAAGTCGATAATGACAGGGAAGTCATCAGCGGAGAAGAAATCATTGGCAGAGATTGAGTCGCTGGAACAGTTGGAGTGGTTGCAGAAGGGATATCCCATATATGCAGTGGTAACTCGTCATCCCTCACATCCTATTGACACCCCGGAGGATCTAGAAAGGATATCAAAAAAAAATGAAGTTTAGAAAACTTCATTAAAAACAATAATAAATTTTCAAGTTTGTTAGCTTTTTATTACCTTTGCCGATGAAAGGATCCTGAAGCGAAGAGTCGCTTCACGTCTTTACATAACATACAAAAGTAAAAGGTGTTATTGAAATTTTATCTTCTAAAATCGAACTTGGCGGTTTGAAAAGCGACGAAGATAGGATTTGCAATAGCACCTGCACCGTTAGCCTATATGTGCCCACACCGGGCATCTATATCGCTATATCGGTGTGGGGCTGTTGCTTTATCTGTCGCAAGGGTTTCGCCAAGACCTGATTTTAGGATAAAGCAAGATACATTCCTCACACCTTTTTTCATTTTATTATAGCTTAAATTTATATAGTAACTGTCTCGACGGAGGATGAGAGATTTCTTAACCTATTTACACCATGTATTGGAACAAATTCCTATCAATGACGGTGATAGCATCCTCAGCTCTGTTCTTTAGTTGTAGCTACGATGACAACGATGTGTGGAATGCTATCAATGACCAGGAGGAGCGTATCGCCGCTCTCGAACGTTGGCAAGAAACCACGAATTCTAACATAGCCGCCCTCCAGGCTATCGTTAATGGCAATGATTTTATCAAGTCAGTAACTCCCGTGACTGAGAACGGACAGACTATCGGTTACACAATTTCTTTCCTCCGCCAAGGTGATGTGACTATCTACCATGGCGTTAAGGGCGATAAAGGTGACCAAGGCGACAAGGGTGATAAAGGTGACAAGGGAGAAGCTGGAGCCACTCCGGTGATTAGTGTCACCGCTGGCGAAGATGGACGCTGGTATTGGACTCTCAACGGTGAAATACTTAAGGATGCCAATGGCAATCAGGTGTGTGCCAGTGGTAAGGATGGCGAAGACGGCAAAGATGGCGAAGACGGCGCCAACGGTACATCCGCCCCTACCCCCCAACTTAAGACCGGCAAGGAGCTCGGCTCAGGCTACGTATCTGACGCAGTGTACCTTTCAATCGATGGCGGCACAACCTGGACCCGCGTAAGCGGCAAAGATGGACAAGACGGTGCTGACGGTGCAAATGGCAGCGATGGGAATGATGGTAATAATGGAGATAGCATTTTCGATTCAAAAGAACCAATCAAAGAATTCACAGATTACTACGTTATTAAGTTAGCCGATAGGAAATCATTTAGAATTCCCAAATATTATAGACTGCAATTGAGGTGGAGATACAGTACCGATGGGTCTACTTACAACTATATTTATGGAGGCAAATGTGAGGTCGATGCGGATAAAGATATTGTACTTCTATATTCTCTTTTAGATAATACCCATACTCTATCATGGGCTGCTTTTAATGACGGTGGGACTAAATTGGATCTCAAGGGCAATGAATCTCGTCTTACCATCCCCGCAATATCTGAAGGACATAGCATTACTGTTATTTTCTCTCTTACAGATGTTAACAATCAGACCACCTTCTTTAAGGTAACATTAACCGCCACAAAGAAAGTCATTATTGAAGCATCCGAGAACAAAGAGCTTGCCGGTGCGGTAGCTGATGCCCTTGGTATCACACCCGATGAGAATGGCAATGTTACAATCACTGAAGATATAATAAAAAATACAACTGAACTAAACCTTAGCGGCAAGGAAATTTCAGAGATTTCACAGCTCTCGGAATTTACAAATCTCCAAAAGCTTAACGTCGAGAAGAATAACATTACTGTATTTGATGCTACAAAATTACCCACAAGTCTAACGGAACTTAACATCTCAGATAATAGCATCACAAATCTTGACCTTTCATCATTGACCAACCTCGTTTCGCTTAACTGCTCTAAAAATTCACTTAACGAGCTGAACATTGAGAAGTTAGTAAACCTTGAAAGCCTCAACATTTCATATTGTTTCAATCAAACTCAATCCAGAAGTACTGATAAGGTGGAAACTATTGATTTATCTAATAACACCGAACTAACATGGATTGAATGTCAAAATAATAATCTCACAAAGCTTGATCTGTCCAATAATACTAAATTAACAGGCCTGAATTGTAAATACAATTATTTAACGAAGCTTGATTTATCTAATTGCTCTGAATTTATATCATTGCATGCACAATTCAATTCTCTAACATCATTAGATTTTAGGAATAATCGGAAACTCAGTATTGTTGAGGCATATAATAATAACATTTCATCAATAGATGTGACACAATGTCCAAACTTATGGATTTTGAATTTACAATTTAATTCGTTATCACACATCGAATTACCTAGAATTGACACAAATATGCACAACCTCAATGTTAGTAATAATAATCTAACAAGACTTGATGTACACAATCTCGTTTCAACAGACCATCTTTTTTGTAGAGATAATCGTTTATCATCACTTGATGTCAGTGCAATTACAATTAAGACGAAATTACAATGTGGTAATCAGCAAAATGGCACTATACTCTCTCTTACCCTAAATTCTGATCAAAAGTCGAAATGGGAAAGTACCTGGGGAATCGACAACTTCAACACTAATGTAGTACTGGCTAATTAGTTATTAAAGTTTA
This sequence comes from Duncaniella sp., assembly GCA_023664955.1. Lineage (GTDB taxonomy): Bacteria > Bacteroidota > Bacteroidia > Bacteroidales > Muribaculaceae > Duncaniella. The sequence goes on from JAMPEV010000001.1 coordinate 1,454,818, forward strand.
TTCTCTTTCTCTGTCTATACTAATATTCGAGGATGCATCATGCTGATACGTCCTCTTTTGTTTATTTAGTACCTAATATTATGTTAGGATATTAGGTTAGTCTGCAGGATGTTACCTAGACACCTCACAACCAAGCCCATCTCCACCCGTCATCATCCTCCTAATCTTACTGGTTGTTGGGATTTGCCACTGGCGAGGGCACGGCCCTACAAGTTGGAGGCTTCGGCACGTCAGCTCATGACAAGTGCAATTAGTTACATTTCAGATTTAACTTTCAATAAAAATATCCACATCCTGAGGGTGAGAATCCTCAGGATGTAGCGTCACAGGATTTATTTTGTTTTCGTTTTATCTTATCACTTTTTAGCTTTCCTCTATCCTATCACTTTTTAGCCTTCGTTTTATCTTTTGCGTCCTTGTCAGTTATGGCCTTTGCAGTTTTCTTTTTGGGAGGGGCTGCACGGCGTAGGCGAAGCACTTGGGCTGAACGCGGCGGGAGGTAAAGGCGTAGCCACTCGCGACCGGAGGGGGCAAAAAGTGGATCGCTCTGAGTCAAATGCGAAATTGATTCATCGATATTTCCGTAGCCGCCGAATGCGGGATTATCCGTTGACAACACAACGTCATATTCCCCTGCCGGGGCAAGAATCCCATATCCGGTGAACGCCTCGGATGGGTTGAAATTGAACACAAACACGAGGTCGCCACGCATATAAGCAAGCACTTGGTCATCATCTTTCTCCCACAGTTTCACCACCGGAAGTGCCTGGAAATTGTAAACTCCGGATATAGTGTGAATCATAGCATTGTCGAAGTCATTGAGATAAACATACTTCAACTCCTTACGGTCCACAAGATCCCACTGTCGGCGAGCATACTTGTAGCTCCAGCCGTTACCTTCACGCGGAAAGTCAATCCATTCGGGATGACCAAATTCATTACCCATGAAATTAAGATAACCGCCATTGATGGTAGATGCGGTGACGAGGCGTATCATCTTGTGAAGGGCGATACCGCGCGCCACCACCATATTGTCGTCATCCTTCATCATATGCCAGTACATCTCTTTGTCGATGAGCCGGAATATCACCGTCTTATCGCCCACGAGAGCCTGGTCGTGACTCTCCACATAGGAGATTGTCTTTTCATCAGCACGACGGTTGGTCAGTTCCCAGAACACTGACGTGGGATGCCAGTCTTCATCCTTTTTCTCCTTAAGGAGCTTAATCCAGTAGTCAGGAATACCCATCGCCATACGATAGTCAAACCCTATACCTCCATCCTTGAACGGCACCGCCAATCCCGGCATGCCGCTCATCTCCTCTGCGATGGTGATAGCATGGGGGTTAATCTCATGTATAAGCTTATTAGCGAGAGTGAGGTAGGTAATCGCATTAGTGTCCTCATTGCCATCGTAATAGTCATCGTAGCTGCTAAACGCTTGTCCGAGACCGTGGCTGTAATAAAGCATTGAAGTCACACCATCAAAGCGGAATCCATCAAAATGAAACTCCTGAAGCCAGTATTTACAGTTGGACAAGAGGAAATTGATCACGTCATTCTTCCCATAATCGAAACAGAGAGAATCCCAAGCCGGATGCTCACGGCGTCCGTCACCGTAGAAATATTGGTTATAGCTTCCGTCGAGACGCCCAAGACCTTCCACCTCATTCTTAACAGCATGAGAATGAACAATATCCATAATCACGGCAATACCAAGTTCATGAGCTCTGTCAATCAACGACTTAAGCTCCTCAGGAGTACCGAAACGACTTGAGGGAGCATAGAAACTTGACACATGGTAGCCAAACGAGCCATAGTAGGGATGCTCCTGGATTGCCATAATCTGTATGGCATTATATCCGTCCTTTGCGATACGCGGGAGGATCAAATCGCGGAATTCAGTGTAAGTACCTATCCCCTCCTTCTCTTGAGCCATACCGATGTGGCATTCGTAGATGAGCAATGGACGCACATCCGGGCGAAATTTCTTCACATTCCACTTGTAGGGTTCCGGAGCCCATACCTGAGCCGAGAACACGTGTGTATTCTCATCCTGGACCACGCGGGTGGCATAGGCCGGGATTCGCTCGCCGCGTCCTCCGTCCCAAGTCACAATCATCTTATAGAGGTCGCCATGATGGATAGCGTCCTCCTTCACTTTAAGCTCCCACACCCCGTTGGCCTTAGGCTTTAGGGCATATTTTTTCATCTCTTTCCACTTTGAGAAGTCGCCTATCAGCGTGATGCCGGTGGCATTCGGTGCCCATTCTCTGAACACCCACCCATCGGCTGTGCGATGGAGGCCGAAGTAGTTATGGGCATTGGCAAACGTGTCAAGTGTCCCGTCGGCACCACACAGCTCACGCTCCTTATTGATAGCATCGTTGTGACGGCCGATTATAGCATCGCTATATGGCTCAAGCCACGGGTCATTCTTAATGATGTTGAGAGTCTTCTTTTTCATATATTGATGATTATATTTTTCTCCGATAATGAGTATTACTCACTGACTATAATTCCTACTCGGATGAAATAGTTTCCACAAACTTACTAATTATTTTTAAAATTGGCAATTTCGTGAACGTAAAAAATAAATAGTGACAGGATGCGCAGCCATCATTGAGCAGATATGCCTTCTGAATAAAGGCGTTTATAGAATGTCTATATTAAAATATGCCCAATCCGAATATGAACACCAAGCCTATACACAACGGCGCAATGTATCGCAGGCAAAACACTATCGCTCCGACAGCGAAACGGTTTACCTTACCTCCGGTCACGAGTTCCTCCCGCAAGACTGCCTTATTAAGCACCCAACCTACGAATATGGAAATAACCATACCACCGATGGGTAGAAGCACGTTGGACGACACGAAGTCAAAAAGATTGAATAAAGTGAAACTGAAAATCGTAAATCCGCTCATACATCCGAATGACAACGCACACAAAGTTCCAAATACCAATGCAATACCGAGATTTAATCTTGTGGCAGTCTTTCGACTCACATTTAATTCCTCAACGAAATAGGCTATTGAAATCTCGCTCATCGAAATTGTGGAGGTCAGAGAGGCAAGGAACAACAGAATGAAGAAGAATGTAGACCAGAACACACCGCCCGGCAGATTTATGAATATCGAGGGCAATACTTCAAACACCAACTTCGGCCCTGCGGCCGGTTCTTGCCCGAAGGTGAACACGGCAGGAAATATGATGACACCGGCAAGGATGGAGACGAGTGTGTCGAGTCCGGCAGTGGTAAAGGCGGTTTTCACAAGCGGGGTTCCCTTTTTAAAGTAGCTGGAATAGGTGATTAGACATCCCAAGCCAAGGCTTAGGGAAAAGAACGCTTGTCCCATTCCGCTGAGGAGCACCGACGGTGTCACTTTTGAAAAATCAGGCTTAAGGAGGAATTTGAGCCCTTCTGAAGCATTGGCCATCATCAATGAATTGATGGCAAATACGATAAGTATCAAAAACAACAATGGCATCATGATGTTGGAAATCTTCTCTATCCCCTTTTGCACACCTCTGGCAACTATGAAATAATTGCAGAAAAGGAATATCACCGTCCACATCACAGGCCGCCAGTTGGACTGTGCGAATGTGTCAAATTGATTATGCAACCCCTCGACCGTGTGCACTCCCGAAAAGTCGGTCATAGATTTAAATATGTACTCCATTGTCCACCCGGCCACCACACTGTAAAAGCTGAGGATCAGTAGCGAGGCCAAAATTCCGATATAGCCCATCATTCCCCATCCTCTGCCCGGAGCAAGCGCCTTGAAAGCCCCCCTCACGTTAGAGCCGGTGTGACGGCCGATGATGAATTCGGCACAAATAACCGGCACCCCAATAACAAATATGAAGAAAAGGTCGATAATCAGGAAGGCACTTCCACCGTTCACACCGGCCTCATAAGGAAACCGCCATATATTTCCAAGTCCCACAGCCGACCCGACGGTAGTGGCAATCACACCGAGGCGCGTGGCGAATTGCGCTCTATTCTCTGTCATAAACTTTCTATAAACTTTCACATTATTACAATGCCCACAAAGATACGAATAATTTGTGTATTACAAATTTTTTATTTAATTTTGCGGTGGAAATAGCATAACTATGGAAATTAGGACATCTAATTATCAACCTTTAGGTTAGCTTTTTTGTTTTTTCGAAAGTGATCATTCTAATTAATCAAATAAATAACCAATATTTAAGCACTAATTTAAATTTTCAACCGTAAGCCGCCGAGAGGCAGTGCCAATTTAAATTCAATCAAATTTTATCAAAGAAATCGTAACGATTATGGACAGCAACGAAAAGAAAAGCAAACGACCGCGTATCGGAGCCAGACCGGTCAATGCAGATCCGGACAATCACATGGAATCCTCTTCCAATGATTACAGCACATCTAACGACCATGGACAAGTTGATTCTCAGGAGCGTCGCCAGTCATCATTCAGCAGCTACGGAAACCGCAGCTACCAGCAGCGTCCCTACAACAACAATCGTCAGGGTGGATACAACAGGTACAATAATCAAAGTGGCGGATATAACAACCGCTACAACAATGGCAATAACCGCTATAACAACCAAGGTTACCAGCAGCGTCCGACAGTGCCGCAGACCGATGGCGAACCTCAGGCAGCAGCTGAAGGTGTAGCACCTTCTACTGAAGGCGAAAGCAACGGATACCAGCCCCGCCAAAACAATTACAACCGATATAATAACAACAACCAGGGCGGCTACAACAACTACAACCGCCAAGGTGGTTACAACAATAACCGTCAGGGTGGTTATAACAACAATCGCCAGGGTGGCTACAACAACAATCGTCAAGGCGGTTACAACAATAATCGACAGGGCGGGTATAATAATAACCGTCAAGGCGGTTACAACAACAATAACCGTCAGGGTGGATTCAATAACAACCGTCAGGGTGGTTATAACAACAATCGCCAGGGTGGCTACAACAACAATCGTCAAGGCGGTTACAACAATAATCGCCAAGGCGGATTCAACAAGCAGAAACAGCCTCGCCAGAATCAGTTTGGCATGCCCCAGGGCGGCAGAAGCTTCACTCCGCGCCCAAAGCGCATAGAATACGAACTTCCACTCCCCGATCCCAACGAACAGATTCGCCTTAACAAGTACATGGCCAACGCAGGTCTCTGCTCACGCCGCGAAGCTGACGAATACATCCAGCAGGGCCTTATCAAGGTGAATGGCGAAGTCGTGACCGAGCTCGGAACAAAGATTTCACACAATGATGTTGTGGAATATGATGATAAGGTGGTAACACTTGAAAGCAAGTGCTACATTCTCCTTAACAAGCCTAAGGATTGCGTCACCACAAGCGATGACCCCAACGGCCGTCTCACAGTGATGGACCTCGTGAAGGGCGCATGTGATGAGCGCATCTACCCGGTGGGTCGACTTGACCGCAACACCACAGGCGTGCTTCTTCTAACCAACGATGGCGACCTCGCATCTAAGCTCACCCATCCGAAATTTGTGAAGAAAAAGATCTACCACGTGTGGACCGACAAGGATATCGCTGAGGAAGATATGCAGCGCATCGCGGATGGCATCGAGCTTGAAGACGGTCCTATCCACGCCGATGCTATAAGCTACGCCACAGAGACTGACCGCAATCAGGCTGGTATCGAAATCCACTCAGGCCGCAACCGCATCGTGCGCCGTATCTTCGAAAGCCTTGGCTATCATGTCACCAAGCTTGACCGCGTATACTTCGCCGGACTCACCAAGAAGAACCTCCCGCGCGGTCGTTGGCGTTACCTCACTCAGGAAGAGGTTAACTTCCTGAAGATGGGATCATTTGAATGATAAACCGTTGAACCGACTATAATAATGAAAAGAACAAGAGTAGTAGATCTCCTTAACACCCCCTCGCTGGTAGGCACCGAAGTCGAGGCAAAAGGTTGGGTGAGAACCCGTCGCGGCAACAAGCATGTGCAATTCGTGCAACTCAACGACGGCTCTACCATCAAAAATATTCAAATCGTGTTTGATATGGCGAAGTTCTCCGACGAAGAACTTAAGCCAATCACCACCGGCTCAAGTATCTGCGTAAAGGGTCAACTCGTAGAATCACAAGGCAAAGGTCAGACCTGCGAAATTCAGGCAGACTCATTCCTTGTCTACGGTACAGCTGACCCCGAAAGCTATCCCCTCCAAAAGAAGGGTCACACTCTCGAATTCCTTCGTGAGATAGCACATCTACGTCCACGCACCAACACATTCGGAGCCATCCTCCGTGTGCGCAGCACTTTGGCTTTCGCCATCCACAAGTTCTTCAACGAGAGAGGATTCTTCTATCTCAACACTCCCCTCATCACCGCCAGCGACTGCGAAGGAGCAGGGGCAATGTTCCAGGTCACCACTCTCGACCTCAACAATCTTCCCAAGGATGATGACGGCAAAGTGGATTATTCGCAGGATTTCTTCGCAAAGCCCACAGCTCTCACCGTGTCAGGTCAGCTCGAAGGCGAACTCGGCGCTACTGCCTTAGGTCAGATTTACACCTTCGGACCGACATTCCGCGCCGAAAACTCCAATACTCCCCGCCACCTCTCCGAGTTCTGGATGATAGAACCGGAAATGGCATTCTACGACATCACCGACAATATGGATCTTGCCGAGGATTTCGTGAAATATTGCATCAAATATGCCCTTGAGCACTGCTACGATGATATCCAGTTCCTACAGGAAATGTATGACAAGGATCTTATCAAGCGTCTGCGCTTTGTGGCAGACAACGACTTCGTTCGCCTTACCTACGGCGAAGGAGTGAAGATTCTCGAAGAGTCAGGCAAGAAGTTTGAGTTCCCGGTTCATTGGGGAACCGACCTTCAGAGCGAGCATGAGCGTTACCTCGTAGAGGAACATTTCAAGAAGCCTGTTATCCTCACCGATTATCCCAAGGAGATAAAAGCATTCTACATGAAGCAGAATGAAGATGGCAAGACAGTGCGTGCTATGGATGTGCTTTTCCCCCACATCGGCGAAATTATCGGCGGTTCGGAGCGCGAAGAAAATTACGACAAGCTGCTCGAGCGTATCGAAGAGCTTCATATCCCAATGAAGGATATGTGGTGGTATCTCGACACTCGTCGTTTCGGCTCTGTGCCACACTCCGGTTTCGGTCTTGGCTTCGAGCGACTCGTGCTCTTCGTGACCGGCATGACCAACATCCGCGATGTCATTCCGTTCCCTCGTACCCCGGGCAAAGCTGAGTTTTAACAATCAATCCAAGTCATAGAATAAAAAGCGGGACAATCAGAGAATATTCTGATTGTCCCGCTTTTTATCTCCCTTACTAACTGTAAATTTTGATTGTTTCGTCTGACCGGGATTTTATTGTTACGGTTGACCGGGATTTTAATACTTCTACCTATCCAACAAGGTTAAGTAATCTTTAGAATGTATGGATAATGGAACCACGATATCTCTACTTTTCTCGCATGAAAACATTTATCGGGGTGCCGTGGAAGTCCCAGTTCTCCCTAATCTTGTTTTCAAGATAGCGACGGTAGGGTTCTTTTACCCACTGTGGAAGGTTGCAAAAGAAAATAAATGTTGGTATGGGTGCGCCTTTGAGCATCGTCACATACTTGATTTTTATGAGCTTACCCTTATTAGCAGGTGGCGGATATGCCGAAATCGCTTCTTGCATCACTGTGTTGAGCTGGGAAGTAGGTACTACCCGCTTACGGTTTTCACACACATGAAGCGCAGTCTCGAGCACTTTGAAGATGCGCTGTTTAGTGGTAGCCGATGCAAATATAATCGGGAAATCTACGAAAGGTGCAAATCTCTGACGGATAGCGTCTTCGTAGTGCTTAATAGCTTCCTTCGACTTATTTTCCACAAGATCCCATTTATTTACCACTACAACGAGTCCCTTTTTATTCTTTTGGATAAGTGAGAAAATTGCAACATCTTGAGCCTCAATACCACGTGTGGCATCTACCATCAGAATACACACGTCGGAGGCTTCAATAGCGCGTATTGAACGAATTACAGAGTAGTATTCGATGTCGTCGGTAACCTTAGTCTTTTTACGAATACCGGCAGTGTCTACGAGATAGAAGTCAAAGCCAAACTTATTGTAGCGTGTATAAATTGAGTCACGAGTCGTACCGGCGATATCGGTCACGATATGGCGATCCTCCTCGATAAATGCGTTGATAATCGAAGATTTACCGGCATTCGGACGCCCCACGATGGCAATCTTCGGAATATCATCGAGCGCAGCTGCCTCCTCTTCATCCTTTTCAGGGAGTTTCTTCACTACTTCGTCAAGTAAATCTCCTGTGCCTGAACCGCTCACTGCCGAAACCTCAAATGGGTCGCCAAGTCCAAGGCTATAAAATTCGGGGATATTATATCGTGAATCACCGGCATCAACCTTGTTTGCAACAAGCAGTACAGGCTTGGTGGAGCGACGCAAAATCTCAGCTACCTTATCGTCAAGGTCAGTGACACCATTCATCGCATCAACCACGAATAAGATTTCGTCCGCCTGTTCAATAGCAAGATTCACCTGCTTATTAATCTCATTTTCAAACACATCCTCACTATTTACAACCCAACCTCCGGTGTCAACGATGGAGAATTCCTTACCGTTCCAATCCACCTTACCATACTGGCGATCACGCGTAGTGCCTGCCTCGTCGTTGGTGATGGCCGTACGAGTTTGGGTCAACCTATTGAAAAGAGTGGATTTACCTACATTTGGTCTACCCACGATTGCTATCATTTGTCCCATATAAGTTTACTCACTTATCTTTTGATGATTATAATTTACTACAAAGTTACGCAAAATTTTCCGCCAAGCGATTATAATAATGCTTAAAACAGATAAATCAATACTAAAACATGATTTTAAAGTTAAATATCGCAAATTAATTATTAACTTATGTTAAAACACTTGGCAGATTGATTACAACATTATACTTTTGTAACAAGTTTTTCATGGTATTAGATTTAAGGTAAAAAGATTATTCGTCGTGATGACGAATAATTTTTTTTGTCATTCAATCCCCGGGATTTCGGAAATATAGTCCATACTTGGTCGTAATTAAAAATAAATGTGTAACTTTGTGAGTTGTAAAATTCAGATACTACCAAAATATGAAGCGTAAACTTTTCACTCTTATTATAACTATCATTACATTGTGTTTTGCCACAGAGGTCAACGCCCAGTTCCGCTGGGGTGCCACGGCTGGTGTCAATATCAACGACATGAAATTCAAGCAGGATTTGTTTACTGTCGATCAGGCAGTGGGTGGATCGGCCGGTGTTCGCGCCGAAATGATGTTCCCGGGTATCGGCTTCGGATTGGACTTAGGGCTTATGTATGAGCAGCGAGGTGCTACATTACACATGGGCGAAAAGCTTATGTGGGAATCACAAGGTTACGGCAAGGAACGCCTGTATATCCACTACATCGACATACCTTTCCATTTGAAGTTTAAATACACACGCCTTCAGGGTCTTGAAGATTACGTAGCGCCATTTGTATATGGAGGTCCCACTTTCGGCATTCAGGCCGGACACAGCAAATGCGATGCCATTGACTTTTCGGGTGGAGAAATTGCCCTCACAGCCGGTGCTGGCGTTGAGCTTTACAAGCGTTGGCAAGTCTCCGCCTCATACACATGGGGCATGACCTATGCGTTAAAGACTGTTCAACTCAAAGACTTCAGCGCACAAAACCGCACTTGGGACATCCGTGTGACCTATTTCTTCTAACAGAACCTCAAATCCGTTAATAGCCGTCAATTCTGATAGCACATGTTTTAATTCGCATTGGTTGAAATCCCGATACACCAGAATATCTTTCAGCTTTCGCGTATGTCATTAAGCCGGTTTAAGCTACAATTCAAGCTTGTTGTAGTAAGTAGGTAATTAGTAAAAAGCAATAACTGTGAAATCATCGGTTTAGATTTCACAGTTATGTTTCATTACAATTCAACGAGGAGAATCCAAATTACACAGACGAATATACTTTCTGAAGTTGTCTAAACTTATTACATCATTGATGCGTAACTGGCTTTCGAATTTTGAGACAACGATTTTGCGCTCGGTCTGGAGACTCGGCTCCTCAACTTGTGTGCATGAAGAGTAGTTCATCGCTACAATTGTGACAATCAACAAAAGGCGCACTTTTCTAAACTATGTTTTCATGGAAAAATTTATTTAAATGGTTTAATTATAGTGGCGGTTACTATAAAAACAATACTTACTTCAAAAACGACAAAGGCAGGTAAGGTAATCCTTAACTTGCGAAATTAAACATTTTTCACAACGAAACAAAAACATTTCGCAAAATATAAAATATTTCTACAAATGTTAATTTCAAGAGTGAAGATATTCAGCCACGGCCGATGCGGCACGGTCGCCATCAATGGCGGCTGAAACTATTCCACCGGCATAGCCAGCCCCCTCCCCACAGGGGAAAAGACCTTTGAATTTGACATGAGACAATGACTCCGGGTCACGCGGAATGCGTACCGGTGACGATGTGCGTGTCTCAGCTCCGATTAGCACAGCCTCGTTGGTCAAGAAGCCACGGTTTTTCTTGTCAAAATCCTTGAATCCTGCCTGCAAACGGCGAGCTATCCCCTTGGGCAGCAGTTTATCGATGCGCGCAGGATGAATACCCGGGGCATAAGAAGTGTCCGGAAGCGATGTTGACGGCTTAGAATTCACGAAATCCATCATGCGTTGAGCCGGGGCGTTTTGGGTATGACCTGCTTCCTCCCAGAAATCACGCTCAATTTTCTCCTGAAAATGCATCATCTTCAAGGTATTGTCATCATCAATATCGGGTACATCCTCCGGAAGAATTTCCACAACCATACCTGAATTAGCCCAACGAGTGCCTCGATTTGACGGCGACATACCATTGACCACAAGCTGGAAATCGTCGCTTGCCGCAGGGATGATAAATCCACCAGGACACATGCAAAAAGAGTACACGCCACGGTCATCAACACGCGTCAGCATAGTATATTCAGCCGCCGGAAGATAATTGCCGCGACCGTTTTTCGAGTGGTAACGCAGACAGTCAATCAACTTTTGAGGATGTTCCAATCTCACCCCTATTGCCAACCCTTTGGGTTCCATCGCAACTCCCTGGCCTTTCAACATACGATAAACATCACGGGCTGAATGTCCGGTAGCCAGAATCACGGGACCGTGAAATTCCTCTCCGGAAGAAGTAACCACACCCCCTACCGTGCCATTATTCACAATCAATCCGGTGACGCGAGTGTTAAATCTCACATCCCCTCCCGAATCCAAAATCGTATTGCGAATACCCTTTATGACATCCGGCAGCTTATCAGTGCCGATATGGGGATGGGCATCCACAAGGATATTTTCATTAGCTCCATGCTGGGCAAAAATATGCAGAATCTTATCAACCGGGCCCCTCTTCTTGCTTCTTGTGTAGAGCTTGCCATCGGAATATGCCCCTGCCCCACCCTCGCCGAAACAATAATTCGAGTCGGGGTTCACCACATTTTCACGTGCGATATTTGCCATGTCCTTTCGGCGTGAATCCACATCCTTGCCTCGTTCGAGCACCACTGGTCGAAGCCCCAACTCAATGAGACGCAGGGCAGCAAAAAGACCTGCCGGTCCGGCTCCTACCACTATAACTTGCTTACCCTCAGCAACGTTGCCATAGCGTATCGGTCGAACAAGTGAGGCATTCTCAGGCACCTCGTCAATATATACCTTTACCGACAGATTCACCATCACATTACGCTGACGTGCGTCAATCGAGCGGCGTGTTATGGTGATATGTTTTATGCGATTGGCATCTATGCCTAAATTCGTTGAAATAGTAGCCTTAAGGAGCATCTCCTCATGAGCAGTGCGCGGATCTATGCGCAGTTCTAAAGTATCTATCATTGCACTGATTTTTCCATTTTACTCATCACATGTTTCATCCACCACCAAAGTGTCACAATAGCAACAAAGAATGCAATTATGTCAGACCCGGCCATCGAAGCCCACACACCGTCGATACCCCAAATTCTTGGCAAGAAAATCAAGAACGGAATGAGGAACAGAAGCTGACGCGTGAGCGACAGGAAGATCGACATTTTCGGCTTACCCACACTCTGGAAGAAATTCTGAATCACTATCTGGCAGCCTACCACCGGATAGCAGATAAAATATATCCTGAAACCTTCACGTGATAATCGTATCAAAGTTTCGTCGGTGGTGAATAGCGAGGTGACAGTGTCGGGGAAAGCTTCACTGACTATCCATCCCACACTCGTGATAGCCAATCCAATCCATATACCAAGACGCAACGTGCGCCTCACTCTGTCATAGTTACCCGCACCGATATTATAACCGAGTATCGGTTGCATACCCTGAGTGACACCAAACACTATCATAACAAAGAACATGGTGGTGCGGTTGAGAATACCATAGGCACCTACCGCTAGATTACCATCGTCACCTCCGTAGTCGAGCAACGCACGGTTGATGAAAATCACCACCACGCAAGCGCATACATTCATAAGAAAAGGTGACAAGCCGATTGCATAAATTCGTTTAATTATGGACCATGTCAACCAGCGGTTTTCACGCTTGAAGTGTATTGAGCTATTTTTAGACAAGAAATGGTGAAGCACCCAAATGAAAGCAGCCGACTGTCCACATACAGTGGCTATCGCAGCTCCCTTAATCCCCCATCCCAGAGTGAAAATAAATATCGGGGCAAGGATGAGATTCACCACCACCGAAAGCAGAGCCGATACCATAGCCTTCTTCGGATATCCGGTCGCACGCATGAGATTATTTAGTCCGATAAACACATATGATATAGGTGTGCCATACAGAATCACCTCCATAAACTCCCTAGCGTAAATTATTGTAGCGTCAGTTGCACCGAAGAAGTAAAGGATCGGATCGAGAAATATCAATGTGAGACCACCGAATACCACCGAATGAATCAATGCGAGTGTCATCACATTATTGACCACATCAGTGGCACGGTCATAATTCTTCTGACCAAGAAATATGGAACTTATGGTAGCTCCGCCTGCAGCAATCAACATCACGAAAGCGGCCACAAGGTTCATCAAAGGGAAAGTAATAGCAAGTCCGGCAATAGCCATTGGTCCCACACCTCTGCCTATAAAAATACTGTCGATTATATTATAAAGAGATGTGGCGACGCTCGCTATGATAGCCGGTACGGAATATTGCGTCAATAATTTCCCTATCGTGCTTTTGCCTAAATCCTCTGTTGATGTGCTCGCAGTTACTGCCATCTGTTATTCTTGATTATTGTTGATACCGTGATAAGCGACCAATTAAAATCTATATGGTCGAAATGATGATTATCGAGAGATGGTTTTCCGTCTGCAAAATTAGCAACTTTACATCACACCTCTTTAGGTTGTAAAAAATATTTAAGCAAAAAGTTCATCAAGGGCTGGATTAATTTGTATTTTTACCCACCACTCTCATTCCGGCAAGACGGAATGGGAGTGGTAATTCTATACGAAAGAGCAGTCGTGGACTATTTCAGCAATTCAACAAACATGAGATGACAGCATATATCATTCCGGCTTGGCGGCAAATTCGCTTACTTGCTGCTGGATAGTTTCAACAACTGTGGCTCCTTGGTTGATGTTAAGTTTTCGTCCCGGTATACGTTTCTGAGCTGAATATTCAGTAATCTTGTTGTAATAAAACTCAGCTTTATCCTTGTCGATAACATCCTGCCATAAAGTAACATAATGGCTATCAACAATCGTCTTACCTTTTGAGTTGGGGTATTGCGACTCCGGAATATCCTCCACTGCATCAACACGGTTGAAAGCCAGTCCGCTCTCAACGTGCTGGAGGAAAGTCAGCAATTGCATATCACGCGAAGCCACATTAGCATGAATAAGTTTCTGCCCCTTTAGCAAAGCTACAGGCTTATTCTCAGGCGTAGCAGCAATTTTCTCAAGTGGAATCTTGACAACAGTACCGCCATCGTATCCGAGCACGAGATACCCATCCATCTCTTTATCGTTGATAGCAAGCGCGAGAGTCACGTTATCAGCAGCGTCTCCCCATGTATCGTCAACGGTGATTCGGAACGTATTGTCATCCTGGAAGTAGATGTAAAATGACGGATGAACGAAACCCGGGAAACCGTCATGTAACACGTTTAGGCGATGCGTGCCGGTCTGGACACGATTTCTATTCTCCTCAGTTTCAGTAGTAGCGATTAACTGAGCAGGAGTTGGCGGAGTTGATGAAGTGTCGATTGCAGGTATAGGCTTTTGTTCCGGTCTCTCCATTTCCGACTTTTCAACTATGTATGACTGACGTTGTTGCTGACGGATGAAGTTACGGTATTTCTCCCTACGTTCTGACAGATAATCAGTGAGGTCATCGTTCAGTTTTGGCCGTGTGGACGAGCCGTTTCTCACAAAATATACACCATCAAGCTTCTGAGGAGTTTCAAGCGGCTGAATATCCACACGGATGACACCCTTGCGTGATTCATGGTCGGTGGTGATATTTATAACATCCTCCGCACGTCCGGTGAGCCTATTGTGTATAGCATTTTGGAGGTCTACTTTCATAGCATCGAGAGTCTCCTTCTTGCCTTTTCCCCTTCTGAAACGCTTGTCATCTTCCAAGCCACACTCATAGCCAGCATCATTTACACCTATATAAAGAGTGCCCCCGTAGGCATTGAGAAAGCCACAGATAATTTGCAGAATTTCCCTCTCCTGTTGTGCAGGTTTAGGCATCATGCGATCTTCCTTCTTATTTGTGTATACGAGGCTCGACTTGAATTCCGTGAATAAATCCTCCTCGCCGTAGTATTTCAATTCCTCATCGCGTGAATTGAGATTCAGTATCCCGGCAATTGAGGTCATAATTTCTTTCCGGGTACCATTGAACCTCTCATCCTCAGGGAGAATATTGAGAGAAATAACCATGCTTGCAAGTGATTTCTCGTTCTCATCGGAATCTTCGCTCGACAATTGCCATAGATATTCATTTTTCTCCGGGCGCCCGATAGAGCCAACTATGTCAAGCTTGGTGAAGAGCTTCTGGAGGATGGGATGACCTGCCACCTCAGTTTGAAGTTCTTCAAGATTATCATGGTCGATACTTCGGTTGCGTGCGAAGAACTGAAGATGCTTTAGCAATTTTTGGTGCAGTCGTATTTCATCGTAAATATCATCACGACCGGCACATTTAGCAAGAAGCGAAGCAAAGCCAAGATAATTAAACGCATTGATATATTCACGTTCGGCATAAGCCTTGCGCTGAAACATCATAATGACTTCACATACATCCTCCTCGCTCATTATTTCCTGAGCCTCTGCTACTTCAATATTCTCTTCTTCCTCTTCCGCATCAAAAGCCGGTTCGCCAAGGGCCTGCATCAGGTTGCGGAACGGCTCAGTTTTGGAAGGCTCATTATCAGGGTCAGAAATATAGCTTACAAATTCGCCGTTCATAAACTGCATTAAGGAATTCTGACGGTCAGTGTTCTTGCCAAGGTACTCAACTTCAATCTTTGATCCGGTTTTGAAATTGGCAGTTGCGTTATCGAAAGGGACGAGGAGCGAGTAGCCTCTGTCGGATAGACAGATATATCGCTTATTGGTCTTGTCAATATCCATAATGGTAGCTATGGACTTTTCACAAAGCACAGCGTTGTTAATTAGGAACTCGTCAATCTCACGTTTCATTGTGAAAACGTTTTCCTCACCGCTGTTTTTCACCTTAGCAGGATATACGAGAGGATTGCCATTCTCATCCTTGAAGATTGTCATATCACCGTTAAAAGCCACAAAGTCAGTCTCATCCATCCATGAAAGCATATCCTCTTTGCAACAAGTCAACCATCCTTCACCCTTAAGATCATCATCTACAATCACACAATGGAACCGGAGCTGATGTTCAAAAGATTTCGTCCTGTCAATGTCATAATCATCAATCATTATATACACTTCTTCGCCATCCTCCGGACTACGCTTTGTCTCCTTGACCGATTCTGTGACAGTATCACGCTGGGTAAATAAGGCACTTTGGATTGAAGCCCACATCTCCTCAAAGGCATTGATATCCTTCATCTTCCGGGCACCGGGGGTGGATATCTCTCCATCTACATATACCGTAGGTGAAAGCCATGATAGCATATTGTTGGGGAGAACACTTTTACCGCCCTTTTGACGGATTGAGATAGAGGTCTGCCCAAGTTCAATGGTCACATTATTGGAAAGATAAACCTTTGGGGGAAGTTGTGAGAGAAGAAGCCCTTTTGAGTGCGATGCTTTTTCCTGCAAAAGCTGGAAGCGAGAAGTATCCTCCCATGTGAATTCGGCATAAAATTCCTGACCAAGGATAGCCCCTACCGCCTTGTAAAGCAGGTCATCGACATCGTTGGTACGGAAGTTGGAGAGATACCTGTAAAGCATCGTCCGGTTGTGGGCAAGGTCGATATTATCATTGCGTTTTGCGAGGAGCGACTGAATGGCGATTGAGCGGATTATACGATTCATCTGCTGGTTGCTCGCCAGTTCTTCATTGGCAGGGAGTGCATTGACAAGGTTACAGTTTTCTGAAATATAAATCTCGAGTTGCCCCACGAGTGCGCTACGGAACGGTTCCTCTTTCCAATTGGATATCGGCCATGAATGTAGAGCCTCAAACAACTGATTCATACGGCTTTGAATGAGTTCTGGACGCAATCGTAAGATGGTCATCATGATTCGGAACTGACGTGAAGGTCGATATAGGAAACCTGAATTCTTCAGATTCTCGAAAATGCTGTCAATGAATTCCTCATCCTCCTTATTGGATATCATGTGGGCAGCCTCCGAAAACTGTTCAAATTGTTCCACAAGTCCCGATAACTGTTTTTGCAAGAGTGCTCGTTGTTCAGGATTTATAGTTTTCAAGTAGTTACTCTTTTGAATAATATACAAGGCTATATCACGAGCCATATCCATGAATGAAAGAAGTTTCCTCCAATCCTTTTCCTGATTTCGAGCTTGAATGAGGAGATCGGTAATCGAAGCAGCATAGTTTTTCAAGAGAGTGAAAATCCATCGTGGCTCGGACCTACTGATTTGTCGTGCCACGTCCTCATATCCGGGTGTCACTTCAATCCAAGAGAGGAGTGACTGAGAGTGCCGAGGATTTCTGTTAATCCTTCTAAGCCAAGAGTCTATGCCCACGAAAGGAAGATTCATCTCCTGTGCTAACAGACCGGCGTATCTCAATGACACGTAAGCATTTTCTATTTTATGGATTTTACATTTTACTATTTGACCTCTCGTCAGCGAAGATGGGGCATTGTAGAGTGAAAAAAACAGTCCATTATCATCTTCCACATCGAAGTTTCCCGGCTTACCTATCTTTTTCCCTTTAATCTTAAAATCATACTCCTCTCCCTCCTTATAGAACATTCGGATAATGACCGAAAGATCTTGCCTGAGATAAACATATCCATCTTTTATATCTTTGATATAAATATCCAGAGTGTCGGGTATCGGCCTATCCTTCTGAAATTTCAGTTTTGGAATGCTGTATTCTTCTCCATCATCGGTTTTAACAACAAAATAATTAAATCTCGACTTCTCCTTGTCGAGCGGTAACGTGCAATGCTCGTTAATTTTAAAATCTGTTGAATTCATGACTGTCAATTAAAAAGTACTATAATAATATTCATTTAAAACCAAGAAAGCTGTCATCGACAGCAGTGATGACGGCTCTCTTGTATATTCGCCTATTTACTAACTGAGGATTAACCTCGCCAATTAATGTATGTATTCAATTTTGCCTACGATTTTGTGGCTTACCCCGGGATTCTCTTTTGAGCGAACTGAGGGCTGGTGCATATCACTGGGAAAATAGAGGAAGAATAGGTCAGGAGAAGCCGGGGAGTAAACAATCTCCTCGTCAGTTGAATAATTAGTACGGTCCTTCACGGGGTCGTAGTCGTTGATGGGTGTTACCATACCGGCCAAGCCCATAAGTTCGTTTCCCTCATATGTGTATTGGAGGTCGATATAGTTTTTGTGAGCTTCAATTTTGGTATCTATAGCTGACTTGGGAGTATACTCAAGGACGTTGAACCATAGTTTGCCCTCCTCAATTACAATCTTACCCGGCTGGAGCTTAGATAGGTCAGTCTCCGCAAGGAATTTGAACATCTTATCCCAAATGGGCTTGTTGAGTTTATATTGATTGGCAAACTCTACAGCATTGATTGACTTGTCGGGGTTAATCTTGCATCCATTAGCCCACTCGCGACTTTCGATCCATTTTTCAGCATCAGCAACTGTGATATTCTTTTCTATTGACATGATATTATACTTAGATTAATATGAAGATATTTTCGGCATAGAATGAATTGTGCAAATGTAAGCAAAAATAACGTGAAATGCAAACTAAGAGTGTGTCTGGCATGGAGAGAATCTTTTTCGAAGGGAAGGATACACAAAAAAGACCGGGACTGAATCCGTTTTCTGACTCAGCCCCGGCTCCTTATGATTGAGTTATAATTTTATCGGGATTAAGAATTTACTTCACCGGGATGGTGATTGTGGCCGGCTTAACGCCGGGAGCGGTGGCGGTGAATATCATTGTACCCGGCTCTTTTGCCGAACGGGCTATTGCAGTAGCAGCCCCACTGAACAGTTTCATCTCAGGATTTTGGAATGACAGAAGCGAGGTGGGATCACCATTGGCCGTTGCTTCAAATGTACCGGCTCCGTTAACTCTGAATTTCACCATGCGTTCATCAGTAGGAACAATGTTTCCATCCTTATCAGCAACCTGCACAGTGACATAGAGGAGGTCGTCGCCGTTAGCCTCGAGTTCGCTTCGATTAGGGGTGAGAACCAAGTGGTGAGCTTTTCCTGCAGTCCTAACTATCTTCTCCTCAACCGGCTTTCCATTTTCATCGTAAGCCACGACCTTGATTGCACCGGGCTGATAAATCACATCATCCCACATGAGTCGGTAGCGATTCATTGCGTCACGATTCGACTTGTCGGGATAATGATTCTTAGATGTCTTATCGGTAGGGATAATATCTTTCCCAACTTCCTTCTCCTTCATGCCCTGGCTTACACCATTCACAAACAGCTCAGCCTTGGGATATGAGGTATACACCATCACAGGAGTAACCTCACCCTCACGACCCTTCCAAGTCCAGTGAGGAAGGATGTGCAAAGTGGGGACATCGTCACGCCAAACAGAACGATAGAAGTATGCACGGTCCTTAGGCAGCGATGCAAGGTCATATATTCCGAACAGGCTTGAATGATTAGGCCAAGCATCAGTATCGTAAGGAGAAGGCTCGCCAAGGTAATCAAAGCCTGTCCAAACAAACTGACCTATCATCCAAGGATAGTCATCATCAGCCGCAAAGTCGATGTCAGGAATATTACTCCAGAAACAGAATTCATTATCGTAGGAAGAAGACTGGTGGTCAGGATGCATCTGAGTATCTTTAACCTCCATCGGGAACTCATAAACGCCGCGAGATGAGACGGTCGAAGCTGTCTCTGTCCCAAGTATCAGCTTTTGTGGAAGTCGCTCGTAAGCCGACTGATAAAAGTGTGGCTTGTAATTGAAACCCGGGATATCGAGAGCTGCAGCGAAACCATTGTCGAGCACCGATACAGCCTGGTCCATACCGCATGTCACAGGACGTGTCGGATCGAGCTTATGCACCATATCTTGAAGCATCGTCAGTTCCTTCATGCCGGGTTCACCCCATTGACTCGGTACTTCATTGCCGATTGACCACATCACAACTGAAGGGTTATTACGGAATTGTTCAACCATGTTAGTAATATCCTTTTCAGCCCATTCATTGAATAGCGAGCCGTAACCGTTGGGAGATTTCGGACGGAAGCCCCAATCGTCGAATGGTTCTACCATGAGCATCATGCCCATCTCATCGCAAAGTTCCACAAGTTCTGGCGCCGGCATATTGTGCGAGGTTCGGATGGCATTCACACCGATTTCCTGCAAAAGTTCTATCTGATGGCGAAGTGCCGATTTATTCACAGCCGCGCCGAGCGGTCCGAGGTCATGGTGGTTACATACCCCTTTAAATTTTATGCTTTCGCCATTGAGAAACATTCCTTCGTTGGGGATGTACTCGATTTTACGAATACCGAAGCGGGTGTCGTATGTGTCCACCACTTTACCATTAACTGAAAGAGTGGTTTTGGCAGTATAGAGTTTGGGCGTTTTAAGGTTCCACAATTCGGGATTTTTAATGGAGAAATTCTGAGCAAAATCTTGGCCTCTGGCGATGTAATCTGATTTGTCGGTAGCAACAATTTTACCCTGAGGGTCGTATATATCAGTATTGACAACAACTTTGTCACCGTAGGGGAATTTCTCAAATTGCTTGGCCCCTTCTATTTTAGTACGCAGATTGACGGTGGCAAGTTCCGGTGTCACAATCGGTGTGGTGACATAGGTGCCCCAAGTAGGGATGTGCACTTTATCCGTTTCAATCAGGTGGACATTGCGGTAAAGACCGGCTCCGGGATACCAACGTGATGCACGTTCTTTATTTTCAAGCTCGACGGTGAGTTCGTTTGAGCCGAGATGTAAATCTTCATTGTCGAGTTTAACCTCAAATGAGTTGTAACCATAGGGCCAGAAACCCACTTCCTTGCCGTTGAGCTTCACCTTGGCATTGCTCATAGCTCCGTCGAAAAGCAGTGAGAATTGACGACCTGTAGTGTCGGAAATTTCGAGGTTGCGACGGTATACGCCTTTTCCGATAAAGGGGAGACCGCCGGTGCGTCCTGTTTTCCATGTTTTTTCAGTCTCGCCATTCTGCTCCACAGCAACTTCTTGGAGGTCATTAGCGCGGTCGAAGGGGCCATATATAGCCCAGTCGTGAGGCACACGGACATTTTGCCAGTCTTTCACATCGGAAAGATTGCCCTTTGAGAACTGCCATCCATCGTTGAGAGTAGTGAACGACCGCTGAGCTGACGCATTTAGGGAGGCTGCTATCATGGCCATTGAAAAGATTCCCAGTGTAAGTAATTTCATTATGGTAGTAATTATATGTTTTTCTTAGGTGATATTATCACAAATCTATCCGCTATTGTAAGCTGAATGCAAATATAGCAAATAATGTTATATAATACAATTATTTTTATATTATTTCACAAAAATAATTGATTACTAAAAAGTCACTAAAAAGGTGTAAACATATACATATAATTAAAGGGGACATACCTTAGTGGCTTGTCCCCTTCAATTCTAATGTATTTAGTAATCTTCAAAAATGACTATGTGACGATGAAATAAATTAATTATTTCTTAAAATTGTCAGTAAGTGATTGGAAAGCTACTGTTATGCCATCCTTATCTTTACCACCAGCCTGAGCGAAACCGGGCTGGCCGCCGCCTCCGCCCTTGATAGTCTTAGCTGCTTCGCGTACCATTGTGGTGGCGTTAAAGCCTTGTTTCACAAGGTCGTCGGTAAGTGCCACAGTCAATAGAGGTTTGCCTGTTACATCGACAGTAGCGGCAAGGAACGCAGTGTTCTCGGGTGATATTTGACGTACTCCAAATGCAACGTTCTTCACCACGTCAGGCACATAAACACCTGCAAGTGCCACTAACTTAATACCATTGACAGTTTCAGCCTTTCCTACAAGTTCACGGGTGAGGTTACGTACACGTTCCTGGAAGTAGTCTTCAGCCTGCTTACGAAGTTCGGCGTTCTCAGCGATTGACTTGCGTACTGCCTGTAGGATGTCGGGAGCGTTATGTAGCATCTCGCCTAATTCACGGATATTGTCCGACATATGGTCTACAAGATCCTCAGCCACTTCACCAGTTACTGCTTCAATTCGGCGAATGCCGGCAGCTATACTCGATTCAGAGATTATTCGTATCATTCCGATATTGCCGGTGTTAGGCACATGAGTACCACCACACAATTCAACTGAGTCGCCATACTTAACCACACGCACCTCTTCGCCATATTTTTCGCCGAACAGAGCCATAGCACCCATCTTCATAGCATCGGCTATAGGCATGCAACGATGTTCATCTAAAGGTATGGCCTTACGGACATTGGCATTGGCGATTCGCTCAGCTTTGCGAAGCTCTTCAGGGGTAACCTTTTGGAAGTGTGAGAAGTCAAAACGGAGCATCCCCGGAGTTACATACGAACCCTTCTGCTCTACATGAGTACCGAGCACCTGACGGAGTGCTGCGTGGAGAAGATGTGTGGCTGTGTGGTTACATTCTGTGGCACGGCGATTAGCCTCATTAATTTTTGCCTCAAACGTAGCTGTGAGGTCGGCGGGCAGTTTCTTTGTGAGATGTACGGCCTGACCGTTTTCACGCTTGGTATCATACACTTCGATTATCTCATCACCATTGATAAGCCAACCGCTATCACCTACCTGACCACCCATTTCAGCGTAGAAGGGAGTCACCGAGAGGACTATCTGATAGAATTCCTTATTTTTCTGGGAAACTTTACGGTAGCGAATGATTTGAGTAGGAACAGAAGCCTCGTCGTAACCCACAAACTGAGTTTCACCATCACGAAGCACCACCCAGTCAGTTGCTTCAACTGCAGCGGCATTTCTTGCACGAGTCTTTTGGGCTTCCATTTCAACGTCAAACTCTTTTTTATCCAAAGTCATTCCATTTTCCTTTAAGATAAGTTCGGTGAGGTCAAGTGGGAATCCGTAAGTGTCATAGAGCACAAATGCTTCCTTGCCGGAAATTTCAGTTTTACCATTGTTTTTTGCAGCCTTAATTGCCTCATCAAGAATTGCGATACCCTTGTCAAGTGTGCGGAGGAATGAATCCTCTTCCTCCTTTATAACCTTCATGATAAGTTCGCGCTGTGCAGCGATCTCAGGATAAGCCTCACCCATCGAATCAATCAGGGTGTTAACAAGCTTGTACATGAATGCTTGTTTCTGCTCGAGGAAGGTGTAGGCGTAGCGCACTGCACGGCGAAGGATTCGGCGGATTACATATCCGGCCTTGGCGTTGCCTGGGAGCTGGCTATCGGCAATGGAGAATGAAATAGTGCGTACATGGTCGGCAATTACGCGCATTGCCACATCTACATGAGCGTCTTTGCCATATTCCTTACCGGATAGCTGTGCTATTTTGTCAATGAGAGGGGTAAATACGTCTGTATCGTAGTTAGATTTCTTCCCCTGTAGTGCCATACAGAGTCGCTCAAAGCCCATACCGGTATCAATTACCCTCGCAGGCAGTGGTTCAAGAGTGCCGTCAGCTTTGCGGTTATACTGCATGAATACGAGATTCCAGATTTCGATTACGAGGGGATTATCGTGGTTTACGAGGGATGCACCGTCAATTTTGGCACGTTCCTCATCGCTACGAAGGTCAATATGGATTTCAGAGCAGGGACCGCATGGGCCTGTATCACCCATTTCCCAAAAATTGTCATGCTTATTACCATTGATGATATGGGAAGCGGGAAGATGCTGCTCCCAATATGAAGCAGCCTCGTCATCACGTGCAAGACCTTCCTCAGGCGAACCCTCGAATACAGTGGCGTAAAGGCGGTTAGGATCAAGGTGCAACACATCTACAAGGTATTCCCAGGCCCAGTCAATAGCCTCTTTCTTGAAATAATCGCCAAATGACCAGTTACCGAGCATTTCGAACATTGTGTGATGATATGTGTCCATACCCACCTCTTCGAGGTCATTGTGTTTTCCTGAGACGCGGAGGCACTTTTGAGAGTCAGCGACACGCTGATATTTCGCGGCCTTATTGCCGAGTATTATATCTTTAAACTGGTTCATGCCGGCATTGGTGAACATCAGGGTGGGATCATCCTTGATTACCATAGGGGCTGAGGGGACAATGTGGTGTCCCTTTGAACGGAAAAACTCTTTGAAAGATTCGCGTATTTCCTTAGCTGTAAGCATATTATAATAAGTTAGTCAATATTTTCGTTCTATGTCGTAAAACAGAGTGCAAAGTTAGTGATTTTTTGCGAAAAAAATGCGATAAAAAAATGTGTATTGGCAACAAAAAAAGCGTGCCGCCAACCTGAGATTGGGCTACGGCACGCTGTAAGTATGGGATTGGGATAGGTGCAAAGATGAGAATTATTTAACACCCTGACTATCCGCGTCCTTGGCTATATTATTATTCGTCAGCCTGAGCTTTTTCAGCATATTCCTTGAGGAGTTTATCCTGAACATCTGATGGAACGAGTTCGTAGGATGAGAACTTCATTGTGAAAGCTGAGCGGCCACCGGTAATTGAAGAAAGGGCTGTAGAATAGGATGACATTTCCTTCAAAGGAACACGGGCAGAGATTTTCTCGAAGCCATTGTCGCTTGACATACCCATGATAATGGCACGGCGTCCCTGGAGGTCACTCATCACATCTCCCATCACATCGGCTGGAACCATTACGTCAACATCGTAGACCGGTTCGAGCACCTTCGGGTTGGCATTGCGGAATGCTTCGCTGAAAGCGTTGCGGCCTGCGAGACGGAATGAGATTTCATTTGAGTCAACCGGGTGCATCTTACCATCGTAGATACATACACGCACATCGCGTGCGTAGCTACCGGTGAGTGGACCTTGTTCCATGCGGTCCATGAGACCCTTGACGATTGCGGGGATGAATCGCGCGTCAATGGCGCCACCCACTATACAGTTATAGACAACGAGCTTACCACCCCATGCCAACGGAATTTCCTGAGTGTCACGGACGTTCATCTTGAATTCCTGATTGCCAAATTTGTAAGTATCAGGAGCGGGCATTCCTTCGGTGTAGGGTTCGATGATGATATGAACTTCACCAAATTGACCTGCACCACCTGATTGCTTCTTGTGGCGATAGTCGGCACGTGCAGCCTTAGTAATTGTCTCACGGTATGGTATACGCGGCTCTTCAAATATGATTGGGAGTTTATCATTGTTTTCGACACGCCATTTCAAGGTGCGGAGGTGGAATTCACCTTGACCAGAAAGAATGGTCTGCTTAAGCTCCTTTGACTGTTCAACAACCCATGTTGGATCCTCTTCGTGCATACGGGTGAGGATTGTCATGAGTTTCTCAGCGTCACTTTCAGTTACCGGACGGATTGCGCGACGGTATTTAGGTTCGGGATAACGGATGAAGTCGAAGCGATAGTCACAGTCCTTGGCATCGAGGGTATTGCCGGTACGTACATCTTTTAGCTTAACGGTTGCACCTATATCACCTGCACAAAGCTTATCAACCTGAGTCTTGATGCTTCCGCACACACAGTTTATCTGGGCTATGCGTTCACGAGTGCCGCGAGTTACGTTTTCGAAATCAACACCAGGGGTGAGCGTGCCTGACATCACTTTGAAGTAGCTTACCTCACCGATGTGGGGTTCCACGGTGGTCTTGAAGAAATATAGTGAAAGAGGACCGTTACTGTCGGGCTTAACTTCTACACCGTCTACTGTCACAGGAGCCGGCATATCCTCAACGAAAGGTACAACGTTGCCCAGGAATTCCATCATGCGGCGTACGCCCATGTCTTTAGCAGCGCTAACGCAGAACACCGGATATATTGAGCGGTCGATAAGGCCCTTGCGTATACCTTCGCGCATTTCATCTTCTGAAAGATGTCCCTGGTCAAAGAATTTCTCCATGAGTGTTTCATCGTTTTCAGCAGCTGCTTCAACGAGAGCTTGATGGAGTTCCTGTGCCTTTTCCATTTCCTCAGCAGGGATTTCTTCGATAGTGGGTGTACCGCCGTCAGGTCCCCATGAATATTTCTTCATAAGAAGCACGTCAATCATGGCATTGAAGCCGGGACCGCACTGGAGAGGGTATTGGATAGCCACGATTTTATTACCGAAATGTTCGCGCATCTGCTCCATGACGTTGTCATAGTCTGCCTTTTCGCCATCAAGCTGGTTAAGGGCGAAGATTACGGGCTTTTTGAGTGACTGAGTGGTGCGGAATATGTTTTGAGTCCCTACTTCCACGCCATACTGTGAGTTGATGAGGATTAGACCGGTGTCAGTAACATTGAGGGCCGTGATAGCATTGCCGACGAAGTCGTCAGCACCAGGACAGTCAATCACATTGAGCTTCTTGTTAAGGAATTCGGCATAGAAAACCGTCGAGAATACACTGTAGCCATATTCCTTCTCGACGGGGAACGAATCGCTCACGGTGTTCTTTCCTTCGATAGTACCGCGGCGTTTTATAACTCCACACTCGAAAAGCATAGCTTCAGCGAGTGTGGTTTTTCCCGAGCCTTTGCTACCAAGCAAGGCTATGTTTTTGATCTCATTAGTTTGATAGACTTTCATATTTATCAGGGTGTTAGTTTTTATTAAGAGGTAAGAAGTTTTTAAAATCGACCGCAAAATAGTAATAATATTTCAATTTCAAGGCCAAAAATAATGTGTTTTATAACATAAAATTACGGAAGTGGCTATAAACCATGAGGTTTCCTTTTATAAACCTCAAAGTTATAATTTGTAGCAATTAAGTAAGTGAGCGATTTGTAATCTTTCAGATTTATGATTAAATTTGCAATGGAAAGGACGCGAGTTCGTGAAATATTCATGAATGGCACCTATATGACGTATAAAGTTATGGTCCAGGGAAAGAGACAGTATATTGCGATTGATTTGAAGTCGTTTTACGCTTCGGTGGAGTGTGTGGAGCGGGGGGTTGATCCGCTCGACACCTGCCTCGTCGTGGCTGATGCAAGCCGTACTGATAAGACTATATGCTTAGCTGTCTCGCCTATGTTGAAATCGTTTGGCATAGGGGGACGCCCCCGTCTTTTTGAAGTGGTGCAAAAAGTGAGGGATGTGAACCGCCTGCGCGGACACGCCGGAAAATCAGTGTCGGGGAAAGAACTTGCCACTCATCCGGAACTTGCCCTTGACTACCTCATAGCCCCGCCCCGCATGGGTCTCTATATCAAATATTCCACAATGATTTTTGAGATATATATGCGCTACATCGCACCCGAAGATATCCATGTGTATTCAATCGACGAGGTCTTTATCGATGCAACCTCTTACCTCAAGACCTATAGCATGACAGCTCACGAGCTTGCCATGAAAATGATACGTGAGGTTCTTAGAGTGACCGGCATAACCGCCACCGCCGGGATAGGCACTAATATGTACCTATGTAAGATTGCCATGGATATTGTGGCAAAGAAAATGAAACCTGACAAGGATGGAGTGAGGATAGCTGAACTTGACGAGATGAGCTACCGACAGCAACTATGGGAGCATGTGCCGATTACCGATTTTTGGCGCGTAGGACGAGGAATCGTCCAAAAATTAGCAACGTACGGAATCTTCACGATGGGCGACATCGCACGTTGTTCAATCACCCACGAGAACCTTCTATACAAACTTTTTGGCGTTAATGCCGAACTATTGATCGACCATGCCTGGGGATGGGAGCCCGTAACCATTGACTTAGTAAGGTCATATAAACCTGAGACACACTCGCTGAGCAGCGGGCAAGTGCTAAGTTGCGCGTATACGGTAGAGAAAGCAAAAATTGTGACATTGGAAATGGCCGACGCTACCGCACTCGACCTTGTAGACAAAGGACTTGTAACCGACCAAATCGTACTGGAAATTGGATATGACATCGAGTCATTGACAAATCCCGAAATACGTTCAAAGTACCATGGAAGAATCACCACCGACCACTACGGAAGAATGGTACCTTTTCATGCCCACGGCACAGCCAACATCGAAGAGCCGACATCCTCATCGGAAATAATATCCCAAAAAATTGACGAACTTTTTGACCGCATTGTCAATCCCATACTCCTCATCAGAAGAATAACGCTTTCAGTAAACCATTTAGTAAGCGATAACGAAGCTAAAAGCAGGAAAGAAAAGACAGTGCAACTTGACCTGTTTACTGACTATGAGGAAACGAAGCGCAAGGAAGAAGAGCGCGAATCCCACCTGGCAAAAGAGAGGCGCAGGCAGATCGCCATGCTTAACATCAAGAGAAAATTTGGCAAGAACGCCATCCTCAAAGGGCTTAACTTTGCCGACGGAGCCACCCAAAAAGACCGCAATTCACAAATCGGAGGACATCACGAGTGAGAAAAAACTACAAATATGGGAAGATATGACGACATAATAAACCTGCCACATCATGTGTCAACCACACGGAAGCCTATGTCAATGGAGAGCCGTGCAGCTCAATTTGCCCCATTTGCCGCCCTCACCGGACATGGTGACGCAATTAACGAAACCGCCCGGCTGACTTCCGAGCGAATTGAACTATCGCCCGATGAGCAACGAGAATTGTCGATGCAGCTTAACTTCCTTATTGAAAACATGTCACTGCATCCTATGGTAACATTCACCCTATTCCAAGCCGACCCGTTGAAAAGCGGAGGAAAATATGTGAGAATTACCGGTGTTATCAAAAAATATGTCGAATATGACAATATCGTGGTTCTCCTCGACAATCAGACAATCAGAATAGCAGACATAGTAGCTATCGACTGTGAATTACCGGGACAGATATTAATGTACCCGTAGCTGCCAGAAAGCCACCGCTGCAGCCGCCGCCACATTAAGGGAGTCCACATTGTGGTGCATAGGAATACGCACGGTAAAGTCAGCATCAGCAATCACACTCTTAGCCAAACCGTCACCTTCAGTGCCCATCACAATCGCTAACCGGGGAGTTTGCATCAGCTCAATATTATCAATCGTCACCGATTTGACAGTTAATGCCATTGCTGCTATCCTGAATCCATAATCATGAAGGGAGGTTAACGGCTGCTCAATCCATGTCCATGGCACAAGAAAAACCGACCCCATGGAAACACGCACAGAGCGACGGTTGAGCGGATCGCAGGATGTTGGTGTCAGTAATACCCCATCGATTCCCAACGCAGCCGCCGAGCGGAATATCGCACCGATATTAGTTGTGTCCACCACCCCATCAATCACCACTATGCGTCTTGCCTCTTGGCAAATTTCCGAGACTGTTTTCACACGAGGACGGCGCATGGCACATAGCACTCCGCGAGTGAGAGTATAGCCGGTCAGTTGAGCCAGCATCTCCCTATCGCCCGTATAAACAGGAATTTCACCGCTACGAGTAATAATTCCGGCCGCATCGCCGGTGATATGTCTCCGTTCACATAGTAATGCCACCGGTTCATACCCTTGGTCAAGAGCCACATTAATAACTTTAGGGCTCTCCGCGATGAATATGCCGTTATTCTGGTTTAGCCGATTGCGTAACTGAGCCTCCGTCAATGAACTGAAAACCTCCACACCTGGATGATTCAAATCCTTTATCTCTACAATAGCCATAGCAGTCTATTTTGATGGAATGAAACAAGCGATATATCTACGAAAAAATGCGGAGAAGAAAAACTTTGAAACTCCCTTCTCCGCAAGAATTCTAAGATTAATGGATAAGATTAATATGCAAACATTGGATAGTCAGACATAGTGGCATTAACCTTAGCTCGAACTGCTGCGATGGTTTCAGCATCATCTGGAACATTAAGAACAGTGTCAATCATATCTGCTATATCGAGCATTAGGTCTTCCTTAGCGCCACGGGTTGTGATGGCAGGTGTTCCGAGACGGATACCGGATGTCTGGAAAGGACTGCGGGAGTCAAACGGCACCATATTTTTATTGGCAGTGATATCAGCATCCACAAGAGCCTTTTCTGCCACCTTACCGGTAAGGTCGGGGAACTTAGTGCGAAGGTCAACGAGGATGCAATGGTTGTCAGTACCACCTGATACAATCTTGTAACCCTTCTCGATGAGAGCATTCGCAAGAGTTGCGGCATTCTTCTTCACCTGAAGCTGGTAATCCTTAAACTCAGGCTGGAGAGCTTCGCCAAATGCGACAGCTTTTGCGGCAATTACATGTTCGAGCGGGCCGCCTTGAACACCGGGGAACACCGCAGAGTCAAGAAGTTGTGACATAGTCTTCACTACCCCCTTCGGAGTCTTTTTACCCCAGGGATTCTCAAAATCCTCCCCCATCATAATCACGCCACCGCGGGGACCGCGGAGTGTCTTGTGTGTTGTAGTGGTGACGATGTGGGCATACTTGACAGGATTGTCGAGTAAACCGGCAGCAATCAATCCGGCCGGATGAGCCATATCCACCATGAAAATCGCACCTATTTCATCGGCAAGTTTGCGCATACGCATATAATCCCATTCACGGCTATATGCACTTGCACCGCCAATGATGAGACGAGGACGCTCACGGCGGGCCACTTCCTCCATTTGGTCATAGTCAACAAGACCGGTTTCTTCATTGACATTATATTCGAGAGCATGGAACATAAGGCCTGAAAAATTCACAGGGCTTCCGTGAGAGAGATGGCCACCATGTGAAAGATTGAGTCCAAGGAACTTGTCACCGGGGTTCAGACAAGCCATGAAAACAGCCATGTTGGCCTGTGCGCCTGAGTGGGGCTGTACATTTGCCCATTTAGCGTCGAAGAGCTGTTTAAGACGCTCAATTGCGATTGACTCAGCCTCATCAACCACTTCACAACCGCCATAGTAACGGTGGCCGGGATAACCCTCAGCATACTTGTTAGTGAGGCAAGAGCCCATGGCACGCATCACCTCATCGCTCACGAAATTCTCCGAGGCGATAAGCTCGATACCTTTTTTCTGGCGTTGGTGTTCACGCTCGATAATCTCGAAAATTACTTTGTCTTCTTTCATAAGATTTGGAAGATATAAAGAATATAAATTTATTTCTTATTCACACATTATCAAAAGTGGTCATTTCTTTTTCACGCTCCAACCGAAGCGGCCGATTTCCGGACCTTGTTCGAAGTAGTGACCATGGGAATAGTTGATAAGTCCTGCCGCGCTGAGATCAAATGCGCCGGTATCACTGTGAATCAATGCATCATCAGCAAGTACGTTTACCACATCGGCGATAAACATATCGTGGCTACCCAAGTGAATTATCTCCTTTACACGGCACTCTATACATAATGGCGACTCAGCAATATTAGGACATGCCACCTTATCACCCTCTACCGGAGTGAGCCCCGTCTCCCTCCACTTGTCGAAATCTTTACCTGATTTTACTCCGACCCAATCAGTGGCACGGGCCATCTCCTTGGTGGTAAGATTGATGGTAAATTCCATCTGTTCCTTAATCAGTGGATAAGAGTATCGCTCCGGACGCACTGATATATAGCACATTGGAGGATTAGTACACAAGGTGCCGGTCCAAGCCACAGTGAGCATATTGCTATTGGCCATCGTGCCGCAAGTCACTATCACCGCCGGAAGCGGATAGATCATCGTGCCGGGTTTCCAGGAGACTTTCATAGTTAAGAGAATGATTAACAAATCTGTGCGTCACCGCTCTTCACAGCCTGACCACAGTAATGACACTCTATTGTGACATCATTGTGGTCAATGACATGGAATTTGGTGCGCATCGGCTCGTTGTTAGTGATACACTTAGGATTACCACATTTCACAATTCCAACAATTGTGTCGGGGAGTGAAACCGGGAATTTCTCAACCACCTCATAATCCTTGATGATATTCACCACTGCTGAAGGAGCTATAAGAGCGATACGGTTAAGTGTCGATTCGGGGAAGAACACGTCAGCCACCTTAATAATACCCTTTGTGCCAAGTTTTTTACTGTCAAGATTATTACCGATGGTTACAGCCTTGTCAAGGTTGGCGATTCCCAGGATTTTAACAGCTTTGAAAAGCACTGAGGATGGTATATGGTCGATAACAGTGCCGTTTCGGAGGGCGGCAACTGCTAATTCTTGTTTGGAAACAGTCATCGTAATAGTATTTTACCGTTAAACTTCAATACCTAACGCACGGCATATTAGAGCCTGACGAGCATACAAGCCATTACGTGCTTGCTCGAAATAGTAGGCATGTGGATTGTCATCGACATCCTGCGCGATTTCATTGACACGCGGGAGCGGATGAAGTATCTTCATGTTTTCCTTAGCCCCGTCAAGCATCGAACTATTAAGATTATATAAATCCTTAACGCGTTCATACTCCATGATGTCAGCGAAACGCTCACGTTGCACACGGGTCATATAGATAATGTCACTACTGTTAATCACTTCGGGTGAAAAGTCAGAGTGTTCGGTGTACTTTATACCGTTTTCATCGCAGAATGTCTTATATTCAGCCGGCATACCCAACTCCCTACAAGCCACAAAACGGAAGTGAGGATTGAAATAGCGCATTGCCATCAACAGCGAATGAACTGTGCGACCATATTTTAAATCGCCCACCAAAGTGATCGTGAGATTTTCGAGGGTGCCTTGGGTCTTGTATATGGAATACAAGTCGAGCATGGTCTGCGATGGATGCTGGTTCGCGCCGTCGCCTGCATTGATAATCGGTATATCTGTCACCTCAGAAGCGTAGCGGGCAGCGCCCTCAAGATAGTGGCGCATTATAATGAGGTCAACGTAGTTGCTCACCATCTTGATAGTGTCCTTAAGGGTCTCCCCCTTTGAGGAACTTGTGGTGTTTGCATCGGAAAAACCTATCACACGACCGCCAAGCCTATTAACTGCAGTCTCAAAGCTGAGGCGAGTACGAGTTGACGGTTCAAAAAACAAAGTTGCGACCACTTTCCCCTCGAGCAAACGACGACTGGGATTCTCCTCAAATTGGCGTGTGGTCTCAAGCAATTTTAGTATCTCATCGCGACCTATATCGCTGATTGACACAAGGCTGTTATTATTCATTGCAGTGAAATGTTGAAATGCTTTGTGAGTTCACTGCAAAGATAGTAAATAATTGACAATTGGCAATTGCCAATTGTCAATTATTTATCATTTGTCGGCACGGACAAAATATCGACCAGTATTATTGTCGAATGATGCTCAATCACACTTGATGCATATTACATCGATGGCTATAACTCCACCACCTTCCCGGCAAAGAGGATTGCGCCGGTACTGAATTCTTCCACTAAAAATATGAATGGACGGTTGATATGAATGTATTCCACATTAGCCGGAGGTCCAGCCATTGAATCCACTCCGGAGACACTTGTTGTAGTGGTTATAATCGAGCCAGTCTCATCGATTTTAATAGAACTCCCTTGTTTTATTTTCAAATAATCAACAGTGGCGTTCCCCTCACACATATTCCCTAATTCCGGGGAATTACAGCTAAGACCCAATGCTTCAATTACTTCCTCAAGCTCCGGCTTATACTTTATTTCAAACTTCGGGATAGAGAATTTTAAAACTTTGTCTATTGTGGTCTCTTTTAACGTTTTCCATCTGTCATAATCAAATTCTGAAATCACATTATTGATGTCATATCCTTCATCCGCCATTATGAGGTACATAGAATATGCTGAGTTGCCATATGGTAATTTGATTAATGTCACCGATTCATCACCACCAAATGTGGTAGTGACATTATAGACGTTCATGGTTGGCACATATGACGTAGTTGTACCATGATTATAAAATACCATCTGTTTCGTGTGTCTCTCGTTTACCTCAAATTTCCACTTGCCTTTAAAAAACACTGCGTCAAGGAGTACAAATTTGGTTAAGTCATTAATCTCGCCGGGCTCAAAGAATCCTTGAATTTCACCGTTTGTCGATTTGCTTATCCAATTGTTGATTACATTACACGTAGACTTTTCGGCAAAGTCAACCTTTGAAGAATGAGCGTCATAACTTTGCTCTATTGTTTTCTTAAAAGAATTCTTGACATGGAAATTCACTCCATACCAAAATGAGTTATTCACGTTGAGCATGACCTTGTTATCCGCAACTAACAA
>JAMPEV010000001.1:1488778-1492137 GCA_023664955.1 Duncaniella sp.
GCAAGGGGGAAGACCGCTTTCTCATTAATATAAGTCGTTCCAATAAAATTCCAAATCAGGAGCAATGGCGCAGTCGCCACTCCTGAGGGTCTATGGGTTTTGTCGGGTCAGGAATCCAATGACGCATCTCCCAAATTCGGTCGAGGTCTGCCAAAATTGGTTCTAAAACGGCACGGTTGGGGGTACTGAATTGGAGATTCTCACACAGGGAATCTCCAATTTTTTATTCATTCCCTTACAAAGACATCCTACGGATGTTTTTGCGTGAGTAAAGATGAGTATACCAAATAAATACAATCACACTATATCAGCTTCATCAGCTCTATATATCATCAGATTATCGTTCCAACAACTTTGAAGATTTAATAATAATTCAATTCGTCTGGAGCTTCTTCCCGAACAGAATCCGCCTCATGATTGTTAGTATAACATGAAGCGTAGAAAGAAAATATTGAAATTTTTACCGTCTGTATTGATTGCGGTCGGTTGTTTTTTCGTTTCCTGTCGTTCCACCGCATGTAGTGATAACATTAATAATCGTATTATGACGGATACAATATATTTTGCCGGCGGATGCTTTTGGGGCACGCAGCACTTTATGGATCAGATACATGGTGTGGTTTCCACTGAGACGGGCTATGCCAACAGCGGGATAGCCAATCCCTCTTATCGTGAAGTGTGTCAGGGAACCACCGGAGCCGCCGAAACAGTCAAGGTGGTCTATGATCCTGAGATCGTCTCATTGCCTTTTATCACGAAACTGTATCTTCTCACCATCGACCCCACCTCGGTAAACAGGCAGGGCAACGACCGCGGCACCCAATACCGCACGGGCATCTATTACACCACCGAGGCTCAACGCAAGCAGATTGAGCCGGTGCTCAAGTCGCTCCAGGCTAAGATAGACCGCCCTCTGGCCATTGAACTCACGCCCCTCGTCAATTTCTACCCTGCAGAGGATTATCATCAGGATTATCTTGACAAAAATCCCGAAGGCTACTGTCATATCAACCCGGCTCTGTTCCAGCTGGCAAGAGAGGCCAGGGAGAAAAAGACATCTTACTCGCGTCCTTCTAATGAAGAATTGCGAAAAACACTAACATCCCGCCAATATGCAGTAACTCAGCAGAATGCCACAGAGCCACCTTTCGACAATGAATATTATGACGAGCATCGCAAAGGCATTTACGTAGACATTACTACGGGCGAGCCATTGTTTTTATCGACTGACAAATTTGACAGCGGTTGCGGATGGCCTTCATTCAGCCGACCTATAAGCGAGGATGTCATAACCGAGCACAACGACACATCTCACGGTATGCGCAGAACAGAAGTACGCAGCAAGATCGGCAACGCCCATCTTGGCCACGTTTTCAACGACGGTCCCCGCGACAAAGGCGGACAGCGATACTGCATAAACAGTGCATCGCTCAAGTTCATTCCAGTCGAGGAAATGGCGGCCGAAGGGTATGACAAATATATTCCTTATGTGAAGTGAACCAAACGCCAACAGACTTTATTATGTTGATAATTAAAAATTTTTTATAACTCAAAGGCCCGTATAGTTATGCGAAGTTTATCTACTTTCAACCTTCAGTACGCCCATCGATTCTACGGATTCAAGGGGGAAGCACAATATCTTCATGGCCACACCGGCACTATGACTATAGAGGTAGAGGATACCATCAACGATGGTGTAAACATGGTCTTTCCATGCAACGAAATCAAAAAGACCGCCTGGAATGTACTGAAAAACTTTGACCACGCGCTCGTGTTGCGCCAGGACGATCCTCTCCTCCCGGCCATCATGAAAGTATATGAGGAGCATGGGATTCTCAACGGTCATCCTCAGAACAAGATGAAGGGTCCAGCCTTCAAAACCGAATGGGCCACAGCCTACCCCGACAGCCGCATCGTGGTGACGAAGGAAACCAAGACTGTGGAAGGGATGATAAAAATCGTCTACGACCTGCTGAAAGACAAACTCAATATAGCAAAAATCAAATTTACGAGTGGTGATAACGCCGCCGAGCAGGAATTCATTCCTTCAGGCACCATGGATCGCTGCCCGCTTTGTGGAATATCACTCAACGAAAATGGCGTTTGCCCCAAATGCGGCTACAAGAAACCTCAGTAAATATCGAACATCCGTTTATGAGCCTTCCATGATGTATTCCAGTTCAAGGGATCGTCGGAAGGCATTCTTATATTTAAAAAAATCAGCTGCAAATCATTGATTTACAACTGATTTAGCGGAAGGACAGGGATTCGAACCCTGGGTGCCTAAAAGGCACAACGGTTTTCGAGACCGCCCCGATCGACCACTCCGGCATCCTTCCTCGGGTTTTGCGCTGCAAAGGTAAGAAGAGTTTTTGAAACCGCCAAGCTTTTTGAGATCTTTTTGCATATTAGTAACTATTAAAAATAACTTAACAATATTTTCACCTGGCTGAATACTGTTTTGCAAAAAAAATTATTAACTTTGCCATCGGTATGCTCTGTGGGTATATCAAACAGATGAATCATCAATTTAAAAATCACCTAATATAATAAAATATGGTAAGTTATAAGGAATTAGGCCTTGTGAACACCCGCGAGATGTTTGCTAAGGCTCTGAAGGGTGGCTATGCCGTACCCGCGTTCAACTTCAACAACATGGAGCAGCTCCAAGCCATCATCAAGGCCGCTGCCGAGGAGAAGTCGCCTGTGATTCTGCAGGTTTCGAAGGGTGCCCGCAACTATGCCAACCCTATCCTGCTTCGCTACATGGCTCAGGGTGCCGTGGAATATGCCAAGAGCCTTGGCTGGGAGCATCCCCAGATCGTGCTCCATCTTGATCATGGCGATAGCTTTGAGCTCTGCAAAGATTGCATTGAGCACGGCTTCTCGTCAGTTATGATCGATGGTTCTCACCTGCCCTACGAAGAAAATGTGGCTCTCACAAAGAAGGTTTGCGACTACGCTCATAAGTATGATGTGACCGTTGAGGGTGAGCTCGGCGTTCTCGCCGGCGTTGAAGATGAAGTTTCATCTGACCACCACACCTACACCGATCCCAACGAGGTGATCGACTTCGCTACACGCACAGGTGTTGACTCACTGGCCATCTCAATCGGCACAAGCCACGGTGCTTACAAGTTCAAACCCGAACAGTGCACCCGCGACCCGAAGACCGGCCGCCTCATTCCCCCGCCCCTCGCATTCAATGTGCTTGAGGCTGTTCAGGAGAAGCTCCCCAACCTCCCCATCGTGCTCCACGGCTCATCGTCAGTTCCCCAGGAAGAAGTTGACACCATCAACAAGTTTGGTGGCAAGCTCCCCGACGCCATCGGTATCCCCGAAGAGGAACTCCGCAAGGC
>JAMPEV010000001.1:1492237-1529723 GCA_023664955.1 Duncaniella sp.
GCCTTGCAGCACTCGCACCTGAAACGAGCGCGTCTACCATTCCGCCACCTGGGCTGATAATTTAGGATTTATTTAGTGCCTCTGACGCTCAAGGTCTCTTGGGGGAGGCTTCCGCATTTCTCCTTGGCTATTTTCCTGCTGCAAAGGTAATGTTTTTTATTTATTCATGCAAATTTGATATTTCTTTTTTTAAACAATAGATATCTGTAGCAAAATTATTCTTAACTTTGCGGTATGAAAAATATTCGCAACTTTTGTATCATTGCCCATATTGACCACGGCAAGAGCACACTTGCCGACCGTCTGCTTGAATATACCAATACAGTGGCAGGTAAGGATCTCCAAGCCCAGGTGCTTGATGACATGGATCTTGAACGTGAACGTGGTATTACCATCAAAAGCCATGCCATTCAGATGAATTACAGTATCGATGGCGAGGATTACATCCTTAATCTCATTGACACCCCGGGACACGTTGACTTCTCGTATGAGGTGTCCCGCTCCATCGCGGCCTGTGAGGGAGCATTGCTGATAGTCGACGCTTCGCAAGGTATTCAGGCTCAGACTATCTCTAATCTTTACATGGCCATTGACAATGACCTTGAGATTATTCCGGTTATTAATAAGGTGGATCTCGATAGTGCAAAGCCGGAGGAAGTGGAGGATCAGATTGTCGACCTTCTTGGATGTGATCCGGATGATATAATTCGTGCGAGCGGGAAGACCGGTATAGGTGTTCCGGAGATTCTTAAAGCCATAGTGGAGCGTATTCCTGCGCCGGTAGGTCATCCTGAAGCCCCGCTTCAAGCTCTTATCTTTGACTCCGTGTTCAATCCATTCCGCGGGATTATAGCTTACTTCAAGATTGTGAACGGCACTATACGAAAGAACGATTTTGTTAAGTTTGTCGCTACCGGTAAGGAATACAATGCCGATGAAATAGGTGTGCTTAAGCTCGATATGCAACCCTGTGAACAGCTTTCGGCTGGGAATGTTGGCTATATTATTTCCGGTATCAAGACATCTCGCGAAGTGAAGGTGGGCGACACGATTACTCACGTTCAGCGCCCATGCCAAGAGGCGATTGACGGCTTTGAGGAGGTAAAACCGATGGTGTTTGCCGGCGTTTATCCTATTGAGACGGAGGATTTCGAGAATCTCCGCACTTCTCTGGAAAAACTTCAACTCAATGATGCCTCGCTCACGTTCCAGCCGGAATCCTCCATGGCGCTTGGATTCGGTTTCCGTTGCGGATTCCTCGGCCTTCTTCACATGGAGATTGTGCAAGAGCGACTCGGACGCGAGTTTGACATGGATGTTATCACTACGGTACCCAACGTGTCCTATCGGGTTTATGACAAGCATGGCAACATGACTGAGGTTCATAATCCTTCAGGCCTTCCGGAGGCAACTCTCATAGACCATATAGAGGAGCCATACATTCGCGCATCCATTATCACTGCTGCTGATTTCATTGGTCCGATTATGACACTCTGCCTTGGCAAGCGTGGAGAACTTGTGAAACAGGAGTATATCTCGGGAAATCGTATGGAGATGATATTTGACATGCCACTCGGTGAGATAGTTATTGATTTCTATGACAAGTTGAAGAGTATCTCAAAGGGGTATGCTTCTTTCGATTATCATCTGCATGATTTCCGCGAGTCAAAGCTCGTGAAACTTGACATCCTTCTCAACGGCGAGAGCGTGGATGCGCTGTCCACTCTCACCCATGTGGACAATGCGGTGACATTCGGTCGCCGTATGTGCGAGAAGCTCAAGGAACTTATCCCTCGTCAGCAATTTGATATTGCTATCCAGGCCGCCATAGGTGCGAAGATTATAGCCCGTGAAACAATTAAGGCTGTGCGTAAGGACGTTACTGCCAAGTGTTATGGCGGTGACATTTCGCGTAAACGCAAACTATTGGAGAAGCAGAAGAAAGGGAAAAAGCGCATGAAGCAGATCGGCTCTGTCGAGGTTCCCCAAAAGGCTTTCCTTGCTGTGCTGAAACTTGATTAAACATTCGTCGCTGCATAGTTGTTAATTATTTAGTTTGGAAGCAGCATATCGTTGCCCTCCTCGAATTTTTTTATTGGATTCTTCAATATATTTTAAATTAACTTAATGCAGAAACAATGGATATTCAGTCTGTTCTCTCTGAATTGACCTCTAAGTTCGGAGACTCATTTGATGTTACTAAAGTGACCGAACACTTAAACGGTCTTGACCTTAGCAATCTGTCAATGACGGAAATCATTGAAAAGGTTAAAGGCAAAGGTCTTGTTGGTGATCTTGACGGTGATGGAGTGGTGGAGAGTACCTTTGATGAGATTAAAGGCAAAATCGGAAGCATATTCAGTAAATAGTATCTCATCTCAGGCAATAAATTAAACAGCAAATGGCACAGTAGCGAAACCCAAGCTGCTGTGCCATTTAAGTTCATTCTTAAGGTTAAAAGTCATGGGCTTGAGGGATAGTCCCATCAGACTTTAATTATGAGATAAGTTATTTGATGTGATTTGCCGTTTTTTATAGGACAAGAGATGCCGTTTCGGACATATACTTATCTCTGAATTCAAATACCAATCATTATGCCGGTAGAGATTGATTTGAACTCGAGCCCGGTCGAAGTCTTCAGAACATTCATAGGTGAATAGCGGACATAAAGGCCCGCTGACTTGTATTTAAATTCTCCCATCACATCCACAGTCACAGGTCGCTGATGGATTTTGTGTGTTTTGATAGAGTAGTCATGAGAGCCGGTTGTATATTGAGTTTTGATATTCCCTCCGGTGTTGAAGTTAACAACAGGACCGAGTAGGAACTGGCAGTTACGGTGATGTCCGAATGATATGCCGTAGAGAACAGGAATCTGCAGGCTAAATACCTTGATGCGGGAACGGTGCTTTGTGGTATTCTCATCATAAGGCATAAGTGTGATATGCTCTTGTCCATCCTTATGGAAATAAAAATCTC
This sequence comes from Duncaniella sp., assembly GCA_023664955.1. Classification (GTDB taxonomy): domain Bacteria; phylum Bacteroidota; class Bacteroidia; order Bacteroidales; family Muribaculaceae; genus Duncaniella. The sequence goes on from JAMPEV010000001.1 coordinate 1,495,217, forward strand.
CCTTGGTAACATAATTGCGCCAATCTAGTCCGAGGCCTGCTGTGAGTGAGTGTGGGCCGTGCGACATCCTGACACCCAGCACTATGGCCCATGTCAGTTCATTACTTTTCCACATAGAGGCATCCATTGACGGCTCATCGCTGAGTGGTGAAACCCACCCAAATCCGATTCCTCCAGAAAAGAGCTCCCATTTTGTCTTTCCGGTATGCTTAATCGTAATACCGAAATCGCTTCCTTTGGCGCCGAGATAAGTCCTTATGTAGCGATTCTCCGGGTCGGGGATGTTGTAAGTATAAGAAATACTGTCCCCTCCGTTAGTGACAAATTTCACCAGCAGTGTTTGAACATCAGACTCAGCGATTAGGATGTCGCTGACATTAATGTATTGTGATCTGTTTTGTTCGTCAATTCTAATGCGTTTATTGGTACCGGTCTCGTAATAGAAATTGTCGCCAGAGTTTTCAATGTTGTTTACTGAGACAGAGGTGTTGGCACGGTCGGCGCTGATAGAGATTGAGGCTGCGGAGGGGGTAGAGAGCAGAGTGTCGACTTTTTGTGAAAGTGGTTCGTTGGCGGTAGCAGCCAGTGTTGAAACGAGGGTTATACCCAAGAATACTTTGCGTAGCATATTTGTTTGGTTATTTGATTCGTAATGTGAATTAGCAAATGAGGGAATGGATTCGGAATAATTATTTGATAACTAAAGTATTATCTTATTTCGCAATCTTAGCTATAGTTTGAATTAATGAGTTAGCTTCATTCTGATTCAGTGGACCTTCGAGGTACAGCACCATGATGTTGCCCTCCTTTAAAGGCTTGTTATTGAGGTAGTAGAGATAACGGTTTATCTTCTTTCCATCCTCAGTAACGGGGCGAAGCATGAAGAAGGCGTAGTGGAGTTTGCCTTCTTTGTAGCGTATGTTGCGTCCCACAGATTTGGCTCCATCGGCTAGGACGAGTGGCTCCACTGTTGAGGCGTACTTTGCTGCTGGACCTTTAAACGTGAAGAAGGTTTCAAGCTTATGGCTCTTGAGAAACTGGTGACTCCCGCTTATCATGGTCTCAGTCACTTTGGGGTCGCCTGCATATTTTCCGTTGAAAATCTTGTTGATTTCCAGGTTTTGTTGGGCAAACGCCATCGCTGTTACTGTTAGCATGAGCATAAAAGTAATGAGTGAACGTTTCATAATTATTTTGTTTTAGCTATATTTCCATCGGATTGATGTTTGACTCGTATTTATCCACCATAGGTGCTATGAACTCAAGCTCGTTGATGAGTGACTGTTGCGCTTTGTCAGCTCCTTCATTGAATTCTATGGTGTTTTCTGCCATTAGTGCAATGACAATATCCTCATCAGTGACACGTTGACCGTTTACGTAAGCTACGCATTGCGATGTGCCGTTGCTAATCGGATTCAAGAGCATCACTCCAAGAGTGACTATGAGAGCTATCGAGGCGGCAATGCTCAGCCCTGCCATGAATCCACGCTTGTCCATCTGTCTGACAGAGGTATTTTTTACCACGTGGTAATCTCTTCCGTTTATCCGGCGTGCTACTTTTCGGAAGCCCATCGCAGCTCTTGCTTCATCAATCGAAGGGTGGGAGAGAGGTGTGGCTGCGATTTGCCGGCGTAGCTCTTCCTCCTGCTCATCTGAGAGTTGGCAGTCGAAATACTTTTCTATTGTTTCGAGCAGCCTATCAATCGTCATTATGGTCTTATTGGTATTCATATCTCTGACTGTTGTTTGCGGTAAGTTTCTCTGATTGTTTTCCTGACTCTGCTTAGTGTCACTCTGACGTTCTCTTGGGTCAAGCCGAGCTGTTCAGCGACTTCGGGGTAGGAGAACCCTTCGATGTCATGAAGCCGGAACACTTCGAAATGTGACTCTTTCAGCACCTTCCGGGCGAGTCGCACCACTGCATTGTAGGTATATTCTCGCTCCAGATCCTCCTCTGCTTCTCTGTCGTACTCGTCCCGGTCGGTCACCGAGTCAATTGTCACTGAGGGATGGCTTTTTGACCGCCGGATTGTATCAATAGCTGTGTTGCGTACAGCAGTGTAGCTTAGTCGCATCGCTGAAACCTCATCCTGGATTTCGCTTTGATGGCTCCACAGTCGGCAGAATGATTCTTGTATCACATCATCAGCGTCATCGCTATTCCCCACGATTCCCACTGCTATGCTGTGCAGCTTGTCGCGGAGCTGGATGAATGTCGATGATAGGATGCTTGGTCTCACTTTTTGCGGGATTTTCAATCATTAAGTACTTAGATAACGTGGCGTGATGCTATTTGTAACAAAAGTAATCAAATTTTTTTGAATAATTTGTGAGAGATAAAATAAAACAACCGGACAACTGTCTGCCAGCCATCCGGTTGCAATCCGAAATTTATCAAATGAGAAAAATATCAAAATGTAACAATCTGCTTCGAGAGTCGTGATTGTCACTTTTCGAGGTCGTCATGCTCTTCAAGGAGCTTAAACGAGGCGTCATAATCTTGCTTTCGCACCATCAGCCTGACTCCCCCGATTGCTGATGTCATCGGAAGAACACTGACAATCGTTTCGTTGTCAAGCACACTTGGTATGTCGTGATTTTCGAGCATACCTTTTGCTATATTGGCCTCAACAGGATTGCTGAATTCTGCCACGCATACAAGCTCCATAGTGACAATATGTATTTGTTATTCTTTATTATCCGTTTTCTTGCGTATTTCGGTTGTCAGTTCTGACACTCCGGGTGTGTAGGAGACATATATTTCGTCGCCCGGTTCCACGGAAGAGTCGATAATCAACTCAGCGAGATTATCCTCTAGATACTTTTGGATAGCTCTCTTGAGCGGACGTGCTCCAAACTGTGCATCGTAACCCTTTTCAGCAATGAAGTTTTTAGCCTCGTCGGTGAGGGTGAGTGTATAGCCGAGTTCATTAACTCGCTTGTAGAAACCTGCAAGTTCGATGTCAATAATCTTGAAGATTGCCTCTTTAGATAGCGGGTCAAACATGATTATATCATCTATACGGTTCAAGAATTCCGGCGAGAACGCTTTGTTGAGGGCTTTCTGAAGCACCCCGTGGCTATATTCTTTGTCATCGGCCGGTCGGGCATTGAAACCTATGCCGCTTCCGAAGTCTTTGAGCTGGCGGCTACCGATGTTGGAGGTCATGATTATTATAGTGTTCTTAAAGTCAATCCTCCGGCCAAGGGAGTCGGTGAGACGGCCCTCATCCATAACTTGCAGAAGTATATTGAATACATCAGGGTGGGCCTTCTCAATCTCGTCAAGAAGAACGATAGAGTAGGGGTGGCGGCGCACCTTTTCTGTCAGTTGCCCACCTTCTTCATAACCGACGTATCCGGGAGGAGCTCCGACAAGTCGTGACACGGTGAATTTTTCCATATATTCGCTCATGTCGATGCGCACGAGTGTGTCGGCTGAATCAAACATATATTCTGCGAGCTTCTTTGCCAAGTGGGTCTTACCAACGCCGGTGGGACCGAGGAACATGAATGTGCCAATTGGCTTGTTGGGGTCTTTCAGCCCTATACGGTTGCGGTGAATAGCTTTGACAATCTTTTCAATGGCCTTATCCTGACCTATTATCTGCCCTTTGAGTGCCGGTGCCATTTCCTTGAGGCGGCGACCTTCGGCCTGGGCTATACGCTGCACTGGAACTCCGGTCATCATCGCTACCACTTCGGCTACCTTCTCCTCATCCACTGTCTCGCGCATTGAGTCGAGTCGTTTTTCCCATTCGGCTTTGGCTGTCTCGAGCTGGGCTTTCAGCTGCTGCTCTTTATCACGGTAGGAGGCCGCTTTCTCGAAATTCTGTGACTGTGCCGCACGAAGTTTCTGGGCTGCTGTAGCCTCAATTTCGGCTTCAAGATTTTCAATCTCTTTAGGCACGGTGATGTTAGTGACATGAACACGGCTGCCTGCCTCATCCATGGCGTCGATCGCTTTGTCGGGAAAATTTCGGTCGGAAATGTAACGCTCTGTCAGATTGACGCATGCGTCAAGTGCTTCAGGCGTATAAGTGACATTGTGGTGCTCTTCGTATTTATCCTTGATGTTATCAAGAATCACACGTGTTTCCTCGGTGGTGGTAGGTTCTACCATCACTTTCTGGAAGCGGCGTTCGAGAGCCCCGTCATTCTCGATGTTCTTGCGATACTCGTCGAGTGTGGTGGCACCGATGCACTGAATTTCTCCTCTCGCAAGTGCCGGTTTGAGAAGATTGGCAGCATCCATGGAGCCAGCGGCGTTACCTGCACCTACGATGGTGTGTAGCTCGTCGATGAAAAGAATGATGTCCTTATTCTTGGCTAATTCGTCAAGGATTCCTTTAATACGTTCCTCAAATTGGCCGCGATACTTAGTCCCGGCCACGATAGAAGCCATGTCGAGTGACACAACTCGTTTGCCGAAAAGTATACGTGACACTTTTCGCTGCACTATTCTGAGTGCCAGCCCTTCCACGATTGCTGACTTTCCGACTCCGGGATCGCCGATAAGTACCGGATTATTCTTTTTGCGGCGGCTCAGAATTTGTGCCAGGCGTTCTATTTCCACTTCGCGTCCCACCACCGGGTCGAGACGGTTCTCCTCGGCCGCTAATGTCATGTCGTTGCCATACTTGTCAAGCATCGGGGTGTCGTTGTTTCGACGTTGTGTGGTGGCTGTGCGTCGCTTTTTGTCATCCGGTTGATGCGAAGATGCGCTACTTGATTTGCTGCTCCCGGGCATTTCGTCTTCATCGTCATCATCCTCGGTGTAGCCGGCTCCCATACTTGGAGTAGCGTTGCCTCCGGGGCTGTTGCTTGCTGCCAATATGCGGTAGAGTGATTCGTATGTCACTCCGGCTCTGCGGAACGGCTCCATGAACTCTGAATTCTGTGCGTCAGAGTTATGGAAAATGGCAAGCAGCAGATGGGTGGAATCTACAAGGTTGCTCTTCAGCATTCTCGCTTCCAACACGCTGAGCTTGATGATGCGGCCCGTCAAGTCGCTTATCGACACATCTTGAAGGTTGACAGTGCCGTCGTATTTGGATTCTGTGGCTGCATTATAGAGAGCTGTGTCAAGGGCTTCTCGCAATTCGTAGCTTGACGAACCTTTCGCTGCTCGCTCCACAAGTTTTGACGGCTCGCTGTCAGTATCATTGAGCAATGACATGAGCAGATGCTCGGGCATGACATAGCGGCTGTTATGACGCGCTGCCATGCGGGGAGTGTCATTGATTATCTCTTTAAAGTTCTGTGAATAAACAGTGTCCATTAATTGTACCTTTCTTTTTATATAAAACTGACTGCAAATTATCTTGTCAAACTTGACCAAGTTTGCAATCCTGTTCGTGCGATTGCTCAATAATTCCGGTCAGTTCATAGTGTGATGAAGTTTAATGAGCAAAAACTGTGCCAAACTTCGTCAAAATCTGTTTTTTTATGTAATAACAAATAAAATTTCAAACTTGCTTTGCAAAGTTACGATTTTTGCAAAAAAATTCTTACCTTTGTGGGAAGTTTTCTTTAACGGGAACCAATCATACACCTTATAAAATAAAGAAACAGAAATAACAATAGATGTTCAGATATGATTGAACAAGATCGCATCATTAAGATTAACATCGAGAATGAGATGAAGAGCGCCTACATTGACTATTCAATGTCGGTGATTGTGTCACGCGCGCTCCCCGATGTCCGCGACGGACTGAAGCCGGTGCATCGTCGTGTCCTTTACGGTATGAACGAAATGGGTAACACTTCTGACCATCCCCACAAGAAGTCGGCCAACTGTGTCGGCGAGGTGATGGGTAAGTATCACCCACATGGCGACTCTTCTATTTATGGCACCGTGGTGCGTCTCGCTCAGCCTTGGGCTATGCGCTACACTCTTGTGGATGGCCATGGTAACTTCGGTTCTGTCGACGGCGACGGCGCAGCTGCCATGCGTTACACTGAGGTGCGCTTGCAAAAGCTCGGTGAGGAGATGCTGGCTGACATCGAGTCAGACACTGTGGATTTCCAGCCCAACTACGATAACTCACGCAAAGAGCCGGTGGTGCTTCCTACTCGTTTCCCAAACCTTTTGGTTAACGGCGCTTCCGGTATTGCCGTAGGTATGGCTACAAATATGCCTACCCATAATCTCACCGAGGCTATCAACGCTTGCGTGGCTTATATCGATGACCCGGAGATTGACATCCCCGGTCTCATGAAATACATTCCGGCCCCTGATTTCCCAACCGGTGGAACCATTTATGGTTACAACGGTGTGAAGGATGCCTATGAGACTGGGCGTGGTCGTATCGTAATCCGTGCGAAAGCTGAAATTGAAGCCGAAGATAATCACGAGAATATCATTGTTACCGAGATTCCCTACAATGTCAATAAGGCAGAGCTGATCTCCTATATCGCTGATCTAGTTAATGAAAAGAAACTCGACGGTATAGCTGACATTAATGACGAGAGCGATTACAAGGGTATGCGCATCGTAATTAAGCTTAAGAGTGATGCCAACTCTAATGTGGTACTTAATAAGCTCTACAAGATGACCCAGATGCAGGCTTCGTTCAGTGTCAACAATGTGGCACTTGTCAACGGACGTCCCCGCACTCTTAATCTAAAAGAACTCATTTCCGAATTTGTGGGCCACCGTCACGAGGTGGTAATCCGCCGTACTAAGTTTGAGCTTAAGAAGGCTCAGGAGCGTGCCCACATCCTTGAGGGATTGATTATCGCATCTCAGAATATCGACGAGGTGATAAAAATAATCCGTGCCGCTTCCGACACTCAAGCTGCCCGAGAGGCGTTGAAGGAACGCTTCGGACTCACTGACCCGCAGACCGCCGCTATCGTGGAAATGCGTCTCCGCCAACTCACCGGCTTGGAGCAAGATAAGCTTAAGAGTGACTACGAGGCTCTCGAACAGGAAATCGCTCGTTTGGAGCTAATCCTTTCCGATGATAACGTATGTCGTCAGTTGATTAAGGACGAACTCATTGAAGTACGTGACAAATACGGTGATGAACGTCGTACTGACATTAACTATGCTGCCGGTGACTTTAATGCCGAAGATTTCTATGCCGACGATGATGTTATCATCACTGTCTCTCACCGGGGTTATATCAAGCGCACTCAGCTCAGTGAATTCCGCGCGCAGAATCGTGGCGGTGTCGGTGCGAAGGGCTCAGATACCGGCGATGAGGACTTTATCGAACACATTTATGCCGCCTCAATGCGTAGCTATATGCTCTTCTTTACCCAGAAGGGACGTTGCTACTGGCTTAAAGTATACGAAATACACGAAGGCGCCAAGAATTCCAAGGGCCGTGCAATTCAAAATATGCTCAACATCGACCCTGATGATTCCGTAAAGGCTTTCATCTGCACTAAGTCGCTCGGCGATGAGGAATTCGTTCAGAGCCGCAATCTTGTATTCGCAACCAAAAAGGGCGTAATCAAGAAAACTAAGCTCAAAGCTTACTCTCGTCCACGTGCCAATGGCGTTAATGCCATAATAATCCGTGAAGGTGATGAACTCCTCGGAGTTGAGATGACTGACGGTAATAGCGAAATTCTCCTCGCTAACCGCAATGGCCGTGCTATTCGTTTCCACGAATCAAAAGTGCGTGAGATGGGCCGTATGTCAGCAGGTGTGCGCGGTATGACTCTCGACGGCGACGATGATGAGGTTGTAGGCATGATTTGTATGCCAGCTGACACATCTAACAATGTGATGGTACTTAGTGAACGCGGATACGGCAAGCGCACTCCTCTCGACACTGAGGCGGAAGTCGATGGTAAAATCGAGAAAGTGGCTGTATACCGTGTAACCAACCGTGGCGGTAAGGGTGTGCGCACTATGAATGTCACTGACAAGACCGGCAAGCTCGTAGCCATTGAAAGTGTCAACGATGGCAATGACCTTGTTATAATCAACAAGAGCGGTATCACGCTACGAATCCATGTGGCCGATATTCGCGTGCAAGGCCGTGCTACTCAGGGCGTCCGTCTCATTAACCTCGATAAGCGTAACGATACCATCGCTTCGGTATGTTGCGTTGACTCTGACCCCGAAGAAGAGGTGGAGGAAGTTGTGGCTCAGGATGTGATACCTGAAACTCTTGATGATGAGCCTCTCATGGAAGTCGAAGAAGAAATAATCGACGAAGAAATTGATGAAGAGCCTGAAGCCGACGACATCGATGAGGAAGATGAACAATAATCACCAATTTTAATTAACGACTTATAATCTAATCATTCCTAATATTAACGTTTATGAAAAAGACTTGCGTCCTGACACTCGGACTTTTCACAGCTTTGTCAATGTCCGCACAGATCACAGTCGTAAAAGAGGCCGATAAGGCTTTCAAAGGTGCTGACACTTATGCAGCTTACCAAAAGGCTGTACAGGAAATCACTCCGGCTTTTACCAATCCTGAGACTGACAAAGATGCTGAAACTTACTGGATTCCCGGTAAGGCCGGTTTCAAACTTTATGATGACATGTATGCCAAGAAGGCTATCGGACAAGATGTCAACCTCAATGACATGGGTTCAGCCCTCCTCGATGGTTACAACTATGGCATGAAGGCTCTCGCGCTCGACAGCGTTCCCGACAAGAAAGGCAAAATAAAAACTAAGCACTCCAAGGACATCACAAGCCAGATTTCCGGACACTTCCAGGATTTCATGACCTCTGGTTCTAACTTCTGGGATTCTCATGAATATAAGAAAGCTTACGATGCTTGGACTATCTACCTTAGCCTTCCCGGCAATCCCGCTCTTGGCAAGTCAGCTCCCGCTGCTCTCCCTGATTCAACTGTGGCTCAGTTTGACTACTACCGCGCCCTCTCTGCTTGGCAGGCTGAAATGCTTCCCCAGGCTGCTGAAGCTTTTGACAAACTCGTGGCTATCGGTTACAACGACCCTCAGGCTTATGACTATGCTTACAGCGTGGCTTACCAGATGCAGGACGAACCCCGCAAGCTCTCCTATTCAGAAGCCGGCTACAAAAAGTTTGGCACTGAGAATCCCGCTTTCCTCCAGCGTGTAGTGAACAGCTATATCGAAACTAAGGATTATGATAAGGCAAAACAAATGCTCGAGGCTGCCATATCTGCCGAGCCTAACAATGCTGCTTACTATCTTTCCCTCGGCGTGCTCTATGAAAGCCAGGAGAATGTTCCTGATGCAGAGGCTGCTTACAAGAAGGCTGTTGAACTTGACCCTAACAATGCTTTTGCCAATTATTACTATGGCCGTATGCTCGCTATGCGTTATGACAAGCTCGATCAGGAGTCAGGTAACATGTCGCAGGTTGAGTACAATAAGTATAAGGTTGAGACTCTTAATCCTATCCTCAAGGAGGCTGTGAAGTATTTCGAAAAAGCTTACGAGCTTGACAATGAGAATACTGATCCTTTGAGATACCTCAAGAACATCTACTATGTTCTCAATGACGGCGAAAATCTCCAGCGTGTTGAGAAACTTCTTTTATAATAAGTAGTTACTAAAACTTTTGAGTTGCGAGTTCTGCTTCCGCAATGCGGTGGTCAGGTCTCGCAACTCTTATTAATCTGATTATTTAGAATTTCCGGATTTTATAATTCTACTATTATCATGTCAACCCTTGAAGAATTTGATGCTGCTCTCGCATCTTGCCGTGACATTTTTGAGAAGAAACTTAAGGACTATGGCGCTTCATGGCGCATCATGCGCCCGCGTTCCATCACAGACCAGCTTTATATTAAGGCTAAACGTATCCGCACTCTTGAGGAGGGTGAGGCCAGGGTCAATGAAGGTGTGCTTGGCGAGTTCATGGCGATTGTGAATTACGGCATTGTCGGATTAATTCAGCTTGAACATGGGTATGCCGATGCGGTGGACATGACCCCCTCGGAGGCCTTGGCTCTCTATGACAAGAATGTAAAAATCACTCGTGATCTTCTCGCTGCAAAAACTCATGACTATGGTGACGCTTGGCGTGGCATGAGGGTCAATTCATATACTGACTTTATCCTTACCAAGCTGCAGCGCGTCAAGGAGATAGAATCGAACCAGGGGCGCACTATAGTGTCGGAGGGTATCGATGCCAACTATATGGATATTATCAATTACGCAATTTTCGCAATAATCAAGCTTACCGATGCCGAATGAGCGTAACATATCCGCAGTGTCACGACTTTTCCACCCGGCTTTGGTGTGGCTGTTGAGGGTGGCGGTCGGGGCTACTTTCGTGCTTTCAGGCTTCGTGAAGAGTGTGGACCCGTGGGGGAGTGTCATCAAAATCGGTGAATACCTTTCGGTGTGGGGATGGGATATCCCCTCAGCTCTGGTCACATTTGCTGCTTTCATGCTCGGTGGAATAGAATTCGTGTTTGGCGCTCTTTTGCTTTTGGGGTGCTACCGGCGTGTGTCGGTGTGGATTCTTATGGCTATGATGTGCTTCATGTTGCCTCTCACTTTCTACATTATGATTGACAATCCTGTGTCGGATTGCGGATGTTTTGGCGACTTTTTAATTATCTCTAATTCGGCCACATTTGTTAAGAATCTTTTCCTTACACTCTTCCTTGTATACCTTATCAAGTTTAATGCGAAGGTGTCGGGACTTTTCATTGCTTATGTGCAGTGGATTGTGGGTGGAGTGCTCTCATTCTATATCCTTGCAGTAGCTTTTTACAGCTACAATGTGCAGCCGATGATTGATTTCCGTCGATTTGCGCCTGAAACGCGCCTCGTTCAGTCAGATGAGGATTTAGATAAGGAATCTTCTGATGAAGAACCTATCTTTGAGTATTTTTACGAACGTGACGGCGATCGTAAAACTTTCCTAATTGACAATCTTCCTGATTCCACGTGGAGCTTCGTTGGTCGCAAGCTTATTGATGGCTCTACGGAGATTAAAGACGGATTCACCTTAATTGAGGATGGTGAGGATATCGCTTCTGATGTGATTGAGCAAGAAGGTGAGCAGTTCATAGTCACGATTCCTAATATTAAAAACGTTGATCTTTCCTATACATATCTGATTAACGAACTTAACGATTTCATCACTTCCCGCGATGGCTCTCTCATCGTTCTCGTTAATAGCGACGATCGCGGAATAGAATGGTGGAAGGATGTCTCAATGGCTTCATATCCAATCTATAACGCTGAACCAAATCTGATTATGGAGCTTGCCCGTGGTAATGCGGCTCTTGTGTATCTGAATGATGGTGTGGTGCAATGGAAGCGGACTCTTTCTTCCATAAGCTATACATTCGTGACTGAAACTCCTGATGATGAGTTGATTGATGCTCTTGCTCCGGAGCCTTTATTTGTCTTGGAATCTTTTTCGGGCATTGCGGGTGTTATCCTTTTGGTGATTTTCATATTCGACCGTAGCGGAAAGCTTGTCGCATGGCTCATACGCCGGCGGAAAAAGCACAAAGTTATTGAGACTGCAGGAGAAACCGTGGAGAAGTAATCTCTATTCTGTTATTGATTTTTTTGTAATCGTAAAAATAAGTTGGTAAAAATTTTATGAGAGATTACTAAAACCCGTAGTTAGTGCGGATTGTTATAATATTATTATAATTCGTACTAATTCTATTGTTATGAAGATTAATATAAAACGAGTTTACGAGCCGGAATCGCCCGATGACGGGTTTAGAGTGTATATCGATCGGCTTTGGCCGAGAGGTCTTTCTCATGAAACTTTCCATTACGATCTTTGGGACAAGAATATTGCGCCTTCGACGGAATTGAGGGAGTGGTTTCATACTGATCCTGACGGCCTATGGGAAGAATTTGAAAAGAAGTATGCCGATGAGTTGAAGGATAACCCGGCATTTGATGACTTGAAGAGGCAACTGAAATTGCATCCGGTGGTAACGTTACTTTATTCCTCCCATGATGAGGCTCATAATAATGCCGTAGTGCTTGCAAGTCTTTTATAAGACTTAGTTTAAATATCTCTGTTATGTCACACGTTTCGGATTCTGAGGGAAAACGCCAAAAGGCGCACGAGGTGTTTTATTCGGCAAGGCAGACTTTGCGTCGCTATGCCACAGGAGGTAATGTGTTGATACTTGCCACAGTCCTTGCATTGATTGTGGCAAATATTCCGGGTGTCAACACGCTTTATAATGACTTTTGGAACCAGGAGATGCGTCTTCAAATCGGGGGATTCAATATCTTGTCGCATGGAGGACATCCGATGAGTGTGCTGCAGTTCATTAACGATGCTCTTATGGCTGTCTTCTTTTTCACTATCGGATTGGAGATAAAGCGTGAGATACTTGTGGGTGAATTGTCTTCTTTCCGACAGGCATTACTCCCTATCATGGGTGCCATTGGAGGTATGGTATTTCCGGTGTGTTTGTATCTAATAATGGCTGCCGGAACTGACTATATCGACGGTGCGGCAATACCGATGGCTACCGATATCGCATTTTCATTAGGCGTTTTGGCTATTCTTGGAAGTCGTGTGCCACTATCATTGAAGATTTTTCTTACCACACTCGCCGTAGTAGATGATATTGGAGGTATCATTGTGATTGCGGCTTTCTACTCTTCGCATATCGAGGTGACTTTTATCGGGTATGCGGCAATTGCTTTGGCAGTCTTGCTTGCGGGGGCATACATGAAAGTGCAGACTAAAATGTTCTATATAATAATAGGAGGTGTGGTGTGGTTTTTGTTCCTGAATTCAGGAATACATCCCACGATTGCCGGTGTGTTAGTGGCTTTCTGCGTCCCTTCAGTGCCGGTTTACGCCCCCAAAAAGTATGTTAAGACTATACGAAACACTATCCGGAATTTCAATGAAGTTGATGATGTGGAACTTTCGCAACGAACCATACTGAGTCATGAGCAGATGGATTGGCTCAAGGAGATAGAGAGTGCCTCCGATAAGGTAATTTCACCGTTGCAAGACCTTGAGGACTCGTTACATCCGGTGGTGAGCTATCTTATCATTCCTTTATTCGCATTTGCCAATGCCGGCATTTTCCTCCTTGATATTAATCCGGTGGAGATTGTCGAGGGTATAAGTCTTGCTATTATCATCGGACTTGTGGTGGGGAAGTTTGTGGGAATTTTCCTGTTCTCTTGGACTACGGTAAAATTAGGTTTGGCTCCTATGCCTGAGAATTCCAACTGGAAGATGATTGCCGGTGTTTCGATGCTTGGCGGTATCGGGTTTACCGTGTCCCTCTTTATCGCAAACCTCTCCTTTGGTGATTTGGGAGAATCCGGTGTGGAACTGCTTAAAAATGCCAAGATTGGTATAGTGGCGGGTTCATTCCTGTCTGGATTAATAGGCTACTTGATGCTTATGCGATATCTTCCTTCAACATCCAATACAGAGACTGATGACGAAGATGATGAAATTTAAAGAAGTATAAAGGATTTATAAATCCTATACGTTTTATAAGTCGTATATCCCCCATATTTCTTTAACTGATTTAAACTTTTTATGAAAAGTTTAAATCAGTTATTTGTTAATCTATTTGCATTAAGGAAATTTTTCATTAATTTTGCAAGCGTAATGGAGTCCATCTCTCCATGAGTAGCGAATAGAAATACTTGGAAGAAAAAACAACACTTTAAATAACATCATCAATGACTATCGATCAGTACAATTTCAACGGCAAAAAGGCCATTGTCCGTGTGGACTTCAATGTTCCCTTGGATGAAAACGGTAAAATTACAGATGATACCCGTATCCGCGGTGCTCTCCCCACTCTCAAGAAAATTCTCGCAGACGGCGGAAGTCTAATTATTATGAGCCACATGGGTAAGCCCAAAGGCAAAGTGAACCCCAAACTCTCGCTGAGCCAAATCAAGGACACTGTAGCTAAGTATCTTGGCACAGAAGTTGAATTTGCTGAAGATTGCGCTAAAGCTGCTGAGAAGGCTAAGAACCTTAAGCCCGGCGGTGTGTTGCTCCTTGAAAACCTCCGTTTCCACCCCGAAGAAGAGGGTAAGCCCGTGGGTATCGACAAGGAAGATCCCGCTTACGATGCTGCTAAGAAGGAAATGAAGGAACGTCAGAAGGAGTTCGCCAAGACTCTTGCAAGCTATGCTGATGTTTATGTAAATGATGCTTTCGGTACCGCTCACCGTCGCCACGCTTCTACTGCCGTCATCGCTGACTATTTTGACCAGGACAGCAAGATGCTCGGCTACCTCATGGAAAAGGAAGTTAAGGCTGTTGATAATATCCTCTCTGACATCAAGCGTCCGTTTACCGCTATCATGGGTGGCTCTAAGGTGTCTACTAAGATTGGTATCATCGAAAACCTTATGGATAAGGTGGATAACCTAATCCTATGCGGCGGTATGACTTATACATTCGCAAAGGCTCAAGGTGGTAATGTCGGTAAGTCAATCTGCGAAAACGACAAGCTTGACCTCGCTCTCGATATCATCAAGAAGGCTAAGGAGAAGGGTGTTAACCTCGTTCTCGGCACTGACTGCGTTGCTGCCGACGATTTCAGCAACGATGCTAACACTATGGTGGTGTCTTGCATGGATATTCCTGCTGAATGGGAGGGTCTCGATGCCGGCCCTGAGACTCGCAAGGCTTTTGCCAATGCTATCAAGGATGCTAAGACTATTCTTTGGAACGGCCCTGCAGGTGTCTTTGAATTCGACAATTTCACTGCCGGTTCGCGTGCTATCGCTGATGCTATAGTTGAGGCTACTGAAAAGGGTGCATTCTCACTCGTAGGTGGTGGTGACTCTGTAGCTTGTATCAACAAATTCGGTCTTGCTGACAAGGTCAGCTACGTATCAACCGGTGGTGGTGCTCTTCTCGAAGCTATCGAAGGCAAAGAACTCCCCGGCATCGCAGCCATCCGCGGTTCTAAGAAATAATAATCACTGATATAAAATAATCACTGATATAAAAGGTGGATTGAGTCCCGAACTCAATCCACCTTACTATTATCGCCACCCGTCCCAATCCCCCCGATCCGACCACGCCAATCATCATCGAAATCACACCGGTTGTAGGGACGCTCCATGGAGCATCCTTACCGATCGAGGTCGCCGAATCAGCCACATCCTCCCAATTTCGACGAATTTAGCGGTACGCCGTGCTCCGCATCTAAAAAATAGTTCGTGTCACATATAAAAAGTACGGACTATAACCTGCACGGCAAGCGCACATTGACATTTTGTTACAATCTAATCTACGAATCGTTATCATATCATTCCTATCATTCACCACTTTGATAATTAAACATTCACCATACTTGATGGGTTATAAAAAGGGAGAGTGAATTTGATACGATTGCGTTGTGCTGTCGGCATGAGACGCTCCTTATGTTATTATGAAAGCGAAATTGTTAAAAACCGTGGTTGTGTTTTGCGGGTTATTATGCGGATTGCCTGCCATGGCACAGTTTGACTTTATGAGGGCCATGAGTGCTATTTCCAAAGTGGCTCAAGCTGTAACCATTTCCGATGCCCAAATGGCTGCTTATGTAGCAGAGTATGTAGCATATATGGACAAGCAGAACAATGTTGCACCAGCTAACGACCCATATTCCATCCGTCTCGCCAAATTGACCTCCGGGCTTACGGATGTGGAGGGTATCCCGTTGAATTTCAAAGTCTACAAAACAAAGGAAGCGAATGCATTTGCATGTGCAGACGGTAGTGTGAGGGTATTTTCATCATTGATGGATATAATGAGTGATGATGAACTTCTTGGCGTGATTGGACATGAGATAGGACATGTCGCTCATCATGATTCCAAGAAAGGATTCAAGCAGGCATTGCTCTCCTCAGCTCTCCGGGATGGACTGGCTTCGAGTGGTGGAACAGTCGCCGCCCTGACTGATTCACAGCTTGGCGACCTTGGTGAGGCTCTCGCAAGTGCTAACTATTCACAACAGCAAGAGAAAGATGCCGATGATTACGGATACGAATTCCTTCGGAGTCATGGTAAAAATCCGGCTTCTATGGCCATGGCTTTCAGAAGATTAAAGACACTCGAAGGAAGTAATGGAGGAAGTGGCGGACCGATAAACCAACTCTTCTCAACCCATCCCGACCTTGATGATCGAATTTATAGGATGGAAAGTCGCGCCATTAAGGATGGCTACTCATTAAATCCTTCATACACAACAAAGTCTACAACGAAATCCCTTGGATCGACCTCGAAGAATAGAACCATGACGACAAGGACCAAGACTTCATCCTCAACCCCGTCAAAGAAACTTGACCACGCACCGCAAAATAGCAGAACAAGCCCGGAATGGACCTTCTAATTTAGATACACTCTCATTTTTTAATTATCGGTAAAATCGTCATTTAGAAACTTTCACAAAAAAATACCGACAGGCCATTAAGCCTGTCGGTGTTTTTAAGATATAGATGCTAATGAATTAAGATTGTATATCTTACATTTCTTAGTTATTGGCGGTGGCAGTAATGGGTTGAAGTTTCATTCCCTTACCGTCGCGGCGAGCGTGATTGCGTTTCCCATCCTTAGAGGGATGATCGCTTTTGAAATCTTTCCCTTGGTGACCAAAGCCCTTACCGGGGCGGCCGTTGGCGTTAATGTAGCTGTTTTCAAGGAACATCACATACTGTTCAGGGGTAAGAACACCCTTAAGTTCGTCAAGGTAGATCTTCATCACTTCGTTGCGGCGAGCGAATTGAGCAGAATCCATGCGTTGCTTTTCAGCCTTTTTATCCTTCTTCATTTTGGCACGAGCTGCTTGACGTTTTTCGCCGAGTTCCTTTACCTTTGCTTTTTGAGCATCGGTGAGGTTAAGTCCGTCGAAGGGGCAGGGGGCTTTTTTGTCCTTAGAGGGCTTGCACTGCTGAGTAGTCTGGCAAGATTTATCTGTACAGGTCTTATCCTTGTTAGGAGCCTGGGCAAAGCTGTTGGCTGATACGAGAGAAAGTGCGATAACTGCTAATCCTAAGAATTTCTTTTTCATAATTTTCCTATTGGTTATATTGTTTTGGTTATATTGTTTGTTATTTTGTTTCGTCTGTTATTATGACCACAGGAGAAGTGAAAAGTTTAGGATAAACAGTTGATTTAACCGTTATTTAACTAATTGACAGTTATAATCTTAAACAAAATTAAAAATGCACGGTGCCGATTAAACCTTTGATGAAAATTTAAATCGCTGCCAATAGTGCCTCAATATCAGCCTTAGTGGTAGCCCAGTCGGTGACAAATCTCACGGGAGTTTCAACAGGGAGCATTGGTCCCCATACCTCGAAGGATGCCACCTTCTTTAGCTCATTGATTTTTTCATTGGGGAGAATGAAGAATTGCTGGTTGGTGGGGGAATCAATATACAATTTATAACCCTTTGCCTTAAATCCATCCTTCATCATCATCGCAAGATGGACAGCATGACGACCAATCCGTTCGTATAACGCCTCAGTGAATAGGGCAATATACTGCACGCCCAAAAGCCGACCCTTGGCAAGGGTGGCCCCATGTTGTTTCACAAATGGAACAAAATGGGGGAGCAGTTTCGGATGGCGTGTCACCACTGCCTCACCGAAAAGCGCACCGCATTTCGTGCCGCCGATGTAGAAAATGTCGCATAGAGAAGCGATATCGCAAAGCGAGAGCTCTCCGGCAGCTAATCCGTAGGCTAACCGGGCACCGTCGATATAAAGAGGTATCTTAGCCTCTGCGCATACATTATATATATCTTCAAGTTCCTTTCGTGAGTAGATAGTGCCAAGTTCTGTGGGGTAGGATATGTAAACCATACCCGGTGCTACCATGTGCTCGTATGTTTCATCGCTGTAGAAGGTATCGATGTAATCCTTAAGATCCTTAGCATCAAGTTTGCCTTCATGGCTTGGAAGAGTTAGCACTTTATGCCCGGTAGCCTCAATGGCCCCGGCCTCATGGACGTTGATATGGGCTGTCTCAGTTGCTACTACCCCCTCATGGTGGTCGAGAAGTCGGTCGATAACCACTGCGTTGGTCTGAGTTCCCCCTTCAAGGAGCGTCACGGCGCCATCCTTAATTCCACAAGCGTCAAGAATCATCTTTTTTGCCTGAGCGGTAAACGGATCATTACCGTAACCCACTGTGTGAAGCTCATTTGTCTCTACGAGCTTAGCGAGGACCTCCGGGTGGGCCCCGACCATATAGTCGCTGTCAAAGTATATCATATGTTGAATGTGAGAAATGATTGATTCATAACAAACTTGTCACAAAGGTAATAAATATATTGAATAGGATAGGTGAAATGAGTGTTTTTTTGTACTTTTGCAGAAAGGAAATAAAACTGCAAGTAAAAAATATTTGACATACATGAAACTGACTGAACTAACAGCAATATCGCCGGTTGATGGCCGCTATCGTAACAAATGTGAGAAGCTTGATGAGTATTTCTCAGAGTTTGCATTGATTCGCTATCGCGTAAAGGTAGAGATAGAGTATTTTATAGCCTTGTGCGAGCTGCCGCTTCCTGCATTGAAGGGTGTTGACAATGCAAAATTTGCCCAACTACGTGAGATATATGCTACCTTCACAGTTGATGATGCTTTGCGAATCAAGGAAATCGAAAGCGTCACCAACCATGATGTCAAAGCTGTGGAATATTTCCTCAAAGAACGCTTCGACATTCTTGGATTGGAGGCTTATAAAGAGTACATCCACTTCGGCCTCACATCCCAGGATATCAACAATACCTCAGTCCCTATGTCAATCGCCGACGCAATCAAGGAAGTTTACCGCCCTCGACTGATGGAGCTGATAGAACATCTCGAGTCACGCGCCCAAGAATGGTATGACATACCGATGCTTGCGAAGACCCACGGTCAGCCCGCATCACCTACTCGCCTTGGTAAAGAAATAAAGGTGTTCAGCTATCGCCTTCGTCAGCAGTTGCGAATGCTCGACGCAGTGACGATAAGTGGCAAATTCGGCGGCGCGACAGGTAATTTCAATGCCCATCTTTGTGCATACCCCGAAATTGACTGGCGTGAGTTTGGCGCTAAATTCTTGAAAGAAAAACTCGGCATAGAGCGCGAAGAGTTCACCACCCAGATATCTAATTACGATAATCTGGCAGCATTGTTTGAGACACTATCACGAATTAATAATGTGATTTTGGATCTCGACCGCGATATGTGGATGTACATCTCAATGGAATATTTCAAGCAGAAAATCAAAGCCGGCGAGGTTGGTTCATCGGCGATGCCACATAAGGTTAACCCAATCGACTTCGAGAACTCGGAAGGTAATCTCGGAATTGCTAACGCCGTGTTCGGTCATCTTGCCACCAAACTGCCGGTGTCACGACTCCAACGCGACCTTACCGACTCTACAGTGCTTCGTAATATCGGAGTGCCCTTGGCCCACACACTCATAGCTATAGCGTCAACCTTGAAAGGGTTAAACAAACTGTTGCTTAATCGTGCGGCAATCGACGCCGACCTTGACAATACATGGAGTGTGGTGGCAGAGGCAATCCAGACAATTCTGCGTAGAGAAGGATATCCGAAGCCCTACGAAACACTTAAAGCGTTAACCCGTACCAACACAGCCGTAACTGCTGAAAGTATAGCATCATTCATTGATACACTTGAAGTTAGCGATGCAGTGAAGGAAGATCTAAAGAAACTTACCCCTCACACCTACACAGGATATTAATCCTAAGTGCCCCCACGTAACATAGAGAAGGATGAATATCGAAACTCCAACGCTGATACGGTTTGTGTTCATGGGGCTGCTGTGGCTTGCCTTGTGCTACATCATGGTGGCATCGCAGCCGTTCACCCCGCGAGTCGCATTTATCCTTGTGGCATCTGCCATTATAGTGTGGGTGCCACTCTATAAGAAGTATCTAAGGAATGGAAAACGAAAAGAATAGTATCCTTGAAAGGATAAACACGCCGGACGATCTGCGCAAGCTCCCCTTGTCGCAGCTCCCGGAGGTGTGCGCAGAATTGCGGTCTTTTCTTATTAATAATCTCTCCAACCACCCGGGGCATTTTGCTTCGAGCATGGGAGCCGTGGAACTTACAGTGGCTCTTCATTATGTGTTTAATACCCCTTACGACCGCATAGTGTGGGACGTGGGGCATCAAGCTTACGGTCATAAAATCCTCACAGGACGAAGAGACAAATTCGAAACTAATCGTACTTTGGGAGGGCTGAGCGGTTTCCCTAATCCGAAGGAGAGTCCCTATGATACGTTTGTGGCGGGACATGCGTCCAACTCCATTTCTGCGGCGCTTGGAATGGCAGTAGCGACCTCACTTCAGAAGGAAGAGCCTCCACGTCACGTTGTGGCGGTGATTGGCGACGCATCCATAGGTGGCGGATTAGCATTTGAAGGTCTGAATAATGCAGCCAACTCCAATTCCAACCTGCTCATTATCCTTAATGATAATGATATGTCAATCGATAATAACGTTGGATCACTTAATTCCTATCTCGCCCATCTCACTGCATCAAAGACTTATAACAACCTTAGATATAAACTTTCGAGATTCCTCCGTCGTCATCAACTTGTCAGTGACAAAGGCAAAGGGATGATAACCCGGTTCAACAATAGCCTGAAATCACTGCTGACACGCCAGCAAAACATATTTGAGGGATTGAATATAAGGTATTTCGGACCCTTTGACGGCCATGATATTAATACGGTTGTGACAGTGTTAAAGGATATTAAGGACTTGACAGGACCGCGTATACTTCACCTTCGTACAGTAAAGGGAAAAGGATTTGCACCTGCAGAACTTGACCCTGCATCGTGGCATGCTCCCGGAAAGTTTAATCCATTGACTGGCGAGAAGATTCGCGAGACTGGTAATAAGCCTCCGAAGTACCAGGATGTGTTTGGCGAAACACTTTTGGAGCTTTCCAAGCGTAATGACCGTATAGTGGGAATAACCGCAGCAATGGCATCGGGGACATCAATGAACAAGCTTCAGGCAGAATTTCCTAACCGCACGTTTGATGTGGGAATATCTGAGGGACATGCCGTTACATTTGCCGGAGGACTTGCAAAGGATGGGATGAAGCCTTTTGTGGCAATTTATTCCTCATTCTTGCAGCGAGCTTACGACCATATAATTCACGATGTTTCAATCGAAGGATTGCCGGTGGTGTTTTGCATTGATCGCGCAGGACTTGTGGGTGAGGATGGCGCGACCCATCATGGGGTATTTGACCTTTGCTATCTTCGTTCAATCCCCGGAATGACTGTGGCATCACCACGAAACCAAGACTATCTGAGAGACTTGATGTTGACTGCATCAGCCTACGATGCACCGTTTGCTATTCGTTATCCCCGCGGACGCGGTGAAAATGTAGCGGAAAAACCGATGGTGTCATTGAAAGTCGGAGTAGGGGAGAAGGTGCGAGAAGGAGGCGACCTTGTGATCCTAAGCATCGGCCCTGTTGCATCGGATGTAGAGCGAGCTATCAATCGCGCGGAAAAAGATTTCGGAGTGAAAGTGGCACACTACGATATGATATTCCTAAAGCCGCTTGACCAAAACATACTTGAGGAAGTGGCGGCAAAGAATGTCCCGGTAATCACGGTGGAGGATGGGACAGTAGAAGGAGGTCTTGGTTCGGCAGTGCTCGAATGGATGTCGGATCACAATCATTTCGTGTCAGTGACACGTAAAGGGGTGCCTGACAGATTTATTCCTCAGGGCTCACCGGCTGAGCTACACCATTTATGTGGCTATGACGAAGATGGCATTTATGATACCATAAAGAAAATATGTAGAATAAACACACTGACTGAATGAAGATTATAATTGCTGGTACCGGAGAGGTGGGTACTCATTTGGCGAAATTGCTTTCACGAGAGGAGCAGGATATCACTGTGGTTGGCAACAACAGTGAAAAGCTCGCCATGCTTGATGCAAATTATAACCTGTTGACGTGCCAGGGATCTACCACTTCATTTAAAGCATTGAAGCTGGCAGGTGTGGAAGGTTGTGACCTATTCATAGCGGTCACACCTTACGAGACTAAAAATGTGGTGTCATGCTCGATAGCGAAAAGTCTCGGCGCATCAAAAACTGTGGCAAGAATCGATAACTACGAGTATAAGGACCCTGAAAACCGTGAATTCTTCGCCAATATAGGAGTGGACGATTTGATTTATCCGGAATATCTTGCTGCCCTCGAGATTATCCAGGCTTTGCGGCATAACTGGGTGCGCCATTGGTTTGAGCTGCATGATGGGGAGCTTATCCTTGTGGGCGTAAAATTGCGTGACCAGGCTCCTTTGGTGGGAATTCAGCTGAAGGAACTTGGGATGAAAGAGCATAATTTCCACGTTGCGGCCATCAAACGAAATCATGAGACAATCATCCCTCGCGGTGACGACCGCTTGGAACTCAACGATATAGTATATTTCATGACCACCCGCGACCATGTCGATACCCTTATACCTCTATGTGGGAAGACTAAGCGATCCATCCGTAACATCCTGATTATGGGTGGTAGCAGGATTGCTATCAGATTGTGTGCAATGGTGGGTGATGAGTTCAATATCAAGATTATGGATGTGGATCGTGAGCATTGTCTGTTGCTGTCAGAGCGATGTCCGAACGCAAAGATAATTAATGCCGATGCCCGTGACACTGACTCCCTTCGCGATGCCGGCATAATGGACATGGACGCTTTCATAGCTCTTGCCGACAGTAGTGAGTCGAATATTCTCACGTGCCTGACCGCCAAGGAATTTGGTGTGGTTAAGACTGTTGCGGAAGTAGAGAACTTACAGTTTATTTCGGAAGCTGAGGGCCTGAACATAGGCACAGTGATTAATAAGAAACTGCTTGCGTCATCTCGTATATTTCAAATGTTGCTTGACCGCGATACATCTACTTCAAAGTGTATGGCACTGGCAGATGCGGAAGTGGCCGAAATAGTGGCTAAACCGGGTTCAAAAATTACTCGTTCGGCTGTAAAGGATATGCGCCTATCAAGGGATATGACTATTGCCGGACTTATCCGGGACGGGAAAGGATACCTCGTGTCGGGAAACACGGTTATAGAACCGGGCGACCGAGTGGTGGTGTTCACCCTTAACAGCGTGATTCATAAGGTGGAAAAACTATTTTCATAATCATAGAAAGGTATGGCACGATTTAGGGATTACACTCCAAACATAAATCTGCCGGTGTTGCTGCGCATCATCGGTCTACTTCTTGCTATCGAAGGAGCGTTCTTGATAGTGCCGCTTGCCACGTGCCTGATATATGGTGAGAGGGATTGGTTGTGGTTCTTGGTTACCATGGCAGCCACAGTAATAATAGGAGGACTGATGGCATCTTGTATTCACCCTACATCGTCAAATATGAGGAAACGAGAGGGCTTTCTTCTTACCGCAATGGTGTGGATTTTCTTCTCATTGTTTGGTATGTTGCCTTTCATGTTGATGGAACGAGAGCCGATGTCGATATCCGACGCGTTCTTTGAAGCAATGTCGGGCTTCACCACTACCGGAGCAACCGTGATGACCTCGATTAACCATTTGAGTCACGGGATGATAATATGGCGATGCCTGATGCAATGGATTGGGGGAATGGGAATTATAATCTTCACACTCGCCGTCATACCAATGTTGAATCATTCGGGGGGGATGCAGATGTTCAATGCCGAGGTGACAGGAATCACCCATGATAAATTACGGCCGCGTATCTCCCAGACTGCTAAAGGGCTGTGGATGATTTATATTACTCTTACAATTGTGCTATTCGTGTTGTTGGTAGCTGGTCCGATGGATCCGTTTGATGCCCTTTGCCATGCGTTTAGCACTATGTCTACTGGTGGTTTTTCCACTGTTGATGCAAGCCTTTCGGAGTGGGATTCGGTTTACATTGAAATTATTGTGACCGTTTTCATGTTCATTGGAGGAACGAGTTTTACGTTGATATTCAGGGCTGCTCATGGCGACTTCCGGCCGATATGGAAGAATGATGTGTTCCGTACATACTTAGGGGTTATTTTTGTGATGTACATTCTATTTGTCATAGCGATAGTATATCACGGACAGGCCACGTCGATTAAGGCAGTGACTCTGGATCCGATTTTCCAAATAGTATCAACTATCACTTCCACGGGTTATGAGGCTTCTAATTTGGTAAACTGGGGTACTTTTGTGTTGTCGTTGATATTTGCATTAATGTTTTTCGGAGGATGTGCGGGTTCGACAAGTGGTGGTGCCAAGCTTGACCGAATGATATATCTGGTGAAAAATTGCCGTAATGAGATAATCCGGACTATCCACCCCAATGATATATTGACAGTCAGGGTAAATGACCGAGTGATATCCCACGACACGGTATCGAAGGTTATGGCATTTTTGTGCCTCTATGTGATAATAATCCTTGCGGGAGGAGTGGCGTTGACTGCTCTTGGGGTGCCGTTGATAGATTCTTTTTTCAATGCCTTTTCATGTATAAGTAATACGGGATTGGGTGCCGGGGTGACCGGCTATGGCGGTTCGTATGACTTAGTCCCAGATTTAGGTAAGTGGATACTTGCAATGATTATGATGACAGGACGTCTGGAAATATTCACTGTGCTTATTCTATTTATGCCATCATTTTGGCAGAAATAGAATGCTTATTATAAGTAAGTGAGCAGATATGTTTCCCGAATTAACGCATTTAGCGAGCTAAATAACTAAATGAAGGACAGCATAGATGCAAATGAGGACAAGCAGATGTCCCAAATTGTTTTTTGAAGTTCACTTAAAGAGTTACTTCGCCGCAAATATCGGTGGTGAAGCGTGTGCTTACAGCTGATGCGGTCAGACCAAGGCCGAAGAGGTACATTAGTTTAGTGAGGGCAGCTTCCACCGTGATGTCATGTCCGGATATTACCCCGGCATTGGCAAGTAAGTCGCCTGATACGTATCTGCGGGCATGTACACCGCCATTAACGCATTGAGTAACATTCACTATCACAATGCCACGACGAATTGCCTGGGCAATTTCTTCGATAAACCAGCTTGCGGTTGGAGCGTTGCCTGCGCCGTAGGTTCGCATAACCACACCTTTAATTCCGGGTGTGTTGAGCATATGGTGAATCTGGGGTTGTGTTATGCCGGGATGGAGGTCGAGCAGCATCACGCTACGCTCCATGTTGGTGTGCAAGTTCAGGGGCTTCTTTTCGCAGGGACGCCATAGAGCTTTTTCGGCAAAATGTATGCCAAGTCCTATTTTTGCGAGTTCGGGATAATTATGGCTCTTGAATGCATTGAAATTATCTGCGCTTTTCTTTGTGGCACGATTGCCGCGCCATAGATAGTTCTCGAATAATATAGCCACTTCTTGCACCATAGGTTCGCCGCTGAAAGTTGATGCCGCGGCAATTTGGAGGGCTGTGATAAGATTCTCTTCACCGTCGGTCCTGACTTCGCCTATAGGCAGTTGTGAACCGGTGATAATCACCGGCTTATGTAGATTGCCGAGCATGAAAGAGAGAGCCGAAGCTGTGTAGGCCATGGTGTCAGTACCATGAAGTACCACAAAACCATCGTAGTCATCATAATTGTCACAAATGGCGGTGGCAATATCCTTCCACCCATCCGGTCCCATATCGCTGGAATCGATGGGTGTGAATTGAATATTGTCAATATGGTAGTCGAGCATTTTGATTTTCGGCACATTGTCAATGAGATGGCTGAAGTCAAAAGGCTGCAATGCGTGAGTGACAGGATTTTCAATCATACCGATGGTGCCACCGGTATAAATGATGAGTATTCGTGGTTTCTTGGTATTTGACATGGACACAATATTATAATACTATATTATGTATGAGGCATATCAGCCGATTTTTGAACCCGGGGTAACGGCTCCGATGGGAGAAATAAGCACGATAGAACCGTCGGAACTTTGTGCTGAGAGTATCATTCCCTGAGATTCGATGCCTTTGAGTTTGCGAGGCGGTAGGTTGGCGATGAAGCAAATTTGCTTGCCCACAAGTTCTTCCGGCTTGTAGAATTTTGCGATACCTGACACAATGGTGCGTTTCTCCATACCATCGTCAATGAGGAAACGGAGCAATTTGTCGGCCTTTGGAACTTTCTCACATTCGAGGACAGTGCCAACACGGAGGTCGCATTTTGTGAATGTTTCGAAGTCAACATCTGCGGCCTGGGGTTCCGGTTTCCATGCAGCAAGTTGATTTGCGGCTTTGATGTCTTCAAGGCGTCTGAGTTGTGCTGCCACTGTCGCATCCTCTATTTTCTCAAAGAGAAGCTCTGGGGAGCTAAGTTTAGTCCCGGCGGATACGATATCCATCTTGCCGAGCATATTCCATCTTATCTCCTTGATGTTTAGGATTTTCATTAACTTTTCGCTCATAAACGGAGTGAAAGGTTCGAAGGCTATTGCGAGGTTTCCACATAGCTGAATGGCGATGTTGAGGATTGTCTTAACACGCTCCATATCGGTCTTGGCGAGTTTCCAGGGCTCTGAATCCTGAAGGTATTTGTTGCCGAGACGTGCGATATCCATTGCCTTCTTGAGGGCTTCACGGAAGTGGAAGGTGTCGAGGGCAGATGTAAGAGCATCGCGTGCCGCGTCGAGATCTGCGATAAGTAGCTTGTCTATATCCAAAAGTTCTCCGCATGCGGGGACCACACCTTCAAAATATTTATGAGTCAATACTACGGCGCGGTTGATGAAGTTGCCAAGGATGGCTACAAGTTCGTTGTTGTTACGAGCTTGGAAGTCGGCCCATGTGAAGTCATTGTCTTTAGTTTCCGGTGCGTTGGCTGTTAGTACATAACGTAGTACATCCTGCTTTCCGGGGAAGTCCTTTAGATATTCGTGGAGCCATATGGCCCAGTTGCGTGAAGTTGAAATTTTATCACCTTCGAGGTTGAGGAACTCGTTTGCAGGGACGTTGTCCGGGAGCTGGAAGTTATCACCGTAAGCCATGAGCATTGCGGGGAAGACGATGCAGTGGAACACGATGTTGTCCTTGCCGATGAAGTTGATGATACGGCTTTCGGGGTCTTTCCAATAGCGTTCCCAAGAGTCGGGGAGTATTTCTTTTGTGTTAGAGATATATCCGATTGGAGCGTCAAACCAAACGTAAAGTACTTTACCCTCAGCACCTTCTACTGGCACAGGAACCCCCCAAGTCAGGTCGCGGCTCACAGCGCGAGGCTGGAGGCCGGCGTCGAGCCATGATTTGCATTGACCGTATACGTTGGTTTTCCATTCCTTATGCTCGTCGAGTATCCAATGACGAAGTTTCCCTTCCCATTTGTCAAGAGGAAGATACCAGTGAGTGGTTTCGCGCATTTTCACCGGTTCTCCGGTGAGAGCCGACTTTGGATTTATGAGGTCGGTAACGTTTAGGGAGGAGCCACAAGCCTCACACTGGTCGCCGTATGCATGCTCGTTATGGCAACGCGGGCATGTGCCGGTTACGTAACGGTCAGCGAGGAACTCCCCGGTTTTCTCATCGTAGGGTTGGAGAGCGGTCTGGACGGTGAATTCACCTTTGTCGTATAGACAGCGGAAGAATTCTGATGCGGTTTCGTGGTGAAGTTTTGAAGTTGTGCGTGAATAGACATCGAAACTGACACCTAATTCTTCAAGCGAATCCTTAATGATGGTGTGGTAACGGTCCACTACCTCCTGAGGTGTAATCCCTTCTTTGCGGGCACGCAGGGTTATAGGTACTCCGTGCTCATCGCTGCCTCCCACCATTATCACGTCCTCACCTTTAAGGCGCAGGTAACGTGCGTAGATGTCGGCTGGAACATATACACCTGCCAAGTGTCCGATGTGAACAGGACCGTTGGCGTAGGGGAGAGCTGTGGTAATAAGTGTGCGCTTGAATTTCTTCTCCATTGATATATCGAAATGTTTTAGCTAATTTTTCTAATTGAAATGCAAAGTTACTGTTTCCGAATGAGAAAAACCATTTTTGGAGGCGAAAAAATCTATATCCGTACAAATATGGTGAAAAACGGCTCGGAAGATTGGTTGAACATTGGCGTTCACTAAGCATGAATTGAGAATGGGTAGTATGGAGAAGTAGGGAGTAGGATATGAAAAAATGGGTTGAGGAAGTAGGTTAGTATCCAGGTTCCGGTTCGGCTGCCATTGGTGGATCTCCGTCGGGGAGGGTGTATGGAGTGCGAGAAGGAGTAAGGGAGGGGGTGGTCGGGGAAGATGTTGACGGTTTGGATTGTTGGCGTTGGAGATAACAGGAGTTTATGAGACGCTCGATTTCGGCTAATGTGCGCTGTCGGTTTTGTGGCGCTAATTGACATTCCCACACTGTGATAACGTTCCAACCCATCAGCCGTAGCTTTTCTATTGACTCAGCATCGCGCTGTCGGTTTCGGGCAATCTTTTTTTGCCAGAAATCGAGATTCGTTTTAGGTAGACGGAAGTGCGAATCGTGTCCATGCCAGAAACATCCGTGTATGAAAATCACCACCCCGTATTTACGCATCACAATGTCTGGTGTGCCTGGAAGACGTCGCATATTTTTGCGATATCGGTACCCGCGGGAATAGAGGTGGTGTCTCACAATTAACTCAGGCTTGGTGTCCTTGCTATGGATTTTTGACATGCACTTCGAGCGTCTATCTTTGTCCCATATATCCATTTTTAGAGATATGAATCATTACTTATAACAAAAGTAGTCATTTTTTGCTTCTTGCACAAGAAATCATGCGATTCTCCTCAAGAGAAAGTGTTGATTACATCCCATAAGCCTAAGCAATCTCCTCCTATTTTAACAATTTCAATGTCCCCACTACTTGTTGAGATACTCCTTGTAGAATGCTGCAATCTCATCCATGGGAATTATATCGAGTTGGTCGTAGAGGTCACAGTGTGATGCCCCTTTTACGGTCAGCATCTGTTTATTGTCACCTTTGAGTTTGGCGAAAGTGTCTTTGCCGAAGTAATATGAGTGAGCTTTATCGCCGTGAACGATTAGCACGGCATTCTCCAGTTCATCGGCATATTCAAAGAACTTGAAGTTCACGAATGACAGATTGGAGGTGACGTTCCAGCCATCGTTGGAGTTGCCGGAGCGGACGTGATAGCCGCGCGGAGTCTTGTAGTAGGCATAGTAGTCTTTTACAAATTGTGGAGCATCCTTAGGCAGAGGGTCAACCACGCCTCCTCCTCTTTTATATGAGCCGGTCTTGTAGTCAATTGTACGTTGAGCTGCCATCGCAGCACGTTTGGCATTGCGTTGATCCGCCGTGTTCTCGGCATCAAAGTAGCCGTTGGCGTTGACGCGTGTCATGTCATACATTGTGGAGGCCACGGTAGCCTTGATTCTCGGGTCATTGATAGCCGCCTGTATTGCGATACCACCCCATCCACATATTCCGAGAATGCCCACCTTTTCAGTGTCAACATCCTCGCGGCTCATCAGATAATCCACAGCGGCTGAAAAATCCTCGACATTGATGTCGGGAGATGCCACACGGCGCGGCATACCGCCGCTCTCACCCGTGAAAGAAGGGTCGAAGGCAATGGTCAGAAAACCGCGTTCTGCGAGTTGCTGGGCATAAAGTCCAGATGACTGCTCTTTGACCGCTCCGAAAGGACCGCTTACGGCTATCGCCATAAGTTTCTTAACTGAGCCGCTCGCATTCTTCGGTTTATACATATCTGCTGCAAGGGTTATGCCGTACCGGTTTACGAATTTAACTTTTGAATGGTCAACCTTGTCGCTCTGCGGGAACACTTTGTCCCATTCCTGTTTCAGCTCCAAATTCTCAATCCGAGCTAATGACGTGTTTGTGTTTGGGTTATTTTCCATATTTTGTGCAGTTGCAGTCAGCGCGCTTAATGACAGCGCTGCTGAAAATATTATTGTTTTTGTTTTCATCGTGTTGTTTTTTATCCAATGCAAAATTACAATTGTTCTATATGGCTGACGTACCATAATTATTGGAATGTCTACCAATTTCAACAAACGAATAAAAATTGTAATTTTGACTTCGTTTTAATTACCTATATCAGTCAATGCTGAAATAAATTTGGCATTGCGCTCATTTAATCGTAACTTTGTATGATTAAAGTCAAAGCAATGCCAAATATTCTTAAAGTAAATTCACCGGGAGACTTTATTTCATACGTTGGTGGCGAGACCCGCCATCAGCTTGTCGGTGTCGTTGACTTCACCTCGCTATCTCCAATTCCGTCAAGTCTCAATGATTATGGTGTATACGGCTTGTTCATGCACAGTAAGGTGCGCGATGACCTAACTTATGGGCGTGGTGCTTTCGGAGGCGAATCAGGCAGTTTGATATGTGTGGCACCGGGACAGATTGGCGGCAGAGAAGATGCCGGGGATTTGATTGACATTGACGGATGGGCTATTCTGTTTCATCCCGACTTGCTGATTGGAACGCATCTTGAAAAAGAGATAAAGCAATTCTCGTTCTTTGATTATAGTGAGAATGAAGCTGTGTTTCTTAACGAATTTGAAAAAGAAATCCTAATATCATTGATGATAAACATAAGGGATGAAATCAATCGTCCACGTGATTCGGAGCAGGATGCAATAATAATAGACTACATATCAGTCATGCTCCATGTATGCAACCGGGCATATACTCGCCAGTTTCATCAGATACGCCACACGAGCGATGACATATTGGTGCGCCTGAGTGTGTTACTCAATGAATATTACGAGTCCGGGCAGCAACTGAAAACAGGTGTGCCGGGAGTGCGGTATTTCGCAGACAAACTCTCTATGTCACCCAATTATTTCAGCGATTTGCTAAAGAAAACCACCGGTGGAAATGCCGGTAATTTTATCCGCAATCAAATAATCCGAATAGCCAAGAACAGTCTTGTGTCATCGGGAAATGTCTCACAGACAGCCTACGACATGGGATTTGAATATCCTCAGCATTTCAGCCGGATGTTCAAGAAGCATACCGGACAGACTCCCTCTCAGTATCTTGCCGGTCTCAATCTTTGAATATGGTTGTCATTTCCAAATTATTGGTACGTCCGACAATTTTATTGGCAGTAATTTCGCATCAAGAAAAAGACCAAAGAAATGACAATAGAGAAATTTCAACAAATGATAGCCGAGGGTAAACCTCTCGAAGACGACGAGATAATTCAGTTCATGCGTCACCAAAGCGATGAATCTCGCAAGATACAGTTTGACCTCAACTGCAGTTTCCATACACCGGAGGAAATTCGTGAACTGTTTGGCAAGATAACGGGCGATGATATTGATGAATCGTTCCGAATGTTTCCTCCTTTCTATACCGACTTCGGACGCAACATTCATGTCGGCAAGAATGTGTTCATCAATTCCTGTTGCCACTTTCAGGATCAGGGGGGCATATACATAGGTGATGGCTGTCTGATAGGTCATTGCGTCGTGATGGCTACTCTCAACCATGACCAAGACCCCGCCAAGCGTCAGAACCTGCACCACAAGCCTATCCGCATCGGCAACGGTGTATGGATTGGAGCAAATGTAGTGATTACAGCCGGAGTCACCATCGGTGACAATGCCATTATTGCCGCCGGTGCGGTGGTGACGAAAGATGTCCCGGCCAATATGATAGCCGGAGGTGTCCCTGCAAAAATTATAAAATCCATATACGATTAGCCATAAAGACGATAATTACAGTAGTATTGGCAATTATAATCACATCAACCATGGCACAAGCACAAGATAATCCAACGAAGTTGACAACTACGGAGGTTAATCCGAATCAGACAGCCGGACGCGCACAACTCGGTGAGATCGCTCCCAAATTTGCAGAACTGAACGATGATGTGCTTTTCGGTGAGGTATGGAGCCGAACCGACAAACTTTCTCTCCGTGACCGCAGCATCATTACTGTCACCGCCCTTGTAAGCAGTGGCATAATCGACTCATCGCTCACCTATCATCTTCAGGAAGCTAAGAAAAATGGAGTGACACGCACTGAGATAGCGGAAATCCTTACCCAAGTGGCCTTCTATGCCGGTTGGCCGAAGGCATGGGGCGCATTCCGTCAGGCTACCGAGGTATGGAAGGACTCTACCGATGCCACTGACGCAAAAGAGAAATTCGAGCAGGAGATGATTTTCCCCATTGGCGAACCCAACACGGCCTACGCCAAATATTTTATCGGCAACAGTTATCTCGCCCCGGTATCGTCTGAGCAAGTGAAGCTAGCCAACGTCACCTTTGAGCCGGGATGCCGCAACAACTGGCACATACACCATGCCACCAAAGGCGGCGGACAGATGCTTATCGGAGTTGCCGGTCGCGGATGGTATCAGGAAGAAGGGAAACCTGCCGTTGAGATTCTCCCCGGCACCGTAATCCACATACCCGCCAACGTCAAGCACTGGCACGGAGCGCAGAAAGACCGTTGGTTTGCTCACCTCGCCTTTGAACTCGACGGCGAAAACACTTCCAACGAATGGCTTGAACCCGTCTCCAACGAAGAATACCTCAAACTGAAATAGAAAAAATCTGCTGTCTCTCAATTCAAGAGGCGGCATATTTAGTGAGTTTGCGTACTTACAGAAGTCGCCGAGAGTTCTTTACCGTAGGAGGGGGTAAGTTTTATATCAGTCACTTCGTAACTGCCAGTGGGAGCATCGTCAGTAAAAACGATTGTCACTTTGTTGTCGTAGTTGTTAAAACTTTGACATTGAGGCTTGGCATATGCCATGACAGCGCAAACCATGCTTAAGAAGATGATCAAAATATGTTTCATATCGAATAGGAGTTAGAAGCGTGATTTTTCGGAGTTTCCGGCGCCAGTGCCGCGATAACGGTCTCGTGTCGTATTGAAGCGGTATTGCAGAGTTAGCATTACGGAACGTCCGGGTGAATAGTTTTTCTGCTGAATCTGAACGGCATCACTATAAAGGTTGAAGTTGCTCTTGGCGGAATCAAACAGATCCTTTGCCTCGACTGTCACGCTAAAAGCATCGTTGAAGAATCCTTTGTAGAGTTTGGCGTTGACGTACCAAGGTGTATTTGTCAATCGGGTGTTGGTGTCCCAACCGCGAGTCATAAGCTGTGCATCGACATTGAGCCAGATGTCAAAGGGAAGTTTTACAGCGTTCTGCCACTGGAACATAAAGATAGGAGTGTTCATCTTCATAGGTTCACCATTTACCGGCAGTGTGAGCCATTGCTTCATCATGCCCACATTCACTTTGGGTTGCCATACGCCCACTTGGAAATTACCACCCACGAATGCTTGAAAATAGTGGCGGTGGTCGAGATTGGCAGTGCGTATGATTGTGGCCTCGCCATCAGTTCCGTATGGCTCTGTGATATGATACACGCCGTCCTTGAAGTAGGTGTAAGATAGTTGTGCGAAGAAACGACGCCATTGAGCCATATATTCCACTGTCTGCATTTTTGTGGGTTTAAGATAGGGATTGCCTGTTTCGTATGTCAGGCGGTTGATGTAGCTTACCGCGCCGTCAAGTTGTCCATAGCCGGGTCGAACGGTCTTGCCGGAATAGTTCAAACCCATTCTGACTTTACCGACCTGCGTGGCTATATTGAGTGAGGGGAACAGATTATTGTAAGTCTTGCTCTGACCGTCTTGATGCACTCCCATTTCATAGTAGTTGAATTTTACATGCTCATAGCGCAGACCTATGCCCACCATGAAGCGACCGAACCGTTGACCTAATTCGGCAAATGCAGCGATATTGCTTTCATCTACGCGGTTGTCAGCATCAGGAGTTTCCGGGATATTGGCAGAAAAAAGGTTTGTCGTGCGGGTATCGGTATATTCCTGACCTACCTTAACCTGACCTTTCCATAAAGGATAAGAAAGAACAAGTTTCTCGGCAAACATACGATTACGGTTGGTTGATGTGGTGTTTACCTCCCGATCATCGCCCATTTCACTGAGTTCATCGTTGAATGACAGTTCACGGCTCTTATACCATATATAGTCGGCATTGAAGTCTATGTTGAGCTTGCCGACAATGCCGTTATAATATAAGTTGGCGTAGTGACGGGGTACGGCGGATGACTGATTGTGAACGTCTGATTTATAGCGGTCAAGCAGTGAGCCGTCCTGCCAAATTTCGCTTGGGATGGTTCCGTCAGTGTGGTGGCGGTTCCAACTGTTCTGATAGTATGCACCTATGCTGTGACGGTCGTTAATCATGTATGAGAATCCAAGTTTCCCAGTCATGTCATTGTATGACTCCTTTCCGATGGTGCTGACATACTGACGATAGGCCCCGTAAGAAGTTGTCGTATTCATATCATTCAGACGGTCAAAACGGGTGTCGCCTCTCCACCAACCGTAGTTGGCGAAGATTTCAAGTCCACCGGTTCGGTATTTGAAATCAAGGGAGTTGCCGGTGCGGAAGTAATGTTGGAAACCATTGTCTGTACGCAGTGTTCCGCTGAAGCCATCTCCCTTCGGCGGCTTTGTGCGGATGCGTATTACCGATTTCACATCTGCGGCGTAAGAGGCACCCGGATTGGTGATTACCTCCACATTCTTGATGTCGCCGGAGTTGAGCTGCGAGAGTTCCTGAAGGTCGT
>JAMPEV010000001.1:1529823-1583227 GCA_023664955.1 Duncaniella sp.
TGGCGATTTAGTGTAGAGGCCTAGCACGCCACCCTCTCACGGTGGAGACCCGGGTTCGAGTCCCGGATTCGCTACGATTTTAGATAGACAGGTTTTTTTAACCTGTCTATCTTTTTTATCCTATGCAGAATTTCTCCTTGAACCAACTTTTATCTAAATTTGTTTAAAATAAAAATGCCGAAATTGAGATACTTATTGTGGAATTTTTTTTAACTTTGTGTCTTAATTTGTCGCATAATGTTTATGCACTAATTTTTAGTTTATATATTGAAAAGTTTCAACATAGTTTAGAAATAAATGACTCAAACCACTACTGAGATTCTTCCCTTTATTATTGATGGGATTCGTGAAAGAAAAGGCCGACATATCACCACTGTGGATATGAGTGATATTGACACCGCAGCTGCTCGCCGGTTTGTGATTTGTGAAGGCACTTCCACACAGCATGTAGCCGCTGTCGCTGATAGCGTCAGAGAGTATCTACTCGAAAATGCAAAAATTAAGCCCTACAATTATGATGGATATAGCAATTCACAATGGATTGTAATAGATTACGGAGATACTCTCGTACACGTTTTCCTACCTCAGACAAGACAGCTCTATGACTTGGAGGATCTCTGGAGTGATGCTGTGATCACTGATTACCCCGACGAAGATTAATGAATTATTCACGCCGTTAATTTTACGGATGAAATACTAACCTAATTCGACACTAAGTGCTTTTTGCTTTCGTGTCACAAATTTTTAATGTAAATGGAATCTCCACTCAATCAAAACCCAAAGAAAAAAGGTGGCATCAAGTTCAGTATGTATTGGGCTTATGCCATTATCATAATTTTTCTTTTGGGTATGTTGTATATTGATGGCAACTCTCTAAGCAAAGATGTAAGCTTCACTAAATTTGAAGAGTTGGTGGCTACCGGTGGCGTTGATAAAATCACTGTATTCACTAATACAAATAGGGCTGAAGCTGTGTTGTCTGACTCCCTTGCGAAAAGTGTGTTTCACGAAAGTCAATACCAGTCAGGTAAAGGTATGTTGGCCAAAGTTGAAACTGATATCCCTTCGGCCGATAAACTTCAAGATCAAATCGATGTGTGGCGTCAGGAAGGTAAGTTTGATGGGGAGGTTAATTATGAAAAGTCATCTGATTACTCTACTCTTTTTTGGACTTTCGGTCCCATCATCCTTCTTGTGGGCTTCTGGTTTATAATGATGCGCAAGATGTCTGGCGCAACCAACGGCGGTGGTCCGGGTGGAGTGTTCAATGTTGGTAAGTCAAAAGCGAAGGTTTTTGACAAAGGGGAAGGATCGGATGTGACTTTCAAGGATGTGGCAGGTCTTTCCGAAGCGAAAACAGAAATTCGTGAGATTGTGGAGTTCCTTCGCAATCCTCAACGTTACACTGACCTTGGCGGTAAGATTCCTAAGGGTGCTCTTCTCGTTGGTCCTCCCGGAACTGGTAAAACTCTCTTGGCAAAAGCAGTGGCCGGTGAGGCTAATGTGCCTTTCTTCTCAATGTCGGGTTCCGACTTTGTGGAGATGTTTGTGGGCGTTGGCGCTTCCCGGGTGCGCGACCTTTTCCGTCAAGCTAAGGAGAAAGCTCCTTGTATAGTGTTTATTGACGAGATTGATGCCGTGGGCCGTGCCCGTGGTAAGAATCCGAATATGGGTGCAAATGATGAGCGTGAAAATACTCTCAACCAGTTGCTTACCGAGATGGACGGTTTCGGGACTAACAGCGGTGTCATCATTCTTGCCGCTACTAACCGTGCCGATATTCTTGACAAGGCTCTCATGCGAGCCGGGCGTTTTGACCGTCAGATTAATGTCGATCTTCCGGAGTTAAAGGACCGGAAGGAGATTTTCGAGGTACATCTTCGTAAAATAAAGAAGGATGACTCTGTTGATGTCGATCTTTTGGCTCGTCAGACTGCTGGTTTCTCTGGTGCGGATATTGCAAACGTTTGTAATGAGGCCGCCCTAATCGCTGCTCGAAACAACAAGAAGAGTGTAGACCGTGACAGCTTCATGGCTGCAATTGACCGAATAATCGGCGGTTTGGAACATAGCTCGAAGGTTATTTCCGCAGAGGAGAAAAAAGCAATAGCAATCCATGAAGCCGGTCACGCAACAGTGTCATGGTTCCTTGAATATTCAAATGAAATGGTAAAGGTGTCCATAGTGCCACGAGGTATGGCTCTTGGAGCTGCTTGGTATATGCCAGAGGAACGCCAGATTACTCCTCTTCAGGCTCTACTAGACCAGATTTGTATGACTCTTGGCGGTCGTGCCGCTGAGGAATTGACTTTGGGACAAGTTTCCACAGGGGCCCTTAACGACCTTGAAAAAGTGACCAAGATGGCTTATGCGATAGTGGTATATTATGGTATGAGCGACAAGCTTCCTAACGTTTGTTATTATGATTCTACCGGAAATAGTTATGGCTTCTCCAAACCTTATGGTGGTGAACGTGCCCGTCAGATTGATGAGGAGGTGTCACGTATCATCGCAGAGCAATATGAACGAGCTAAGCAGATTCTCACTGATCACAAGGAAGGTCATGCAAAACTCGCTGAGACTCTACTTTCTAAGGAAGTCATGTATGCTGAAGATCTTGTTAACATCTTTGGTAAACGTCAATGGCGGTCTCGTACTGAAGAAATCATGGAGTTACAGGCTAAACGTGATGCAAAACGGTTTGAAGAAGGAAGCAAGGGACAAGAATGACTTCTTGGAGTTCATGGAGGATAATAAATTCGACCTCACATACGTCAATCAAGAAATCGAAAACATCAAAATCAATTGACAATTGATTATTGACAATTGGTAATTGACATTTAACAATCGATATTTGATAGTTACGATGTAGCGATCCTGCAATATACTAAATTGTAGGGTCGCTTTTTTCTGCCAAGTTATAAAATAATGCTTAAGATAAGGAGAGAGGAATGGTTACGGCTTCCATTCCTCTCTCGGCATCAAAATCAACGTCAAAACTATTGTTATGTTGCGCCGTAGTTTTTGAACTTTCGTTTTTCTATTACCTCAATGGATGTGTTGAGTTGATCAGACATGACGTCAATTCGTAGTATAGTTTATCAATTGATATTTATTACTTTATATCGTTTAGCATATTCTTGATTCGGTCACAGTCTTTTTGAAGTTCAGGCTGTAAGATGCCTGCCTCTTTACTTTCAATCATCTTGAGGTCGGCATATCGATCTTCGTTCATGATATAGTCCCCGACCCGTGTCACAGGCTCCGGATTAGGGTATCTTGGTGAAGCGGTTTCCGGTATAGAACCATTCGTGCCGCTGTTATCTCTTCCGGGGATGGGAAAGTCGATGGTAAGTGGCTCCTCTCCTCGGTTGATTGCCTGCGGATTGAATCGGTAAAGATTCCAGTATCCACTTTCCACGGCTCTACGTTCTTCTACGATTGAATGACCAAGTCCAGGTCGGATTCCATGGGTGATACATGGACAGTAAGCTATCACAATTGCCGGTCCGGGATAATTCTGGGCTTCTACGAGAGCATTGATGGTCTGCTGGTAGTTAGCACCAAGGGCAACCGATGCTACATATACGTTACCATAACTCATCATCATTACACCAATGTCCTTCTTTTGAGTTCTCTTCCCGTCAGGAGCATATTTCACAACAGCACTTCGTGGGGTTGCTTTAGAGCTTTGGCCACCGGTGTTGGAGTAACATTCAGTATCCATGACAAGAATCTTAACAGGATCACCTGATGCAAGGACATGGTCTAAACCTCCAAAGTCAATATCATATGCCCAACCATCACCTCCGATTGTCCATACTGTCTTATTTACCAAAATATCCCACATTTCGAGAAGCTCGGCATATTTAGGATTTACATTTTCCATTGGTGAAAGCACTGGAAGTAATTGACTGATAATTCGCTTTGATTCTGTGATTGAATCCCGATTGGAATAGAACGCCTCGAGGGGTGTCTTAAGGAATGGCGATGTCTTTGGATCATCTATCAGTTCCTTAATTAGTTCCATGGCTCGTTCTCGTCTGTGTCTCAAAGCCAATAGCATACCGTATCCATATTCCGCATTATCCTCGAATAGCGAGTTACCCCAAGCCGGTCCCTTCCCGTCAGGATCAGAGCAATAGGCGTTTGAAGGATAGTTTGCTCCCCATATTGAACTGCAACCGGTTGCATTGGCTATGATTAAATCCTGACCGAAGAGCTGGGTAAGTAGTTTGACGTAGGGTGTCTCACCGCATCCGGCGCAAGCACCTGAAAATTCCAAATATGGAGGTTGTAACTGTGATCCCTTGATGGTATCTGCTGAAAGTAGGTCACGTTTCAGAGATATGTTACCTTTGACCCAATCAATGATAGGTAATTCAGTGGGAAGAACTTCTTCGATTGGAGTCATAGTTAATGCGTGGCCCGGGCAAATTATAGAACATGAAGAACATCCAAGACAATCCTCAGTGAAATTCTGTATATGGAACATATAGCCATTCAGCTCAGGAACCCCCTTCGCAGCTTTCATCTTAAATTCCTTAGGTGTGGCTGATGCTTCTTCATTATTAAGAATATATGGGCGGATTGCAGCATGAGGGCATACCAAAGAACACTCGGTACATTCGATACACTTATTGACGTCCCATACGGGCACTCGTGTGGCAATCCGTCGGTGCTCGTATGCCGATGTTCCCATCGGCATAGTACCATCCGGTGTGAATGCAGACACAGGAATTGAATCACCCTTACCTTCGATACATGGAGTATGAACCTCCTCAATGAATTTTTGGAGTTGGGGAGTAGCATATTTAATCTCTCGTTTGAGGATTTGTTCGGGGGTGGAAGTCCATCCCTCAATCGAGTTATAATCAATTTCTTTGAGAGCATCGACGACCATGGAAATAGCTTTTAGATTCATTTCCACCACAGCACCTCCCTCGTGAATGTAAGTTGCTCGGATAGTGTCCTTTAATGAGTCGTAGGCTGTATTGAAATCTATTATTTCACTGAGGTATAGGAACACTGTTTCCATCGGCATATTAATACGTGGAAGTAGCCCTACCTCTGACGCGATTTTATCGGCATCAATATTGTAGAATTTTATTTTCTTTTCGGCCATTGTTTTGCGCATTTCAAGAGGTAATCTTGTAACCATCTGGTCAGGAGTCCATGGCGAATTTAATACGAAAATACCTCCTTCTTTTACTTTGTCAACCATTGAGAATCGATTGACGTAAGAAGTTTTATGACATGCCACATAATCAGCCTCATAAATAGAGTAGGCCGACGTTACGGGTTTGTCGGAAATGCGAAGTTGCGATATAGTGTAACCTCCTGATTTCTTAGCGGAATAGCTGAAATAGGCTTGGGCATAGAGTGACTCAGTGCCTCCAAGTATAGAGGCAACTTGCTTTGTTCCACCAACTGTGCCATCATTGCCTATTCCGTAAAAAATACTTTGATACATTCCCTCGGCCGCATTTGTGTCAATCTCCTCATTGACATCAATTGACAAGTGGGTGATATCATCGTTAATACCGACTGTGAATGTGTTCTTGATAGTCCCGGCTTGCATTTCGTCAAATATAGCCTTTACCATTGACGGATTAAACTCCTTGCTCGATAAGCCATATCGCCCACCTGCCACCTTGATACTCCTACCTGTGATGGTTGCTACAGCGGAGATTACGTCCTGGCAGAGCGGTTCGTGTTGTGCCCCCGGTTCTTTAGTACGGTCAAGTACGGCTATTGTTTTTACGTTTTCAGGAATTGCCTTAACGAAATCCGATACCGGGAACGGACGGTAAAGTCTTACAACGATTATACCGGCCTTGTAATTTCTTGTTTTATTTAGATAATCAACGGTTTCTTTAACCACTTCAGCACCTGATCCCATAATCACAACGATAATTTCGGCATCAGCGTCACCGAAGTAATCGACGGTGTGATATTGTCGCCCGGTTATCGAAGCTACCTTGTCCATAGCATTTTGAACTATGGCAGGAAAAGCATTGTAAAATTTATTGGGTGCTTCGCGGTTTTGAAAATACACATCGGGATTTTGGGCTGAACCCCTAAGGTCAGGATGCTCTGGATTCATGGCCCGTTTTCTGAACTTTGCAACATTGTCCCAATTGACAAGACCACGCATTGACTCGTAGTCAATCACATTAATTGTGTCCATCTCGGAGGAAGTGCGCCATCCGTCAAAAAAATGTAACACAGGTAATGAACCATCAATAGCTGCGAGATGAGCCACAAGTGCTAAGTCCATTGTCTCCTGAACAGAAGCAGAGACCAGCATAGTAAAACCGGTAGCCCTGCAAGCCATCACATCCTGATGGTCGCCGAAGATAGATAGTGCGTGAGTGGCGAGGGACCGACATCCCACATGAATTACTCCGGGAAGCAATTCACCTGCTATTTTGTACATATTTGGTATCATGAGCATAAGCCCTTGGGATGCTGTAAAAGTGGTGGCAAAAGAACCTGCGGCGAGTGCTCCGTGCATTGCACCGGCAGCTCCGAGCTCACTTTCCATCTCGTGTATATCAAGTGCTTGACCCCACAGGTTGTTTCTTCCTTGCATTCCCCATTTCTTGGCCGTTTCACCCATTGAAGCTATTGGTGTAATGGGGTATATTGTTGCAACCTCACTCAAAGCAAAAGCCACATGGGCGGCGGCTGTGCATCCGTCAAGAATCTGTTTACTCATGATAATCCTTCTATATTTTTTTATTAGATAAGAACACATAAGTGACAGCTATCGCTATCACTTATGTGTTGATAATTTTTAATTAAAATGCCTTAAGACACAAATCGGTTATCCATATCCAAAGCGGACAGAAACCTATGAAAAGAATTACTGAAAGAGTAAGAGAAGAAGTACCTTCAGCTACATAAGTATCGTACTCGTCGGCGATAATAATACCGGAGAATGCAGGTGGAAGAGCAGCGGCTACAACCAACATCTTAAGATTCAACGGATCCATGTGGAATACGAGACCGAGGATAAGGATGACTGCCGGCATGAAGACCATCTTTAAGATAGAACCCAATATAACCTGCCAATCAATGTTAATCTTAATTGCAGAGAGTGTGATACCTGCTGAGAATACTGCCATTGATGCATTCGCACCCTTAATAAGATCAAATGATGGACTTGCCCAGTCTGGCCAAGGTATCCCCACAACGACCCAGATCACGGCGAGAATTGGCGCCCAAGCCACCGGTTGTTCCAATGCATGGATCACCGGTGCCCACGCACTCTTGTTCTTTGCAGATCCTGGCTGTTGTTTTTCAAGAGAAGCGTTCAAAAGAGAAAGTCCCACAGGGATACCAACGGCATTAACCACGATACCAACGATAGCTACCACGAGAGCTACGGCCGGGGTTGTTCCGAAGATAGGCTCAAGTACCGCAAAACCAAGGAATCCGATAGTTGGTGAACCACTGATAAGTGCTGAGACTGCAGCATCGGCACCAGTGTTCTTCTTAAACATTAAGAATACCCAGTAAACCACCATGAAGCATAACATGATACCCACGAGTGAAATCAAGGAAAGTTTAATATCCTTTTCGAGCATTTCACGGCTCGCCTGTGCGATTGATACGAAAAGGGCTGCCGGTAAGGCGTAGTCAAGCACGACCTTATTAAATTTCTTAGCATCTTCACCGCTAAAAATCCCCTTTTTCCCTGATATGAAACCTGCCAACATCACAACAATGATAGGGACAATGGCATAAAGTATGATATGGCTCATATATAATTGTTTTTACGTTTTGATTATAAATATTATTTTAAAAGCTATAGGGTACGGCAACGTTTCGATGACGTACCCATAGCCAGGTGCATGAGAGACCTTTATACGGTAATGTCCTGAAGCGGTGCTGGATTCAAGTATCCGATGTGACCTGATTCTTTGCCAGAGTCAGCCGCCAGTTGAATATCGATGATACATGTCTTCTTGCTTGCTATACTCTCTTTAAGAGCCTTGTCCAAGTCTTCCGGTGTCTTGACATGATAGGACTGTGCACCGAAGGCTTGACCTATTAAGTCGTAACGTGCGTTGATGTCAAGAGTGGTAGGAGCTGGGTCGGTAGTCTTGTCAAGAGGTACACCGATACCATTGTAAATACCACCATTATTGAATATTACCACGGTAATTGGGAGGTGGAAGCGGCATGCTGTCTCGAAGTCCATACCAGAGAAGCCGAACGCTGAGTCACCCATGACAGCCACGACTGATTTGCCAGTAGCGACAGCGGCACCGATAGTAGAACCGATACCCATACCCATGATAGCCCATGTAGCACAATCGATTCGTTTACGCGGGAGCGACATATTGATGGCATCACGTGTATCATCAAGAGTGTTTGCCCCTTCGTTAACGAGTATAATATCAGGGTTGGATTCGATAATAGGTTTGATAACGCCAAGGGCGGTCCAGTGAGTCATTGGCATTGCAGCCTTGGCAGCATCGATACGAGCGGCAAACTTGGCATCCTTCTCCTTAGTCTCAGCCTGGAGTGAGGCCACCCAAGTGGGATCAGTGCTCATTTTCGCACCCTTCATCTTTGCAAGTATGGCATCGAGTGAAAGACCCATATCACCAACCACCGGTGCTGCGATAGGACGGTTAACA
Organism: Duncaniella sp.; assembly: GCA_023664955.1. Taxonomy (GTDB): domain Bacteria; phylum Bacteroidota; class Bacteroidia; order Bacteroidales; family Muribaculaceae; genus Duncaniella. Next base: position 1,538,475 of record JAMPEV010000001.1, read on the forward strand.
TCGATTTCCTGAGGCTCAACATCGACTTGGATATACTTCATTTCAGGATTCCATTTACCCTTACCGAATGAAAGCATCCAGTTGAGACGCGCACCTATAATCATGACAACATCAGCCTTTTCCATAATGGTTGAACGGCAAGAAAGCGCGCTCAACGGACCGGCATCAGGCATCAGGCCCTTGGCCATTGACATCGGAAGATAAGGAATGTTGTAAGTTTCGATAAGAGTCTTAATCTTATCGTCAATCTGAGCGTAGGCCGCACCCTTTCCTAAGAGGATAGCCGGACGCTTAGCAGATGTAAGGATTTCGACTGCACGGTCAACGGCTGCATCGTTAGGAGCAACTGGTGAGTAAACATCAACCGGCTGGTATAGAAGTTTCTCAGCATCCTCACGGTTCATAATCTGACCGAGGGCGGGTGTTGTCATGTCGATATACACACCGCCTGGACGACCTGACACAGCAGCACGGTAAGCGCGTGTTACTGCAGAAGGAATATCTTCTGCTTTGGAGCAACGGAACACAGCCTTAACGAGTGGCTTAGCAGTGTTGAACTGGTCGAGCTGTTCGTATGTGCCCATGTTCATATCTACCATGTGTGGGTCACTTGCACCCGAGATTTGAATCATCGGGTAGCAATTAACTGTGGCATTGGTGGTTGCTGTAAGTCCATTCATGAATCCGAGTGAAGAAACTGTCATGAGCACACCCGGTTTCTTGGTTAAGTAACCATGAGTAGCAGCAGCCATACCGGCTTGCTGTTCATGACGGAAGCCAAAGAAACGAATATCTTGTTGTTGGATAAGATAAGCAGCCTCTGTGATTGGAATACCAACGAGACCATATACGCTGTCAATCCCTACGTTTTTTAAGGCTCTTGCAAGGACGTACATACCTGTTACTTGCTCAGGGAAATGAGGTGCATTATTAGTCGCTTGCGGAGTGGTAGTTGAAGTAGACATTTTGATGATTATTTAAGAAAAGAGGGGGACAATCACGGAGGATTATTTCAATTCCGACATCCGTTGATCATCCCCCCTCATGTGTGTTAATATAATACGTTGATAGTGAGTTAGTCTTTACTCTCGTGCTTATTTAGCGGGAGCAGCCGGTTTAGGCATTGGGGTAGTGGTGTGGTTAGCGGCGAAAGATGCTATCTGCTCATCGGTGTAACCGTAAGACTTCAGAATACTGTCGGTATCAGCTCCAAGTTCAGGTGCCGGACCGTAAGTTGGCTGGAAGTTGCTCATGGTGAACGGACATCCCACGGTCACGAATTCGCCTATCTTGCCACCTTGGTTTATCTTAACAAGGGTATTGCCGTCATATAGGCTTTCATCTGACATTACTTCCTTGGTTGAAAGTACCGGTCCTACCGGTACACCGGCCTTTGAAAGGATATCGGTAACTTCATATTTAGTTTTGTCAGCTGTCCATGCGCCGATACGCTGGTAGATTTCCGGTTTGTGACGGTCACGAGCATCGGCCGTGTTGAAGTCTGGATTTGTAAGCCAGTCCTCAAATCCGAATGCCTTACATGCGAGTTCAAAGTCCTTAGCGCCACGCTGCAAGATGATGTAAACATAGTTGTTGGCATCAATTGCTGAGTCGAGACCGCCTGCGGGTTTGCACTTATAAGTCCATCCAAGCACGCCACCGCCCTCTATATTTCCTGAACGAGGCACACAATCACCGAATTTACCATTTGGATACTGCGGGAACTGGGTAAGGTAACCGATTTTGTCAAGGGTGAGCTGGTCACGGGTCTTGATACGGCAGAGGTTCAAGCACGCATTGTGCATTGACTGATAAACGAAGCAACCTTCACCGGTGTGATTACGCTGCTGAAGAGCGGCAAGCAAACCGATAAGAAGGTGCATACCGGTGTTGGAGTCACCAAGTGCAGCACCTGACTGAGTTGGAATGTCATATTCACCATCATACCAACCTGTGGTAGAAGCTGCTGCCGCTGTTACCTGGGCAACGGGCTCATAAGCCTTAAGATCTTTGTACTTTGATGAAAGAGGGAATCCCTTGATGGTTCCGTAGATACACTTAGGATTGAGTTGGTGGACAACTTCCCAGCTAAAGCCGAGCTTATCCATAGCACCCGGGTGAAGGTTCTCAATGAACATATCGCAATCCTTAATCAAACGAGTAAGGATCTCCTTGCCGTCGGGTGTCTTGGCATCGAGGGTAAGTGACTTCTTGTCACTATTAAGCTGGAGATAGTAGTAACTTGGTAAATTAGGGTCGAACTGAAGTTCCTTACGTGTGGCATCGCCTACACCGGGACGCTCGATTTTAATAACATCGGCACCAAGCCACGCAAGCATCTGAGTACATGACGGACCTGATTGTACTTCGGTGAAATCAATCACCTTGATTCCTTGTAAAGGAGCAGTATTCATAATAGTAAATGGTTAAGTTTATGAATCGATGATTTATTTAGTTTGCAGAATTTTAATTCACTCTTTATCCCTAAAACAACAGTAATCGTGAAAAGTTTCCAAAACGTTAAAAATTATCGCTTTTTTTGTAATTTTGTGGACTGAAAATAACATTGATGTCATTGTAATGTATGTTTTTGTTTATCAAGTGAATGTATTGTGACCATCTATGGTGACTTACATCAAAATGTGAATAATGTTACATTATGAAAAATATTTTCTTTCAATTATTTATAACTTTTTTTAAGATAGGAGCGTTCACCTTCGGTGGTGGATGGGCGATGATTTCTATCATTGAGAAGGAGATTGTGGATAAACACCATTGGATTGAGAGAGACGAATTCCTTGACCTATTGGCAGTGGCTCAATCTCTTCCCGGTATTTTGGCTGTCAACATTTCTGTGGCAGTTGGTGACAAGTTAAGAGGAATGAGAGGGTCGCTTGCGGCAGCGGCGGGCACAATACTACCTTCGTTTATTATTATATTATGTATAGCCATATTTTTGACACCCGACCTTATTAAGAATAATCATCTGCTTTCGTCGATATTCATGGGGATACGTCCGGCAGTTGTGGCATTGATTATAGCACCCGTTATAACTACTGCTCGAACGGCCAAAATAGGTTGGAAGACGGTTGCGATACCTGTTGTGGTGGCTCTGTTAATATGGTCGAGACTGCCGGTGGTGTCTAATCCTATTATATATATCGTGTTAGGGGGTTTCTTCGGATGGTTGTGGTTCTCTCATCACCACAAGGCATTGAAAGATATTGAAAAAGAGATAAGAAAGGAGGATGAAAAGTTATGATTTATCTGAGGCTAATATGGTCGTATCTTAAAATAGGTCTATTCGGATTCGGAGGTGGTTATGCAATGCTAGCGCTCATCGAACGAGAGATAGTGGGGCCAGGATGGATTACAGAACAGATGTTTACCGACATTGTTGCGATATCGCAAATGACACCGGGACCTATCGGAATCAATTCGGCTACTTACATAGGATATGTGGCTCCGGGCGAATACTCTGCGGCATTTTCATCCCCGTTATTCGGGATATTAGGTTCGTTGGTGTGCACGCTCGTCGTTGTACTTCCGTCATTTCTTCTTGTGGCATATACCAGCCACCTTATTCAGAGACATAAGGATAGTGTGGTTATAAAAGGGATATTTGCTGGATTACGACCGATAGTGGTCGGGCTTATCGCTTCAGCAGCGTTGCTACTCATGAATGCAGCCAATTTTGGAGAAACCACTATGCAGATTTGCTGGAGCATCGCACTTTGTGTTGGGGCGTTTGTAATGGTATATTGGTTGAAATGGCATCCGATACTGATTATCTGCTTAGCAGGTGTGGCAGGATGTGTCATTTATTACTAAATTCTAAGGAGAAGATTTTATGACATATTCGGAGTCAATTGACTATCTTTATAATTCCTTGCCGGTGTTTCAGCGTGAAGGAGCATCGGCTTACAAGCCGGGGCTATCTACCTCAATAGCCCTTGACAATCTTTTTGGTAACCCGCACAGGAATTATCCCACAATCCACATTGCAGGCACAAATGGCAAAGGTTCTACAGCCCATACACTTGCGGCTGTGTTACAGAGCGCAGGATATAAGGTGGGATTGTATACTTCTCCTCATCTTTTTGACTTTAGGGAGAGGATAAGAGTAAATGGTGAGAAGATTCCACATGAGAAGGTCGTATCTTTTGTTGTGAGATGGTTGGGGTATCATAGTGACTCAAGGTACAGGGAGTTGTCACCTTCTTTTTTTGAGTTAACATCGACTATGGCTTTTGAGTATTTTGCCAGGCAAAATGTTGATGTGGCAGTTATTGAAACCGGCCTTGGGGGCCGTTTGGATAGTACGAACATTATCACCCCGGTGTTAAGTGTCATTACAAATATATCACTTGACCATACTTCACTATTAGGAAATTCTCTTGAGAAGATAGCATACGAAAAGGCCGGAATAATCAAACCGGGAGTTCCTGTCGTGATAGGTGAGCGCCAGGAGGAAATCGCCCATATTTTTGAAGAAAAAGGAAATGAATGTCGTTCGGATGTGATTTTTGCAACAGCTTGCACAGGAGAATTTAGGGAGGATGGTATTTACTACACCGCAACTCAATATGGGGATTTTACAGGAGAACTGAAAGGTGATTATCAGATAAAGAATACAGCGACTGTGTTAGAGTCTCTTCGAGAGCTTAAAAAAATCGGGTTTAAGATACCCTCAGCGGCGGTAAAAAATGGATTTGGTAATGTGACAGGTCTTACGCACTTGATGGGACGCTGGATGACTATTGCCAATCATCCCAAAGTAGTGATTGACACCGGGCATAACGAAGGTGGATGGCGCTATATCACTGAACAGTTAGGCCGTCGTGATACCGGCACGGTTCATCTGATAATCGGTTTTGCCGCTGATAAGGATATTGCTGCGGTACTACATCTAATAGCAGATCTTCCTATAAGCTTTAAGCTCTACTTCTCATCACCGTCAGTGAAACGCGGATTAAATGCGTATCAACTTGCCACTTTAGCGGCCGTATTAGGGTTGACTGGGGAAATCATTCCGGATGTGAACGAAGCTTTGGAATCCGCTCGACGGCATGCTACAAATGAAGATGACATGATACTCGTAGCCGGCAGTAATTTCCTTATAGCTGATCTGAGAGAGGCAATGACTATATAATCAAGCTATTCTCCTTGTTTTAAGTTATTATTTGAAGTTCACTAAATTAGGGTAAGCAGGACACTGATTATATGGGCTGATTTTGGGATTTTGCGAGAACGGAGTTGTAGTATCTGGAGTCACCGGTGACTTCTTTGCCAATGAAAGATGGCAGCGAGGGATGACAATCAGAGGCAGGCATTTCAACTTCGGCAACTATGAGCCCCTCATGATGACCGTGAAATTCATCGATCTCCCAAGTGTAGCCCATATATGGCACTTTGTACCTCGTTTTATCAATAGAAAATCCATGTGAGAGTTTTTCTGCCATCTCTTCAGCATCAGAAAGCGGTATCTCGTATTCCCATTCGTCCCTCTCACATCCCTTGTTGCGTCCCTTAACGGTGATATATGCTTTATCATCAAGAATACGTATACGCACAGTTGCGTCGGGAGAGTCGGATAGGTAACATTGGCGTATTCGGGAGCAAGATGATGAAAGTTCGACGAATGTTCTGTCCCTAACGAGGAATTTTAGTTCTATTTCTTTTGCCATAGTGTTATATTTAATGACTACCTTTGCAAAGGTAAAAAAGATTTATGCCATTACCAAAACATGCTCCTCGATAACCAATCAGACATTGACGAGAATATCTATCCTAATGATACATAAATTTGGCGGAAAGCAATCATTATACGTTTTAATTCTTACTTTAATTTTACCCTTTCTAAAGGTTGATGCACAAAATATTACGATAAGTGGCGTGGTGCGCGACTCGATAACGCATAACCCCATTCCGTTTGCATCGGTGCTTTTGTTGGGTACTGACCGTGGTGAACTTACAAATGACAAGGGTAAATTCTCAATTACTACAGGACTAAAGCCTAAAGCTGTAAGAGTATCAGCGATGGGTTATACCACGAAAGATATTAATGTTAGTCCACGGAAAAATATTCAACTTACCATTGACCTTGTATCTACAGGGGTACTACTGAATGAGGTAACTGCGCACCCGAAAAAGGAACATTATTCTAAGAAGAATAATCCGGCGGTAGATTTCATGGAAAAAATCCGTGCCACACAGGATATGAATGATCCTCGTAGAATGACATATTATAATTATGATAAATATGAGCGTATCACATTAGCAATTAACGACTATCACTTTAACGATTCGGCTAAAAGCGGTATTGACAAGAAGTTTTCATTTTTGAAGGAGTTTGTGGATACTTCAGATGTTTCCGGCAAACCGATATTAAATGTTGCGCTGAGGGAAAAGTCATCAAATGTGTATTACCGTCATGAACCTGAGCGAGAACGGGAATATGTGACTGGGTTAAGGACGTCAGGTTTGGATGAAATTCTTGATAAGCAAAGTATGCAGACTTTCTATGAGGATGTGATGAGGGAAGTGGATGTATATGACAACGATATTAATATACTTCAAAATCGTTTCGTAAGTCCTTTGTCACGAATAGCCCCTGACTTTTATAAATTCTATCTCACAGATACTGTGACGGTTGATACGGTAGAATGTGTGGAACTGACATTTGTGCCACGTAATCCAAGCTCATTCGGATTTACCGGTAGATTCTATGTGCCGAAAGGGGATTCCACAATGTTTATCAAGAAGATAATACTTCGGGCACCGCATGACATTAACCTTAATTTCATTGAGGAACTTGAGATAAGTCAAGAATATGTGAAATCTCCTGATGGGACAAGACTTAAAGTCAATGATGATATGTCAATCGAAGCCAGCATAATTCCAGGCGCACAAGGGATTTATGCACGTCGTCACACTGCGTATGACAATCATAATTTTAGCCCTACACCTGATCAGTCGATATTCAAACGCGGTTCATATCAAGTGTATGCGCCCGGAGCAGAATACAGGGATCTGAGTTTCTGGGATCAGAAACGCTTAATAAAAATATCAAAAGGGGCGAATTCAATGGAAAAGATGATGGCGAGGTTAAGGTCTGTGCCGGTTTACTATTGGTCAGAAAAAGTGTTGAAAATCCTTGTGTCGGGTTATATCAACACTGGAAATCCATCGAAATTTGACCTTGGACCTATGAACACCACAATGTCTTATAATTCAATGGAAGGATTGCGTCTCCGTGCCGGCGGAATGACAACGGCAAATCTTTCAAGACGTTGGTTCGCAAAAGGATATGGTGCTTACGGTACTCGCGACCACAAATGGAAATATTTAGGTGAATTGGAATATTCGTTCCGTGATAAGAATTACCACTCACGAGAGTTCCCGGTTCACTCCCTGAGGGCGACGCAAATGTATGACGTTGACATGCTTGGACAGCACTATCTTTTTACGAATGCTGATAACTTTGTGTTGTCACTGAAGCGAATGGAGGATTTGCAGATGACCTATCATCGTGTTTCAAAACTTGAGTATATACTTGAATTGGAGAATAATTTCTCGGTTGAGGTCACCTTTAAGAATGAACGTCAGGATGCCACAAAGTATATGACTTTCCGAAATGGACTTGGTGAAAACTTTGGCCATTACACTATGAATTCGTTCAAATTGCAGTTGAGATATGCCCCGGGTGAGAAGTTCTATCAGATGAAGACAATGAGAATACCTATTAATTTTGATGCTCCGATATTCGTATTGTCGCATACAATCGCCCCGAAAGGATTTATGGGTAATCCGTTTGCTGTCAGTACCACAGAGGCTTCAGTTCAGAAACGATTTTGGTTTTCAGCTTTTGGATTTGTCGACATAATCGGGAAGGGAGGACATGTGTGGACTCGTTCACCATATCCCAACTTGTTGATACCTAATGCCAATCTTTCATATATCATCCAACCTGAGTCGTTCTGCTGTCTTAACCCGATGGAATTTATCAATGATTCGTATGCACAGTGGGATTTGACGTACTGGGCTAATGGTGCGATATTTAATCTGATACCTTATTTTAAGAAGCTAAAACTTAGGGAAGCTTTCATGTTCAGAGGGCTATATGGTCATCTTAGTGACAAAAATAAGCCATGGCTTAATAACAAGTTATATTCCTTTCCTGAGATTTCTGATACCCGCACTATGAGCGACCGTCCATATATGGAAGCTGGAGTGGGGGTCGACAATGTGTTTAAGGTACTCCGTGTTGACTATGTGTGGCGACTCACATATCGAAACAATCCGAACGCCTGCAAGGGTGGCGTCCGGATTGCTATGCATTTCACATTCTAATAATGTGCCTAACAATAGTGTGTCGGCAGATTTTATATATGCTGGTAAAGGTAACGCTTGATAGAACGTTTCGGGGTCTTTTCAAATTCTTCGTCGTAGATTTTAATACGTTGCACCTGTGAATAAGCTGGAAGATTAGAGTTGAGAGTTTTAATATTTTCCTCCATTAGCTCCATGATTTCACGTTCTCCAAGGCCTTGTGCTGTTGCATTCTCCAAGTCGGGGTATATAAGAGCCACAAGTCGGCCTTCACCACCATCAACGATAAGTGATTCAGCAACGTAGGGGAGGTTGTTGAGCTTGTCCTCAATTTCTTCGGGATAAATGTTCTGACCGGAAGCACCAAGAATCATATTCTTGTCGCGGCCACGTATGTATAGGAAGCCGTCATCATCCAGGTTGCAGATGTCGCCGGTGGTCATCCAGCCATGCTCATCGAATGTAGAATCAGTGGCTTCTTGGTTCTTGTAATAACCAAGCATGACATTGTCGCCCTTAACTTTTAGCACACCGGGGATTTTAGCAGGGTCAGGAGAGGTTATTTTAGCCTGGACACGGTCCACGATTCTGCCGCATGATGCTAATTTATTCTCATTATGGCTTGCATATGAGATTAGGGGACCACATTCAGTCATACCATAGCCCACAGTGTAGGGGAACCCGCATTTGCGGAGGAATTCTTCGACTTCACGGTTTAAACCTGCACCACCGATAATAATCTGCTCGAGATTTCCGCCGAAAGTCTCTTTCAAGCGGGCAAGAATACGATTGAGAAGATGTTCATCAACAAATGGCACTTTCATGAGAAGTTTCATGAGAGGCTTGTCAAGGAGCGGGAATACTCGTGTCTTGATAATCTTCTCGATAATCAAAGGAACGGTCACAATAATTTTGGGGTGGACTTTGGCAAATGCGTCCATCACAATGCGTGGTGACGGTGTGCGTGTCAATATGTAGATATGATTGCCACTTACAAATGGACGAATCAAGTCGATGGTAAGGCCATACATATGGGCTAAGGGAAGCATGCAAACTACACCATCGCCTGGTCCGGTATGGATATTGTCAAGGCAGTAAACTACGTTTGACCAAATGCTACGGTAGGGTAACATTACTCCCTTAGAGAAACCGGTTGAGCCTGAGGTATAACTAATCATACAAAGTTCATCGCGGTTGTCGACATGATAATTTACATCTTCCTGCGTAAAGCGATCGGGGTAAGCCTTACCGAAAAGTTCGTTAAGATGCCCACGCGCTTTATCGAGTTTCTTATCGTTGCTGAAAATGAGGGAAAAATCTTTTACAGAGAGAGCTCCGATAAGTTTTGGCATACTTTCAGGATTGAGGTCTTCCCACTTAGAGTCATCAATAATAGCGAGTTTGGAGTCACTGTGATTGATGAGGTGCTGTACATTATCAGCTTTAAAGTCGGGTAATATTGGGACAATAACAGTACCGTAGGTCATTGTGGCGATGAATGCGACGCACCATGTGGAGCTATTTTTGCCACAAAGTGAGATTTTATCACCGGGCTTTATGTCAACTTCTTTAAAGAGAAGATGGAGTTTCGCTATTTTTCTTGCGACATCTTTGTATGAAAAAGTACTTCCTCCTATGTCGGTCAGAGCAGGTAATTCCCAGTAGTTACGTATTGCGTTTTGGAAATATAAATTTATGCTATCCCTTTGTTGCATGAGATTTTGGTATTTTTGATATTGTTGAAACTGTGAAAGGACAAATTCTCAACAAAGATAGGTATAATTAACGGATTTTTAGGAAGTATAAATCTCAATAAATCTTAAAAGGGCTTTGATTATAGATTTTGTTATGACGAATGTGGGTAAAATTGATTAATAATGATTCTGATTCAAAGTATTATGAACCATCTTTCTTGCTATATATAACGTCGATAGCTTGTGGAAGAAGGGGCTTGTGTGGATCAAGATAAATTACATTTGAATCCTTTGAAAGCCAAAGCAATTGTTTCTTGGCGTAGACTCGTGTGTTTTTGGCTATGCGTGGAATGGCAGTGTCCCTATCCATAATTCCATCAAACATCGCGAATAATTCTTTGTATCCAACAGTGTTGAGGGAATTGCAATGTCGAAGGTGATAGACACTTTTAGCTTCCTCCTCCAGCCCGGCGGCAATCATTTTGTCGACGCGGCTGTTGATCCTATCGAAAATTTCCTCACGTGAATATCCTATGGCAAGTTTTATTACTTTAAATGGACGTTCTTTTTTCTTTCCGGTGCGAAGTAAAGAGCAAGGCACTCCGGCTTGCATGGTGATCTCAATAGCGTGCATTAGCCGTCGGTGATTATTCTTGTCGGCCGTGGCGAGGTATTCCGGATCAATCCCTTGAAGCTTTTCGTGAAGAGCTTGCAGCCCTCCTATGGCATATATGTCCATGACATGTTGGCGAATCTCATCGCTAATGGTTGGTAGTTCGTCAATTCCGTTGGTTATCGCATCGATATACATCATTGAACCGCCACACATTACTACGTAATCATTTGTTTCCCAAAGTCGATTAAGAAGCGGGATGGCCTCCTCTTCGTATTTTGCTGCGCTATAATATTCGTCAAGATTTAAGGTGTTGACGAAGTGATGCTTGACTCTACTCAGTTCTTCAGGAGTGGGTGAGGCTGTGCCTATAGGTATGCCACGATAAATTTGCCGAGAGTCGGCTGATACTATCTCAGTGTGCAGACTCTCGGCTATTTGTATGGCAAGTTCGGTCTTACCGCTTCCGGTGGGACCGGTAACTATGATCAGAGTTTTAGTCAGCATCGATACTAAGCAGCGATATTATGCTTGTTCAGCTGTTAGTCGTGCAATTTCAACAATGACTTTAGTAGCCTTTTCCATAGAGGGAATAGGTACAAATTCGTATCTACCATGGAAATTAAGGCCACCGGCGAAAATATTGGGGCAAGGAAGTCCCTTGAACGATAGCTGGGCACCGTCAGTCCCGCCTCGAATTGGCTGCACTTTGGGTGTGACATCAACATTCTTCATGGCTTGAATCGCAACTTCAACGATGTGCATTACCGGCTCAATTTTCTCACGCATATTATAGTATTGGTCCTTGATGTCGATAGAAGCGCATCCGGGGAATTCGTTGTTGATTTTGCGGGTGAGGTGCTCAAGTTCCTTCTTGCGACGTTCGAAGCGGTCTCGGTCATGGTCGCGGATAATATATGTCAGAATTGTTTCTTCAACTGTACCTTCGATATTCACGAGGTGGTAGAATCCTTCATAGTCCTGGGTGTGTTCAGGAGTTTCCCAGCGTGGAAGCATTATGACAAATTGGTTGGCGACACGGATTGAGTTAAGCATCTTATGCTTAGCGTATCCGGGATGGACATTGCGGCCTTTGAAGGTGACTTTGGCAACTGCAGCGTTGAAGTTTTCATACTCGAGCTCGCCTACATCGCCACCATCCATGGTGTAAGCCCAATCGGCGCCGAAGTGTTCAACGTCAAACTTATGAGCACCCTGTCCAATTTCCTCATCGGGATTGAAAGCTATGCGGATGTCCCCGTGCTTGATTTCGGGATGATGCATTAGATAATCTATTGCCGTGATGATTTCGGCTATACCGGCTTTGTCATCAGCGCCAAGAAGAGTATTACCATCAGTGACAATTAAATCTTCGCCTACGAATTCGAGCAATTCAGGGAACTGAGATGGGGAGAGGATTATTCCTTTATCTTTGTTGAGGATGATATCCTGCCCATCATATTTTTCTACTATTCTGGGTGAAACGTGTTTACCACTCATGTCAGGCGATGTGTCCAAGTGAGCGATGAATCCGATAGTGGGTACATTCATGTCGACATTCCCTGGGAGTGTGGCCATTAGGTAGCCATTCTCGTCAAGAGAGATGTTTTGGAGACCCATTGTTCGCAGCTCTTTTTCCAGATGCTGTGCAAATATCATCTGCCCGGGTGTGGAGGGTGTCATGTTTGTAAGTTCATCACTCTGAGTGTCGAACTTCACATACTGTAAAAATCTGTCTACTACAGTCATGCTTTTATTGATAGTTGAGGTTAAATCAATTGTTTAAGGTTTTGCAAAGTTAAACAAAATTAGTGAGTTTTATAGATTTTGAGAAATTATTTTTTGTGATATATCAATGACTGGAATGGAATCAATGACCGGAATGGGATTTAAGAATGTTCATTATATTGGAAGGAGGACGACCATTCAAGTATTCTTCTTTCATTATTTCCATGTAGGGGGCAACGTGTTGAAAAAATTTAAAGTATCCATCGCAGAGGTAGTTTAGCCTATGGCCTTCTGTTTCTGTTTGAATAATACGGTTTTTGGGACATTCACCATTGCATGCGAATAGATATTTACATTCAAGGCATTTATGTGGGAGTGTGGTGCGTTTCTTGTTGCCAAATTCGATTTGGCGGCTTAGTAGTTTGGTATATTCAATGTCAGTTACATTGCCTATCAAGTAATCGGGGTAGACAAAGTGGTCACACATATAAATGTTACCATTGTGTTCGATTACGGGTGAAGTACCGCATTTCGGCGCAAGTGTGCATACCGCAGGCGTAACTCCAACCCAGTTGGCAAGCGTTGCGTCAAATATCTGTACAAACATTTCTCCCACATCGTGACGCACCCATTCATCAAATATTTCACAAAGAAAATTCCCCCATCTTTCGGGTTCAACTGAGAAAGGGGCGAGGGATCCCTCTACAATGTCAGGAGATGCGAATTCTTGACCATGGAATCTTTCAACAATAGGGGCAAACTGCAAGAACCGACATCCGAGTTTATCACGAAAGAAGCGGTAGAATTCCATGGGGTGATGTGAATTGTAGTCGTTGACCACTGCCATGGCATTCCATTCTACGTCATGCTTGTTGAGTAGTTGGATACCCTTCAACACCTTTAGAAAGGTAGGATGGGCAAATTTGTCACGGCGATATTCGTCGTGGAATCTACCGGGCCCGTCAATGGAGACACCAACGAGAAAATTGTTGTCGTGAAAGAAACGGCACCAGTCATCTGTGAGGAGCAGGCCATTGGTTTGGATGCAGTTATCAATCTTGTGACCCTCGGCATATTTTGCCTGTAGCTCCAGAGCGTGTTCGTAAAAAGAGCGTTTACGAAGCAGTGTTTCACCACCGTGCCAAATGAAAAGGATGTTTTCCTGTGGTTGAGAAGCGATGTATTTTCTAATGAATGTTTCGAGCACCTCCTCGCTCATATACTGAGATAAGTTTCCCGGTGCTACAACATTGTTTTTATCGAGATAATAGCAATACTCGCAGGAGAGATTGCACATCGCTCCTGCGGGTTTTGCCATGAAATGTAATGGGGATATAAACGGCGATTCAATGAAGCCGGTGTTCAATTCATCGTTCACCTCTGTTAAAGTTGAAAAGATCTGAGTGAGTACGTACACTGTCCATTAGGAAATCCATGCGAGCTACAAGTTCGGTATTTTGGTCGGCTACGTTATTGTCCTCATGGGTATCAGTGGCAAGGTTGTAAAGTTCGGTGATACGCTTGGTGCTGTCAGAAACATTCAGACGTACAGCCTTCCAGTCACCCATTCTCAGAGCTTGCTTACCACCACCTTCGTGGAATTCCCAATAGAGATAGTCATGTTCTTTTTGTCCGTCCTTGCCTAAAAGGGTTGGCAGGAATGATATGCCGTCAGTGTTGGATTTAAGCTCAGTACCGGTGAGTTCCGCGAATGTAGGCATCATGTCCCAAAATGCTAAAATATGGTCATTTGTTGAACCCTCTTTGATTTTGCCAGGGTAACGGATAATCATGGGCATACGGATGCCGCCTTCATAAAGGTCGCGCTTTATGCCGCGGTATGGACCGTAACTGTCGAAGTAGTCGGGGTTAGCGCCGCCTTCGCGGTGAGGTCCGTTGTCGGAGGTGAAGATTACGATTGTATTATCGTCGATGCCTAATTCAGCAAGCAGGTTCATTACGTCGCCTACGTATGAGTCAAGGCGTGTCACCATTGAGGCAAATGACGCGAGAGGTCGATCGGTGGCACCATAGGCACCTCTACGGTTTGGATTCTCTTCAGCCCAGGCCTGGTCATCGGCTGCTGGGATTACATTGCAATAATAATCATATACAGAATCATGAGGGAGCACTAACTCGGCATGGGGAAGAGTGTAGGAGAGGAAGGTGAAGAATGGTTTATCAGCATTGGCACGAATAAAATCGAGGGCTTGCTGATGAATCATGTCGGCGGAATATTTTGATTCAGCTTGCTCATAATTCTCCGGGAGTTCAACTCGATTTAGACCGTCCCATAGGTGGTCGGGGTAATAATCGTGGGCGAGCGTCTGGCAGTTGTAGCCGAAGAAACGGTCAAAGCCCATTTTGGTTGGGTCAGATTCAGACCCGGGATAGCCAAGGCCCCATTTGCCGAAGCATCCGGTGGCATATCCGGCATCTTTGAAAAGACGGGCCATAGTGTAGGTGCTGTCAGGCATGGCAACTTGTCCTTCGGGATCATGACGCATATTTCCACGGATGTGAGTGTGGCCTGTGTGCTGTCCGGTCATAAGAGAAGCTCTTGAGGGGGCGGAAACGGCAGTACCTGCGTACGACTGAGTGAATTTCATTCCCTCGCGTTCCATTCTGTCGAGGTTGGGGGTCTTAATCAGTTTTTGACCGTAAGGGGAAGTGTCGCCGATTCCAAGATCGTCGGCGAGGATGAAGATTACATTAGGAGAAGCCGGCTTGGATTCAGCGGCTTTATCTTTTGCGCAACCGGCGAGCATAAGCCCCGTGAGGCTGCCGGCGGCAAGAATTAAAGATTGACCTTTCATGGTAAGATATTTATATTATTTGAATGATTTGACGTTAAAGGATTGTCTTCCATATTAATGAATTTGACATTTTTCAGTGTCACGTCAGTCGCATGATTAATCACACTCTTGTTACGGGCATTGAAAGTGGAATTGGCGATTGTGATTTGCTTTACATTCATTTCGGGAAGCCCTTTTACTACAATCGCCCTGTCGGCGTCAGTGCAGGTTATATTACTTATGTTTATCCCTTTAATTCAGGCGTATCCGGTGATAGAGGAGCGGCGGGAGCGTCGGCGGCATCACCGACTTTCTCCTGGTAATAGCAATCGAAAAGCACTGCTTCACCTGCGATATCACACATCACCACATCGTCAATCCATATATCGGTAATCATACCGCCACGGTCGCGCCCGCTTTTTAGTCGAAGTCCGGTGTCAGTGTCTATGAAGCGACATTTATTTACATATATGTTTTTCATGCCGCCGCTTGTGTCACTGCCGATAACAAAGCCTCCATGTCCATGGAACACAGTACAGTTTTGAATAACTATTTCCGAACAAGGTCCGCGGTCACGTCCCACTTCGCCGATTCCGCTTTTGAGGCATATTGCATCGTCGCCTGCATCTACAGAGCAGTTAGTGAGCAAAGCGTTATTGCAAGAGCTAAGGTCGATTCCATCGCCATTTTGAGCATTCCACGGACAACGGACAGTGATTCCGTCGATAATGAAATCGTGACTCAAAATCATATTGACATGGAAGCTTGGCGAATTTTGGATGACAACGCCTTGAATCAAGAAATTGCTACATTCAATAAAACGTAACAGTCTCGGTCGTTTCTTGGCTATTTTCCCATTCTCGTTGCCCAATGTGGGATACCAGACAGTGGAACCGTCCTCTTTGGTTTCGGTAAGATTGAGATATGACATCGATTTCCATTCCGCATCGCTTACTTTAAAACGCTTGACTGGTCGCCAGGCTTCGCCATTACCGTCAATTATACCAGAACCGGTGATTGAGAAATTTTTAATACCGGAGGCGTTGAACGGAGCAGTGCAGAGGTCTCCGGAAGTGCCCTTATCGGCCGGAGTTACAGGGTAGAGGCTCTTGTCGTGGCTGAAAAGGATTATGCAGTTGTGAGATAGGTGAATATCTATGTTACTACGTAATCTGACAGGGCCGGTTAGCCATATTCCGTCAGTAACATCGAGGTGTCCGCCACCTGCTTTCTCCAAATAGTCAAGGGCTCGAATGAACGCATCGGTGTTGAGGGTACTTCCATCGGGGTTGCCACCAAAATCGAGGAGTGAAACCCTCGTTTCTGGTATGACGGGTAGAGCCGGTTGAGTCGCTTTAAAAGGTAGACTCTCGTACAAACTGTTATATTGCGCCTTGATAGAGTGGCAGCAAATGTAGGAGAATATAATTGTGAGAATTAATTTTGAAAAATTAATTTTCATGGTAAAGAATTTAAATAGTTACTAAACAGTTGTGAAAAATAGTACAAATATACGATATAAATTTTTAAACTATGGTAAAAATTATTAATTTTGTGTCAAATATACCAATTATTTATCCATATTAATTATTTTTTACCATGAGAATCAAATCTTTATTGGCCGGAGCACTCCTTTTTTCAAGCGTTGCCGGTTACGGTGGTGAAAATGAATACGCTCATTTATATGAGGGATTGCCATTTGAAATGCCATTGATTGAACGTCCGTCATTTCCGGATAACACCGTTAGTGTATCAGACTTTGGAGGTGTAGGAGACGGCGTGACATTGAATACAAAAGCGTTTGCTGATGCGTTTGAAAGCCTTTCTCAAAAAGGTGGTGGAGTCTTGAATGTTCCTGACGGCATTTGGCTGACCGGTCCGATTGTGCTTGAATCAAACATTAATCTTCATCTCGAAGAGGGTGCGGTGATAGTGTTTGCGGCAGACGAAACCTTGTATGAAACAGTATACGTGGTTTATGAAGGCTTTGAGGCGTGGCGCACCCAGTCGCCTATTTCAGGTGTAAACTTGAAGAATGTCGCTATAACCGGCAAAGGTATTATCGACGGCAATGGAGGGATGTGGCGACCGGTAAAAAAAGATAAGATGAATAATACAGAATGGAGTAATCTTCTGGCAAAGGGTGGAGTTGTGATAAACAATGTTTGGTATCCATCTCAGAGCTTTATCGACGGTGGCGAAATCGCAAAGGGTGATCGCCGTGCGATGATGTCGAAGGAGGATGCTCAGAAAATCAAGAGATTCCTTCGTCCGGTGATGGTGCAACTAGTTGGATGTAAGAATGTGCTTCTCGAAGGTGTTACTTTCCAGAATTCACCTGCCTGGAATGTTCATCCGCTTCTTTGTGAGAATCTGATTGTTGATGGGGTGTATATTAAGAATCCTGATTATGCACAGAATGGTGATGGATTGGATGTAGAATCATGCAAGAATGTGATTGTTTATCGCTCGTTGTTGGATGTCGGTGATGATGCTATCTGCATCAAGTCGGGTAAGGACGAGGCCGGTAGAAAGCGCGGTGTGCCGACTGAAAATGTGATTGTGAAAGATTGCCGAGTGTTTCACGGACATGGAGGTTTCGTGGTAGGAAGTGAGATGTCGGGAGGCGTAAATAATGTCAGTGTGCGAGATTGCCAGTTCCTTGGCACGGATGTGGGTCTAAGATTTAAGAGCACCCGCGGTCGAGGCGGTGTGGTTAAGAATATCTTCATCGACAATGTAAATATGCTTAATATCACCAACGAGGCATTGCTCTTCGATCTATACTACTTTGCTAAGAATCCTCCCAAGGAAATTCCGGCTGTTGACGAGACAACACCACGATTCTGCGATATTTTCATTAATAATGTGACCTCGTTCGATTCAGGTATGGCGTTGAAATTCAATGGTATTCCGGAGATGCCTATTGATAATATACGTGTTTCAAATTCTGTATTCACTGCAAAGACAGGCGGATTGCTTTCTGAGTCAAAGGATATAAAATTTGAGGATGTAACTATCCGTCCGATGGATGGACCAGCGATGACAATTAATAATGTTAGTGATGCAGTGCTGGTTAATTGCAAGCTTGAATCAAGTGAGCCGGTTAAGTATACCGGAAACAATAAGAATGTAAAAATCGACTAATGAATTGATAATCGTTAAACTGAATATATTGAGCCGTTTTGGTTTTTTATTTTCCGAAACGGCTCAATATATTTTGTCTAATTCGGCATGCTGTGCAAATCGATTATGATATCTCTACATCGCCCCTCAGGGACGGATGGAGGGAGAAGATATCACATCACCAACTTAGAAGTCAAATCTTTCGATAGTCATAGTGGCTAATTCTTGAAGTTTGGGGACGATGGTTTTGAAATGGACGGAATTAGAATGGGCTTCCAGATCCTTGGCGTTTTCCCATGTTTCATAAATTAGCATGTGGTTGTCTACTGTAGTGGAGTCGTATAGGTCGTAGTCTATGCATCCCTTATCATGTTGTGATTTTTCTACGAGTTCGGTTGCTAAGAATTTTACTGCGTCTTTTCGCTGTGTGTCCTCGAGAAATAGGGTAACGTTTATTCTTATCATAGTTTGTGAAATTAGTTTCTTATTTATAAACGAGATTAATACTTTAATTGTTCGATAGGGTGTAAATAATCGAGGGGGGCTTGACGAGTAAAAATCAGCTTTTAATTGTGACAAAATGTCAATGTACGCTTGCCGTGCGAGTGATAGTGTGAGTCATTATTTTGTTGTTCAGACTATTTTTTAGGTGCGGAGCACGGCGTACCGCTATGTTCGTCGGGGATTTGATGTTTCGGTGATCCCGGACGGGGAGGATGCTCCATGGAGCGTCCCTACTGATTGATGGGTGCTGATTGCTCGTCCGATGGTTCGGAGGATGATGGGTATGGTTACTATTGTGACTGGGGGTGTCGGGTCGGGTGGTTTAGGACGGGTAGCGATGTGCCGCTGAATTGAGGATGGAAGGTTACGGATGAGTTTTGTTTCGTGGTTAGCATTGGAGGAGAGAGCTATGTGAAGGATCAGGAAGCCAAAAGGGGATTGCATCGGGAAGAGGGTGCTACAGAGTTGACTAAACTTTCCAGGTGTACCATAGAGAGGGGAACATTCTTCGGCATCCTCGAGGTTAAGAAGGAGCATGAATCCGATATTCTGACCGCGAAAGCGACTGAGCTTTCGATAGTTGGAATGGCGGATTCGTTGTTTCTTCTTGGGATATGGGGCGAGATTTAGAATGGTATTTTGGGCGCCAGGAGTGAATACTACGGCTTGGATGTCGGGATTATCAAGTATGTCAAGGCTGTAATTCAAGTATTCGATGAGGAGGCGGGAGGAGTTTTGTCCAGGTGGATCGATGATGAGGATTGGGAGAGGTATTTTCTTGCCTATTTGCTGAAGGAAGTGCCGGCACTCTAATTTTGAGATGATGGCACGATCGCGATTGGAGAGTTTGCGTCCGATGTGTTTCTCGAAATTAGCGATTGCGAGGAATGGGGTTTGATGGCGCTTGGAAGGGTTGGAAGTGATGAGTTTTTTCATGGTTTTGGATTGTATTTTTGATGCAAAGATAATTGTATTTTTGATGCAAAGATAAGGGTGTAGATGAGGGAGAAGGTGCGATAAAGTCGAAGTTAGATTATGATTTTTATATGAATAAGTCGTACATTGTCGGAAATTAAGTCGCGTTCCAAATATGGTGCAAATATAACGAAATTTAATCAATTTCACTCAATCTGTTTACGTTTATTAACAATTAAAACGGAGTGTAATCACCTGGACTACACTCCGTTTATATAGATTTAGATATTTCTAAATTGATGGATTATTTCACTTCCTCGAATTCTACGTCGTCGACGTGGCCTTCACCGGGGTTGGTTGGACCTGCCTGAGGACCAGCCTGTGCGCCAGGGTTGGCTCCTGCTGCCTGCTGGGCGTTGAGGATTTCCTGCTGGATGGCGCCGAATGTGGTCTGAATTTCATTGATTGCAGCGTCAATACCGGCGAGATCCTGAGCCTTGTGAGCTTCTTTGAGTTTATTGAGAGAGTTCTCAATAGCTGTCTTCTTATCGGCAGGAATCTTATCGCCAAGTTCGGCAATTTGTTTCTCAGTCTGGAAGATTACAGTGTCGGCGTGGTTAAGTTTGTCGATTTTCTCCTTTTCTTTAGCGTCGGCAGCAGCGTTAGCTTCAGCTTCCTTCTTCATACGTTCGATTTCAGCGTCGGTCAAGCCGCTTGAAGCCTCTATACGGATGCTCTGCTCCTTACCGGTAGCTTTGTCCTTGGCAGAAACGTTAAGTATACCGTTAGCATCAACCTCAAAAGTAACTTCAATCTGAGGAATGCCACGTGGAGCAGGTGCGATACCATCAAGGTGGAACTTACCAAGGGTCTTGTCATCCTTAGCCATAGGACGTTCGCCTTGAAGAACGTGAATTTCAACAGAAGGTTGATTATCAGCAGCGGTAGAGAAAGTTTCGCTCTTACGGGTAGGGATTGTAGTGTTAGCTTCAATCATCTTTGTCATTACGCCACCGAGGGTTTCGATACCGATTGACAAAGGCACGACATCGAGAAGAAGCACGTCCTTAACATCGCCTGAAAGGACACCGCCCTGGATTGCAGCACCTACGGCAACAACTTCGTCAGGATTAACACCCTTAGAGGGGGCCTTGCCGAAGAATTTCTCTACTACTTGTTGGATAGCGGGGATACGAGTAGAACCACCTACGAGGATAACCTCATCAATATCTTTAGCAGTCATACCGGCATCCTTCAAAGCCTGTTCGCAAGGCTTGATAGTGGCCTGGATAAGTTTGTCGCAAAGTTGTTCGAACTGGGCACGAGTAAGAGTCTTAACCAAGTGTTTAGGACCGGAAGCTGTAGCTGTGATATACGGAAGGTTAATTTCAGTAGAAGTGGTAGAAGAAAGTTCAATCTTTGCCTTTTCAGCAGCTTCCTTAAGACGCTGAAGAGCCATAGGATCCTGACGGAGGTCAACGCCCTCTTCTTTCTTGAACTCATCGGCCAACCAGTCAATGATTACGTGGTCAAAGTCATCACCACCGAGGTGAGTGTCACCGTTGGTTGACTTAACTTCAAACACGCCATCTCCAAGTTCGAGGATAGAGATATCGAAAGTACCGCCACCGAGGTCGAACACGGCAATTTTTTGATCCTTGTTAGATTTATCAAGACCGTAGGCAAGTGCAGCAGCGGTAGGTTCATTCACGATACGCTTAACAGTAAGACCGGCAATTTCTCCGGCTTCCTTAGTAGCCTGACGCTGAGAATCGTTAAAGTAAGCCGGTACAGTGATTACAGCTTCAGTTACAGACTGGCCGAGGTAATCCTCAGCAGTCTTCTTCATCTTCTGAAGGATCATAGCTGAAATTTCCTGAGGAGTATATTCACGACCGTCGATGTCAACACGTGGAGTGTTGTTGTCGCTACGAACAATTTTATAAGGTACACGTTCGATTTCCTTAGCTACCTGGTCGTAAGTCTCACCCATGAAACGCTTGATAGAATTGATGGTACGTTTAGGGTTGGTTACTGCCTGACGCTTTGCGGGGGCACCAACTTTACGTTCGCCACCATCAACAAAGGCCACAACAGAAGGAGTGGTGTTCTGACCCTCACTGTTAGGAATAACAACAGGGTCGTTACCCTCAAGTACAGAGACGCAGGAATTAGTAGTTCCAAGGTCGATACCGATAATTTTTCCCATAACTTTATGTATTTATATGTTTCTTAATTAATGATTATCTAATGTTTAAGCTCAGTATTGAGGTTTCACACCTTATCTGAACTATTTACAATCATTAGTGAAACAAATATTATGCCAAAATTGTTGAGAAAAATCTAAATTATTAATGGTGAATAATTTAAAAATAATAAGAGGTATGACATTTTGTCTGACATGACTGACATAATATGTATATAAAAAAGGTGATGAGCATCAATTGTGTTCATCACCATTAAGGCTCATCACCGTTAATATGTAAGTCAACTAAAGTAAATCGATACCAGCCTTAGTGCAAGCTTCAATCTGATCTTCGGGCCAAATAGAGGCCTGGACTTCCCCGATGTGTGCTTTGCGTAGAAGGAACATACATAAGCGACTTTGACCGATACCACCGCCAATGGAATAGGGGAGTTCTCCGTTTAGAAGCATCTTGTGGAAATTGAGATTGGCTTTTTCGGGGCATCCACGCTCTTCGAGTTGTAGGCGAAGAGATTCCGGGCTCACGCGGATACCCATAGATGAAAGTTCAAAAGGAATTTCAAGGACCGGATTCCATACTATAAGGTCACCGTTAAGACCATTGTAACCCTCTTCATTTGGAGAAATCCAATCATCATAGTCAGGGGCGCGTCCATCATGAGGCTCGCCGTCGGACAACTTGCCGCCAATACCTATAATGAATATAGCACCATATTCCTTCGCAGCCTGTGCTTCACGTTCCTTCGGATACAAGGCCGGGTATTTTTTGACAAGTTCCTCAGCATGGATAAATACAATATCCTCAGGGAGCTCCGGGGTGATGTGGGGGAATTTTTCATATACAATCTGCTCCACTTCACGAAGAGTGCGATATATAGTCCTTACTGTTTCCTTTAAGTATGTAAGGTTACGGTCACTTTCATTAATTGTTTTCTCCCAATCCCATTGGTCCACGTAAAGAGAGTGAAGATTGTCAAGGTCTTCGAAGGTTCGAATTGCGTTCATGTCGGTGTAAAGACCGTAACCGGGTGCGATATCGTAGGCACCAAGTTTATATCTTTTCCACTTAGCCAGAGAGTGAACGACTTCAGCCTTCCGTCCATCCATAGCATCTATGTTAAATGAAACGGCATGTTCCACTCCGTTAAGATCGTCATTCAGTCCGGTGCCTGTAAGGAGGAAAAGAGGGGCAGTGACACGTCGAAGTTTTAACTCTTTGGCAAGTGTAGTCTGAAAAGCGTCCTTCACCATTTTGATGGCTACTTCAGTGGTTTCCGGAAGAAGTTTCTGACGATATTTTTTAGGGATGATTAATGACATAATGTAAATTGTTTTAAAGAGTCTAACATAAAATTTAGAAATTGTACCTAATTGATGGTGACAAAGGTATAGTATTATTTTTGCATATGCAAGCAAAATGACAGAAAAATTTAAAATTTCTGTCATTTTGTTAATATTTAAATGTATTTACTTTCTTTTTGGATATTTGATTTAAAGTTTGTCGTCGTCAATTACACGAGTGGAGTGAAGATAACGCCGGGAATAATAGCCTCCGTCAGGGAAAGTAGTGATAACGACACCCTGGCTTGAAGATGAATGAATGAACTTGATGATTCCAGACACCTTGTCGACATCAATCACCAAGCCAACATGTCCGACTGTATTTCCACCACGGCGACCGCTGAAAAACATTAAATCGCCAATCTGAAGTTCGTCGAGAGTAACCCTTTTGCCCTCCTTACCCTGTAGTCGGGAAGCAGGGCTAAGGGAGATGTCGAAATTATTGAAAACGAAACTTGTGAAGCCGGAACAGTCAAATCCTTTGGGTGTTTTTCCGCCGGCACGGTAGCGGCTTCCAAGATATTTCATGGCGAAATTTACAAGATCCGATTGGAAATTGCTAATATTGCAGAACGAGTCGCCCAAACCGTCATCCTCCCCAAGAAGTTCCCATGGGGTTAGAGCAATAACGTCACCAGACTCATTTCCAGGCTGTTGAGAATAAGCACAAGTGGGTATCGATAAAAGGATTAGAATTGATATAGCTATTTCATGAAATCTTGCCATGGTGACGGATGGGAAATGTGGTTGATGGAATTGCATGCAAAGTTATAAAATTCCTTAAATAAAATAGGTGTAAATAAAAATAAAAAGGTTAAATTTGCATTAACATTCCTTAGGTGCTATGCTTTCAAGAGATATTTCGTTAGAAGAAGATGTTATGACAGCCGTTACAGTGATGAAAAACGGTGGAGTAATCCTATATCCCACAGATACAGTGTGGGGCATAGGATGCGATGCTACATGTCAAGAAGCCGTAAGTCGGGTGTATCGAATCAAACATAGAGCCGATTCAAAAGCCTTGATTTTACTTGTGGACAGTGTGCCATCAATAGAAAAGATTGTAGGAGCGATTTCAGGTGAATACCGCAATTTCATATCTTCAACCGAAAGACCAACCACGATTATATTCCCGAAATGTCATGGAGTAGCTTCTAATCTTATAGCAGAAGATGGGAGTGTGGGAGTTCGAGTCACCACAGAGAGATATTCGAAAGAATTGTGTAGCCGGATGGGAGGTCCAATAGTATCAACCTCGGCAAACATTAGCGGAGAACCCTCGGCATCAACATTTGCTGAGATTTCACAGGAAATAATTTCGGCAGTAGATTATGTGGCAAAATATCGCCAAGATGATGACAAAATGTCAGTCCCATCAAGAATAATCAAGATAGAATCCGACGGTAAAATAGATATAATCCGTGAATAGAGAGTGAAAAATGTGTTGCGATTCACGTCCTGAAAGATATGTGATGATGAAAAGATGTTGTGATGTGACATTGTCATTAGTCGGACTGGTGCTTTGCGCACCGGTCATGATTCTTTTAGGGTTGATTGTGAAAATGCAAACACCCGGACCGATGATATATTCGCAAGAGAGAGTGGGGCTTAGAGACAAACCCTTCACACTGTATAAACTTCGTTCAATGATTGACAATGCGGAAAGAGAGATGCCTCTCCTCGCAAGCAAAAATGATGAAAGGGTAACACGAATAGGGCGGTTTATGAGGAGATATCGTCTGGATGAGTTACCAAATCTATGGAATGTGCTTAAAGGAGATATGTCGATTGTGGGACCTCGTCCGGAGAGGCGTTATTTTATTGAACGACTAAAGGAGGTGTCACCACATTACACCACACTTCTTGATATGCGTCCCGGGCTTACATCGTGGGGAATGGTCAAATACGGCTATGCATCCTCGATTGAAGGGATGGTGGAACGCATGAGATATGACTTAATGTATCGGGAAAAGTTTACACCTTCTCTTGATTTCAAAATCTTAATTTTAACGATTCGTACATTGCTGAAGGGAGAGGGAGTTTGAAAAATCGGAAAAACGGTATGACAACATTCATAAAGAAAATAAGAGATAGCTTTGAGCGTGCATTCATGTCGCTATTAGTGTGGCGTGAGCACCATGTTAAAGAGAAGACATTCGTTATAGTCCTGGCATTGATAGTCGGGATACTTGCCGGAATTGCGGCATTGTTGTTGAAGACGCTTATTCATTTCATATCCAATCTGCTGACAGCACACATGTCAATTTCGAGCGGGAACTATCTATTCCTACTTTATCCGGTGGCCGGTATATTGCTGTCGAGTTTGTACGTTAAATATGTGGTACGTGATAATATTTCCCATGGTGTCACCAGGGTACTGTATGCCATATCGCAGAATAAGTCGCGATTGAAAAAGCACAATATGTATTCATCGGTGATAGCCAGTTCGATAACTATAGGATTTGGTGGTTCAGTAGGAGCTGAGGGACCGATTGTTTACACGGGAGCTGCCATAGGGAGTAATTTAGGGCGTGTGTTCCGTATGTCACCGCGAATCCTGATGATATTAGTGGGATGCGGTGCGGCGGCCGGTATTGCCGGTATTTTTAAAGCGCCGATTGCGGGAATGCTATTTACATTGGAAGTATTGATGCTTGACCTAACAACTGTGTCGGTCATGCCTTTGCTTATCGCCTCAATAACAGCGGCGACAATGGCATACGTCTTCACCGGTTATGATGTAGAATTCTTTTTCCTTCAAAGTGAGCAGTTTGTAACGGCAAGAATACCGTTTGTGGTGCTATTAGGAGTGTTCTTGGGCTTTGTATCATTATACTTCACTCGTACTATGAATATGATGGAGAAATTTTTCCGTTCGCTAGGCGCACAGTGGAAGAAGATAGTAGTGGGAGGTAGCATACTTGCGATGCTTGTATTTCTTTTCCCACCGCTATATGGAGAAGGTTACACATCTATAGTTAATCTATTAAGTGGGCAGACATCGTCAATCGTCAATAGTTCAATATTTTATAATGACAGAGACCAAGTGTGGTGGATTCTCGGGTTTATAGCAGCTTTGGTGATGCTGAAATCGTTTGCAACCTCAGCCACAAATGGAGGAGGCGGAGTAGGTGGTACATTCGCGCCGTCACTTTATGTGGGATGCATGGCCGGTTTCTTCTTTGCATATCTATTGAACACGATTTTCGATCTTGATTTATCAACTAAGAACTTTGCGCTAATGGGAATGGCCGGAGTAATGTCAGGTGTGATGCATGCACCACTGATGGGAATTTTCTTGACAGCAGAGTTGACGGGGGGATATGATTTATTCCTTCCACTTCTTATATCCTCAACCATATCGTATGGAACGATTAAATTCTTTGAGCCTTACAGTATCTACACTATGCGTCTTGCCCGTGAAGGCAAGTTAATAACACATCACAAGGATAAGGCAGTATTAACCCTACTTAAAGTTAATAATGTGATAGAGAATGACTTCGTTTCGGTTAAACCGGAAATGAATTTAAAGGAGATGGTAAATGCTATTTCTAAGTCGTCACGTAATCTTTTCCCGGTGGTTAACGATGGAGGGGAACTTCTTGGAGTGGTGCTATTGGATGAGATTCGTAATATAATGTTCCGTCCGGATCTATATAAGCGTATGTATGTTAATCAGTTTATGTCTATCCCGCCGGCACGCGTGGAAGTTGGGGAGAGTATGGATGCCGTTATGAAGAAATTTGATGACACGGGTGCGTGGAATCTTCCGGTGGTTGAATGTGGAAAATATGTAGGGTTTGTGTCAAAATCAAAGATATTCAACTCATATCGCAGAGTGCTTCGCCACTATTCAGAGGATTAGTGAGTATATCGAATAATATAACGGGCAGGAAGTTAACTTCCTGCCCGTTATATTATTCGATAGTTAGTAGGTATAAATGCTTGACGATTTGTCGAGGTTGCGCTCTTTGATAATTCCGTGGCGGAATGCGTAGAGGAGTTCGGTGAGTTCTTCAATCTGGCTTTGGATTATTTTGCCTTTGTCGGTATCCTTCACGCGAATGCGTTGTGAAGTCTGTTCAACCATTTTTGTTGTGCTAACAATGTCAGTACCGTTACGGATAGCTTCCTCAAGAGTTGTGAATGGCTCATGCTCCACGAGTTCGAAGTTAGTGCTGTGGTAAATAAGAGTGTAGCCGGCGATGCCTGTTGTCTTATGGTATGCTTTGGCAAAACCTCCATCGATGACCATCAGTTTGCCATTGGCTCGAATCGGGCTTTCGCCTTTGTGCGCTCTTACAGGCACATGGCCGTTAATAATGTGTCGCTGCTTCCCTTGGACTCCAAACTCGTCAAGAATCATGTCGCAAATTTTTTCATCTTGGCGAAGATTGTAGTAGTGTCCTTTTTCCTCCTTATGAGCTTCCGGGTCCTTTATGAAATAGCGTTCGAAAGTTGTCATTTTATTCTTGTCGAATAGGGGGGAGTCAGGTCCGCACCAAAGATACCAATAATAGTCGCGAGCATAAGCGCGGTCGTCGGGTGCTGTGTCATCGTTGAAAGCTGAGCGAACCAGCATGCCAATCCGGTGCATTAATTCCCTGCCTTTATACTTTGTGCCGTAGACATCAACTTCCTTCAAAGAGCCGTCAGCATTAAGAGGCATGGAGGCGTGGAAAAGGAGGTTGGAATTGTATACGCCGTACATGCATCCGTGGCTGAAAAGACACTCCACGTGCTTCTTGAGGAGGGTGCTAACAGTGAAAGAGTGCTGGAGTTTATGTAAGAGGTGTAATTCCTCGTGGGTAAGGGTATAGGGGTCGTCAGGATTGATGGTTGGAAAATTAGTGTCGGAAAGAGGGTATGCTATTCCATCAAGATTGATTGTGCCCTCTTTTAAGTCCATCTTGTGGAGGAGGTTTCGATCGTTCATTTTCCATTCGGGATGACGATTGACCATAGCACCTTCGAGTTTGAACTGAATTATGGCGATTGCTTTATGCATCTTAGAGACAAGACGTAGAGTTTTCTCTGAATGGGTGTGATCATCGGAATCGACGTGAGCCTGGAATTCTGTACAAGGATCATCGCCGTAGGTCTCCATTGCAAAAGTTGCGAGTGGGAGAAGATTTATTCCGTAGCCATCCTCAAGGGTTGCCATATTGCCATATCGGAGTGATATTCTTAGCACATTGGCGATACAACATTCATTTCCGGCAGCCGCTCCCATCCACAGGATGTCATGGTTACCCCACTGGATGTCAAATCGGCCATATTGGCAAAGAATCTCCATTATTTGGTGAGCGCCCGGTCCGCGGTCGTACACATCGCCCAAGATGTGCAGTTGGTCGATGCTTAAGCGCTGTATCACTTGGCACATTGCCACGATAAACGCATCGGCCTGTCCAGTGGAGATGATTGTCTCGATTATTCGGTTGAAATATGCCTGTTTGTCGTAATCGGATGGAGATTCGTGAAGCAGTTCCTCAATAATGTAGGCAAATTCTTTAGGAAGGGCTTTGCGAACTTTTGAGCGAGTATATTTTGAGGAAACGCTTTGACATACGTTCACTAACTGGTGAAGAGTGATGTTATAGAAGTTTTCAAGGTTTTCCTCCGTGGCTTTTATAAGCTGAAGTTTTTCCTCAGGGTAATATATCAGGGCACACAATGCTCGTATTTCATTTTCTCTCAGAGAAGTGCCAAAAATGTCGGTGACTTTTCGTTTGATATTTCCCGAAGCATTTTTTAAAATGTGGCGAAAAGCTTCGTGCTCGCCATGAAGGTCCGCAACGAAATGCTCAGTCCCTTTAGGGAGATTGAGAATTGCTTCAAGGTTGATTATCTCTGTGCTTGCGACACTGACGTTTGGGAATGTTTGAGCAAGGAGTTCTAGAATCCTGCGGTCACTCTCAACTTTATTAGTCAAGCTTTGGTTTCCGGATTGATTCATAATTTCGATGGTATGTAGCTGGCTTAATAGTGGAGGTAGCGTGAACGGACTAAATAACACCGTTCAAATATCCCTATAAATCAGCTCGGATTTATGAAGGCAAAATTACAAATATTTTTCAATATAAATATATAAGAAGAAATTGTTGTTTAACTTTTTGCAAGAATTGCAAGATTTAATCACATAAATTTGCTTGATAGGGTTAAAAGTCGTAATTTTACAACCAAATTTCCGTTGCATCATAAAGATGACGTCAGATTGCGTTTAAAACTAAATATTCAATTCTATACCTGAAAATATTCTCAAAACAAAAAGAAATATGGTTAACTTTTCACTTGAAGGTAAAGTGGCCCTAGTAACAGGCGCTGCTTACGGAATTGGCCTTGCGATAGCTCAGGCATACGCAGAGGCAGGTGCAAAAATCGTGTTTAACTGCTCACGTCAGGAGACAGTGGAACGTGGGATGAAGGCTTACAAAGAACTTGGCATAGACGCAAAGGGGTATCTCTGCGATGTTACTGATGAAGAAGCGGTGAAGGCAATGGTGGCAGACATCGAGGCTACAGTGGGCACAATCGATATCCTTGTCAACAATGCGGGGATTATCAAACGTATCCCCATGACAGAGATGGCAGTAGAGGATTTCCGACGTGTGATAGACGTTGACCTCGTGGCTCCCTATATCTGTGCAAAGGCAGTAATTCCCGGAATGATTAAGAAGGGACATGGTAAGATTATCAACATCTGCTCAATGATGAGTGAGCTTGGCCGAGAGACAGTATCGGCCTACGCTGCGGCAAAGGGCGGATTGAAGATGCTCACCCGCAACATTTGCTCAGAATTCGGTGAATACAATATCCAGTGCAACGGTATCGGTCCGGGCTATATCGCAACAGAGCAGACAGCTCCTCTTCGTGAGATCCAGCCTGACGGTTCACGTCATCCGTTTGACCAGTTCATTATTTCAAAGACGCCGGCAGCTCGATGGGGTACACCGGAGGATCTTATGGGACCTGCTGTGTTCCTCGCTTCAGATGCATCTGACTTTGTAAATGGCCATGTGCTATATGTAGACGGTGGTATACTCGCTTACATCGGAAAGCAGCCCAAATAATCAGACATGGAACAAGTTTTCTCATATATCATAGGCTTAGGCGCAGCGGTGATGATGCCAATCATCTTCACTGTGCTTGGTCTTTGTATTGGCATAAAGTTTGGAAAGGCTTTGATGTGCGGTCTGAAGGTCGGTGTCGGTTTTATCGGTCTGTCAGTTGTTACCGCACTTCTCACGTCGAGCCTTGGTCCGGCGCTTAACGATGTAGTCGGCATTTATGACCTTCAGTTGCAAGTGTTTGACATGGGATGGCCTGCAGCAGCGGCAGTGGCATATAACACAGCGGTGGGTGCGTTTATCATCCCCGTATGCCTCGGAGTCAACCTACTTTTGCTATTCGTAAAAGGCACACGCACAGTCAATATTGACTTGTGGAACTACTGGCATTTTGCATTCATCGGTGCCGTTGTATACTTTGCGTCCAACTCAATCCTCTGGGGATTTTTCGCAGCGATAATTTGCTACATTATCACACTGGTTATCGCCGACCTTACTGCACATAAATTTCAGCATTTCTACAAGGATATGGAAGGTATTTCGATTCCACAGCCCTTCTGTGCCGGTTTCGTGCCTTTCGCATGGGGAATCAATAAGATTCTTGACAAGACCCCGGGTATGAACCGCCTGGAGATTGATGCAGAGGGCTTGAAGCGCAAATTCGGTGTGCTTGGTGAGCCTCTTTTCCTTGGTGTAATCGTAGGAATCGTAATCGGTTGTCTCACATGTACTTCTTGGAATGAGATAGTTGAGTCGATTCCTCGTATTCTTGGTTTAGGTATCAAGATGGGAGCGGTGATGGAGTTGATTCCTCGTGTGACAGTTCTCTTCATCGAAGGTTTGAAGCCTATCTCTGACCACACCCGCGAATTGATTGCACGAAAATTCAAAGGGGCAAAGGGTCTGTCAATCGGTATGAGTCCTGCGCTTGTGATTGGACATCCTACGACGCTTGTGGTATCGTTGCTCCTAATCCCTGTGACACTCGTTCTCGCTGTGGTTTTACCAGGCAACCAGTTCTTGCCATTGGCCTCACTTGCAGGTATGTTCTACATATTCCCTCTCGTTCTTCCGTTTACTAAGGGTAATGTGATAAAGACATTCATTGTGGGATTGGTGGTAATTATCCTTGCATTGTTCTCGGTTACTAATCTTGCACCATTCTTCACAGAAGCAGCGCGTGATGTATATGCCAACACCGGTGATGCAGCCGTTGCAATTCCAGAAGGTTTCTTAGGAGGTAGTCTCGACTTCGCCGGAAGCCCGCTCGCTTGGATTATCTTCCAGTGCTGCCATAACCTCGCCTATGTTGGTGCAGGCATTCTCACTATTTGCACAGCGGCATTAGTGGTGTGGAATCGTCGCAAAATATCAAAGGAGGACCGTCCGTAATAGATGTTTGAAATTTAGGTCAGTCTAAAATCTGGCCTAAATTTCAGGCTCTTTCATAATATCGGCAGCGTTCAATTATTGAAGCCTGCCTAAAATCAGTTCATGTTTAATTACACAAAACAATGAAAAAATTCTTTATCACAGCATCTCTCGTTTTAGCTTCATTAACCGCTATGGCTCAGACTGAATATAAAGTTATGCGTGCATGTCATCCTGATGACGTGAAGCATTATGACACCAACCAACTTCGCAGTCATTTTATGATGCCAAAAGTCATGGAACAGAATAAAATCAATCTTACCTACTCTATGTACGACCGTCTAATCTTTGGCGGAGTGATTCCCGTAGGGAAGGTTGTGGAACTCGAAACCATCGATCCGTTGAAAGCTGAATACTTTCTCGAGCGCCGCGAACTTGGCGTAATAAATATAGGTGGTGCAGGTATAGTGTCAGTGGATGGGAAGGACTACGAGCTCAATTTCAAAGATGCGCTCTATGTCGGACGTGGAAATAAGAATGTAACTTTCCGCAGCAAGGATGATGCAAATCCTGCAAAGTTCTACATTAATTCAACACCGGCCCATAAAGCATATAAGACACAGCTTATCACAATCGATGGTCGTAAAGGAAGCTTGAAGGCTAATTCGTTCGCTGCCGGTACGATGGAAGAAAGCAATGACCGCGTAATCAATCAGCTCATAGTAAACAATGTACTTGAGGAAGGACCATGCCAGCTTCAGATGGGCTTGACAGAGCTTAAACCAGGCAGCGTATGGAACACAATGCCCGCCCATACTCACGATCGTCGTGTGGAAGCTTACTTCTATTTCAACGTTCCGGAGGGAAATGCAATATGTCACCTCATGGGAGAGCCACAGGAGAACCGTCTAATTTGGCTTCATAACGAGCAGGCAGTGATGGCTCCCGAATGGTCAATCCATGCTGCAGCCGGTACCTCTAACTATATGTTTATATGGGGCATGGGTGGGGAAAATCTTGACTATGGCGACATGGACAAGATTACCTATCTTGAGATGAAATAAATACTGACAATGAATTGTACCCTCCTCTGTTAGAAATGATTCAAATAAAGGATATAATACGACATTCCGAACACACTGCTGAAGTAGTGATTGAGTCACCCTCAATCGCAGCTTCGGCACGTGCCGGACATTTTGTCATTATCCGTTTTAACGAGGAATGCCCGCGAATACCATTCACAATTGTCGATACTGACAAAGACAATGGCACATTCACCATCATAATACATAAAGGAGCACGCCTCACTGAGCTTATTAATTCACTCGAAGTCGGTTATGAAATTCTTGATTTGCTCGGTCCCTTAGGCCAAGCATTTGAAGTTAAGAACTACGGCAAAGTGCTTTGTTGCGGCGACGGAGCAGGTTTTGTTCCGCTTATCCCCATCATTAAGGCTTTGAAGAAGACCGGCAACAATGTCACAGCTATATTATCAGAATTCTCTGAAAAAACTTCATGCTTGAAAAGCAATGCGGAGAAGTACGCTGACGAGATTCTTCTCTCGGAGGATGAATCAGAGACTTTGTGTATAATCGATGATTTCACATCAACGAAGGGAGTGGATCTTGTCATAATGACCGGACCAACACACATGATGAAGAAAATTTCAGAGATTACGATGGCTAATCACACTTCTACATTGTGTATCCTTAATATGGTAATGCTTGATGGTGTAGGCCTTTGTGGTATTTGTCGTGTGATGGTGGACGGTGTTCGGAAACTTACCTGTATCGACGGGCCCATCTTCGATGCACATCATGTGGATTTCGATCAATTACAAAACCGACAAAGTTATTTCCTATGAATATTGAGAATCTCATATCAAGAGATAGCAAATGGCGTGATGAATTGAGAAAACTCCACACCACTAAGGAACGCACTTCACTTCCCCGAGTTGTCATGCCTGAGATACCGGCGTCCTACCGTATAACTTGCAATGACGAAGTGAATCAGGGATTGTCAATTGACCAAGCAGTTCTTGAAGCCCGTCGCTGTCTTGACTGCCCTGATCCCGGTTGCATGAAAGGATGTCCGGTGGCCAACAATATCCCATCGTTCATCAAGAACATTGAACGACGTAACTTTACAGAAGCCTTGGAAGTACTCAATCTGACCACTGTCCTGCCGGCAGTGTGTGGTAGAGTGTGTCCTCAGGAGAAGCAGTGTGAGGCAGGTTGTATTTATAATAAGATGAAAAAGCCTGCCGTAGCAATTGGAAATCTCGAACGATTTGTGGCTGACTTTAATCGGGAAGTTGACCGCAACGTTTCACCGTCTGAGAAAAGGACTGAAAATGTCAAATCGTTTGCATCTCCATTTTTTGCTGGAATTAAGATAGCCGTTGTCGGATCCGGTCCTTCCGGATTGGCATTTGCAGGTGATATGGCCAAACGCGGGTATGATGTGACTATTTTTGAAGCTTTAGACCGTTTTGGCGGAGTGCTGAAATATGGTATTCCTGAATTTTGCCTTCCCAACGATGTGGTAGATGCGGAAATTTCAAAGCTTCATACCCTTGGAGTAAAGTTTGTAAAAAATGCATTCGTTGGAAAGACTATTTCCTACAATCAACTCCAAGAACAGGGCTTTAAAGGCATCTATGTTGCCACGGGAGCGGGCAAGCCGCGGTTCATGGGAATTCCCGGTGAAAACCTTCCCGGAGTGATGACTGCTAATGAGTATCTGATGCGTCTGAATCTAATGGGAGGAAACGAGATATATGGTCAGAACACCACTTCATTACGCCGAAAACGAGTGGCAGTCATCGGAGCCGGCAATACTGCCATGGATGCTGTAAGAGCCGCCCGTAGAATGGGAGCTGAACGTGCTATGATAGTCTATCGTAGAAGCGAAGAGGAAATTCCGGCACGAGCCGAAGAAGTGCGTCATGCACGTGAGGAAGGAGTGGAATTTCTCACATTGCATAATCCGGTGGAATATCTTGAGGATGAAAACGGGATACTTCGTGCGATGCGTCTTCAAAAGATGCAACTTGGAGAGCCAGACGAATCAGGGCGAAGAGCACCCATTGAGATTCCAGGCGCCATAGAGGATATCGATGTGGATCTCGTGGTAATTTGTGTAGGTTATCTTCCCAATCCACCGGCACTGTTGGCCGATGTTGACAAATCACGTCAGGGTAATATTGTGGTTGATGGAGCATCGATGAAGTCCTCGTCGCCAGATATATACGCCGGAGGTGATATTGTACGCGGGGCAGCTACTGTAATCCTTGCAATGGGTGACGGTAGGAAGGCGGCAAAATCAATGTCGGAAGCATTCGAGAATATTATAAAAAACAGTTCATTGACTTAACAGTAAGAGGATAAATATAATTGTACAAATTCAAAAATTAACCAATTAATTTACTATAAAATTATGAAAGTAGTAACTTTAGGCGAAATCATGCTTCGCCTTTCACCCGAAGGTAACCACCGTTTCGTACAAGTAGATAACTTTGACGTTATCTGGGGAGGTGGTGAAGCCAACGTTGCAGTTAGCTGTGCTAACTATGGACTTGACGCTTATTTCGTGTCAAAACTTCCCAAGCATGAAATAGGTCAGGCTGCTGTAAATGCATTGCGTCGTTATGGCGTTCACACTGATCATATCGCTCGCGGTGGTGACCGTGTTGGTATCTACTATTGTGAGACAGGTGCTTCAATGCGTCCTTCAAAGGTAATCTACGACCGTGCCAACTCCGCAATCGCAGAAGCAAATCCCGAAGACTTCGATTTTGATAAAATTATGGAAGGCGCAGACTGGTTCCACTGGAGCGGAATCACACCCGCTATCTCTGACAAGGCTGCAGAGCTCACTCGTCTTGCCTGCGAAGCAGCGAAGCGTCACGGTGTTACAGTGTCAGTAGACCTTAACTTCCGTAAGAAGCTTTGGACAAAAGAAAAAGCTCAGTCAATCATGCGTCCTCTTATGCAGTATGTTGACGTGTGCATAGGTAACGAAGAAGATGCTGAACTATGCCTCGGCTTCAAACCTGATGCTGACGTAGAAGGCGGCGAAACCAATGCAGAGGGTTACAAAGGTATTTTCACCGCAATGGCTAAGGAATTCGGCTTTAAGTATGTGATCTCCACTCTTCGTGAGTCATTCTCAGCTACTCACAATGGATGGAAGGCTATGATTTACAATGGCAAGGAATTCTACGAGTCAAAACGATACGACATCAATCCTATCATCGACCGTGTAGGTGGTGGTGACTCTTTCTCAGGCGGTGTAATCTATGGTCTGTTGACAATGGACAATCAGGCCGATGCTCTTGAATTTGCCGTTGCTGCTTCTGCTCTCAAGCACACTATCCCCGGTGACTTCAATCTTGTAACAGTTGACGAAGTTAAGTCACTCGCAGGAGGTAACGCTAACGGACGCGTACAACGTTAATAACCTGTTTGATTAGCAGACACGCTATAATAGTTATCGGGAGGAAATTCATTGAATTTCCTCCCGATAATAGTATATCGTCACTAAGCTGATGAGTAAGTTGAATTAAATGTTGATGTTTAGACAATAAGTTTTACATTACCACCGGCATTTATCCTATATCGATGGCATATTCCTGTGGCAGAATCACCAACACTATAAACATAGTCGGCCATTGGTCCTAAAAGTTCGGAATTGAACTCATAAGCCGCGTCAATCGCCTCCTCCACACGAGAGAATCCGGAGCCTTTGTAGGTGCTAACAACATCTCCATTTACATTTTCAATTTCTACCCTGATTTTATCGTCCGGTCGGACTCTATTTATGTTTGTTGCTGTAGCTCGTCCCATAATCACATTATTTAGAGTGTGTCTAATAATAAATGTTAGAAAGATACATTTTCAAAAATATTAACAAAATTCCTACAGTAAAAGTTGGAATTTATTGGATATAATCATAAACATAATGCTAAAAAATCCAACTTTGGTTTTAACATTGTAAAATTTAATGTAACTTTGGGGTGTAATAAATACAAAACCTTAATTTTTAAATTTATGCTTAGACCTCAGGATCTTGAACTACTAAAACAGAAGGGTATAAGTGAGAGCGAAGTAGAAGCTCAGCTTCAACGTTTTGTCACCGGTTTTCCTTATCTCAAAATTGAAGATGCCGCACGTGTGGGAAATGGAATTTTCCGACTCGATGACGAAGAAATAAACGCTGCACTTGAACGCTGGAAAGAGTATCTTAACCACGGTGGGGAAGTGTGTAAGTTTGTGCCGGCCTCAGGAGCTGCTTCACGTATGTTCAAGGCTTTGTTTGAATATGTGGATGGTGTAACTGACGAATTAAAAGAAGGAACACCCGTGGCATCTCTTATTGCCAACATCCACAAACTCCCGTTTATCCCTGAACTCGAATCCGCAGTGAAAAAGCTCTATGGAAAGTCACTTGATGAACTTCTAAAAGAAGGTAAAAATCGTGACATAATCGCAGCGATTGTTAATCCTGACGGTATGAATTATGGAGGTCTTCCCAAGGGTCTTCTTAAGTTCCACAATTATGCTGAAGGTTCAAGGACGCCGGTTGAGGAACATCTTATGGAAGGAGCCCAGACAGCCGCTAATTCTAAGGGTATAGTCAATCTCCATTTCACGGTATCCTCCAACCATCGCAAACTCTTTGAAGAGAAATTGGCAGAAGTAATACCTGTCACAGAAAAGAAGACCGGAATGAAGTTCAATGTCACTATGAGTGAACAGAAGCCTTCAACTGACACTATCGCCGTCAATCCCGACAATACGCCATTCCTTGAGGATGGACATCTACTTTTCCGTCCCGGCGGTCACGGAGCATTGATACAGAATCTCAACGATATTAATTCCGCTGTCGTATTCATCAAGAATATCGACAACGTGGTTCCTGACTCCAAGCGTGCGGATACTATCAAGTATAAGGAAGTGCTCGGAGGTCTCCTCCTTGAAATCCACGACCAAATAGAAGAGGATCTTATCGCAATCGAGGAAAAAGCTTACACGGCAGAAGATGTCAAGCGTATGCTCGACTATCTCCAGAATGTCCTCAATGTTAAGGATGCTTCACTCGAGAAGATGGATGATGAAAGCGTTGTGGAGTATATCAAGAATAAGCTTAATCGTCCGCTCAGAGTGTGCGGTATGGTAAAGAACGAAGGTGAACCCGGAGGCGGTCCGTATATCGCATATAATCCCGATGGTTCTACTTCTCCACAAATTCTTGAAAGTAACCAGATAGACCTAAAGAATGAGGAGTACAAAAAGATGATGGCAACAGCCACTCATTTCAATCCTGTGGATCTTGTTTGCTATATCAAGGATATTCATGGCAAAAAGTTCGACCTGCCCTCACATGTAGATCCTGCCACAGGTTTCATTTCATCCAAGTCAAGCCACGGCAAAGAACTTCGTGCAATGGAACTTCCCGGCCTCTGGAATGGTGCTATGAGTGACTGGAACACGGTGTTTGTGGAAGTACCCATTTCGACTTTTAATCCGGTAAAGACTGTCAACGACCTTTTGCGTCCTGCCCATCAAGGTTAAGAGAATATTCAAAAACGTCATGACACACTTTGGTGTGTGGGTCCGGATGAACTAATTTTAGTCATAAACAGTTTTTAACGTTCACTTGTTATAGGGATAGTTAAAGTTTCATTATGAGCAAGAGAGACGATATAAAACGAATATGGCAGGAAAGTTTTTCCGACACGCGGGAATATGTCAGAATGTATTTTGAACAGGTGTATCGCGATGACGAGGCGCTCCTTCTGAATGATGAAGAGGGAACGCCCGTCAGCAGCCTGTTGTTGCAACATTATACCATGACATTCCATGGAGAGACACCTGATGTCAGTTATATAGCAGGTGCGGCAACACGTCGCAGTCAGCGTGGTAAAGGCTACATGAGTCAACTTATCAGTATGGCTCTTCAGGAATCAGTAAGCAGAGGGGATATGCTGTGTGCTCTGATTCCGGGGAACGAGGCTCTTTATTATTTTTACCAGCGTTATGGATTTACGACAGTGTTCTACATGAAAGAGCAAAGGTTTACTGCCCTTCATCCCTTTAATGTTGAAAAGCCATACCATGCGCTAAAGGATGTGTCAGATCCAAAGGTGTGGGAGGCATTTGACCGTATGCAAAAGGAAAGGGAATGCTATATTCTACATTCTGAGAGGGATTTCTATAACATTTTGTCGGATTTGAAAGTTTCGGGAGGCGATTTTGTCGTTATGACGCATTCATATGATGATGCGGAAACTGACAGCAATGGCCAACAGACTGAAATGCCCAGGATTGCATCAATGGCATGGGCAGAAAAACGAGATGATCTTCTTGTGATAACCGATGTTATGGGTGACACTCGTGACTCTCGAATGGCGGCATTAAGGCAGCTTAGGGGTATTCATGGTGACACTCCGTTCCTTCTTTATGGTGTCCCCACTGATAAGATGGGTGGCCGATTGATGCCTCGTGGAATGTGCAGGGTTGTAAATGTTGAAAAGGCGTTGAGCATAATAGCGGAGTCGCATCCGGATTTTGGTTGTAAAATACGTGTTACCGACCCTATACTGAGTGATGTTAACTCTCACACATTCCATATTAAATCAGGAAGATGTGAGATAATTGATGAAGTGAAGCCCGAGAAACTTGATTTTGACGTAGATATCAGAGTGTTCACTGACATTCTGTTCAGCGCGCCAGAGACAGGCGAGCTTATTCATTTCCCGTCCGTCAGACCAATGATAAGTCTAATGCTTGACTGAATAATTAAATTTGTTATTATGATTATCAATTCAGCTCGATTCGCTATATCCAATTCCAATCCGAATAAATGTCCGAAGGATCAGAGGCATGAATATGCTTTTATCGGTAGAAGTAATGTGGGTAAATCATCCCTCATAAATATGCTTACCGGTAACAATAAACTCGCCAAAACTTCATCAACTCCAGGTAAGACATTGTTGATAAACCATTTTTTGGTAAATGATGAATGGTATATTGTAGACCTGCCGGGCTATGGATTTGCGAAAAGAGGTAAGGAGCAGCGTGAAGCACTTGAGAAAATGATTAGGGGCTATATCCTCAATCGAGAGGAGATGACTACGCTTTTCGTACTTATAGATTCACGTCACGCCCCAATGAAAATTGACCTCGATTTCATAAACTGGCTGGGTGAAAACGGTGTGCCATTTGCAATTGTGTTTACTAAGCTCGATAAACTTGGGCCGGTGGCAGGTAAAAGAAATGTACAAGCATATTGCGAAAAGCTATTGGATGAGTGGGAAGAACTGCCCCCTATCTTTGAGACTTCGAGTGAGAACAAAAGGGGTAGGGAAGAACTACTCAACTACATAGAACAGCTTAACAAGTTGCCGATTGCATCATGTCAGGAATAGTTGTAATTTGGTAAAATCTTTATTTGTTTTTTGAACTCTTAGACGTGAGATTTGTTTACATAGTATAAATTATGATTATGTACTACTAAAAAAATCATATCATGGATAAGAAAACAAAAAAGAGCGATATTGAAAAGGATGCTCAATACAGAGGGGCTGATATAAATTTGGCTGACGATTGCAAGGTGTCAGAGAAACTTGTCAAAGAGGACACAAAAACACTGAACAATAATCCTCGCAACGACGATATGTAATCGCCACATTAATCCTACCTCATATTGAGATGCGTTAATCATCATGGTTTCCGCATCTCAATTCTTTTTTTTAACATTTATAGTCATTTATTTGAATTTATAGCATTGTTTTTCTTTTCGAGAATTAGTAACTTTGTAGTGGGGTTGAAAATATGATAACACATTTATGGAATAGATTATGAAATCGGAACGCACTACTATACTTTGTGCCAGTGTGGTACTTTTTATTATCGGATTAATTTCATCGGATGCCGAAGCGTCAACAGAGAGCCGTGATGAGCCATCGGTAGAGGTGGGGAATGTGTCACCGGTCATAAATCCCGTGATTCCTTCATCAATGACTTTTGCGGGTAAAAAGGTTGACCTTGATCCTACACATATGTGGGAACGTCTTGACAGAGA
The DNA here is from genome assembly GCA_023664955.1 of Duncaniella sp. GTDB lineage: Bacteria > Bacteroidota > Bacteroidia > Bacteroidales > Muribaculaceae > Duncaniella. The sequence goes on from JAMPEV010000001.1 coordinate 1,579,253, forward strand.
ATTGACAGCTATGAGTTATACCCACGGGAATACGTTGTTAGGTATCAAGCGCGCCAATAAATATTTTCCCGTCATGGCTCCCGTACTAAAGAAAAATAATGTGCCTGAGGATATTCTTTATCTCGCTGTAATTGAATCGACCTTGAATCCACGCGCACTTTCCGGCGCGAAGGCTGGCGGTATATGGCAGTTTATACCCTCTACGGCGAAGGAGTATGGACTGGAGGTCAATGACTATGTCGACGAACGTTACGACATTGAAAAAGCCACCGAAGCGGCATGTCGCTACTTGAAAAATGCTTATGCAAAATATGGCGACTGGGAGTCAGTAGCTGCAAGTTACAATGGAGGTATGGCAAGGATTACAAAAGAGTTGGATGCCCAGCAAGTAGATAGCGCATATGATTTATATCTAGCTGATGAGACGATGAGATATATGTTCCGTCTTCTTGCCATGAAACTTATTATGGAAAATCCGCAGAATTATGGCTTCATATTGAAAGCTGACCAACTTTATCAGCCTTCGGAGTATAAGATTGTTGAAGTTTCAATTCCTATAGATGACTGGGCTGTTTGGGCAAGGAAAGCTGGCATTGACTATATGACTCTGCGTGAACATAATCCATGGATTAGGGCAAAATCACTTCCCAATAAGACTGGTAAGACTTATAGCGTGAAAATACCGACAGAGAATTCATTATCACATTCTAAACAAAAGAAAAGCGTCTATAACCGTGCATGGGTCGTAGATTGAAAAAGTGAGCAGAGAAATGACTAATAACACAATAGACGGTAAAGACAAGTTAAGTGTGCTCGGCGCAAGAGTGCACAATTTAAAAAATATAGATGTTGAGATTCCTCATAATTCTCTCACAGTAATCACCGGCTTGAGCGGGAGTGGTAAGTCATCTCTCGCTTTTGACACGATTTTTGCTGAGGGGCAGAGGCGATATATCGAGACTTTTTCGGCTTATGCCAGAAATATGCTTGGCAACCTTGAAAGGCCTGATGTTGATAAAATAACAGGTCTTAGCCCTGTTATAGCGATAGAACAGAAAACAATCAACAAAAACCCTCGAAGCACCATTGGTACCACAACTGAAGTTTATGATTTCCTTCGTCTTCTCTTCGCAAGGGTGGGTATTGCCTATAGTTATATGACCGGCGAGCCGATGATTAAATACACACAGGAACAAATCGTCAATCTTATTCTTGAGAAATACGACGGACATAAGGTTTACATACTTGCTCCACTTGTTAGGAACAGAAAAGGGCATTACAAGGAGCTTTTTGAGCAATTACGTAAGAAGGGTTTCCTTACCGTACGTGTCGATGGTGAGCTGAGGGAATTGACTCTTAACATGAAGGTGGACCGATACAAAAATCATGACATCGAGCTTGTGATTGACCGCTTGAAGGTTTCGCCTAAGGATCTCACACGTTTGGAGTCTACGGTGGCTGATGCTCTCCGTCAAGGTGACAAGCAGGTGATGATTTATGATGTTGACGATAATAAGGTGGGATATTATTCCCAGACGTTGATGGATCCGGTAAGCGGTATTTCCTATCGCGAACCGGCTCCCCATAATTTCTCATTCAATTCCCCTCTTGGTGCATGCCCTTGCTGTAAGGGACTTGGATATGTAAATATTGTGGATCGTGAAAAGATTATCCCAAATCCATCGCTTTCTATACATGAAGGTGGTATTCTGCCACTTGGCAAGTACCGTAATTCAATGATATTTTGGCAGATTGATGCTATCTGTAAGAAATATGGAGCTACTATCAAGACACCTATCAGTAAATTGCCCGAAGAGGCAATGAACGATATACTCAATGGCACTAATGAGCGTCTGGTAATTGAAAATGAGACTCTTGCAACGTATAATTATTTCCGCACCTATGAGGGGCTTGTGAAATACATCGAAATGCAACAGGCTGATGAGGCAACTGCTGCTGCTAAAAAGTGGAGTGAGGGTTTTTTCACACGTGGAGTATGCCCTGAATGTAACGGAGACCGCTTAAATAATGAGGCTTTGCATTTCCTTGTCGACGGAAAGAATATCGCGGACCTTTGCCGTCTTGATATTTCGGACATATACGAGTGGTCGTGCGGAGTGGAGGAGCGTCTTTCCCCCACTCAGCGAATTATTGCTAAGGAGATTATGAAGGAAATCCGGTCAAGATTGAAATTCTTGGTAGATGTAGGTCTCGACTATCTGCAGCTTAACAGAGCCTCGGCCACTCTTTCGGGTGGTGAAAGCCAGCGAATAAGGCTTGCAACTCAGCTTGGAAGCCAATTAGTCAATGTCCTGTACATCCTTGATGAGCCATCGATAGGTCTTCATCAACGTGACAATCGCCGGCTTATTGATTCTCTGAAAAATCTTCGTGATGCATCCAATTCAATTTTAGTAGTTGAACACGATAAGGATATAATGCTTGAGGCTGACCATATTGTCGACATCGGTCCCAAGGCAGGCAGGAAAGGAGGAGAGGTGGTGTTTTCGGGTACACCAAAGGAAATGCTATCGACTCAGACATTGACCGCCCGGTATCTTAATGGGACATTAAATATCCCGGTCAGAAAGGATGCGCGAAAGGGTAACGGTAAAAAAATCGTACTAAGTGGAGCAACGGGAAATAACCTGAAAGATATAGATTTAACAATTCCATTGGGAAAACTTGTGTGTGTTTCCGGAGTGTCGGGAAGTGGGAAATCTTCACTAATCAACGGCACACTACAGCCCATCATCAGTCAGAAATTTTATCGCTCGCACACATCACCTCTCCCATATAAAAAAATTGAGGGAATCGAAAATATCGATAAAATTGTGACTGTCGACCAGTCTCCACTCGGTAAGTCCCCACGCTCTAATCCTGCTACTTACACCGGGGTATTTACTGCTATCCGCGATCTTTATTCTAATCTTTCAGAAGCAAAAATCCGCGGGTATCGTCCAGGAAGATTCTCGTTTAATGTCGCAGGGGGAAGATGTGAAGCGTGTAGCGGAAATGGTTATAAAACTATTGAAATGAATTTCTTGCCTGATGTGCTCGTCCCGTGTGAGGTGTGTGGCGGAAAGCGTTATAACAGAGAAACTCTCGAAGTCCGTTTCAAAGGAAAGTCTATAGCCGATGTCCTTGACATGACTATTAACCAAGCGGTCGATTTCTTTTCCGGTATTCCTAATATATTGAGCAAAATTAAAGTGCTTCAAGAGATTGGTCTGGGCTACATAAAACTTGGTCAACCTTCATCGACTCTTTCAGGCGGCGAAAACCAACGAGTGAAGCTTGCAACAGAACTTGCTCGACGCGACACCGGAAAGACACTCTTTATTCTCGACGAGCCTACCACCGGATTGCACTTCGATGACATTCGTGTACTTCTAAATGTTCTCAACCGTCTTGTTGACAAAGGTAATACGGTTCTTGTAATCGAACACAACATTGATATGATTGCTGCTTCCGACTATATCATTGACATGGGACCGGGAGGAGGAAAAAATGGAGGACACATAATCTCCACAGGGACACCCATCCAAGTTGCAAAAACAGATTCCCCAACAGCACAATTCATACGCGAAGCTATAGCGAAATGATATTTACCTTGCATAACAACAATGTACTTACCTAAGCCGGAATTTTAGATGTTAGTTGGACAAAAGGACTTTTTGAGTGTTAGTATGTGACTTTATCTTTTTTATTATTTAATCGGATAAAATAAATTAAACTACGGTAAAACAGTATATTACAAATTAAAAATATAAATGTGCATAAATTAATTCTAAAAATATTTGGAAAGTATGAATTAAACTCTTAACTTTGCAAAGCTTTTCAGGAAAATAAGAAGATAAAAAAAATTCCATTAACCGGAAAAGCTGACATGGACTTTTGTTAAACAAAAGATACACCTCAAAGGAGAGGTGGGTGAGTGGCTGAAACCACCAGTTTGCTAAACTGACGTAGGAG
>JAMPEV010000001.1:1583327-1670619 GCA_023664955.1 Duncaniella sp.
TAGAGTACGCGTCTGGGGGGCGTGAGGTCGCTAGTTCGAGTCTAGTCACCCCGACTAAAATGAAGCTTAAGAGTTCATTGTAAATCATGAACTCTTTTTTTTAAATTCACCCTGTTGAGATTCCTGGTCCATTTAATTATCGGACAACCAGATTTGAATTATCGTTTTCACCCTCCTCACATCAATCAGGATAAGAATCCGCAGATTAAGTGGTGACACGCATTAATAAACCCTTCACAAACATCCTTACACCCTTTCATAAACAAAAAAAATGGTCAAACTGGATACTGTGTGCTCCCTACAACACCGTAGGCTAGCCCCCCATGTGGTCGGGATTAACAGCTTCTACAACACGCCTGATAGCATCACCGGACGGTACGCCGTTGGTGAGTTTGAGAAATCCCATCTCTTTGAGTTCGCTCTGCCGTTCTTCTATGAAATCTGAAATCTCATCATATTCATCATATGAAGTTAGAACCCCAGTAAGGGATATTCTTAACACACCTTCATGCTCATGCTTGACCTTGCCCGGCACACGAGGGTCTTTGATTCTTGCGAAAAACCCTATCGGCATATAGCTAGATTAATATCTTTCAGCTATATACACAACCATATCAGCCATTTTTCACAATCTACACTTCGATTTTAACCAAATCTTATATAAATTTCATGCTCCAGCCCTGAAAAAATTTGTTAAACAGTTGGTTGGGAATGGAATATTTTGTAATTTTGCGATCGATTTAGCCGCAACGGGCTTCATTAAGCGATGATATGCGATATACCCCAATATCATCCGCCCGCCGGAATAACCTGTAAACCAATTAATAACAGATGTACGCTATCGTAGAAATCCAGGGACAACAGTTTAAGGCAGAAGCCGACAAGTTCCTGTATGTTCATTATCTCGGCGATGCAGTTAAAGAAGGAGACAAGATGGAATTTGACCGCGTGCTCCTCGCTCAGTCCGATGACACAGTTAAAGTTGGCGCTCCCACAGTGGAAGGCGCAAAGGTTGTATGCGAGGTCCTAACCCCGCTCGTAAAAGGTGAAAAGGTTATCGTTTTCAAGAAGAAACGCCGCAAAGGCTATCGTCGTAAAAACGGACACCGTCAATTCTTCACCAAAGTGTTAATTAAAGAAGTTGTAGCTTAACCCCTAAAATCTCAAAAAAGAAATGGCACATAAAAAAGGTGTTGGTAGTTCTAAGAACGGCCGTGAGTCAGAAAGCAAACGACTCGGAGTAAAGATTTTCGGTGGTCAGCATTGCAAAGCCGGTAACATCATCAAGCGTCAGCGCGGCACCGTACACCACCCGGGATTGAACGTTGGCATGGGCAAGGACCACACTATTTTCGCCCTCATTGATGGCGTAGTTGTCTTCACCGAAGGCAAGCAAGGCCGCAAGTTCATCAACGTCCAACCGGCTGAAGCATAAGCCCTAAGGCTCAGACAAAAAAAGCACTTAATCCGGGAAACTGGCAGTCAGCCAGCATCCCGGATTTCTTATTTTAAAAGTGTGCATGACAAGTCGTGACTATGGCATCGTCACCGAGAACTCCCGGGTTTCAAACAACCCATAGGACCCCCGACACCTCCTCTATAAAATTTTATGAAAAACTAACAATTATCTAAAATATCTTCCGATTGAACATTGCGTAATTATGGAATCTTCATTAATTTTGTGGTATAGAATAAAAGAAAGTAAAGGTTCATGGAGAAGAAAACCATTTGGGATTTACAACGAGTGGATGTTGAGCAATATCGAAAGCAGGAGAAAATGCCGCTTACCGTGGTGCTCGACAATGTCCGCAGCTTAAACAATATCGGTGCAATATTCCGCACATGCGATGCGTTCGCAGTCGAAAAGCTGACTCTTTGCGGAATCAGCGGATGTCCGCCCTCACCCGAAATCCATAAGACAGCACTCGGAGCCGAGGAGTCAGTGGCATGGCAATATTTCCCCTCCACCGTCCAATGCGTCAATGAGCTGCAGCACATGGGCTACACCGTATGTTGCCTCGAACAAGTGAAAGAAAGCATCGAATTGCAAGATTTCACTCCCCAAAAAGGTCGACGGTACGCTCTCATACTCGGTCACGAGGTCAACGGAGTGGACCAAGAAGTGGTCAACCAATGCGACCTTTGTCTCGAAATACCACAACATGGCATCAAGCACTCACTCAACGTCTCCGTGTCAGGCGGCATAGCGATTTGGCACTTTTTTGAAAACTTAATAGCTAAATAGACGTTGTTATTAAATGGTAAAATTATAATCATCAGCTGACTTCTAAACGCATAAATCAATGAACGTCAACCAAATCACTTCGAAGGTAACATATTGCGGAGTAAACGATCGCACCACGCCACTCTTTGAAAACCTGTGGGAACTACCCAATGGAGTTTGCTATAACAGCTACCTCGTAAAAGGAGACAACGCTATAGCCCTGATCGACGCAAGCGACTCAGGTCATGCAATAGGATTCATCAACCACCTCAACCAACTGCTTGATGGTGCCAAAGTCGACTACCTCGTAATCAACCATATCGAACCTGACCACAGCGGTGCTATACCCACGCTCAGGGAGAAATATCCCGATATGAAAATCGTGGGCAATGCCAAAACAGCCGACATGCTACGCGGTTTCTATGGAATCGAAGACAATGTAATCTTGGTATCCGAAAACGACACAATCGACCTTGGTGGATGCAACCTACAGTTCATCCTCACACCCATGGTGCACTGGCCCGAAACCATGATGACATATCTACCCAAGGAAAGGATGCTATTCTCGGGAGACGCCTTTGGTTGCTTCGGGGCATTAAACGGTGCCATAGTCGACAACCAGATGGATACCGATATTTATATTAGAGAGGCCTACCGATACTATGCATGCATCGTGGCAAAGTATGGTCAGTTCGTGCTCAAAGCACACGAAAAGATATCCAAATTCCCCATCGAATACATCTGTCCAACCCATGGACCGGTGTGGCATGGGCAAATAAAGGAAATCGGGGAAATATATCATAGGATGGCAAGTTGGGACGCCGATGAAGGTGTCGTAATTGCCTACGGCTCAATGTATGGCAACACAACAATCATGGCTGAAAAGCTCGCATCGCTCCTTGCCGACGGTGGAATCAAAAGCATACGCCTACATAACGTGTCCCACACACCTCAAAGTACTATACTCGCCGACATTATGCGATTCCGAGGACTCATACTCATAGCCCCAACCTACAACTCTGAGATATTTCCACCAATAGAATCCCTTATTACTGCCATCCTGGAAAGGGGGATGAAAAAGCGCTTGGTGGGTATAGGAGGCAGTTTTTCATGGGGAAGCCAGTCCGTGCGGAAAATAACCAACTTATTTACTGAAAAGCATATAGAGATACTGACACCACAACCTCAAATGAAGCAAGCCGATAGTGACGGCGCCAACCCGGATGTCGAAGCACTTGCGAAAAATATGATAACCGCCCTAAAATCCATGAATTAAAATCCGAAGTCAGTTACTCAATAAAAGGTAAAATATCCGTACGTCCCATTTGTTACCGATTGTTTATTTATGACAACTTTTTAAAAAGTATCAATAAATATTTTCCTACTATTTGTAATAAAAAATTTTTTTTGTAATTTTACACTAAGAATTAAAATTAGCGAAATAGAATAATACTACTATGAATAATAATGATTTTAGAAACTACGCTGTCCACCATCTCGGAATGAACGGACTTGCATTAGACCAATATTCAGCAGACGCTGCTTCGCATATCACCTCATCTTATATATCCCCTACTATCATTGAAGAGCGCCAACTTAATGTGGCACAGATGGATGTGTTCTCTCGCTTGATGATGGACCGTATCATCTTCCTCAGCACCGATGTCAATGATTACACCGCCACCGTAGTGCAGGGGCAGCTCCTCTATCTTGACTCCGTAGACCCGGGCAAGGATATTTCAATCTATCTTAACTCTCCCGGCGGATCAGTAATAGCAGGACTTGGCCTGTATGACACCATGCAGCATATCAAGAGCGACGTCTCGACAATCTGCATCGGCATGGCAGCCTCTATGGCCGCAGTGCTTCTTGTGGCAGGGGCCCATGGAAAGCGCTTTGCCCTCCCCCATTCCCGCGTGATGATTCATCAGCCTCTCGGTGGTGTCCAGGGCCAGGCTTCCGACATCGAAATCACAGCAAGAGAAATACTTAAATATAAAGCAGAACTTTACAAAATCATCGCCGACCATTCAGGAATGTCGCTCGATAAAATCGAATCCGATGCTGACCGCGACTACTGGATGACAGCCCAGGAGGCCAAGGATTACGGCATGATTGACAATATCCTCCTCCCCGAAAAGAAATAGTTATACGAACTAATAAACTTTGTATGGCAAAAAAAAGCAACCCGCCAACAGTTAAATGTTCTTTTTGCGGTAAGGAACCATCCTACACCGACATTTTGATTCCCAGTCCTATAGGTGACACATACATCTGTAGCGACTGTGTGGATCAGATTGAAAGCCTCCTCAAGGATTACCTCCAGGACAGCAAGCCAGGCAGCAAAAGCAAATCCCAAGCAAAAACCGTCAAGAAAGAAACCAAATCGCTCCCCACACCTAAGGAAATACGCGAGTTCCTTGACCAATACGTAATTGGTCAGGACGAGGCGAAGAAATATCTCTCCGTGGCCGTTTATAACCATTATAAACGCCTTGACCAAGACCGTGATGATGTTGACATCGAAAAGAGCAACATCATTATGGTGGGTCCGACCGGCACCGGCAAGACATTACTCGCCAAGACAATAGCAAGGCAGCTTGATGTGCCCTTCGCAATCGTCGACGCAACTGTGCTTACCGAAGCAGGATACGTGGGTGAAGACATCGAAAGCCTTCTCGTGCGACTCCTTCAGGCCGCCGACTATGACGTGGAGAAAGCCCAGCGAGGAATTGTGTTTATCGACGAAATTGACAAAATCGCCCGTAAAGGCGACAACCCCTCAATCACACGCGACGTATCAGGTGAAGGTGTCCAGCAAGGACTTCTCAAACTTCTCGAAGGCTCAATCGTCAATGTGCCACCTTACGGCGGCCGCAAACACCCCGAGCAGAAGATGATTGCGGTCGACACCAAAAATATCCTCTTTATCTGCGGCGGCGCATTCGACGGGATTGAACGAAAGATAGCGCAACGACTTAACACACACGTGGTGGGATTCACCGGCAGCTCTCTCCGTGCCAAAGTCGACTCCGGAAACTATCTTCAATACATAGCGCCTCAGGACCTAAAGTCATTCGGTCTGATTCCTGAAATCATAGGCCGTCTCCCAGTACTCGTACACCTCGACCCCCTCGACCGTGACGCGCTCCTAAAAGTACTTACCGAGCCCAAGAATGCCATCACACGCCAATACGAAAAGCTTTTTGCAATGGACGGCGTGAAACTAACATTCGCCCCTGACACTCTTGAATTCATCGTCGACAAAGCGATTGAATATAAGCTCGGCGCACGCGGACTTCGCACCATTGTTGAGACCATCATGATGGACCCGATGTACGAAACCCCGTCAACCGATATCAAAGAACTGGTAATCACCCGCGACTTCGCCGAGGAGAAAATCAGAAAAGCATATATCGGCTGACGTATATCACCCAGCCTTATCTCTATCCACCCCACTCCTCTAACTCTCTAAATCAATGAACCAACGACTTCACGCAGCGCTAAAAGAACATTTCGGATTTGACTCTTTCAAGGGTAACCAGGAAGCCATCATGACAAGCCTCCTTGAAGGGCACGACGTGTTTGTACTCATGCCCACAGGCGGCGGTAAATCACTTTGTTACCAGCTCCCGGCTTTGATGATGGAAGGTACCGCCATCGTCATCTCCCCGCTCATTGCGCTCATGAAGAACCAAGTGGACGCCATACGACACTTCAGCGAAGCCGACCACATAGCCCACTTCTTGAATTCATCCCTTAACCGCGCCGCAATCGACCAAGTGAAGTCCGACATCGCCTGCGGTAAGACCAAGCTTCTTTACGTGGCACCTGAATCATTGACCAAGGAGGAGAATATCGAGTTTCTTAAGACAGTGCCTATATCATTCTACGCTGTCGATGAAGCTCACTGTATTTCTGAATGGGGACACGATTTCCGACCAGAATATCGACGCATACGCCCTATCATCAATGAGATAAATGTCCGTCCGATGATAGCCCTCACTGCCACAGCCACCCCGAAGGTGCAACACGACATTCAGAAGAACCTCGGAATGCAGGATGCCGATGTCTTTAAATCATCGTTCAACCGTCCCAACCTATATTATGAGGTAAGGCCTAAAACAGCCAACATAGATAAGGATATAATTAAATATATTAAAAGCCAAGAAGGAAAATCAGGAATTATCTACTGCCTAAGCCGAAAACGGGTAGAGGAACTCGCAGAAATGCTACGAGTAAACGACATTAAGGCCCTCCCCTACCACGCCGGCATGGATGGCGCAACCCGTAGCGCCAATCAGGACGCGTTCCTACTTGAAAAAGTTGATGTGATAGTTGCCACGATTGCCTTCGGAATGGGAATTGACAAGCCCGACGTCAGATTCGTGATTCACTACGACATGCCTAAGTCGCTCGAAGGATACTACCAAGAGACTGGACGTGCCGGCCGTGATGGTGGAGAAGGTCAGTGTATTACCTTCTACGCCCCTAAGGACCTGCAAAAAATGGAGAAATTCATGCAAGGGAAGCCCCTTGCCGAGCAGGAAATAGGCCGACAACTCCTCTTGGAAACCCAGAGCTACGCAGAGGCAAATAGCTGCCGTCGCCGCTCACTCCTTTTCTATTTCGGAGAAGAATATCTCTGTGACAACTGCCATAATTGTGACAATTGCATTAATCCAAAGAAAAAAGTGGAAGCTAAAGATGATTTATGCGCGGTGCTGGAGACAGTTATCGCCCTAAAAGAGAAATTCAAAGCCGATTACGTCACCGACGTTATCCTTGGAAAAGCCACTCCCGATGTTAAATCTTACCAACATGACGAGCTTGAAGTGTTTGGCTGCGATGAAGGTGCCGATGAGCGTCTTATAAGCGCTGTGATACGCCAAGCTATTATCGCCGGTTATCTTGAAAGAGACATAGAAAATTACGGCCTTCTTAAGATTACAGCGAAGGGGAAGAAATTCCTCAACAAGCCTGAGTCGTTTAAGGTTATAGAGGATTCTGACTTCAGTGATGACCCGGAACCCGAAATGATGAAGAGCGGAGCGTCATGTGCCGCTGACACCGAACTTTACAGTATCCTTAAGGATCTCCGGAAGAAAATTGCCAAGCACCTCGGTTTGCCCCCCTACGTCATTTTCCAGGATCCATCCCTGGAAGCCATGGCTACTACCTACCCGATCTCAATCGAGGAGCTACAGAATATCCCCGGCGTGGGTGCAGGCAAGGCAAAACGATATGGCGAGGAATTCGTGAAGGTTATCAAAACCCACGTTGAGGAGAATGAAATCGACCGTCCTGAGGACCTTCGGGTGCGCAGCGTGGCTAACAAAAACATGACTAAGCCATTCATCATCCAGTCAATCGACCGTAAAATACCATTACCCGAAATAGCTATAGCCAAAGGATTGGAATTTAGCGAATTGCTCGATGATATCGAAGCGATAGTTTATGCAGGCACAAAGATTAACATCGACTATTATATCGATGAAATAATGGATGAGGATTCTCAAGAAGAGCTCTTCGATTATTTTAAGGAAAGTGAAACCGACGACTTGAACGAGGCTTATAAAGAGATGGGGAGTGATTTCTCTGAGGAGGAAATTCGCCTTGCTCGCATCAAGTTCCTCTCGGAAATGGGTAACTAATATGACGTGCGACTTCTGATGGCAGTGATTGAATATAAAAATGTCGAGTTACACCGCAACGATCTCATCGCTCTGAAAGATATTAACCTTTCTATCAATGAGGGTGAATTTGTATATCTCATAGGCAAAGTGGGTAGCGGGAAGTCAAGCCTTCTGAAGTCATTATATGCCGAAATTCCCATTGCTGCAGGTGATGTCAGAGTGCTTGATTATAATCTTGCCACCATCCGCCTAAAACAGATTCCCTTTCTACGCCGCCAATTGGGTATAGTGTTCCAGGATTTCCAGCTGCTGACCGACCGAAGCGCCTATGATAATCTCCGCTTTGTGCTCGAAGCTACCGGCTGGAAAGACAAGGTAGACATCAATCAGCGCATAGAGGAAGTGCTCCGACATGTAGGGATGCTGAACAAAAGCTACAAAAAGCCCCACGAACTGTCAGGTGGCGAACAGCAGCGTATTGTAATAGCTCGCGCGCTCCTTAACAATCCCCGCATCATCATCGCCGACGAACCTACCGGCAATCTTGACCCGGCAACCGGAGTAGCAATCGTGCGACATCTTCACGACATAGCCGCTGAAGGGACAACAGTGATTATGGCGACTCACAACATGGCTCTCGTAGAGCAGTTTCCGGCAAGAGTGATTAAGTGTGAAAACCGCACCATCACGGGGTAAGATACAAGTATGTGAGGCAGCTGATAGATAGTCCTTTCGTAAACTTAAAGATTTGATGAGATGTTATATAATTAATAACGTCTCATCATTTTTTATGGAAAACTCATATTCAAAACCCGTCATAGTAATTATCGGAGGGGGATTTGCAGGTCTTAACCTTGTGAAGCTTCTCGATAAGGATAAATACGAAGTCATACTCGTGGATAAGAACAATTACCACGGATTTCCGCCTCTCTTCTACCAGGTGGCATCTTCCGGGCTCGACCCGACGAACATTTCTTTCCCTTTCCGCCGTGAGCTTAGAAAAAAATCAGCAAAAAATGTGTCATATCATATTGGGGAAGTGACAGAAATTAATGTAGCTAAACATGAGATAGTCACTCAATTTGAACGTATCCATTACGATAAGCTCGTCATTGCAGCCGGCACGACCAACAATTTCTTCAACAATCCCGGTCTCGTCAACGATGTTTACACTCTTAAAGGCACCGATGAAGCTATACGTTGCCGAAACGAAATTTTAGACCGATGCGAACGCGCCGCAGTGGAGAAAGACCCGGAATTGCGTAAAAGGCTATTGAGTTTCGTCGTAATCGGCGGTGGACCTGCAGGAGTAGAAATAGCCGGTGCGTTAGGCGAATTGAAACGTTATATCCTCCGTCGGGATTATCCTGAAATACCATTAGAGGATGTAAACATACACCTGCTTGAAGGCACTGACCGGCTCCTTCGTACAATGAGCGAAACTGCATCCAAAACTGCCTATAAGGATCTTACGAATCTGATGGTCGACATAAAGCTCAATCATCTAATGAAGAGTTACGAAAACAATGAAGTGTTTCTGGATGACGGACAAAAAATATACTCAGAAATGGTTATCTGGACTGCAGGAGTCACCGGGTCGCCTTTTAATCTCACAGGCACGGAAGTAAAAGTCGGTCCTGGTGCACGCTTTATCACTGATGATTTCTGTCGCGTGAAGGGGATAGAGAATGTATTCGCCATTGGCGACATAAACCTTTGTATGTATGAGAAATACCCCAAGGGACTCCCTCAGCTGGCCCAAGTGGCAATTCAGCAGGGAAGATTCCTCGCCAAGAATCTCAATAACGACTCATGGGATAAGCCGTTCAGTTACAAGGATAAGGGCTCAATGGCAACCATCGGAAGAAACCGCGCCGTGGCCGACCTGCATAAATTGCATCTCACAGGCTTCTTCGCATGGCTGGCATGGATGTTCATTCATCTTATCTCACTTTTGGGAATGAGAAGTAAGATTAGCGTCCTAACCAACTGGATATGGGCATATTTCACCTACAATACTGCCTTGAGGCTTCTACTTCGAGGTTCTAAGTATCCTAAAAGAGGCTCCATGTGGGACAAAGGATGACCCCATATCCCTTAAAGTCGCAGACCGTGATGGTGACGATACAAAAAGTTTACCCCCCAGTCGGTACCGCTGACTAATTGTGACAAAAGCGTGAAATCCTTAACAAATAAATGTTAAAATAGTCAATATCTACTATGTTTTTCGTAACTTTGTAAATTAAAAGTTAATCATATCATTCAAACACCGATACAAAAACATAAGATGTCGATTGATAACATTATAGCAACCGCGATTTCAAAGGCGGTAAAGGAGATATATGGAATTGATACTCCTGCCGAAAACATTGTCCCCCAAGCCACTCGCAAAGAATTCGAGGGCAACTTGACTGTTGTGGTTTTCCCCTGGGTTAAAGCGGCCCGTAAGTCACTGGAAATGGTGGGCGACGAAATTGGCGAATGGTTAAAGGCCAACGAACCGTCGGTCGAAAAATTCAATGTGGTTAAGGGATTCCTTAACATCACAATAGCCCCGAGCTTTTGGAATACTGTACTCAAACATATCGCTGACACCAAAGATTACGGGATGAAGACTGCCGATGAAAATTCCCCGTTAGTGATGGTGGAATACTCATCGCCCAACACCAATAAACCGCTTCATCTGGGTCACATCCGCAACAACCTTCTCGGTTTCAGCCTTGCTGAGATTCTCAAGGCCTGTGGGAACAATGTCATCAAGACTAACATCGTCAATGACCGCGGCATCCACATCTGCAAGTCAATGTTGGCATGGCAGAAGTGGGGTGACAATGCGACTCCCGAATCTACCGGCAAGAAGGGCGATCACCTTATCGGCGACTTTTACGTTCTTTTCGACAAGCATTATAAAGCCGAAGTCAAAGAACTAATGGACAATGGCTTAACAAAAGAAGAGGCAGAGGCGGCATCTCCCCTCATGAAGGAAGCCCGTGAAATGCTCGTGAAATGGGAACAAAAAGATCCCGATATACGCGCACTGTGGGAAACTATGAACTCATGGGTATATGCTGGTTTCGATGAAACATACAAGCGTATGGGTGTGGATTTCGACAAGGTATACTACGAGAGCCGTACTTACCTCGAAGGCAAGGAGAAAGTGCTCGAGGGTCTCGAAGCCGGGAAAATGTACCGAAAGGAGGATGGCTCTGTGTGGGCCGACTTAACTGGCGAAGGCCTTGACCACAAATTGCTTCTCCGCTCCGACGGCACCTCGGTATACATGACACAGGACATCGGCACTGCGAAACTCCGATATGAGGATTTCCCCATTGACAAAATGATATACGTGGTAGGCAATGAGCAAAACTATCACTTCCAGGTACTTTCCATCCTCCTCGATCGTCTCGGTTTCAAATGGGGTAAAGACCTCGTCCATTTCTCCTATGGGATGGTCGAGCTCCCCGAAGGTAAAATGAAATCACGTGAAGGCACGGTAGTTGACGCTGACGACCTCATGGACGATATGGTTAACACCGCCCGAAGCGTATCTGCTGAACTTGGCAAGCTCGACGGTCTCACGGAAAGCGAAATCGCAGAGATTACAGAAATGGTGGGGCTCGGAGCTCTGAAATACTTCCTTCTGAAAGTAGACCCACGCAAAAACATCACTTTCAACCCCAAGGAAAGCATCGACTTCAACGGCAATACCGGCCCATTCATTCAGTATACATATGCCCGCATCTGCTCTGTGCTCCGTAAAGCGGCCGATGAAAACATGGAGATGGTCGATTACTCTCATGTAGTCCCCGGCGAACGTGAGATTTCACTTATCCAATCACTTGCCGACTTTCCCGCCACTGTCCAAGCCGCAGGCCAGAGCTACAGCCCTGCCCTTATTGCCAATTATGTATATGACCTCGTAAAACTTTACAACCAGTTCTACCACGACTGTTCAATACTCAAAGAATCTGATCCCTCAGTACGTTCCCTCCGTCTCGAACTCAGCCGCCAGACTGCACGTATAGTCAAGTCCGGAATGAAACTGCTCGGCATTAAGGTTCCTGAAAGAATGTAATTAAAACCAACCCTAAATATATCAAATTATGAACGAAAGATTTACAAACTCACCGGTTCCACCCCCATATAACGGCTATCACTCTACACAGCAGGAAGCAATCATGACCACCTCGGCTGTGATGAAACGTGTATACCTCAAGATGTTCATCGGCCTACTTGTCACAGCCTTCGTAGCTCTCTTCGGAGCATCAAGCCCTTCATACATCAACTTCATGATGTCCAATTCATGGTTCTATTGGGGTCTATTGATCGCAGAAATCGCACTCGTTATCGCGATTTCCAGCCGCATCACTAAAATGTCATCCACCACTGCGACTTTGCTCTTCTTTGCTTTCGCAGCTATCAACGGCTTGGCATTGTCATCGATATTCCTCGTATACACTGCCACTTCAATTGCAAAGACATTCTTCATCTGCGCCGGTACTTTCGGTGCTATGAGTGTCTACGGCTTTTTCACCACCCAGGATCTTACCAAGTGGGGCAATTTCCTCATCTATGCCCTCATCGGTCTTATCATAGCTTCAGTAGTTAACATATTCACTCGCAGCACCCAGCTTGACTGGATTATCTCCATTTGCGGTGTTCTTATTTTCATAGGTCTTACCGCTTGGGACACCCAGACTATCAAAAAAATGGCTGAATACACCCCGGCTCAGTATGCCGGTCATCTCGCCACTATAGGCGCCCTCAACCTCTACCTCGACTTTATCAACCTCTTCCTATACCTCCTTCGATTCTTTGGCAATCAGAGAGACTAAGTAATCTTAAAAAAATAACTTCATAACAGGTTTACAGAACTATAATTCTCAGAATAAATTTACCATTTTAACCTACTATCAAATCAAAGAATGGCAAAAGTCATAATTATCGGAGCTGGCGGCGTGGGTACCGTTGTAGCTCACAAGTGTGCACAGCACCCCGAAGTGTTCTCTGAAATAGTTATCGCTTCACGCACTCGCAGCAAGTGTGACGCTGTGGTAGAGGCTATCGGCAAACCATTCGTGTCAGCCGACACCGTCGATGCTGATAGCGTACCTCAACTCGTTGAACTATTCAACCGTCACAAACCGGCTCTCGTCATTAACGTAGCCCTACCATATCAGGATCTAACCATCATGGACGCTTGCTTGATTTGCGGCGTAAGCTATCTCGACACCGCGAACTACGAGCCTAAGGACGTGGCTCATTTCGAATATTCATGGCAATGGGCTTACAAACAGCGTTTTGAAGATGCCGGCCTGACCGCCATCCTCGGTTGCGGCTTCGACCCGGGCGTGTCTGGTGTATTTACTGCCTACGCAGCCAAGCATTATTTCTCTGATATGGAATATCTTGACATTGTGGACTGCAATGGCGGCGACCACGGAAAAGCTTTTGCCACTAATTTCAATCCCGAAATCAACATCCGCGAAATTACTCAAAACGGCCGATATTATCAGGATGGTAAATGGATCACAACAGGTCCGCTCGAAATCCATAAGCCACTCACCTACCCTAATATCGGTGAACGTGAAAGCTACCTCCTTTACCACGAGGAGCTTGAGTCGCTTGTCAAGAATTATCCTTCTATTAAGCGCGCACGCTTCTGGATGACCTTCGGACAGGAATACCTCACTCATCTCCGCGTGATTCAGAACATCGGTATGGCTCGCATTGACGAGGTGGATTATAATGGTCAGAAGATAGTTCCTCTGCAATTCTTGAAAGCCGTGCTACCTAATCCTCAGGATCTTGGCGAAAACTACCACGGCGAGACTTCAATCGGTTGTCGCATATCCGGTCTTGATAAAGAAGGCAAACATCTCACCTATTATATATGGAACAACTGCTCTCACGAGGAAGCTTATCGTGAGACTGGAATGCAGGCCGTTAGCTACACCACCGGCGTACCGGCTATGGTCGGAGCTATGATGTTCTTGACAGGCAAATGGGTAAAACCAGGCGTAAACAACGTAGAAGAATTTGATCCCGATCCATTCCTCACCGAGCTCGCCGCCAACGGTCTTCCCTGGAACGAGAAATTCAACCTTGACCTCGAAGTATAGAAAAGAAGAAAATAAGTCATATCATAGAAGCCCCTGGGTGTCTGCACCTGGGGGTCGCTTTATCCTTTTGGAAAAATTGAAAAATTCTGTCTTAAGCTATTAAAATAAGTATAAACTATTTTGAAATTAAAAAAAAGTTACTACTTTCGCAGATAGTTTAACTTGATATAACAATAATTACTATGATATATAACTTCCGCATTGTCTCCGACGAGGTTGACAATTTCAAACGTGAGATTCAAATAGATGCTGATGCTACTTTTCTTGACTTCCGCAACGCCATCTGCGATACTGTGGGATACGATAAGGCACAGTTCAGCTCCTTCTTCATATGCGATGATGGATGGGAACGCCAACAGGAAATCAGCCTTGAGGATATGGGCTCCGACTCATCGGAGGATATTTACATCATGGAGGATACCCCGCTCAGCGACCTCATCGAGGATGACGGTCAGAGGCTCGTGTGGGTGTTTGACTACATGACTGACCGCTCTTTCTTCATTGAAATGAGAAAATCAATCCCCGGCAAGAACCTCAAAGACCCCTTGTGCACAATCTCCATGGGCGATGCTCCAGCCCAGTTCGTCGACCTGAACGAATTTGACGCTAAGATTGACGCCAAAGCCGCTCACGCAGCCGCCACAACTGACCTTGATGACGACTTCTACGGATCCGATGAATACAATGAGGATGAATTTGACGCCGCCGGCTTCGACGAAATGACTTTCGACGAATAATTACTCTCATTAACGCATATAACAAACTTCAATGATTAGGGCTATGAAATAATCATAGCCCTAATCATTTTCTATCACAAATGTCTGCTTCAAATCAGCCGAGCATCCCACACTTTCCTTGAAATCACACAGCCCTATTGATGGAACTCCCTGACTTGACGATGGTCCGACATCTACTATCTTACCCTGTTCTGAATAATGTTCCACAATCTTTGATGCAAGAAGATTCATGGGACGATACCTGGAATAACCCGGCTTGTCACCCCAATATATCACCTGCACCACTTCCTCCGTCACATGATACACCATAGCAGCCGCAACATCTACCCTATCAAGTGTAACAACAAAGAAATCGGCAGACACCACTCGCACCGTCCTTATCACATCCTCTAATGACAACCACAACGTATATCCCTTCTCATCTCTGTTATCTTTAATAATTCCATATGCTCTTTGAATCATCGGAAGCGAATTATCCATCATCGAATTATCGGTCTCCATGCAAAAACATTGCCTCTCAGCAAAATTCAGTTTATTTCTTGCCTCCGGCCACATTTTTTCCCTCATCCCATTCGCCGACAATATGGCAGGAATATAGTGGTCAATGTCCGAATAAGCAAGCTCGAAACCACATGCACGCATTGCCACTTCTTGCTTAACCACATGAGAACCCTCATAATAGAACTGAGGGGGCAACGTCACAAGTAAATTTCGGCATCTATCCTCCGCAAACCTTTTCAGTGACTCATACGCATCTAGATAGTGACTCAACCGTTGACATCTCCCCACTTCCAATCCTCCGAAAGGAGCTGAAAAGGGCGATTTCAACATCTTTCCATCATCTCCAACCACCATCCCGAATCTTACTCTCCCATGATCTATAAACAGCAAATACAAAATATCATCACACTTACTACGATTTAATTCACAAAACTTCACCGAATTATAAACACATCGAGTTGCCGGGTATATAGCACAATACTCCTCTGGCGCTACGGTCCTAATCTCCATATCCCCCCTAAATAAATTTACTGAAGTTCGGCAATACCTTGTCGCACAATTTCAGGGTCATTACTATCTGTCAAGTCAACCACAGTGGAAAAGTGACCTACACACTCACCACCATCCACTATGAGCGACGCAACACCATTATATTCGTCCGCCAAAATTTGCGGGTCAATAATCTCACTGCCATCTTCTTGTGCCGACGTAGAAAGTATCGGATTACCAAGCCGCTCTGCTATAGCGATCGCTATTTTATTGTCTGGAATTCTTATGCCGACAGCCCTACGACCCTTGAACACCTTTGGGAGTTTCGTGGATGCCGGAAGAATGAATGTGAAACTGCCGGGTAAATTCCTTCGGATGATTCTAAATGCTTCATTGTCCATGCGGGCATACTCACTCGCCATCGACAACCCGTCACACACCACCGAAAGAGTTTGTTTCTGAGGATTGACATCCTTAAATTTACAAAGTTTCTCTATTGCATTATTATTAAGTGCGTCACATCCAAGCGCATACAAGCTATCTGTGGGATAAATTATGATGCCGCCGTCACGTAGACATTCCACAATTTCATCCAAGAAACGATCATTAATGCTCGACGGATACATATGTAGTGTTTTCATGGCCGAAATGTATTAATATCAATATTCTTAGCATCAACAAATTTCCCCAAAAGCATAGTGGTCAATGCCACTGTCTCCTCCGGCGGCATTTCTTCACCATAAATATTAACACACATCAACAGTCTTTTGGTGTCAATATCAAGTTTAGTCCGCTCATTGTCGCTTGTCGGTGTACCAATCCCTCCAACCGCGTCGCGGTATACAGGCATATTCGCAATATTCAACTCACCTCTGCCGATTGCTTCAAATGGCTCGCCATCCATCCCTACACCCAATGTGATGGAATCTCCCTGAATCTTATCCATATCAAAACCGCCAATGGAATATCCTGACTGTATGGATATAAGATTGATGATGTCCACCAGAGCATTGATGCGATAAAGTTCCAAACCCTTGACGAGTCGGCGACACAAGGCCTCGCATGACGGTCGGTAACGGTTAGGCTCCTTACCCAATTTCTTATATGCCTCGCGTGTTGCTCGGATACCATTTCGCTTGTTTATGTCGGGAATATCGAGCACATTACGCATATCAGATGCACCTCTCGAAATTAAGCCCCACAATTCATCGCTGGTATCCTTATTTTCGACATCAGCCTCAATTGTTACGACACGCAAACCGGGTGCCGCTGCTTTTATTTTATCTTCAAATTTGATATTCATCTTATCTGCTCATTACTTGTTGACCAATCTTCAAGCCATATAGCACTGCAAAATTAGCATAATTTGTTGATTTATTTCAAACATTTATAGTAATTTTGTAGGCTTAATTTTTAGACACTATCTTAAGCATAAACAATGCTACAAGTATATGATTTAGGTATGCGCATCGCTCGCAGGGCTATTCTGTCGTTCTCCAGACTGAGACGGAAGGATAGTCCAGCCAAATTGTCGCGTTTTGCCAATGGCCAACGTCATATATTAAAAACCGTGGAAGAGAATGTCAAGGAACTTGACCATAGCCGTCCCACCATATGGATTCATGCTTCCTCGTTAGGAGAATTTGGCATAAGCCGTCCCATCATAAAAGCCCTGAAGGAGAATTTCGATTGCAACATCGTGATGACATTCTTCTCACCGACCGGGTATGAGGCCGTTTCAAAGAACCATCCTAACATCGACAAAGTATTCTATCTTCCATTCGACACAGACAAAAATGCCCGCCGATTCCTTGACGCCGTCAAACCTGACTGTGCTGTATTCATGGTTTCGGAATACTGGCACTCATACCTATATAAACTGAAGGTAAGAGGAATCCCGGCATTTCTCGTTTCGGCTGTGATTCGCGATAATTCTCCATTCTTCAAATGGTATGGCGACCTTTACCGCAAATCAATCAGCTATTTTAAGCGGGTGTTTGTTCTTGACGGACGCTCAAAAGAGAATCTCGAAAGTCTTGGAATCACCAACTCTGTGATCAACGGCGACCCTCTGTTTGACAATGTAAATGTTGTGGCCTCTACTCCGTGGCATGACGAGAAAGTCGAACGCTTTGCTAATGGTAAACAAATCTTCATAGCCGGGAGCATTCATAACGACCAGGACCTTGAAATAATAGCGCAACTTGTCAATAAGCATACGGATATCAAATTCATAATCGCCCCTCACGAAATTGACAATGAAACTCTTAATCGCCTAAGAGAACTCATTGACGGCAATATTACATTCTATTCGCAATGCGATAAAAACAATGACTTAGGTGATTGCCAAGTGCTTGTGATTGATTTTGTCGGTGCACTAGCCTACCTTTACCGCTACGCTTCATGGGCTTACGTGGGGGGAGGTTTCACCAAGCTCCTTCATAGTATAATAGAACCTGCCGCCTACGGGATGCCTGTGGCTTTCGGTCCGAACATACAGCGTAAAGCCATCGCCAAGGAGATGATTGAACATGGCGTTGGAACGTCGATACGCAATTTTAAGGAACTTGACAGGTGGTTCTGCCAACTGAAATCGAATCCTTATGAGTTAAAAGCTGTCTCCGAAAAGGCTGCTAAATACGTAACTAACAACACTGGTGCTACACCCCGAGTTGTCAAATCAATAGGAGATGTGATATGGGCGAAAAAATAAAATATAGTCTATACTTAGGTCTCTTCTCCACCTTAGCGCTTCTACCGATGAAAGCCCTATATGGACTGAGCGATTTCATGTATCTACTTTTCTACAAGGGCCTTAAATATCGTAGAAAGGTGGTGAGATGTAATCTTCGCAATTCCTTCCCTGAAAAGTCGGATGAAGAGCTTCTCAGCATTGAAAAGGATTTTTATCACCAACTATGCGACAATATTGTTGAAACGATCAAGCTACTGAATTTCAGTGATAAAGAAGCCAATAAACGATTAAAAGTATCAGGCAGTGAGATTATAGATCGCTTAATCAATAAGGGTCATCCTGTGATATTGTTCCTTGGTCATTATGGCAATTGGGAATGGGTGCCCGTCGTGACTCAACACTACCATGCCGACGTTAGCGCTCAGGTTTATAAACGTATACACGACAAGGCCTTTGATAGATTGATGCTTAAGATCCGTTCACGTTTCGGCTCAGTGTCAATTCCAAAGGACAAAGTGCTTCGCACAATGCTGAAATGGAGAAACGAGAATGTGAAATTCATAATCGGTTTTATATCTGACCATCGTACCAACAGCGACACTCCTCACAACACCACAACTTTCCTCAACCAAGAGACTTCTCTTGTGGCCGGCGGTGAAGAAATAGGAAGGCGCATCAATGCCGCTTATGTATACCTCGATGTTGAAAAGACCTCTCGTGGACACTATCACCTCACTTTCAAAGAGATTGTCCCAAAAGGCGACGAGATTAACTATCCTTACACTCGACGATACATGGAAATGTTTGAGCAGACTATCCGCCGCCGTCCGGGGCTATGGCTTTGGTCTCACAAACGTTGGCCTAAGAATCTAAAATAAATATCATTAAATACTGAAACTGAATTAAATCAACAACCCTAAGTATACACTGAACAATGAAAATTATATGCGTAATCCCCGCTCGTGCGGAATCTACAAGATTTTTCGAGAAACCTCTCGCCCTTATTTGTGGTAAGCCCATGATTCAGTGGGTATACGAACACTGCAAAGAGGTGGAAATATTTGAAGAGGTTTACGTAGCTACCGATAGCGAGAAAATCAAAGCGACCGCCGAAAATTTTGGTGCCAAGGTAGTCATGACTCGCTCCGACCATGACACAGCTACCGAACGTCTATACGAGGTATCTACACGCATTCCTGCCGACCTTTACGTGATGGTAAATGGCGACGAGCCGCTCCTTAAGCGCGATGCCATAGTGCAATGTGTGCCCGAAGGTCTTAGGCCAGATGATTTCTTCGTCTCCAACCTCATGACCGATTTCTCCAACCCGGTAGAAGTTGTCGATGCTACCAATCTTAAGATTGTAACCGCAAATGACGATCGCTGTCTGTTCATTTCCCGTAGCCCAATACCTTACCCGAAGGGCGCGATGGACTATGTGTTCCACAAGTTTGTCGGTGTAGGAGCCTTCACTCGAAAAGCCCTTGACTTCTATCACAATACACCACGCGGTCCTATTGAAAAGATTGAGGAAAATGATTCCTTCCGTTTCCTCGAAAACCACATGCCGATTTATTATTACAACTGCCACTGCAAATCCCTTTCTGTCGACAATCGCAAGGATATAGACGGCGTAGAGGCCTACTTGAAAAATGAGCTATAACCGCGATAAAAGGATGATCGTCATCCGTTTTTCCGCTTTGGGCGATGTCGCTATGACTATCCCGGCTATTTACTCGCTTGCCGAGCAATATCCGCATCTTCACATTGATGTGGTGACTCGCCCTTTCTTTTCCCGTCTGTTCATTAATCGGCCGAAAAATGTTGATGTCTATGGGTTTGACCTTAACAAGGAATACAAAGGTGTAGCTGGGACCTTTCGACTTCTGCGGCAACTTTCCACTTTTAAGCCGGACTATGTCGCAGATCTTCACAATGTTCTCAGGACTTGGATTATAGACCGATACTTCAAACTGAAGGGAGTGAAGGTGGAGATGGTAGACAAGCTACGCAGTCATCGTGATGACATTCTGAAAAAAGGTATACCTCAGCCTAACTTCATTAACCGTTACGCCGATGTTTTTACCAAACTCGGTTTTCCCATCAACTTGACATTCAATTCATTGATTGACGGCAATAAGGATTTGACAATTCCATTTGAAATTAAGCATCCTGCCATTGGGATAGCACCTTATGCCCGATACTACAACAAGACCTACCCGCTTTCTCACATGAGGGAAACTGTGAATCTTCTGACCGCTGAAGGTTACAACGTATACCTGTTCGGAGGGCGTGGTAAAGAGGCCGAGGAACTCGCTCATTGGCAAGCATCTAATTTTCATTGCGTATCTTTAGCCGGACGATTTTCTTTAGAAGAGGAAATCTCCTTGATGGGGAAAATGGATCTGATGGTCAGCATGGACTCAGCCAATCAACACATGGCAGCTCTTTCCGGGACTAAAGTACTAAGCATTTGGGGAAGCACCACACCCGGATGCGGCTTCCTTGGCTATCATCAAACCGCCGATAATGCTCTGTGCCTCAATCTCGATTGTCAGCCTTGCACTGTGGCCGGAAGCCCTGAGTGTCCCCTGGGGCATCTCAACTGCATGAACAGTATCACACCAATACAAATAGTGGACAAAATAAAGCAAATGACTAAAGCCTATATCTGAAGTCAAAAGCCTAAAATTTAAAGCCTTTGGAGCATGTGGGAATTTACCATATTTACAATCATTTATTTCATATATGTCACTGCATTTTTTTGTATTGTGCAAAAACCTCTGTTTGGATGGTATAACCGCAAGCTTAATGTGCAGACACTTTCATTACGCGATGTACGTGATGTATATTCCCACGGCATCGTCTCCGACTTTATAATCGCAGCCTACCTCTCAGCAATTCCGCTACTTACCGCTGTTATTTTTACATTTTTTCCTCATTTCAATTTCCATACTATTATCGGCATTTACAATCTGCTGATTTCCATAATCCTATCTTTAATTGTAGTTTCCGATACTATTCTTTACAGTTATTGGCAATACAAACTCGACTCTTCCGTGTTTGTTTACCTTAAGTCACTTAAGGGTGCATTTGCCAGTGTGTCCGCACTTTATATATTATGCGCCATTTGCTTCGTCATAGTCGTAGCTGCAATTTTTTATGCAGGCGTTTCTATCGTTACCGGTTTATTTTTCAATAATTTCTCCACTGATTTTAACTCATGGTGGCAATACCCGGTTATAATTCTGTCGGCAATTATTATAC
Organism: Duncaniella sp.; assembly: GCA_023664955.1. Lineage (GTDB taxonomy): Bacteria > Bacteroidota > Bacteroidia > Bacteroidales > Muribaculaceae > Duncaniella. The sequence continues at coordinate 1,604,999 of JAMPEV010000001.1, forward strand.
TTGCCGCTTTATATTTAGTCACAAGAGGTCTGAAAATCCGTCCAAACAACCCCAGTGTGGTTTATTACAGCAAGAATCCTTTTTACAATCACTGGGCGTTGAACCCTGCCTACAATCTTCTATATTCACTCACTACACGTGATGAATTTAAAGGTAAATTCCGGAATTTTGACGACGAGGAATGTGATAAAATATTTTCACCACTCTTCCCTACCAATGGTATCCCTCAGAGTAAAATACTCAACACCGACCGTCCTAATATATTATTAATCGTTTGGGAAAGTCTTGGTGCTGAATTTATTGAGTCACTTGGCGGCAAACATAATGTGGCTGTCAATGTCGATCGCTTAGCCAACGAGGGAGTTATGTTTACTCAATGCACTGCCGGAAGTTTCCGTACTGACCGTGGTCTCGTATGCCTTCTCAGCGGCTATCTTGGCCAGCCCACCACAAGCGTGATACGTTACACTCGCAAGCTCCCGAACCTCCCGGCCCTACCGCGCGAATTGAAGAATTTGGGCTATGAAACTACCGCCGTGCATGGCGGCGACCTCACTATAATGCACAAATCCGACTATTATTTAGCCTCAGGCCACGATCGACTTGTGTCACAAAAGGATTTCCCAAAGTCTGCTCCTGCATGCAAGTGGGGTATACATGACGGATATATGTTTGATTGGCTTTATGATGACATAATGGAGAAAACCCATGAAGGGAAGCGGTGGTTCACCACTTTCCAAACCCTCAGTTCCCATGAACCGTTCACTGTCCCCTACAACCGGCTTCCCGACGATGTGGATAATGCCTTTGCATATACCGACCACTGCTTCGGTGAATTTGTAGATAAGCTCAAAAAATCTCCGGCATGGGATAATCTATTAATCATATGCGTTGCCGATCATGGCTCCAACATAAGTCATCATCCGGCCTCGCGCAGTAAATATGCACACATTCCTCTTCTGATGATTGGCGGAGCAGTTGACCATCCTGAGAAAGTGGGAACTATCATGAGCCAAACCGATTTGGCTTCTACACTTTTAGCACAGATGGGGCTGAAACATGACAAGTTTATCTATAGTCGCGATGTCCTTGCTGACACGTATACTTATCCATTCTCCTTCCACACCTATACCAACGGCTTCATGTTCACCGATTCGACGGGCGTCACCAATTACGATAATGTGGCCGAATCGGCAATCGAAGGCCATGATGAGCTGCGTGAAAGAAAAGGCAAAGCTATTCTGCAAAAACTTTACGAAGATTTAAGCAATCGTTAATAAATCGATACATAAACCATTCATCATGAAACGAGAATATAATATATTACAATCAAACCCCGTACGTCTGTTCCTCAACCTACTTTGGGTATACATTTGCTACGAAATATGTCGCTTAGTGTTCCTTTTCGAGAATTGGAATCTTTACAGCGGTACTATGTCATGGGGATTATTTTGGAAAATGTCGCTCGGAGGTTTCCGTTTTGACACCTCGGCCATCTTCTATACCAATGCTCTCGTCATACTCCTTTACCTTCTCCCATGGGCTAAAAAGGAGGTAAGATGGTATCATTCAATGACAAAATGGATGTTTATCGTTATTAATTCGCTATGTGTGATACTAAATTTCGGTGACTCGGTGTTCTTTGAGTTCCGAAAACACCGCTCTTCGATGGCCACAGTGCAGGAATTTCAAAACGAGGGGAATCTTGGAAGCATTTTCTGGGAAGAATTCTTTGGACACTGGTATCTTGTGCTCCTCGCTATAATTCTTATTATATTCCTTTGGAAATGCTACCGTTCGCCCCTCACGCCAACGCATCCCACTCGCAGATATTATATCACCCAAATCATTGGTCTTGTGATATTTGCACCTATTACAGTAATGGGAATGCGTGGTAATACATTCTTCACTGCGACGCGCCCTATCGCTGTCAGCTATTCCCATAATTTTGTGGACGATCCACTGCAGACCGGAATCGTGCTTAATACACCTTTCTCTTTAATCCGCACCATCGGTCAAATGCCACAGAAGACTCCGGTATTTTTCACTGACCAAGCCGAACTCGATGCAATATATTCACCCGTACACACCCCCGGTGATTCTGTCATCCCCAACCACAAGAACATTGTGATCTTCATAGTAGAAAGCTTCGCACAGGAATTTATTGGCGAGTTAAACAAGGATCTTGACAATGGTACATACAAAGGCTATACCCCATTTGCCGACTCTCTGCTCCGTCAGAGTCTCTATTTTGACCAGTCGTTTGCTAATTCCGGTTTCAGCATCGATGCACCACCCTCAATACTCGCATCCATTCCACGCATGGACCGTCCGTTTGTCCTCTCACCATTCTCGCTAAATCATCTCAACTCCATCGCCACTGAGCTGAAAAATATCGGCTATAACACAGCCTTCTTCCATGGGGCTGACAATGAATCCCTTGGATTCAATGCTTTCGTGAAGTCCATCGGTTTTGAAAAGTATTTTGGCAGGAATGAATTCTATGATGATCCCCGATTTGGTGGCAAGAGTGAGTTTGATGGCACATGGGGTGTTTGGGACGAGCCGTTCCTCCAATATTTCTGTGCTGAACTTGGCGAGATGCCTCAGCCTTTCCTTGCAAGCGTGTTCACGCTCTCATCCCACCATCCTTTCGCTGTACCTGAGAAGTATAAGGATGTATTTGTCGACGAGGGCATTCACAAGCTCCACAAATGCATCCGCTATGCCGATTTCTCGCTCCGTCATTTCTTTGAAACTGCCTCCAAGCAACCATGGTTTAAGAATACTATTTTCGTCTTGACTGCCGACCATGCAAGTAGCAAACGCACACACGAGGTATATAAAAACGAGGTTGGTGGTTTCCGTGTACCTATCTTGTTCTACGATCCCTCTGGCGAGCTTCCCTCAGGCAAGCATCCCGGAATCGCACAGCAAATCGACATCATGCCCACAATCCTTAACTATGTGGGCTACGGCCGACCATACGTGGCATTCGGAAAAGACCTTCTAAACACCAAGCCGGAAGATACTTGGGCTTTCAATTGGGACTTCTATCCTCAATTCTTCAAAGGAGAATATGTGATGCGTTCCGACGGTGAGAAAGTCACAGAAATATTCAACTACGTCAAGGATCCTTTCTTGAAAGAAAACCTCGTTGGAAAGTTTCCCCAGGAGAAAGAGATGGAACGCGAAATGCAAGCCATAATCCAAAGCTATATGCAACGTATGTCATCCGACAGCTATCAATTGACGATTGACAATTAAACATCGATTGTCGAAATAATCAATTCACTACGGGCACCAAATCCTTCCGAATCTCCGAATCCTTCACTTCTTTTTTATCATTTATTGAGCTTATATTTTAGAAATTTGAAATTAAATCGTAATTTTGCATTTCAAAATAACAGGAATTTGACCAAAACAAGCTCTTTATGCTAAGAATTGCGATACAGGCGAAAGGTCGCCTCAATGAAAAGACTATGGCATTACTTGCCGATGCCGGCATATCAGCATCTGTGGGTAGTCGTTCACTTATAGCTCACGCCAAGGGATTTCCCGTGGACCTGCTGCTACTACGCGATGACGATATTCCACAAGCCGTGGCCATGGGAACTGCCGACATCGGTATTGTGGGATTAAATGAAGTGGAAGAGAAATGCGTAAACGTGCAGAATGTTATGAACCTTGGTTTCGGAGGTTGCCGACTCAGCCTGGCAGTACCGCGCGAAGCTGACTACAAAGGGCTTGAATGGTTCAACGGCAAACGTATTGCGACCTCCTACCCCGCAATTCTATCTCGCTTCCTAAAAGACAACTCGATCAAAGCTGAAATCCACACAATCACCGGTTCAGTAGAAATAGCCCCGGCTATCGGCATGGCCGATTCAATTTTCGACATTGTTTCTTCGGGTGGTACTTTAGTTCAAAACGGTTTGGTAGAAGTAATGTCAGTCCTTGAGTCACAAGCAGTTCTTATTGCCACACCCAATCTCACCGAGGACAAAATGGAAGAACTCCATAAACTTTGTTTCCGCTTCCGCTCCATCATCGAAAGCCGCGGGATGAAATATGTTCTTATGAATATTCCCAAAGCATCTCTTGAAGAAGCACTTAGTATCCTACCGAGTATGAAAAGCCCCACTGTGCTCCACCTCGCTGACCCCAATTGGCTTTCACTACACGCCGTAATCCCGGAATCTCAACTTTGGGAAAAGATTGAGAAGTTAAAAAGCATAGGAGCAGAAGACATCCTTGTACTCGTCCTTGAAAATATCGTAAAATAAGAACACACAACCCAACGGATTTCCAATAGTTAACAAAATGAACATTTATATAAATCCCGCCCGCGCCGACTGGCATCAACTCACAGAACGCAACATCCCCAACGACCCTGAAGTTGACCGCATAGTCCTCGATATAATTGAAGGCGTTCGCAAAGATGGTGACCAGGCTCTCCGCCAGATGTCACTTGACATCGACCATACTGAAATAACCGAATTTGAGGTAACAGAAGCTGAGATAGCTGCCGGTTGTGACTCCGTCAGTCAAAAGGTTAAAGACGCCATACTGATTGCCAAGGCGAATATAGAGAAATTTCATGCAGCCCAAATGCCACATGAAATCACAATCGAAACCTCACCCGGAGTAAAATGTCTCCAACGCCCAGTCGCCATCGACCGTGTGGGACTTTATATCCCCGGAGGACAAGCCCCGCTCTTTTCCACAGTCCTCATGCTTGCCACACCTGCCAAGATAGCAGGCTGTCGCGACATAATTCTATGTACGCCTCAGAGCCATAACCGCCCCCTCGCTCCCGAAATACTATTTGCAGCCTCAATCTGCGGCGTAAACCACATATACCGGATCGGCGGTGCCCAGGCAATTGCAGCAATGGCTTTAGGTACGGAGTCTATTCCTCGTGTGTCAAAAATATTCGGACCCGGCAATCGCTTCGTCACCAAGGCAAAGCAACATCTATCATCTGTAGTGGCAATCGACATGCCCGCCGGTCCAAGTGAAGTTCTAATCATGGCTGATCACACTGCCTCTCCTACTTTCGTTGCTGCCGATATGCTATCCCAAGCCGAACACGGCAGCGACAGTCAAGCCATGCTGGTATGCAATACCGATAAATTCGCATACGCCGTCCGCGGTGAAGTGGAACGACTCTCAGCACAATTATCAAGAACCACATCAGTCGCTAATTCACTATCTCACAGTCGGCTGATAGTTTTTCACGACATAACCGATATGGTAAACTTCGTCAACGACTACGCTCCCGAGCATCTCATTATATCAATGCAACACCCTTGGAAAATTGCCGACAGAATCCGTGCCGCTGGCAGCGTTTTCATCGGAAACTACTCTCCTGAAAGCGCAGGTGACTATGCCTCAGGGACAAATCACACTCTCCCTACAGGCGGTTGGGCTCAATCCTTCAGTGGTGTGAATATCGACAGTTTTCTACGGAAAATTACGTTCCAGGAATTAACCCCCGAAGGAATTAAAACCCTCGCCCCGACAATTATAACCATGGCCGATGCCGAAGGACTCGACGCCCACGCTTTAGCCGTTAAAGTCAGAATCTCATGAATCCATTAGACTTTGTACGCCCCAATATCCTCTCTTTAGAACCTTACTCCACAGCTCGCGATGAATTTAAGGGAGGGGACATCTCAGTGTGGATTGATGCTAACGAGAGTCCCTATCCATCAGATGTAAACCGTTATCCCGATCCTCACCAAAAATTACTTAAAGAACAGGTATCCAACTTAAAAGGAATCCCTGCCAATCAGATTTTCATCGGAGGTGCGGGAAGCGACGAAGCCATCGATATCACATTCCGAATATTTTGCCGTCCTGGAGTAGACAATGCTATTGCAATTGCCCCAAGTTACGGCGTTTACAAAGTAAGTGCGGAAATTAATGATGTGGAACTCCGTGAAGTGATGCTCGGCGAAGATTTTTCTCTCCCTGTCGACCGACTCCTCGCAGTCGCTGACGAAAACAGCAAATTGATGTGGATATGTTCCCCTAACAATCCCACAGCCAACGCTTTCCCACCATCACAAATCGAATATTTAGCCGACAATTTCAATGGCATGGTAATAATCGACGAAGCATACGCCGACTTCTCCACCTACCCCTCTATGCTATCATTGCTGGGCAAACACCCCAATATGATTGTACTACAGACATTCTCGAAGGCTTGGGGAATGGCATCACTTCGTATTGGAATGGCATTCGCATGCAGAGAAGTAGCCGACCTTTTTGCAAAGGTGAAATACCCTTACAACATAAACGGTCCGACACAAACCGAGGTGCTTAAGCGAATTACTTCTTCTTGCATCTCTGAGCAAATCGATGAAATCATAAGAGAGCGTGACATACTGATCGAAAATCTTTCCTCTATGCCTATTGTGAAGAAAATCTATCACTCCGATGCCAATTTCATCCTTGTGAAATTCGATGACCCCGACAGTATATACGACTATCTGATAAGTAAAGGTGTAATTGTCCGTAATAGAAATAGGGTGAAAGGTTGTGAAGGAACACTCCGTATCACAATCGGTACACCTGAAGAAAACGCAAAAGTAATCTCACTCCTATCCAACTTATAGATAAACTAAGAGGATGTCCAATATTCCTCCACCAGACATATAAAAGAATGTCGGCTTGTAGTTCAAAAATAACTTGGAAAATACCTTTCAAATTATGAAGAAGGCAATATTTGTCGACCGCGACGGTACAATAATAAAAGAACCGGCTGATGAGCAGATTGACTCATTGGAGAAACTCGAATTTGTCCCCGGTGCCATTTCCGGCCTGCGGGCGCTAATGAATCGAGGATATGAACTTGTGATGGTTTCTAACCAGGATGGCTTGGGAACCGACTCTTTCCCTGAAGACACATTCTATCCTGCACACAACAAGATGCTTGCCACCCTCCAAGGTGAAGGAGTAACCTTTGATGACATTCTAATTGACCGTTCATTCCCGGCTGACAATGCTCCCACCCGTAAGCCTCGCACAGGTATGCTCACCAAATACATAAATGGTGAATACGACCTCGCTGAATCATACGTGATTGGTGACCGTCTCACCGATATCCAATTAGCTAAAAATCTTGGAGCTAAAGGTATTCTGATTGCCAATCTTGATGAGCAGACTGAAGGCTGCTCACTGGTAACAGACAAATGGAAAGAAATAGCCGACTATATTCTCTCTTCCGACCGCAAAGCCACAGTGTCAAGAATCACAAAGGAGACCCAAATCACCGTGGCAATCGATCTTGAAGGCCACACAGATTCACATATCGACAGCGGACTGAAATTCCTCGACCATATGCTATGGCAACTTCCACACCATGCCGGTGTCTCCCTCGAAATTAGCTGCAAAGGCGACCTTGAAGTTGACGAACACCACACCATGGAAGACCTCGCAATCACATTAGGACAAGCAATCGACCAAGCCCTCGGCTCAAAACGCGGCATAGAGCGATATGGTTTCGTACTCCCTATGGATGAGTGTAGAGCAATGGTACTAATCGACTTCGGTGGACGAGCCGACTTCCTCTGGGATGTGGAATTCACTCGTCAATATGTCGGCGACACTCCCACAGAGATGTACAAGCATTTTTTCAAATCCCTATGCGTGGCTATGCGCTGCAATCTGCAAATAAGCGCGAAAGGCGAAAATAACCACCACCTCATCGAGTCGGTATTCAAAGCCTTCGCACGTGCCATCCGTATGGCCATTCGCCGTGATCCGCTCAGTTACGAAATCCCGACAAGCAAAGGAGTTCTTTAGCAATAATTTGAAACTATGATAGCAATTATTGATTATAAAATGGGCAATCTACGCTCAGTGCAAAATTCCATCTCCCGACTTGGAGCCGAATGGATTGTCACCTCATCACACGAAGAAATCCGCCGTGCTTCTCATGTACTCCTCCCAGGCGTGGGCAACGACGCTGAAGCAATAGCCAACCTCAGAGAACGCAATCTTATCGACCTTATCAAGGATCTCCGACTTCCGGTGCTCGGCATCTGCGTGGGGATGCAAGTGATGTGTCGCGATTCTGAGGAGGGCAACGTAGAGTGCATGAACATTTTCGATGCCCATATCAAACGGTTTCCTTCTGAGGATGGTGTAAAGATTCCCCATGTGGGATGGAACAATATTGCCAACCTCGACTCCAAACTCTTCAAAGGGATTAATCCTGGCGAATTTGTATATTATGTCCATTCATATTACGCCAACCTATGTCCCGACACAATCGCGACTACACGTTACGGAAATACAATGTTCAGCGCAGCTTTGAAATATGAAAACTTTTACGGCTCCCAATTCCATCCGGAAAAAAGTGGAGATGTGGGCGAACGTATAATCCAAAATTTTCTCAATTTATGATTGAAGTTATCCCCGCGATTGATTTGATAGATGGCAAATGCGTTAGATTGTCACAAGGTGACTATCAGCAATGCACACGTTATGATGCCTCAGCAGTCGATATGGCTAAACGGTTTCTCGACGCCGGGCTCACACGCATCCATGTGGTGGACCTCGATGGAGCAAAATCAAGTGAGCCCAAGAACCTCACCACACTCGAACGGATCGCCTCTGTCGATGGCGTGAAAGTGGAATGGGGAGGCGGAATTAAATCAGACATAGCCCTTCGTGACACGTTCAATGCCGGAGCCACCTACGCAATAATCGGGAGCATCGCAGTGAAATCCCCCGCTCTTTTCAGCGAATGGCTATCAAAATATGGAGGCGAAAGACTCGTGTTGGGAGCTGACGCTAAAGATGGTAAAGTTGCGATGAATGGATGGCTTGAGGAAAGTTCAAAATCCATATCCGAGATTGTCAGCGAATTTCTCCCCTTTGGACTCACTCAGGCAATATGTACCGACATTTCTAAGGATGGAATGCTTCAAGGACCATCATTCGACCTTTACACATCGCTTCAAGCAGAATTCCCAACTATAACATTCACAGTGTCAGGTGGCATCAGCAGTATTGATGACATTCTACGTCTCAACGAAATAGGACTCAAACGAGTAATCGTAGGGAAAGCACTTTACGAAAACCGTATCACTCTCTCGCAACTCAGCCATATCTAATCCTTCCCGTAGAATCGAAGATGTACACAACATAGCCATTGGAAGATTACTTATCATATTAACTTCAGACAATCGAATAATTGGACAGCTATTTTGTTGGTTTGCTCATCTATTTTTTATAATTTTGCGTTATAAATAAAAGCAAAACTAAAATATTATCGGATAATATGAATAACAAGAAGTTATCCCCAATGGTACTCGTGGCGATAGTGCTCGCCGCTCTTTTGTTAATCGTAGTCGGTTTCGGTGTTTATCAAGTAGCTTCATTAAAATCACAAGTCCAGGAAGCTAAATTGGAGAATGAGGAACTCATGCTCACTAACGAGCAGCTCCAGCTATCCAACGAATTTGACGTGCTTAATTCTGAATTCCAGCAGTATGAGGACCAAGCTCAACGACTCGCCAACGACACAATCCTTGCAAAATACACCGCAGCTAAAGCCAAAGTCGAGCAATTGATGCAGGAACTTAAGAGCGAGAAAGTTAAGTCACAAGCCCGCATTAAGGAACTTCAAAACGAAATAGCTACACTCAAGCGGCTTCTCCGTCATTACATACAGCAGATTGACTCTCTTAACAAGGAAAACGCCGGTCTACGTGCCGAAAACACTGAGATTAAGGCTCAAAACGAGCGGCTCTCCACCAGAGTTAGAGAAGTGACTCGCAGTAATGAGACTCTTAACGAGCGAATGACACTTGCAGAAAAGCTCAATGTGACAGGTGTGTCACTCATCGCCCTAAAGAAAAACGGCAAGGAAGAGAAAAACGTCACAAAGGCAAAACAGCTCAAAGTGACTTTCACCATTCCCCAAAATAATTCCACTCCTGTAGGTAACAAGACCATCTTCCTCCGTATCACCAACCCTGAAGGACAACTGCTTGGCGATGCGGGCGGTTTCAGCTTCGAAGGACGTTCTATCCCTTGCACAGCTAAAAAAACGATAGAGTATGCAGGCGATGAAATATCAGGATTAGTGATTTATTGGGACGTTAACACCACCTTAACTCCCGGTGATTACACGGTCGAGCTATTTACCGATGGTTACAGACTTACATCTCGTCACTTTACACTGAAAAAATAAGAGGGACATCCACTCATAGGACATACCGGCATTCTCGCACACCGACACTCACATTTAACCTCCCTATTATGGAATCATTTTGGCAAACAGTAAATGGCGTAGAGCTCACCACCGGAAGCGCAGTATTCCGCATCTTCATCAGTCTGGTGTTAGGAAGCATCGTCGGAGTAGAGCGTAAACGCAAGGGCCAAATGGCCGGACTGCGAACTTTTGCCCTCATATCAATGGGCGCATGTATCGCCATGATGCTTTCAATATATGTGTGCCAAGAGACAGTGGGACTCCTGCGAGGCGATCCAAGCCGTATCGCCGCCCAGGTTATTTCGGGTATCGGTTTCCTTGGCGCAGGAACGATTATTCAAATGAAGGGTTCTGTGAGAGGACTCACCACCGCCGCAGGTATTTGGATTATCGCAACCATTGGAATGGCCGTTGGATGCGGACTATATCTAATCGCTCTCGTGGCCACGGGATTAGTACTTGTTGTGCTCATCGTGCTTGAAGAGATAGAACATAAAGTCAACGTAGGTAATGAGGCCCGGACAATTCGTGTGAAAGTCAAAGGGATCATCAAATCCATGAAACCTTACGAGGAAGCACTTTCACAATTTTCCATCCACCTCTCAAGGGTATATGTCGAATATGACTACGAGAATGACACCACAAGGCTTAACCTTCTAATCCTCACTGCCGAAAAGTCGGACTTCGTTGATGTGTTTGATGCACTTCACAATATCAATCCCACCATTTCCATATCACTAAGTAATCAAGCAGACCTATCTTAGTGCTTAATATACAAATCAAGTATGCTTAATTTCATTCTACTAAGTGTAACAGCCGCCAGTGAGGAGTTTAATGTCGACGGTTTGATTCGAGATTTGGCGTTCATCCTCATTCTTGGGGCAGTTACCACACTACTTTTCAAATGGTTAAAACAACCGGTAGTATTGGGATATATCGTTGCAGGTTTTCTTGCCAGCCCGAATTTCGAATACCTGCCATCGGTAACTACAGAAGCAAACATAGATTTTTGGGCACAGATCGGTATTGTGATTCTGCTTTTCTCTCTCGGTCTTGAATTCAGCTTCAAAAAGCTTGTCAACGCAGGAGGCTCAGCAGTGGTAACTGCGTTGTTCATCGTATGCGGCATGATGGGTGCAGGATTTGCCGTGGGACACTTCCTCGGCTTTTCCAATATCAACTCCCTATTCCTTGGCGGCATGCTCTCAATGTCATCAACAACGATTATCATAAAGGCTTTTACCGACCTAAATTTAAGATACAAGAAGTTTGCATCCTTAGTGTTTGCAGTCCTTATCGTGGAAGACCTTTTTGCTGTGTTAATGATGGTTATTCTGTCATCAATAGCCATCAACAACAGTGTGGAAGGAGGTGAAATGCTTTTTAGCATAGGCAAACTGTTGTTTTTCTTGATTATATGGTTTGCCGTCGGCGTTTTCATTCTTCCGTCGTTCCTCAACTCGTCAAGAAAATTCCTCAACAGTGAGACTCTACTGATTGTCTCGATGGGACTTTGCTTAGGGATGGCCGTATTCTCAGTGGCATGCGGATTTTCTCTTGCACTTGGAGCATTCGTGATGGGATCAATTTTGGCAGGGACAAGTTTTGCCGAAAGAATAGAGCGTGTCACTATGCCGGTTAAGGATTTATTCGGATCGGTGTTCTTTATCTCAGTCGGCATGATGGTTAATCCCGATGTCATTGTCGAGTATTGGGTACCGATATTGATACTCTCCCTCGTGGTAATTGTGGGGATGATAATCTTCGGCACATTCGGAATGCTACTTACAGGTCAATCTCTGAGGGTTGCGATTGAATCTGGATTCTCACTGACACAAATAGGTGAATTCGCTTTCATCATCGCATCCTTAGGTATGTCGCTCGGAGTCCTCGAACCACAGATTTATCCAATCGTGGTGGCCGTATCAGTTATCACTACATTCACCACACCTTATTTTATAAGGATGGCTGACCCGACCTATAATTTCATCGAAAGCCACTTACCCCGCCGGCTCCATTTCCTTATCGACCGATACACCACAAGCGCATCAACCTCTCAAAACGCTGTGAAAGAGCTTTGGGGGTCACTATTCCGTCGCTACCTTTGGAGAGTGGTTCTATATTCGATTGTTTGTATCGCAATTTCAATAATCTGTCTGGAGTTCCTGAAGCCCCTCCTTGTTCATATATTCCCCAGCTGGGGCAAGTTCTTCACAGCAGTGATTGCGCTTATACTGATGGCTCCATTCCTCATGGCACTTACATATCCGGCATCAAAACGGACAGAACGGCAAAGACTTTTGGCTGCAAATGCAAAGTTTGATGTTCCGCTCCATATCATGACAATTGTTCGTCTTTTGATTGCTATGGTAATTATCGTATACCTGCTTAGTTCTATCTACTCAATGCTTGTTGGGTGGACATTCGGCGTAGCTCTATTCATCCTGTTACTTTTATCCTTCTCTAAGAATGTGCGCAAGCGTATGAACCGCATCGAGTCACGTTTCCTTGACAACCTCAACGAAAGGGAGCTCCGCAGAAGCGGTGCTAAGAACAACCTTGTATCTAACATGCACCTAGCATACATGACAGTGGGTTACGATTGTCCTTTCGTCGGCGAACAGTTGAAAAACTCTTCACTTCGCACCAAGTACGGAGTCTCAATCTCTTCAATCCAGCGCGGCAATAATGTGATAATGGTTCCTGGAGCTGATGCAAGGATATTCCCTGGTGACGTGCTTGGAGTTATTGGCACTGATGAGGAGATTCAGAAGCTTCTCCCCGTGGTAGAAGCAGAATCGAGTGAAAATTCCGACACTACACCCGGTGATATCAAATTCACAAGCGTGCGACTGAGTGACAACTCACCGTTAATTGGCAAAAACATTGTAACTTCACGATTCCGCGACACATACGAATCGCTCCTCGTGGCAGTGCAGCGAGGCGAAGAATATTTGCAACCTGATGCCAATGTCACGTTTACCCCTGGCGATGTACTTTGGGTGGTAAGCGATGTCAATCGACTTGCATCAATGAGCTAAATTCTACCAGATAAGTAAGTGATTATTAAAGTTATATTAACCTCTAAATTACCTTTCAGGAGATATGACAGCCATAAACGGACTCCCAATAGGAACAATAATCCATGGCGAACGCTATGACTACGAAATTCTCTATCATAAAAGTCAGGACGGTTTTGGTATCCTTTATGCTGCAAAGGTGATAGGTAGAAAAGGCGAAGCCGACCCTATCAAACCATCGAATCAGATGGTTATGATGAGGGAATTCTTTATGAATCGTTGCTCAACACGCGATGAGGATGGTTGCACAGTCTCAACTCCCGACGAGCTTGCGCCTACGGTAAATAATTTTTATGAGGCTTTTAAATATGCATCCGAAAGGTGTTTGCAAGCCACAAGAGAAGCCGGTTTAGGAATCATTCATGTCAAGGAAGTTGTAAGTCAGCATAACACATCCTATTATGTGGTTGAATTTCTTGGCGGAGAACCGTTAGATGAATATATAAAGAAGAACGGACCGCTATCTGCACATGAAGCCTTTAAATTGATGAAACCGATTTTTACTGATTTAAAGATGCTTCATGTATTTCGTATCATGCACGCCGACATATACCCGCGTCATTTCCGGATTATCACTGAAGGAGGGGAAAAAAGGATGCTACTTTACTCCCTATATGCATCAAAGCACTTCGACGACAATAATCAACCCGTAATCACTACACCCATCCTCGTGTGTCGCAAAGGGTATGCTCCCCCGGAGCAGTATAATCCGATTGAAACTTTTATCCCCCAGCTTGATATCTATGCTATAGCAGCTGTAATGGTATTCATGCTTTCAGGGAAGAATTTACCCGATTCAAGGATTCTCACAGAGAAAGAGATTCGCGAAACACTGCCTCCCACCCTACCTGAATCCCTCACCTCTACACTTATCAGCGCTCTTGACCCTAACATCACCAACCGTCCATCAAGCATAATCTCTTTTTCGAAGGATTTAACAGATTATTTTGAGTCTGACAATCAAGATAGTAAGTCAAGAGACAGGCGTAGTTACAATATCGATATTGACACTCCGTTGGGTGTTACGCCAATCAAGAATCATAACTTTTTCCAACGGTTAAGCTTATTTTTCCGGCGCCGTCACTAATAAGTTAAAATTTAAGAAATATTTTTAACTGAATTTTTGATGTTAGTTTGAAATATACTACCTTTATGGTGTTAAAAAAATTATACCGGCACATGAACATAATCCTTGCTGGTTTGTTAATAAAGGTATAATGTAATACTAACCTTTTAAATAACATAAAATGAAAGCTTTAAACATCGTATTAGCAGTAGTCGGTGGTGCCATCGCAGGTGCCGCAGTTGGCTTGCTCCTCGCACCCGAAAAAGGGGAAGATACTCGCAAGAACATCGTTAAGTACCTCGAAAGCAAGGGTATCAAGCTTCAGAAGAGCAAACTCGAAGAACTCGCTGACGAAATTGCTGACGAACTTAAGAAGTAATTATCGCCACACATCAACGAATTACTAACACCTAAAACTCACAACATTATGTCAAACTTGTCAATCCTTTACGCATTTATCGGCGGGGCTGTTGTAGGTGCAGGAGCTGCCCTACTTTTCGCACCTGAAAAAGGTGAAGATGTTCGCAATCGTATTGCCGAACTCCTTCGCAAGAAAGGAATCCTCTGTTCTGACAACGAGATCGATGCTCTCGTAGAACAGCTCACCACTGAAATTGACGATTAACGCATGATACAAGCATTCCGTCATCTTGTCAATTGATGAGATGACGGATGCTTTTTGTTATAGACATTCTCTAATATTATGGCTGACAAAGAGAACCAGTTACATTCGTTTTGGATTGAGTTGAGTAATACGCTAAAGCTCAATGTCGATTACGCTAAGCTAACCGCAGTGGAAAAGCTAACCGTGCTTTTTACCACTGTGGCATTAGCATTAGTTAGCCTTGTGCTCGTCACAGCAATACTCTTCTTCCTTTCTCTCGCCATTGCTTGGTGGATTGCTGAAGGTATAGGAATAGCTTGGGCTTACTGTATATTATTCGGTTTCTACCTCCTGCTTCTTATTCTGATAATAGTATTCAGAAAGCGGTTGATAATCAACCCAATCGCCGGATTTGTATCACGGCTTTTCTTTAAGAACTGACTCCTAACATTCAGTCCACTATGAGCGAAAGAAAATTATTACCCCACGAGAAGGAAAATTGGACGGGATATACCCTCGACGAGATTCGATACCTTCGAGCCTACACTGCCGCCCGCATGGAGATTAACCGTGACCATTTGCGTAGGAACTTCTCTAGCGTAAAGAATTTCAGCGCATTCCCGACCAAGGGAATGTTCGGTAAGATTCTCGGAACTTTAAGCTATTTGGATATAGCTGTCATGACTTTCCGAATAGGCAGCAAGGTGTTCAAAACCGTCAAACGTTTACGCCGTTAGCAGTAAACCCTATTTTAAATAATTCATACACATTAGAAACAATAAGTAAGTGAACGATTATGTAGAAGTACGTCTGGAGCTCTCACCATGTGAGGAGATGTACACCGATGTCCTTGCCGCTCTGCTCGCCGACGCAGGGTTTGAAAGTTTTGTGCCTGATAATGAAGGTATGACTGCGTACATAAAAGCAGAGTTGTATACCGACCAAAGTCTTGGCGATGCACTTTCGACATTCCCCTTCGAATGTGAAATCAAGAAAACTGCCAAAATCGTAGAAGGACAGGACTGGAACAAGGAATGGGAAAAGAACTATTTCCAACCCATAGTTATCGATAATAAATGCGTAATCCACAGTTCCTTTCATAAGGATATACCAGAATGCCGATACGACATCGTGATTGACCCCAAAATGGCATTCGGGACAGGACATCATTCCACTACGAGCCTCATCCTGCGTCAGTTACTATCTATGAATCTGCAGGGGCTTAACGTAGTTGACATGGGGACCGGAACAGGTATATTAGCTATTCTTGCCTCAATGAGAGGAGCAAAACGCATCGATGCCATCGAAATTGACGAGTTCGCCTATAGGAATGCCTGTGAAAATCTGCGTCTTAACAATGCAGAAATTGTCAATATACACCTCGGAGATGCGTCCTTTCTTGTCGGAATAAAAGATGTTAATCTTTTCATCGCCAACATTAACCGGAATATCATTACTTCCGACTTGGCTGCCTACGTTGCCACCCTTGCATCTGGAGCCACAATGCTTTTGAGCGGCTTCTACGAATCCGACATCCCCGTGGTGATGGAAGTTGCCAGCTCTCTGGGGCTTAAGTATGTATCCCACACCGTCGATAAAAATTGGGCTTGTCTGAAACTCCAAGTCGAATAACGTTGACGAAAACATACCAATTCCAACACCGGTATTTATTAGATGCAATTGGCACTCTTGAAAGAACCCTTAAATATTATAAAAATGTTGTAAAAATATGTTTTACAACATAAAATATTATGATATTTTAAGATTTATTTGTACTTTTGCGGCATAATTCGGCAACGTGCTTGCTGACATCACGTTCTATTATTATGATAGTTGGCCCATTCAACTCACATAATCAACTGAAATTCACCACAATAAGGTATAATAAAAATGACTCTTTCAGGTTCTATTGACTTCAAGCCGAAATTGATTTCCGCTTTAAGTCACTATTCAATGGAAAAATTTAAAAGCGACATCATCGCCGGAATAGTTGTCGGCATTGTCGCTCTTCCTCTCGCAATTGCTTTCGGTATCGCCAGCGGTGTAAGCCCTACAATCGGTCTTATCACTGCAATAATTGGCGGTTTCATTGTATCAGTCGCCGGCGGTTGCTCAGTGCAAATCGGAGGACCGACAGGCGCATTTATAGTAATCGTCTACAACATCATAGCCACCTACGGACTTGAAGGACTAGCGATTGCAACATTCATGGCCGGATTAATCCTCGTGGCTCTCGGCCTGTTCCACTTAGGCACCGTGATAAAATTTATCCCCTATCCAATCGTTGTTGGATTCACAGCCGGTATCGCTCTCACGATTTTCTCAACTCAGATGAACGACTTCTTCGGTCTCGGACTGAAAAATGTGCCCAGCGAATTTATTCCGAAATGGGGAGTATACTTGTCAAATTTCGGCAATATCAACTGGACAACTCTTTGTGTGGGTCTCGTGTCACTTTTCATCATTATAATCACACCGAAAATTTCCCGCCGACTTCCCGGGGCTCTTTTGGCAATCATTATAGTTACGGCAATTGTGACCCTCGTTCCCGGGCTTCACGTTGAGACTATCGGTGATCGCTTCGGGAATCTACCCACAGACATCCCACAGCCCCACGGCTTCGAGCTATCTATGGCTACTATCAACAGCCTTCTCCCCTCAGCCTTCACCATTGCGATTCTTGGTGCTATAGAGTCGCTCCTCTCCGCTACCGTGGCCGACGGCGTGACCGGCTCACGCACAAATAGTAACACCGAGCTAATGGGACAAGGACTTGCCAACATCATTGTGCCATTCTTTGGCGGAATTCCTGTAACAGGTGCTATCGCCCGCACCATGACCAATATCACCAATGGCGGTCGTACCCCCGTGGCCGGCGTTATACATGCGATTGTGCTTCTTCTCATCTACCTTTTCCTCATGCCTCTAATCAACCTCGTGCCGATGGCTTGTCTCGCAGCAGTGCTGATAATGGTTAGTTATAACATGAGCGGGTGGCGCACAATACGCGGCATACTTAAGAATCCAAAGAGCGATGTCTCTGTACTCGCAGTCACATTCCTACTAACAGTGATTTTCGACCTCACCATCGCCATAGAGATGGGTCTGCTGCTTGCAATCATCCTCTTCCTCCGCCGTGTAATGGAGAACACCCAAATCAAAGTATACTCCGAACAGCTCGATATTGCTGAAGGATCTGAAACCACAATCCACGAAGTGCTCAACGTCAATCCCGGCGTTGAAGTATACGAGATTGACGGTCCATTCTTCTTCGGTGTAGCAACAAAGTTTGACGAACTCATGAGAAGCACCATGGGCGAGAAGCCAAAAGTGCGCATCATCCGTATGCGCAAAGTGCCCTTCATTGATTCCACCGGTATTCACAACCTTGAAATCCTGATCAAATCGTCCCATCAGGAAGGAATCGAAGTGGTACTCTCCGGTGTGAATGAGAATGTCCGCACAGCCCTCGAACATGCAGGCGTCAACCACCTTGTAGGCGACGAACACATCTGCGACCACATAACCAAGGCCGTCAAGATGGCCAACAAACTCGCCCCGGTAGTATAGGTACACACAACAATGACCTGAGAAATTATTCCAGATCGCCCACCATATGTTAATCAATGTTAAATAAGCTTCAAGCTCTTAAACTTTTTTTCGTTTATTCTTGTTGTGAAAGTTAAAGATAAGAATGGGACAATAACTCAAATTATTTACCAATTAAAATTTATTTATGACTTCACGCATCGAATTGCTCGTAAAAAGCACCGTATTGAATTTTTTAGCGATCATTTTCATTATCGGAAACCTCTCTTATGTAATCTCCGACAGTTCAGTTGCAGCCAACATCGAATTAATGTCGTTGGTCGGCATAATGGTCTACCTTGCATGGTTCTTTACAGCAAAGCCACAGTCAGTCCACACAAGCCTTTGGGTAAGCCGTTGCGCCTGTGGTATCTTTTGGATCACACTTATGGCAGTTGGTTTTGAAATTGAAATGCCGATGCTCCTCTGGATCGTATCAGCAGCCGCATCTATCACTTTCATAGGGTTCGCCTTAAACGAGAGCTACTCTTCATTAAACCAAGTGGAACTTGAAATGGAGATGGAGCGCGTGAAAGATATAAACGAAGAATAGATTTAATCCTTGTCATATGTTACAATCCCACATTCCAAACGCTTTTCATCGTATAAATATATAGTAACATTGACAGACAACACACTATAAGATAGTATTTGGGTCATACTGCATATTCGGATTTTAGTGGAGCTCGCAGCCGGTTATTCCCGGTTGCGAGCATTTTTTAGTGAACGTAAAAAAATCTCGGATTTGAAGTGAAAGATTAACATATTCAAATCTCGGTTTTGGAAGTGATAGATTAACATATTCGGAAGTGAAACACTCACAAATTTGGAAGCAATACACTCATAATACTTTTTTTGGTGGTTTATTTTTCAATTCTCCATTCTCGATTCATCATTCTCAATTCTTTTTCGTAACTTTGCATTTCAATAAAAATTCTTAAGCCCTATGGGACTATTTGACTTTTTTTCACGCGATAAAAATAAAAAAGAAACTCTTGACAAGGGATTGGAAAAGACCCAGAAGGGTTTCTTTGACAGAATTTCCCACGCAATCGCTGGTAAATCCACCATCGATGATGACGTGCTCGATAACCTTGAAGAGGTGTTCGTGACCTCCGACGTAGGTGTCGACACCACCCTCCGCATCATCGACCGCATACAGAAACGCGTTGCAAGGGATAAATATGTAGGGTCCTCCGAACTCAACCGTCTTCTATGTGAGGAAATTTCCGATATGCTTGCCGAAAACAGCAATGAATCATCACAAGATGACTTCACCGTGCCAAAATCCCACAAGCCCCACGTCATCATGGTAGTGGGAGTGAATGGCGTAGGCAAGACAACCACAATCGGCAAGATGGCGGCTCAGTTCAAGGCTGCCGGAAACAAGGTGTTGCTCGGAGCCGCCGACACTTTCCGCGCTGCAGCTATCGAGCAGCTCGAGGAGTGGGGACGCCGCGCCGATGTGCCGGTAATCAAGCAGTCGCTCGGCGCTGACCCGGCTTCCGTGGCATACGACACTCTCCAAAGCGCTTTAGCCAACGATATTGATGTCGTGATTATCGACACCGCTGGTCGTTTGCATAATAAAAAAGGGCTTATGGATGAGCTTACAAAAGTCAAAAACGTGATGCAAAAGCTCGTTCCCGATGCTCCCCACGAAGTCCTACTTGTACTTGACGGGTCAACCGGGCAAAACGCATTCGAACAGGCTAAGCAATTCGTAGCCGCAACCCAGGTAAACGAACTCGCAATAACCAAACTCGATGGAACCGCCAAGGGCGGTGTAGTGATAGGAATTAGCGACCAGTTCAAGATTCCGGTGAAATATATCGGTCTCGGCGAAGGCATAAACGACCTCCAAGTGTTTCACAAACGCGAATTCGTAGAGTCACTTTTCGGCGATAAGCAATTATAAACCTCATCTAATCCATGTTAAAGAAAATAGCAGTCATAACTCTTGGTTGCTCGAAAAACCTTGTGGATTCGGAGCGTCTGATGAGGATGCTCGCCAACGTGGGCTATGATGTCACTTCTGCCACTGATGACGATTTTCTCAACTTTCGAGGCTTGAAAGCAGTTGTGATTAACACCTGCGGTTTCATCGGTGACGCTAAGGAAGAGTCGGTCAACGAGATACTCTCTTGGTGTGAAGCAAAATCAAATGGTGTGATCTCTTCACTTTTCGTGATGGGTTGCTTATCTGAAAGATACGCTGACGTACTCCCTACTGAGATACCTGAAGTCGATAAATGGTATGGGAAAACCGACTGGGCATCCTTAGTCACCGACCTAGCACACAAAAATCCAGGCTCCGCACCCTACGATAGAATCATAACCACACCTCGCCACCACGCTTATCTCAAAATAGCTGAAGGATGTAACCGCTACTGCTCCTTTTGTGCTATCCCATTGATTACCGGACGATATAAATCACGTCCCATAGAAGAGATAATTGAAGAGGTTAAAATGCTAGTAAATAGAGGTGTTAGGGAATTCAACGTTATAGCCCAGGATCTTACCAACTATGGTAAAGACCTCTATGGGAAAGTGGAAATAGCCACCCTTGTTGATGAAATTGCCAAAGTGCCCGGTGTGGAATGGATACGTCTGCATTACGCCTATCCAAAGGATTTCCCCATGGAGCTTCTCAACGTGATGGCTAAGCACCCCAACGTGTGCAAATACCTTGACATAGCCCTCCAGCACATATCCGACAACGTGCTCACCAACATGCGTCGCCACATTACCGGAGAAGAGACTCGTAAGCTCCTCGCTGAGATACGCCGACGTGTCCCCGGCATCCACATCCGCACCACGTTGATGGTAGGTTTCCCGGGCGAAGGCAACGAACAGTTTGAAGAGCTGATGGATTTTGTCAAAGAGCAACGCTTCGAACGCATGGGTGCATTTGCCTACTGCGAAGAGGAGGACACTTTCGGTGCTAAGAACTTCCCCGATATCACTCCACAGGAGGTCAAAGAGGAACGTCTAAGCCGCATCATGGCTCTTCAGGAATCCATCTCCGACGAAATCCAGCAACAGAAAGTCGGAACTGAGCTACGTGTAGTCATTGACCGTGAAGAGACTGACTTCTACGTCGGGCGGACACAATTTGATTCCCCTGAAGTCGACCCCGAAGTTCTAATTTCTAAGAAAAAACCCTTAAAAATAGGGGAATTTTATAATCTGAAAATCACATCGGCAATGCCCTTTGAATTGATGGGCGAGCCGATCCCATAAAATGAAAATTAGCGATATATACCTCAAAGCTATTGATAACTGTCTCGAGCGCAACATTCCGTTTGTACTCTTCTCTTTGCCATCGGTCACGGATTGTCAATTCCATGCATCCCTCTGCGGTCAAAACAAAGAGTCACACGCTTTCAGCGAAGACAACAACTCCGACACTTTTTTCATAAACTTTTACGCCAACGATGAGCCATACACTGCCGGGGTACCTTTCCAGTTTGACGCCCAAGGCATTTTAGACTATATCGAGAGCAATAAGAACACATTATTCGACGATGCCGAGATTCGACCATCAGTTGCGTCTACTTATAGGGTAAGCTATGATGCGGCGATTAACAGCGTGAAACCTCGTCTTAAGCAGACAGGAGGTAAGGTAGTGATTTCTCAACACCAGACCATCGTGTCAAAGCGCAACCTCCACGAAGTTATCAGGGACCTTTTCAGTTGGAATCAGTACTCTTTCCGCTATATATGCTTCACACCTGAAACCGGAATCTGGATGGGGGCTACTCCCGAATTGCTTCTCCAAAGCCGCCGGGATGTCAATGAATATATGACATACTCATTAGCCGGGACAATGCCCATAGACGATGAAGCTCCATGGAATGAGAAGAACATTAAGGAACAGAAGTATGTCACTGACTTCATCCTTGACGAATTTCATCAAATGAACATCCCTACCGAGTGTAGCGAAACCGGAGAATTACATTATGGTAATATCAAGCATCTTTGCAGCCTCATAACAGCTAAAGGCAACATCGATGTCGTTGAAACACTTAACCGTTTAAGTCCCACTCCGGCAGTGTCAGGTATACCCCGCGACATAGCTATTGCCGAGATTGACGCTTTCGAAACTCATTGCCGCCGCTGCTATAGTGGATATGTGGGTGTGAGACTGAACGGTCTATATTATGCTTACGTCAATATCCGCTGCGCTTTTTTAGCGAAAGTGATGGTCGAAAAGCAAGAAGCTTATATCTACAATCTTTATTCCGGAGGTGGTATTCTGGCCTCGTCGGATTGCGAATCCGAATGGCAAGAAGCACAATCAAAAATCAGTGCCCTTAAAGAGATTATCGAAAAAGACAACTCTGTTATAGATTCCAATCATCGCAATAACGCTATCAAATTCCATTCTAACTACGATAGTTTCCTACCATTTTAAATACATACCCAAACAGATATCCAACAATGAAGAAAGGTCAACCGATTGTCATCATACTGATTGCAATTGCCATAATATTCGTCATATCACTCCTCCCTCTTTCAAAATGGACCGACGGTAAAATCAAGGATTTCTCCTTGTTCAGCGACATCCTAAAGGAGGCAGGCTTCATCGAAGGCACACCTTCAGCCGAGGAGGAGGAAATAGACCCTGCACTTTTGGCGGCAATCGCCCATGCCGATAGCATGGCCCGTGACTCTATAGCCGCCCTTCCGGTCGACACTATAATAACGCCTGTAAAGGTCGCCCGTAATGGCGAGCTGGTCATGATTGAGGATTATACCACTGAATCAGTCGGTTTATACCATCTCAAAAAAGCAATTCATTCCGGAGGGCTTGCCCGCATCACAGTGGTGGGTGATTCATATATCGAAGGAGATATTTTCACGCAGGATTTGCGTGAATTGCTCCAGGAAGCTTACGGGGGCGAGGGTGTGGGCTTTGTCAATATGCACTCTGATTTTCCCGGTTTCCGGCGTTCCATACGTCAAGGCGGTGACGGTTGGAAAACTTTATTAGCTAATAAAAAAGGAAAAGAAGAGTATCTTTTCATATCTGAACAGTATGCCATGCCTTCGGGCAATGCACTTGCAACATATAAAGGTTCAACCTCATATCCCCATGCTGAAAGCTGGTCAAATTCAAGATTTATTTTCATTTCGCCTGAAAATTCCACAATCAATGTTAAAACAAGTGAAGGCGAGTGGGAAGAACGCAATATTGAAGGTAGTCCTAACGTTCAGTGTTTAGAGGTCAACGCACCGACTTCTGAATTTGACATAAAGACTTCCGACCAATCCCTGATTTGTTTTGGTGTATGGCTC
This sequence comes from Duncaniella sp., assembly GCA_023664955.1. Classification (GTDB taxonomy): domain Bacteria; phylum Bacteroidota; class Bacteroidia; order Bacteroidales; family Muribaculaceae; genus Duncaniella. The sequence continues at coordinate 1,628,869 of JAMPEV010000001.1, forward strand.
GACGGAAATTCAGGCATAAGCCTCGATTGCATGTCTTCGCGCGGTTTTTCAGGTATTACATTGACTAAGATAAACCAGCCGCTTTGCCGCGAAATAAGCACCATAATAAATTACGACTTGATAATCCTTGAGTTTGGCATAAATGCCATGAGCTCTGCCCAAAAGAACTACAGTGTATACTCGTCCAAAATGGTTGACGTTATCAACCACGTCAGAAACTGTTTTCCGCGTGCCGACATTCTGCTTATGGGTGTGGGCGACAGAGGCGAAAAGCGAGGCTCCCAAGTGAAGTCCATGTCCACGGCTCAAGCCATGGTTACGGCTCAGCGCGATGCAGCCCGCAGAGCTCATTGCCTCTTTTGGGACACACGTGAAGCCATGGGAGGCGAGGATGCGGTGGTAGCTTGGAGCAATGCCGGGCTTATCAATAAAGATTATGTCCATATGTCACATAAAGGCGGTGCACGACTTGCTAAGGAATTATTTAATGCCATCCAACACCAGCTACAATGATTAGTAAACTCTTTACTACTATATTATTTCCCCTGATAGCCCTGATGTCGCCCTTGACGTCAGTTGCTTCCCATACCCCTAATAACCCAGAAAACGCCACGGAGGAAACAGCCACAGTAACAGTGCCCAAATCGACTGCTGGCATTTCCGGCAGTCCGCTTTCTGACACTGACGGGTTCGATTTGGACATCCGTCTTAATCCGGTGATTATCCCCGACGAGGCCACTGACATTGACATTCCAGTCCCCTACTTCATTAATACAGCTTATAACCATATCATTTACAACGGCTCGGATTGGTCAAAGCTACGCAAAGCCTTTGAGGAGAGCAGCCTGAACCCTGTTTCCATCGTACACATCGGCGACAGTCATATACAAGCCGATTTCTCAACCGGTATCACTCGCGAACTGCTTCAATATGACTTTGGTAATGCAGGTCGAGGTCTTATAGCACCTTTAAAGATTAGCGGCACAAATGAGCCTCGTGATTATCTTTTCCAAAGTAAAAATTCCTGGGATCCCGTCAAGCTGATGAGTGCCAAGTGGGACCATACAGTCGGTTTTACCGGCACATCGATTCGCCCCATCAATAGTTCGAGCGAATTCACATTCGGCACTTCAGACGCAGATGATTACAACCCATTCAAATCAGCCACCATATTCCATAACGGCAAATTAACAATTAAGGGGATTTTTACTCCTGAGGGCAATCCTTTACAGTACCGCACAATCCCATCGCGTGATTACACGCAGATTATCCTCGACTCGGCTGCCACAAAAATTAATGTTAAATTCGCATCAGCAGGGGATCTCACCGTGTTCGGAGCGTCTCTTTCCGGTGACAGACCCGGAGTGTTCTACCATGCCATAGGCAATAACGGTGCGACCTTTGATACCTACAACCGCATAGGGACCGTCGGTGCGGGCATCAGTCCACTTCAGCCTCACCTCATTATTCTATCCCTTGGCACCAACGAAGCTTTCGGGAAATTCAATTCTCAAGACTTTGCAAGGTCAATAGATCGCCTCGTAAAGAATGTAAAAGCTGCCAATCCCGAAGCCCTGATTCTCCTCACCACCCCAATGGAATGTCAACGTAGTGTGACTACTTCTAAAAAAGTAAGGGCCAAAGGGAAAAAACGCCGCTACCGCACAGTGACTTCCAAGTCATACGTAGTAAATAAGAATATAGCACCTGTTCGCCAAGCAATACTTAACTACGCCAAATCCAATAGTTTGCCTGTATATGATTGGTATGAAGTGGCTGGTGGAAACGGAGCGAGTGCCAATTGGATTACTAACGGATTGTTCGCTAAAGATCGTGTTCATCACACTCAAAAAGGATACACTATCGAAGGCCGATTATTTTACGATGCGATAATGGACGCCCTGCGTGAACAAGTGAAGTAACTTTTACGTTCAGAAATTATGTCAGAAACTTGTTATATACTATGCTAAAAGACATCACAACCACCATATCATCCCTCACTGATTATCTCAATATTGACATTTCAAAGTTGATAGGGATTTTCCAATACAATCCCACAGAGCCATTATTATTCAACACCGGATTGTTTCTACTCCTTTTCGCCGGCTTCATTTGCATATATAGAATGCTCGACCGCTTTAAGGTAATGAAGATGATTTTTGTAATACTGTTCTCGCTTTTTTTCTACTACAAGTCATCAGGAATGTGCGTGTTAATTCTTCTTGGTGTGTGCGTGAGCGACTTCCTGCTCGGACTTTGGTTGGAAAGTGCGTCACAACCGGGACGTGAGAATAATGTGATACGCAAATATATCGTGTTCCTCAACGTTGCAATAAATGTCGGGATGTTATTGTATTTCAAATACTTCAACCTGATTATTGATACTATCACACGATTCTCATCTTTGAAAATCGAAGTCATGGATCTCTTGCTTCCTGCCGGAATATCCTTCTTCACATTCAGATCAATAAGCTATATTGTAGATATTTATCGCGGTCATATTAGCGCATGTCATAATCTTCTCAACTATACGTTTTATCTCACATTCTTCCCTCCGCTACTTGCTGGACCGGTCGTGAGGGCAAAGGATATGCTTCCTCAGATAGAGGCTAACCCCACGGCAACACGTGAAATGGTTTCCGATGGCATATTCTTGATTATAGTTGGATTGATAAAGAAAGTAGTTATTGCCGATTTCATCAGTGGCAATCTTGTAGATCGAGTGTTTGACAATCCGTCATTGTATAGCGGATTTGAAAACATGGTGGCAAGCCTCGGCTTCACAATCCAACTCTATTGTGATTTCTCCGGCTACAGTGACATAGCGATTGGTATTGCGCTACTGCTGGGATATAAATTTAAGGAGAACTTCAATTCGCCATTTAAAGCACAGAATCCCACTGAGTTCTGGCATCGCTGGCACATTTCGCTCTCCACATGGCTGCGTGACTATGTATATATCCCTCTCGGAGGCAACCGTTGCTCACGTTCCCGCGGATACTTCAATCAATTTGCCACAATGGTGATAGGCGGTCTTTGGCACGGTGCCTCTTGGATGTACGTCATATGGGGTGCATCACACGGTGTATTGCTTGTAATTCATAAAATGTCACGCAGATTCATTGAAACTATGATGCCGCAGACTGTGGTTTCCACCCCCGGCGAAGTGGTAATGATGACCGTAGCACCCGACAAACCGTCGCCATGGCTTCGTGCCATCAATATAGCGGTTACATTCCTGCTCGTGTCTGCCACATTCATCCTGTTTCGTGCCCCATCCTTGGAGGATGCCGGTATGATGTGGCACCAGATGATTTTTGACTTTCATCTGAGCGTTGCGCCACAATTCATAGAGAGCTACATGGCTATATTCCTGCTCATTGTCGGAGCCTATTTATTACACCTATCCCCCACATCGCTCGGCAACCGTATCCGCACCCTTTTCGCATCCGCGCCGGTAATCGTCCAAGGAATCATCCTTGCCATCATCCTCCTCCTTATCATCCAAGTACGCCAAAGCGAAATAGTACCCTTCATATACCTCCAATACTAATCAATCGACAATTGACAATTGATAATTGACAACAGTTCAATCTCATAACCCATCACCGGAAGGGACGCACCATGATGCGTCCTCCGGAATCCACTAATGCCGAATCCACATCACCCTCATTAACGACACATCGTGCTGCGCACCTCAAAATATGAACTCTCTTTCATAATCCCCACACGGTAAAAGTCTTTGACATTTTGACGCAAAATAATGTGAATTTAACCACTTTCACATTATTAAATCAAATTTTAGAATCGGTTTTCAAAAAATTTGTGTAACTTTGTAGCAAATCAATTTCTAATTATTTACTAACTTCTAAAACAATTTAGTAATATGGTAAGCTATAAGGACTTAGGCTTGGTAAACACTAAAGAAATGTTTGCTAAAGCAATCAAGGGTGGCTACGCTATCCCTGCGTTTAACTTCAACAATATGGAGCAGCTTCAGGCAATCATCAAAGCTGCAGCCGAGGAGAAGTCACCCGTAATCCTTCAGGTATCAAAAGGCGCACGTAATTATGCAAACCCCATCCTGCTCCGCTACATGGCTCAGGGTGCTGTAGAATACGCAAAGAGTCTCGGTTGGGAAAAACCCCAAATCGTTCTTCACCTCGACCATGGTGACAGCTTCGAACTCTGCAAAGATTGTATCGAGCATGGTTTCTCTTCTGTGATGATTGACGGCTCTCACCTCCCCTATGAGGAGAATGTAGCACTCACCAAGAAAGTATGCGACTATGCCCACCAGTATGACGTAACAGTAGAAGGTGAACTCGGTGTGCTTGCCGGAGTTGAAGATGAAGTTTCTTCTGACCATCACACCTACACCGACCCTGAAGAAGTTATTGACTTCGCTACTCGCACAGGTGTTGACTCTCTCGCTATCTCAATCGGCACATCACACGGTGCTTACAAGTTCAAGCCCGAACAGTGCACCCGTGACGCCAACGGTCGTCTCGTTCCACCGCCATTGGCATTTAACGTACTCGACGCTGTAATGGAGAAACTCCCCGGATTCCCCATCGTGCTTCATGGCTCCAGCTCAGTGCCCCAGGAATATGTTGACGAAATCAACGAATATGGCGGCAAACTTCCCGACGCAATCGGTATCCCCGAAGAGGAGCTTCGCAAAGCAGCCAAGAGCGCAGTTTGCAAAATCAACATCGACTCTGACAGCCGTCTCGCAATGACAGCAGCCGTTCGCAAGACTCTTGCTACCAAGCCCGCAGAGTTTGACCCGCGTAAATACCTTGGTCCGGCACGCGATGAGATGGAAAAACTGTACAAGCACAAAATCATCTCAGTACTTGGCTCCAATGGCAAAGCTTAATAATAGCAAATCATAATTATATAAAGATATTATATAGATAATAATATTATGGCATCGGTGTTCTGTGAAGAACATCGATGTTTTTTCAAATTTATTTCTCAAATTTATTTCTCAAATGTTAATTAGTTGCTCTTTACGCTTTCATTTCCTTTATCAAGTCAAAGAAAATTACTAAATTTGTGATATGTTCCGTTTCTATTAAGAAAATGAATGATAACTTTAACATAAAAAATCAACCGCAGCCATCAACCCAAGGTAAAATGTCATGGGATAAGCTCATAAACGATAAACGGTTTGGGCTCGAACACTACCATGACGGCAAGCCCGGACATCGAAGTGATTTCCAAAGAGACTTTGATCGTCTCGTCTTTTCATCCCCGTTCCGACGATTACAAAACAAAACCCAGGTATTTCCCCTCCCGGGAAGCATCTTTGTTCACAATCGTCTGACCCACAGCATGGAAGTAGCCTGTGTGGGGCGTTCTTTAGCCAAAGAAATATCTATTTTATTAAAAGAACGTTACGCATCAATGCCATGGGTTGCCAAGCTCGATGATATGGGTGAAATAGTGGCTGCGGCATGCCTGGCACACGACCTTGGGAATCCACCCTTCGGACATTCCGGAGAAAAAGCTATCTCCGCTTACTTCAGCGAAGGGAATGGACGATACCTTGAGTCAAAACTCACACCTCAACAGTGGAATGACCTTATTCACTTCGAGGGGAATGCCAACGCCTTCCGCCTGCTGACACATCAGTTCAACGGTCGACGTCCCGGTGGCTTCGCAATGACCTACTCCACTCTTGCCTCGATCGTAAAATACCCCTTCGAATCCTCTTTAGCAGGCTCACACGGCAAATTCGGTTTCTTTACCGCTGAGAAAGACGATTTTATAAAAGTGGCTGATGAACTTGGAATGCTTCCTATCACAACATCGTCAGGGGCAATATGCTACAAACGCCATCCATTAGTGTATATCGTGGAAGCGGCTGATGATATCTGTTACGAGGTAATGGACATCGAAGATGCCCATAAACTCGGCACTCTCACCACCAACGAAGTTATCCCTTTATTCTTAGCATTCTTTGATGAAGAGCGCAGAAAACATATCGAAAAAATAATGCAACATGTCGAAGACCCGAATGAAAAAATCGCTTACCTCCGTTCGTCCATAATTGGCATACTCGTGAGCCGCTGCGCCGAGGCATTCGTGGAAAATGAGGATAATATCCTCTCCGGAACTTTCAGAGGATCACTCCTCGACAATATATCGCCACGCGAACGCAACGGTTACAAGGCATGTGAAGCCCTATCATGGCAAAAAATCTACGGGGCGAGTGATGTGGTTGATATCGAACTTGCAGGCACCAGAATTATATCATTCTTAATCAACGAATTGGTAGAGGCCGTCCAAAATCCCGAGTTAAACTACTCCAGGCTTCTCCTCGCCAAAGTACCAACCCAATACGAAATCAACTCTCCCACACTCTATGGCAAACTTTTAGCCGTCCTTGACCACATTTCAGGAATGACCGATGTGTATGCTCTTGACCTATACAGAAAGCTTAATGGTATGAGTCTGAAAATCAACAATTAATCGAATTATGAAAGCTCGCATTTTTACATTAACGATAATAATGGTGATAACCGTGGCATTATGTCATGCTATCACAGTTGAGGAAGTTCCTAACGTTCATGTTAAGAACAAATATGAATATGTTTCTAACCCTTCGGGGATTCTATCATCCCAAGCAGTGAGCAATCTGAACCACACCATACGCCAACTATGGGAGAGCACGTCGGTGGAGCTTGTGGTTGTAGCCGTCGACCAAGTAGACCCTGACATGACACCCGAAGAGTTTGCTACCAGACTGTTCGAGAAATGGGGAATTGGAAAAAAAGACAATGATAACGGAATTTTAGTGCTCGTAGCACGTGACGACAGGGCAGCCATCATCCGCACAGGCTACGGCATGGAAGGTGTGATCCCCGACATAATAGCGGGTCGAATAATACGAAATGTTATGTTTCCGGACTTCAGGGAAGGACTGTATGACAATGGCACAATAGCCGGTGTCGACGCATTGGTAAAAGTCATCGAAGACCCGCAATACGCTGAGGAGCTGAAATCCAAATATGGAAACGATTCTCACCGCGCATCCGAAAATGACCTTACCGCCGGAGAATTCGTGACATACTATTTATGGTTTGCCCTTTTCATTGCCATAGTGATGCTTATTGACGTAATTTATGCGATATTATCAACATCAAAACTCGACGAAGTGCAACGCTACAGAGCCCTTGACGCACATAAGACAGCGGCCCTGTTTGTTGCCTTCCTATCATGTGGAATTGGTATCATCCCTTACTTGATTCTCAAGCGGAAGATGCACTCAATACGCCGCCACAAACGAGCATGCCCGAATTGCCAAACCCAGATGGAGCTTATCGACGAAGAACATGATAACGACTATCTTACGCCGGCTCAGGACACCGAAGAGAAAATAAACTCCATTGATTACGATGTGTGGCACTGCCCACATTGCCATGAGACAGAAGTCCTTCCGTATGTAAATCGTGAAACAAACTATACTACTTGTCCTCAATGCGGAGCTCGCGCCATGAGCCTTGTTGATCGACGCACATTACGTCAATCCTCAGTGAATTACGAGGGCGAAGGAGCTGATATATACGTATGTAAAAATTGTGGCAATCAGCATCATAAAAAATTCAGGATTCCCAAAAAGGCCGATCCCGCAGCCGCAGCGGCAGCCGGAGCTGTACTTGGCAGTATGCTCGGTGGAAGCGGAGGTGGCGGAGGCGGTTTCTCTGGTGGCTCTTTTGGAGGCGGTATGACCGGCGGCGGAGGCGCAGGCGGACGATGGTAAACAACATTGCCGATTTCATTTGTGGCTATCCTCTGTTCATCCTTTTAATTGGTGGAGGCTTCTTCCTGTTCTTTTATACAGGGATGGTTTCTCTCCGACATTTGCCATCGGCAATGCGCGAACTTCGCTCAAAGCAGTCGCTGACGGCCGGTGAACAAATTTCCTCAATACAAGCTCTCGCTTCCGTTGTAGCAGCCACAGTGGGAATGGGAAATATCGCAGGCGTGGCAATCGCACTTGTAATGGGAGGTCCCGGTGCCATTTTCTGGATGTGGGTCAGCGCATTAGTAGGTATGTCCACAAAATTCCATGAAGGAGTATTGACCACTAAATATAAGACACTTTCGGAAGGGGGCAAACCAACCGGAGGCACAATGTATATCATTGACCGTGGTCTTGGCCAACGATGGCACTGGCTCGCCATCACTTTTGCCATAGCCGGAATGTTTGGCACTCTTTGCATCATGAATGCCAATCAACTGACGGAAGCGGTGATGGCCACTTTCACAACAACTCAGTGGCTAACGGAAAGTCCATTTTTAGGGACAGTGTCGGGAGTGACCGGCTTTAATAATGAATCATCATTTCGACTACTTGTAGGATTTGGAATAGCGACATTGGTAACATTGGTAGTGGTTGGAGGTATACAGCGAATTGCCAAAGTGGCCACATGGCTTGTCCCTTTCATGGTTCTTCTCTACTTTGTCCTTGTAGCTTATATCATTGTGACACACATATCAGAAGTTCCGGACGTTTTTAAATCAATTTTTGCTGAAGCATTTAATTTGCGAGCCGGGTGGGGAGCACTTGTGGGGATAGCGATCATCGGAGCCCGACGTGCTGCTCTTGTCAATGACGCAGGTGTGGGCACTGCAACGATAATGCATGGAGCATCATCCAATCAGCAACCTGTGCGTGAAGGACTTATAGCAATGCTTGGACCGAGTATCGACTCGGGCTTCGTATGTACCTTGACAGCCATCGCTATTCTTCTATGCGGAGATTTCAACAGCATAGAAGGAGTCAAGGGGCTCGAAGTGGCAATGAAAGCATTTGGAAATGCCATACCGATGGGTGAATTTCTCTTAATGGCGATAGTGATATGCTTTGCGTTATCGTCGATGTTTAGTTATAGTTTCTATGGCAACAGATGTGCTGCATATTTATTCGGGGAGAAAAGAGCAAAGTTCTACACTTGGTTTTTCATAATATCACTTGTAATTTTTGCTGTGATGCCACTTGGGATGGCGGTAGGCTTTTGTGACCTTTTCTATGCGCTAATGGCCTTCCCCACCATGATTACACTCATTATGTTAAGAAAACAGGTTAAGGAGGAGATAAAAGTACTAAAAAAACTATAAATTAAAAATCCTCGGCAGCCAGATGACTACCGAGGAACCTTATATTATGAAATGTTTAAGGCTTAATGATTAGCCGTTAACCTTCTTCATGTGAGCGATGAGATCGAGTACCTTGTTAGAGTAGCCGATTTCATTGTCATACCAGCTAACAACCTTAACGAAGGTAGGAGTAAGCTGGATACCAGCCTTAGCATCGAAGATAGAAGTAAGGGGACAACCGAGGAAGTCAGAAGAAACAACTGCATCTTCAGTGTAGCCGAGGATACCCTTGAGTTCGCCCTCAGATGCTTCCTTCATAGCAGCGCAGATTTCTTCGTAAGAAGTAGGCTTAGCGAGGTTAACAGTAAGGTCAACAACAGAAACGTCAAGAGTGGGGACACGCATTGACATACCAGTGAGCTTGCCATTGAGTTCGGGGATAACTTTACCCACAGCCTTTGCAGCACCTGTAGAAGAGGGGATAATGTTGCCGGAAGCAGCACGACCACCACGCCAGTCCTTCATTGAGGGACCGTCAACGGTCTTCTGAGTAGCTGTAGTAGAGTGAACAGTAGTCATAAGACCTTCAACAACGCCAAACTTGTCGTTGAGCACCTTGGTGATAGGAGCCAAGCAGTTAGTAGTACAAGAAGCGTTAGATACGAACTGAGTACCCTTAACGTAGCTGTTTTGGTTAACACCGCAAACGAACATAGGAGTATCGTCCTTAGAAGGTGCAGACATAACAACATACTTAGCACCAGCTTCGATGTGAGCCTGAGCTTTTTCCTTAGTAAGGAAGAGACCGGTTGACTCAACAACGTATTCAGCACCTACAGCACCCCAACCAATTTCAGCAGGGTTCTTGCATGCGGTAACACGAATGGGCTTACCATTTACGATGAGGAGGCTCTTCTCCATATCGCAATCAACAGTGCCGTCGAAACGACCGTGCATTGTATCATACTTAAGCATGTAAGCCATGTAGTCAACGGGGAGAAGGTCGTTGATAGCTACTACTTCGATATCATCGCGCTTAGTAGAAGCACGGAATACGAACCGACCGATGCGGCCAAAACCATTAATACCTATTTTTGTCATAGTTTTTATAAATTGGGTTATAAAAATTTCCTTTGTGTTATAAAATTTTCCTATTGGAAATAACAGTTTATCAGCGGAAAAAGATGTCACTAAACGTGAATAATGACATTTCTTAATAAACGCCACAAAATTACTAAATTTTTTTTAAAATAATCCGCATCAAATAGAAATAATTTTGGGTGAAATGTTGTTTTTCTTAGGATTTTTGGGACCCTATTGTGACAAAATGACAATTTAAGTGTTATAATAGGTAGCGTTACGAAAATAATAATTATTTTTGCAATATGATCCGATGTTTTCTAGTACATTACGTTTCAAAATGCTATTAGACGTTTCAAAATCAATTTAATTATAAATTAATAAATTTATGTCATTTATCAAAGAATTTAAAGAATTTGCGATGCGCGGCAATGTCATTGACATGGCAGTCGGTGTGGTAATCGGTGCCGCTTTCGGCAAAATCATCTCATCACTCGTGGACGACATTATCATGCCTTTGGTCGGTGTGGCCACAGGCGGTATGAATTTCACTGACTATAAGTGGGTAATCCAGCAAGCTGTTATCGACGGTTCAACTCAGGAAGTCCTCAAACCTGAAGTGACTATGAACTGGGGCTCATGGATTCAGACAATCGTTGATTTCTTAATCGTAGCTTTCTGTATTTTCGTTGCTATCAAGGCAATCAACAAACTCAAACGCACTAAGCCAGAGGAGCCGGCTCCTGAAGCACCGGCCGAACCGACGAAGGAAGAAGTGCTCCTCACTGAGATTCGCGACATCTTAAAAGAGAAAAAATAAATACTACCTCATAACATATCGGGGATTTAGACATATACCAAAGTATATCCGACACCCTTTATATGAATGAAGCCTGGAACCTAATTTGTTCCAGGCTTCGCTTTGTATTAGAATTGATGATTATAATTCCCTAACAGAAGGTTAATTAGAATTGATGATTCGAATTTCATAATCGTAATATTAGAATTGACGATTATGACAATCTAGTCCTGAAATTGCTTTCCATTTTATTTTTCAAGAGCAAGGATGAGAGCTGACCGAGGCGCTACGGTTACTTTTCCACCTTTAGAGGTTCCTAATCCGTCAGCTTTAATCTTACCATCATCTGCCACAACTATCCAATCGCCCTTGCGTATCTTCATCTCACGAGCTTCATCTGCCCCATTGAAAATCACCTTTATCTCTTTCCATGAATCACCATTGGCATGGTCAATAAGAGAGTAAGATATCAAATTGGGTTCTGTCACGCTGTCAAACTTCATATGCTTTTGCACTTGATCAGCAGTGGTCATACGGAATGCCGGATGATCTTTACGAAGCTTGATGAGTTCTTTGTAATATTCATATTGTTCGGCGTTGACATGACGGAGATTCCAGTCGATAGCGTTGATAGAGTCAGGAGATTTATAGGAATTGTGAACACCTTTCTTATCACGGAAAATCTCCTCACCGGCGAATATAAACGGAGTGCCTTGCGATGTCAGCACGATAGTTTGGGCAAGTCGTGCAGCCCTCTGACGTTCTGCGTCAGTGGCATCGGGCATTGACTTCCTGAGTTTATCGGTGAGCATCAAGTCATCGTGGCATGACACATAATTTATGATCTGAGTCGGAGCAGCAGCATACGGGAACTTGGAATTATTGCCTTTAGAATAATCAACCTGCGGATGGGGTGTAGCAGCAACAATACCGATTTTCACAGTTTCTTCCAGTCCGGGCTTACCGGTAGCGAATCCACGGTCAGCGGCATCAGTGTAATGTCCTTTGATTGCATCACGAATATCATCGCTAAACACAGCGATGTCAGGCATCTTAGAAACGTTCTCTTTGAGAGCACGCTGCTCGACGGGTAGAGGAGAATCACCGGCTGTCCACCCTTCACCATAAATGAAAATATCAGGGTTAATTTCCTTAAGAGCGGCAGCTACTTCATTCATTGTCTCAATATCATGAATAGCCATCAAGTCAAAACGGAATCCATCGATATGATACTCTTTAGCCCAGTATTTTACAGAGTTGATAATATAGTCACGCATCTGCTGGCGCTCGGACGCTGTTTCATTACCGCATCCGGAAGCATCGCTGTAAGAACCATCGGGACGATGACGATAGTAATAACCCGGAGCGGTGAGTGAGAAATTGGAGTCATCATTATTGGCAGTGTGATTGTATACAACATCCATAATGACTCCTATTCCATTGTCGTGAAGATTCTTCACCATCTCCTTCATTTCGATGACACGAGCGGCGGGATCAGCGGGATTAGTGGAGTATGAACCCTCGGGGGCATTGTAATTGAATGGGTCATATCCCCAGTTGTACTGATTTAACTGCAGATTGGTCTCGTCTACGCTATTATAATCGTATGAGGGAAGAATATGCACATGTGTGACTCCTAAATCTTTAAGGTGATCAATACCCGTGGCTTCCCCTTCAGGGTTTTTAGTGTCTGGTTCAGTGAGAGCTAAGAACTTACCTTTGTTAACAATACCCGATGATGGATGTTCGGAGAAATCACGATGGTGCATTTCGTAGATTACAGCGTCATTGATATGAGCTATGGCTGGTCCCTTGTCATTTTCCCAACCTTCCGGATTGGTAGTGGAGAAATCAATAATCGCCGCTCTGACGCCGTTAGGTCCTACAGCTTTAGCCCATACACCTGGAGTTTCAGCGAGCCACTTATCATTATCCTTAATCGAGAAGGTATAGAATGAGCCGTAAAGTTGTCGCGGCACACTTGCCACCCAAGTCCCCTTTTCTGAACGGGTCATATTAATAGTGTCGGTGGCTTCAGTGTTAAGGCCGGTTGGATACAAAATAACCTTAGCGGCTTGGGCATCAGGAGACCAAAGCCGCCAATGCGTCCCGGAGGCATCGACCGTGAGTTCCAGATCCTCGCCCGAATAGGAGGGATATGATGCATACTTTGCATCCGGAGATTGTGCAAGTGCTGGTGTGGCACATCCTATTGCGGTGATTGTCACAATTGTAGTTAATTTCATGAAACGATTTAATTATGTAATCTTCAAAGATAAGATTACTATGAAAAGAATGTAAGTATGTAGGTATGTATGATTAATCGGCAGGCAAGTAGAAACAGAGGTGAGACGATGTAATTTTACGCCGTCTCACCCCTATTGAAAGTTTAGTCAACTTGAATAACGAGGAAATTAGAGAGTTGCCAGAACTTTGTCGGGTCGGTAATCTTTATAACTTTCTGGTTGTTGACATCGTCAATCTGGTAGGATTCGGATGGCTGAGAAGTAAGAATTTTAGCCTTCTTACTGTGAGTGGGGATCTCTGTGAGGGTACGCTTGTCACCAACAGTGAAATAACTTTCGTCAAAGTCGCCCTTCATCACTTTTGTCTTGCGGAGGAATCCTGACTGGAGGATTTTCTTTTCCTTAAGCTCTTTGCTTGTTCCGATAGCATAGAAACATTCGTTAAGCTCGTTGGTGGCAGCCGTGGCCTCTTCGATAGCAGCATCCTTCTGGGCGCGCTCCTCGGTCAAACCTGAGTTAAGAGAATCAACGGCAGTGTTAAGGTCGATTACGGTGGTGCTGAGTTCCTCTATTTTAATATTTGCGGTAGCAAGTTGGTTGGTAAGTGTTGCTATTTCAGTCTGTTGCTCAGCTATTTGCGATTTAAGGTTCGAGATAGTACGCTTGAGGGTAGAATTCTCTCCTCCGGTAGCCTCAAGTTTCTTTTCGAGTTCTTCGAGACGCTGTCTACGCTCCTGAAGAGACTGCTGAATAGCAATCATATCATTCTTAATCTGAGCCTTACGGGAAGCTGACTCACCGCCTAAATTCTCGGGGGTTGAAATAATCTTTTCGAGGTCCTTAATTTGAGCCATACCGTCGGAAATGTCGTTAACGAGAACGAGAAGGCTGTCCTGTGTGGCAAGGGTCTCACGGAGGTCGCCTTTAAGCTGCTCGTTTTCTGCCTGGGCATTTTTTAGTTTATCGCCGTTACATCCTGTAAGTAGCGTTGCAGCAACAACTGCGATTGAAACAATTTTTTTCATAGAAATTTGTTGAAAAGTGAAAAGATTCAAAACACAATTATAAGTCTGATTATCAGTCATTATATCAACCAAACATTAATCTTTGTATTTATTTTTATGTATTTTAGGTGTATCGTCATCCTTCGCACCCAAAATTATAACAATTTCTCCCTTAGGAAGGTTTTCAGTGAAGTAATCTTTCAGCTCTTTAAGTGTGCCGCACACAGTTGTGTCATATATCTTAGATATTTCTCGCGACACTGATGCAGGTCTATCCTCGCCACACACGGTGATCAGTTGCTCGAGGGTCTTTACGAGTCTGACAGGTGATTCGTATATAATAGAAGTGCAATCGCTGGCAGCGATACGTTCGAGTCTTGTTGCCCTCCCTTTTTTCTGAGGCAGAAATCCTTCAAAAGTGAAACGGTCAGTAGGCAATCCGGAATTAACCAACGCCGGAACAAAAGCCGTAGGTCCCGGAAGAGTCTCAACAGGGATGCCTTCACGGCGACATTCACGAGTGAGAAGGAATCCGGGGTCGCTGATGCCGGGTGTACCTGCATCGGATATCAAAGCTATATCTTCGCCGGCGAGAAGGCAGTCAATGATTGGGCGTACGGTGGTGTGTTCGTTAAACTTATGGTGGCTCGAACAAGGTGTGGTAATGTCAAAATGACGGAGAAGATGTGAAGATGTACGGGTATCCTCTGCATAAATTTGTGCGACAGACTTCAAAACTTCTACAGCACGCGGAGTCATGTCGGCCATATTGCCTACTGGGGTGGGGACAATGTAGAGCTTTGCCATAAGCTGAGAGAAATTAGAAATGTTTCTTTACAATCTCCATAAATTCCTTTACATCCTCATTACCAGGATCCCAACAGAGGTCATTGTAGAAATACTCCTCGGCTTCGTCAAAGTCGCCCATCTGTGCGATGACATACAGGGTCTCGTCAAACTCATCCTGAGAATTGCGGAATAGTTCACGGCGAAAACGGAATTTATCGTTGATTGTGAAGGCTTTGAAGATGTCACGAGCTCGGTCGCGGGCAAGTTTGTCCTCAAGGCGCAATGTTTCCTCCGCATCTTGCTTAGGCTCATCCTTCTCAATGCGTTTATCAACTAGTACCGAAGGTATTGTAACTTCAGCTTTTGGAGCTGATGGTCCTGAAACTTCAGCCTTCATGGTAGACATTTGTGGATTAACCGGCTTACGGTATGCATCCCCTATTTCTTCTTCAATTGCAGCCTTGGCAATAGCTTTTTGGTCTAGGTCAGGATTCTCCTGGAAAGCGTCCTCTGTTTCCTCTTCAATCACGGCTTCAACTAATGCCTCCTGATCGGGAGTGGGAGTGTGTACCGGGACAGGAATATCAGCTTGAGACGGTAGATATGAAGCAAGACGACGGATTTTGCCCTCCAATAGTTTAGTCATTTCAGGTGATGCCTCTTCACCACGGTTGATGTGGAGCATCAAGAGTCCCTCTATTTCATATGTGAGATTAAGAAGAGAAATATAGTCTGTTGCCATATATCAGTTCAGTGTTTAGTAGAATTCTATTGCAAACTTACATTAAATTTTTCTAATAGCAAACGTTGAATGTCATTTTTTAAAGCTGCCCTGCTGCATCGGAATTTGTTAACCATGAATACTACAATATGTGAGGGCTTCCCTTCTTCATCGAGGACATACCCGGCATATGACTGCACCCCCTTCATCGAACCGGTTTTCATAGCAACCCGGCCCTCCAAGGGGGATTGTGCGAGGAAATTCTTCATTGTTCCGTCATAACCGGCTTTGGGAAAGAGAGAAACATAATCGTCAATGAAGTCATCGTAAAGCATATATTTGTAGACATCTCCGAGAAAACGGGCTGTCAGACGATTGTCGCGTGACAAGCCGCTACCATCCACGATGTTGACTCCATGAGCACTGATTCCGGCAAGCGTCCACACCGATTCTTCCTCTCTAATAGCGTCCGCACGAGTGCCGCCGGGGGTTATGGCTCTCAACATCCCTTCTGCCAAAAGATTATCAGAACGGAACATCAGACTCTGCATTATTTCCCCAAATGTTGGCGACTTATGACTATAAATAAGCCTTGACTGAGTGGAATGTCCAATCTTCTGGTTTTCGACTTTTATATCATTTTCATCCAATGTGGACAAAACCTCATATTGCATCGCTTTCCAGGGATAAGGCATTGAAAATGTATCACTTATTCCTCGTTTAACGTTTCCGCTAATAAGGAACGTCTCCGAGCCATCTTTGCGGTCTACTTTGACATTTCGCTGGCCGGGATGTGAAAAAGAAAATTTTAAATCAGGGACAAAAGGCTCCGATTTCTTCGAGGGAAGACGTAAACGGAATTTATTATCACGGAAATTAGCTCCTTGCAGCCGTGCTCCGTAGTACCATGGTATATCCTCGGCCATCCAACCGGGGGGAGTGGTGGCATCAGGGAAGTTGGATTGGTCAATTACCACCTGCCCTTTAATTTTGTTAACCCCAACGCGTTTAAGGGCCGCTGTGATACTATCGGCAAAACCTTGGGTTTCCGGAAAAAACTGTGACTCAATCGTCGGGTCGCCGCAAGTTTTCACTATCAAATCACCTTCAAGCACACCGTCACTCACCACCCCTTCTATAACCACATGTGTGGTAAATTGCTCCTCCGAGTCAGCAAGATTTAACAGAGAAGCAACCGTCACTGATTTCATAACTGATGCCGGTATTAGGGCTTTATCAATATTTTCCGACACAATATCCCTACCAAATCGCAAGTCATGGATAAGAATGGCGGTTTGTGTGGTGTCAATCCCTTTAACCCTCAAAGGGAAGGCGTTGAGATTGAAGGAGATAATACATAAAAGAAGTGTTGTCAGTGTGTTGTAGAGTTTATGGCTATTCATGAGAGTGAAAAATATCGCATCTCAATGGCAAGTCAAGGTGGACGAAGCCGTTGAGATGCGTATTATGGGATTTCTTACTTAGTTTTCTTAGCGGGGTCGCAGGTAAGTCCTACTCCGAGTTTTTTAAATATCTTGTGGTCAACTTCGCCGAGCATAACGGTAGAATGGACTTGGCATCCGTTCAATTCCGGAAGCATTTCAAGGGCGTGTCGGCAATTTTCATCACGAGTACTCAGCACGGCTAACGCCACGAGAACCTCATCGGTGTGTAGGCGCGGATTATGGCTGCGGAGATAATTGATTTTTGTATGCTGAATTGGTTCAATCATAGCTTGAGGAATCAACTTTACAGAGTGGTCGATACCGGCAAGATGCTTTATGGCGTTAAGAATTAGAGCTGCACTGGGACCGAGTAGTTCGCTCGTCTCTGCCGTGATGATAGTGCCGTCGGCAAGTTCAATTGCCGAGCAGGGCACACCGCTACGTTCAGCACGTTCTCTTGCCGCGGTTACAGGTCGGCGGTAGGAAGGGGCAATCTTTGCTTGCTTGAAAAGAAGTGCGATTTTATTGACCTCTGCATCATTACCGTCACCCTGTGCGAGTTGATTTAGGGCGGTGAAATATCGGCGAATTATCTCATTCTTAGAGGCCTCACAGCACACTTCATCGTCATTTATACAGAAACCTACCATGTTCACTCCCATATCGGTAGGAGATTTATATGGGTTTTCACCATATATACCTTCAAACAGAGAGTTAAGCACGGGGAATATTTCTATGTCACGATTATAGTTAATGGCTGTTTTTCCGTATGCTTCCAAGTGGAAAGGATCGATCATGTTGATATCGTTAAGGTCGGCAGTTGCGGCCTCGTATGCGATATTCACAGGATGTTTCAACGGCAGACTCCACACGGGGAAAGTCTCAAACTTAGCATACCCTGCCTCTATGCCACGCTTATGCTCATTGTAAAGCTGACTTAGACACACTGCCATCTTACCGCTTCCCGGACCTGGGGCTGTGACGATGACGAGCGGCCGAGTTGTAACCACATAGTCGTTCTTTCCGAATCCTTCGTCGGAGTCTATCAGCTGAACATTGGTAGGATAGCCATCGATGGTGTAGTGGTAATACGTGGTGATACCCATGCGTTCAAGCCGGGCACGAAATGTGTCGGCACTGCTCTGTCCATTGTAATGAGTTATTACCACTGAGCTAACGAGGAAGCCCCTATTCATGAACTCCTTGCGGAGACGAAGCACATCCATGTCATAGGTGATACCAAGGTCGTTACGCACCTTATTCTTCTCGATGTCAAGAGCACTGATTACTATCACAATCTCAGCGTGGTCGCTAAGTTGTGAGAACATTCTTAACTTGCTATCGGGCTGAAATCCAGGGAGCACACGGCTCGCATGATAGTCATCAAACAGTTTACCTCCCAATTCGAGGTAAAGCTTGTTGCCGAACTGAGCTATTCTTTCTCTGATATGTTCGGACTGAATCTTGAGATATTTCTCGTTATCAAAACCATACTTCATAACGGATTGCAAAGTTAACGCATTTTAGCATACTTCGCAATAGCATGGTGAGAAAAAGCGATGATGTCAGTAAATATTTTTTACCTTATGACTGTTTGTTGGACTGGCGGTATTTATTAGGGAGTAGTCCGAACGCTTCTTTAAAACTGGCAGAGAAATATTTAGCAGAGGAAAAGCCTGTCTGAATGGCGATATCAGGTATAGGTATTTCTGTTTCTTTCAGTAGTTTAGCTGCTGCCGAAAGCCTCATTTCCTTGATGTAAACTGAAGGTGACCGCCCATGGATAGTCTGCATCTTTCTGTATAGGTTGGTACGATCCATTGCCATATCTTGACTTAGAGTCACCACTGATAATTTCTCATCACCAAGATGGTTAATGATTATTTTATTGACACGATCCACGAATTCCTTGTCAGCTGCAGCAACTTTCCTGGATTTTGACAGAGAATCTTCATTGTATTTTGCCAACATCGATTCGCATTTTCTCTCAATGTCAGCATTAGGATATGGATTATCGTTATATGAAGGGGTGTCAAGCGGACCTTCTGAATTGGCTGATGCATCATCGTTTAGCTTACTCAGTGTTACTTTTTTACGTCGTGATAGACACACGGCAAGCACAACAACTACAATGCACGATACTATGATAATCAAATAAATGTGCAGATGCGAATTATATTCATCATTAAAACGACTGAACCTTTCCGATGGATATCGATAAATCACATGATTTTCATCAGATATATATGTGGGATTTACAATTATAGTGCCTCCGGAATAACCGGTAATAATCCGTCCCATAGAATCCCTAACAAGAGCCTGAGAATATAATTCCGAACCGTTAAGATTTAAACCATCAAGAATACCGAGGGTTAGGACCTCAAAACGGTCAGAGCCGGTGTGCCTCATTCTTGATAACGATGTGGCAGTTGTGAACCACACCTCATTGATTGAAGCCGTACTATCATTTTTGAGCGAACCTGAATAAGGCACGACAATGACACTTTGCACACCATTGGATGGGAGACCAATATTTTTAGCAAGCAAAGCGACTATATGGTCAGCACTGTCAAGAATCATCAGTCCATTTGATGTGCCAAGATAAAGATAGTGATTCAGTGAATCTACCGCACTACAATTTACACCTCCTGGAGCAAGTTTATGTCCAAGGTCAGCAGCGCGTGGTGAGATATAGTTTTTTGAAAGTGAATAAGGATAAGAGGATGAGTCCATCTTAACTATATGCTGTCGGCTGGAATTACCGTAACGAATCCCGTTACGCTTTGTCCCAATCCAAAGCCCACTGTCCTGATCAAGAGCAATTCGGAAGATTTCATCATCAACGCCGTCAAATTCGTATATTATCTCACCCTTTTCCGTTACTAAATAGTCATGAATTACCTTGTCGATAGCTATTGTCTCCCATGTCCATTTTACCGTGTCGAGTGAGGAAATAAAGATTTTTTCCCTCTTGGAACTGCAATGTAAGGAAGTAAAAAGCTTGCTATTGCCCCATTTGGCTCCGGCATTTGTTTGAAGGAATTTTATCTTTGGCAGATTAGGTGGACCCTTGTAAACCAACATTCCCGTTGACAGACTAATTACACAAACGTTTGCATCTTCATAACATAGGAATAGGTAATCATCTTTATTATAAATAGCGTAGGGAAGTTCGCTGCTTATACTACCAATATCGGCTATTGGAATCCCGACACCATCTTGAAATTTATTCAATATAAATAAGGTGTCAATCATCCATACATGTTGGCTATCATCAACATATATATCGAAAATATTTTCTTTGATTTCCGGAGGAAGCACTTGCATCGTTACATCCTCAAGGCTTACAGGGTCATAAATATGCAACGTTTCTACAGGTTCCAGTTGAGTAGCAGGCATTTTTAGCCAGATATTGCCAATACTGTCGCGTGACATCTGACGAGCTTTACCACTTGACCGCAGAAGAAGACCTTTAGAATTTTCTATCCGCATGGAAAAGAACGAGTTGCCGTCAAATATATTGATATAAGCCGCAGTGGCAATCGCCATCCGTCCGTCGGGAAGGGGGCAGAACGCTCGAATCCTGCTCTCCGAAAGTCCATGGCGCATATCAATAGAAATCATTTCCTCAGTGCCAGATTCGCTATATGGTTTGACACGAATCTGTGCGATTGATAGAAGTGACCACAAAATGACATGTACTGTGAGCAGGAATCTCATGATAAAATACAATAAGTATACAATCTTTTCGCCTACAAATGTACCTGATTTTTTCCGAAAATGATGCATAATAATGCCGAAAATGTTGCAAAAGCACTCTTTTTTTTGATAATTTCAACAAATATGTCCACAATTAACAACGTGGCAGGAACTATCACTAAAAATACAATTATACCTTTGCGACATCAAAAATCCAGTGAACGTAAAAAATAAATAGTGACAGGATTCGCAGTTATCATTGAGCAGATATGTCTCTTCTGAATGAAGGCTTTTACCGAGCTAAATAACCGAATGAACAACGACGTAAAGGCCAATGAGAATAAGCAAAGTGTCACAAGTTATTTTTTTGAAGTTCACTTAAATCGTTTCATCATGAAAACTAATCTATGTCATATTAGCAACACAATAAGGTGGATAACCTTATTAATAGCTTGCGTTCTCTTGGGGACAACCCGTATGCAAGCCGAAGAATATGACATATATTTGTTAATTGGGCAATCCAACATGGCCGGACGTGGCACACTTATTGACAGCGACACTACACAAATGGTCGAGGGAGTGTGGCTATTGGACTCAATCGGTGCTCCGGTTAAAGCATGCGCACCATTTAATAGATATTCAACAATCAGAAAAGATATAAAATTCCAGGGAGTATCACCCGCCAATAACTTCTCCAAACTCATGCATCAAAGAACCGGGAGGAAAATCCTCCTCGTCGTGAATGCAAGAGGTGGTTCTTCATTAGGTCAATGGCTTCCGGAGGATAAACACGGATTTTTCAACGAGGCACTGCGTCGCACCCGACAAGCTGTTAAATACGGAGACCTAAAAGGCATCCTATGGCATCAAGGTGAAACCGATGTTCAAAAAGGCAGAACATCAGATTATGCTGAAAGATTCAACACATTTATCACGGCATTGCGTGATTCACTTGGTGAAGGGGATAACATCCCGGTGGTGATCGGGCAACTTGGCCAATGGAAATGGGCTCCGATGGATGATATCAATACTTTCAACGATTCAGTAGTCCCGGCAATTTGCGCCACTGTTCCTAACTGCCGGTATGTGAGCAGCCACCGCCTCAAACGGCTGTTCAATGACAAGGAATCAGACCCCCATTTCAGCAGAGATGCTCAAATAGAGCTTGGACGCAGATATGCAGACAAGATGCTGCCCGCTGTCGACTCTATATATGTGACTAAATTTAAAGGCAATAAGGAATCGGCAATCAGCTTCACATTCGATGACGGTGATGAAGACCACGCATTGCTCGTAGCTCCCGAATTGGAAAAGAGGGGATTCAGAGGTACATTTTGGATTATCGGCTCTAAAATTGATAATGGCGACTCAGTACGTCCACGTCTCACTTGGGAGCAGATAAAGGATATGTCAGACCGAGGCCATGAGATGTCAAATCATTCATGGAACCACGGTAAATTAGTGCTGATGACCCCTGAGGAAGCAAAAAGGGATATTGAGATGAATGACAGTGCCATTTTAGCTCATACCGGCAAAAAGCCGGTTTCATTCTGCTACCCTTTCAATTCCACTCGTAACTGGCTAATCGAAATAGCTGAAGAAGGACGCGTAGGCACTCGCTTGCATCAAACCGGTATCGGCCAACAAAACAACAAGATGACTCCTGAAAAAATCAGCAAGTGGGTTGATCAAGTAGTGGCTACCGGGGATTGGGGAATCACCATGTCGCATGGTATAACAACCGGATACGACAAATGGCATACCCCTCAGGATTTTTGGGACATGCTTGACAACGTTAAGAGTCAGGAAGACAAAATATGGGTTGCGCCCTTTAAGGATGTAGCCGCTTACGAGCGAGAACGTGACAATACTATCGTAAACGTCACAACTACTGCAACCGGCTACATTCTTGAAACCACTTGCAATCTGGACAAACACTTGTTTACACTGCCACTCACCGTTGCAATAAAAGGTGATTGGAAAGAAAAGAATATATTGGTTAGGAAAGAAAATTCAAATATTGCTTTTAATAATGATGGAGAATTACTGCTTGTTGATATGCAGCCTTTCTCCGATAAGGTCGAAATTTTAATAGAATAGTATTTGTTATACACAGTATTTATAGTCAGTGGATTTTATATAAAGAAATCACAGTACAAAATCGTCACATTGTGAATCATAAAACTACTATTTGTTTTAATTTACACATAGTACTTTTCGCCAGTAATAACGAATGATATAGACTATACACAAAGTACTAACGTCAGTTTTTATGACATACACATAGTCATTATATATGCACTTTGGAATCGCCGATGATTCTCCAATCATCGGCGATTTTTACATATAATTTTGGAAAAAATACTGTCGGGGCGACCACGACTATCGTGGTTCTGCGATTTTGATGTGAAGGCGGTGATAAAGGTTAATACCCTTTACGGTATTTTCCCTCAGTGGCATCATCGAGTATGGAAAGATAAGAGGAGTACCGTGACTGTGATATCAAATTGTCATCAAGAGCATTAAGGACGGCACATCCTGGCTCATGGGTATGTGTGCAATTGCCATATCGACAGCCCGCTGAGTATTTGAATATTTCCGGGAAGAAATGTCCCACCTCCACTCGCTCGAATTCAAGGGTCCCGAAACCTTTTACACCGGGTGTGTCTATAATATAGGTGGTATGTTGGCTATCTGGCACTTCATACATTTCAGAGAAAGTGGTAGTGTGCATACCGGTGTCATGGGAAACAGAAATTTCAGCCGTGGCAAGGTCGAGACCGGGAATAAGGTCATTGATGATAGTCGATTTACCCACTCCGGAATTACCGGAGAACAAGGTTACTTTCCCATCGAGAGCTTCCTTCAATACCTCAAGACCCTCACCTGTCTTAGCAGAGACACGTATAACCTTGTAACCGATTGTATTGTAGAGATGACACACAGCATCGAGATACTCCATACTCTCATCATCATCTTCGAGGAGGTCAATCTTATTTATAACCAGCACAGCAGGAACACGATAAGCCTCAGCTGTGGCGAGGAATCGATCAATAAAGGTCGTGGATGTGGTGGGATGGAAAAGCGTGACCACCAGACACACCTGGTCGAGATTAGCGGCAAGAATATGAGCCTGCTTGGATAGATTGCTTGCCCGACGAATGATATAATTTTTCCTTGGGGTAATCTCAGTGATGAAAGCCGTATCCCCATCAGGTGAAGTAATGGTCACGTGGTCGCCTACGGCCACCGGATTGGTGGTACGGATACCTTTCAATCGGAAATTTCCCTTTATTTTGCAGGATATAAGTTTATTATCGTCAGACCTGACGAGATAGTTGCTTCCTGTATTTTTTATGACTAATCCATTCATGTTATTTTCCCATTAGAGGTTGCGCCCTACGAGGATCAACGCCAAGTTCGATAGCCCTTTTAGCATCGGCAGTAGCATCGGCAGGACGATACCTCATCTTATTTAACGCCGCACGATATAGGTAAAGTTCACCGTCATCAGGCGAAAGTTCGAGAGCGGCAGCGATATCGTCAGAGGCCTCTTGAAGATTTCCGGTCATAAGGTTGCAATAAGCACGAGCGCCGTAATATTCCGGTTCCTTTATAGTAATTAACACCTTATTATAATATGGTAATGCATCGGCATATTCCCCAATCGAAGATTTGAACGTTGCCATTGCTATATTTGTCTCATCAGCTTTGGGAAAATTACGCTCCATGAATTCAAAATCAGCCTTGGCTGTGTTGAAGTCACGATGCTTTAGTGCAAGAAGTCCATGATGGAAACGAGCCGGGATATATGTAGAGTCAAGTTCGATGATGCGTGCATAGTCGTGTAAAGCCGAATCTTCTTCACCAAGGGCTGTAAGGACTTTTGCGCGGTTGGAGAGGATTGTCACTGACACCGGCGCAATGAAATGAGCCTCATTAAGCGTCTCAATAGCAATAGAATCTTTACCAAGGTTAAATTGAATCATACCGAGATTAGAGAGGAGAAGAACATTAGCCGGATTTTCAGGTTCAAGTTCCATAGCCTCGCGAAGCGCACGCTCCGCATCATCCCACTTTCCATCGGCACAAGCCTTATCAGCCTCTTCTACCTTCCTAAGGTAGGGGGTGTCGTCAATTGGGTCCTGAGCGAATGCTAATGCACAGATTAGTAACAGTATGAAAAAAAGTATTTGTTTCATATTTATGAGCTATCGCACCTTCAAATTTCTGTTAGTTTTGAACGATATTCGCGCGGTGCCATATTGGTAAAATGTTTGAAATATTTGCCGAAGAACGACTGGTTGGAGAAATTCAATGCATTACTTATTTCCTGGATGTTCATACCGGTGGTACGAAGTAGCAATTTAGCTTCAAGAATCACTCTATGGTCAATCCATTCGCCAGCCGTGCGACCGCTTATTTCCTTTAACACGGCCGAAAGATGTTTTGGAGTAACAAACAGTTTGTCAGCGTAGAAATTGACCGAACGTTCCTTTTTGAAATTCTTTTCAAGGATCTCAATAAAGTCGGAGAGCAGCTCACTGCGCCGTGATTTCAACTGGTTATTCTGCATGCGTGAGGCATATATTCCGAGCGTGTTATAGAACAGCACCTCACACATCGATGAAATAGCCATATCATTGAACGGACGATTGACATCCCCCAACTGATGGGTTAGCAATGTGTAAATCAGGGTCTGAGTCTGAAGCTCCTCCGGAGTTATTTCGATTATCGGATTTGAATTATAATGTATACTGTAAGGGATTACAAAGTGCATCGAAGGTAGCATCTCGTTGAGTTTCTCCTCCTTAACCACAATGAAAAATCCATCGAAGTCATTACTCGTAACACAGTTATTAATAATGTGTCCCGGACGAAGGACCATTATAGAGCTTGACGTCATTTTGCGAGGCGTGACATCAATGGTAGCAGAAATCTCACCCTTGACGCACACCACAAGCAGCATCCAGTCAAAGCGACATGGAAACTTAATGAATGAAATATCACTCAAATTTCGGAACACGGAGATACCTTGCATCAATCCAAGGACAGGTGTCATAGTTATTAAAGTGTGTCGGTTAGTTTATTATCTAAGATTAGTACAAAGGTAAGAAATAAATTCCTCAAAATGTTCTATTTGTCAGATTTTCTTTAAAAATTATTCATTTTTTGGTAAGTTTTGGGAAATTTGCCAAGAAAATAACAAAACTTATCAAGATGATTTCAGATGATTAAAAAATTTTGGCGGTTAAAATATAATGTATTAAATTTGCATTGACAAAGGGGTGCGCGTGCAGTCAACGCGCTGAGATGATACCCTCTGAACCTGATGCGGTTAGCACCGACGAAGGGATTGTTTACCTCAACAACCAAGTGAGTATCATCGCTGTTTGTCGAACTATAAATAATCGTAAGCGATGAGAAAATATTTCACAGCACTAACCATAGCGGGGTCCGACTCATCAGGTGGCGCAGGTATTCAGGCCGATTTAAAAACCATATCGGCCATAGGCTGTTATGGCATGAGCGTTGTCACCTCAATCACAGCTCAAAACACTACCGGCGTGCGCTCGATAATGCCTGTCACACCACAAATAGTTGCCGACCAGATAGATATGGTGATGGAGGATATTCCGCCACTTGCCATTAAGATTGGCATGCTTTGTAATGCAGAAATTGCATCAACTGTGGCAGACCGGCTTGAATACTACTGTCCGGGAAACGTGGTTATCGACCCGGTGATGGTATCCACCTCCGGCTCAGTACTTCTTGAGAATGATGCAATTGAAGTTATTGCATCAAGAATATTCCCTTTCGCCACACTTATCACCCCTAACCAGCAAGAAGTGAAAGTGCTGACCGGTGAAACCGACCTCACAAAACAGGCATCTTGCCTTAGGGCTATGGGATGTAAGGATATATTAATAAAAGGTGGCGATACCGACCGCACTGATGTAAAAGTGGATTTTCTATTCCTTGAGGGAAAAGATGAACCAATAGCACTTATCTCAGACGCCTTCGACACTCCCAACACTCACGGCACAGGCTGCACACTTTCCTCGGCAATAGCATCTTATCTTGCATTAGGCTACGACCTTGTCAATGCGACAAAACAAGCGAAGCTATACATCACCCATGCTCTTGAAGCTGGAAGCTTTATAACCGTGGGAAACGGTCACGGCCCCGTTAATCATTTCTTCTCGCCTCGAAGGATGAAAAACTATAACCCTAAAAGAATGTAAAAACCAAAAGATAAATAGCTATGACAGTAAAAATCAATAGCATATCGTTGACATTACCCGATATTGCGACACTCCAAGATGCACTCGATGCAAAGAATATCCCCAGCAAAGGGATAGCCATAGCGGTCAATGGTAGAGTCGTACCCTCATCCGAACGCAGTAAATATCTGCTACGAGACGGTGATAACATCGTAATTATCAAAGCATTTTACGGAGGCTAAATATATCTGGATGAAGGTATCGAATTTGATTAAAATAGCCATCACTCCTGAGGAAATCGACGAGAGATGCGAAGCCATGGCCACAAAAATGCTTTTAAAAAGCGGATGGGACCGTGTGCATCTTCGCCACCCTAAGGCAAGTCGCCGTGATATGATAAATCTCATTGAAAAAATACCTCAGGAATATCATTCGCGTCTCGTGCTTCACGGACATTTTGACCTCATTAACGAATATAACCTCGGAGGGCTTCATCTCAACCACCGCTGCCCCACCCTACCCGGCAATTACAAAGGCCCGGCGAGTCGCTCGTGCCACTCCCTCGATGAAATCAAGGATTGCAAAAATGACAAAATATCTTATTCCTACATCACTTTGAGTCCGATATTTGACAGCATCTCAAAGTCCGGATACAAGCGAGCGTTCAATGACACAGAATTATATCAGCTATCCGGAATCAAATATCCGTCAATAATAGCACTGGGAGGGGTCACACCTGAACGACTTGACACCTTAAGCCGTTTTAACTTTAGTGGGTTTGCGATGCTTGGTGCTATCCCATGGCACAATCCCTCGCTCATTCATAATTTCCTAAAATTATAATCATCTATGCTACAATTTATAACGCATCCTTCCGACAAATATTCAATCCCCGAAGAGGTACAAATGGTACTCGAAGGCGGCTGCAAATGGATTCAGCTTCGAATGAAGGATGCCACTGACGAAGAATTTCGCGAAACAGCCCTTGAAATCATCCCCATGTGCCAGGAAAGCGAAGCGTTTCTTGTGTTTGACGACCGAGTGGAATTGGCCATAGAGCTGGCTGTCCATGGTGTACACCTTGGGAAAAACGATATGCATCCGCTTGAAGCACGTGAATTAATGGGCCCCGGAGCGATAATCGGCTGCACGGCCAATACTGCGACTGACATCATCCGCCTGAAAGGATGGGACGTTGATTATGTGGGTCTTGGTCCATTTAGATACACATCTACGAAGTCAAATCTATCACCTATCATCGGACTTAATGGTTACACAAAAATTGTTAATGAGGTGCGCGGAGCTGAAATTGAGCTTCCTATTGTGGCAATAGGTGGTATTACAATCAACGACATTGAGCCGCTTATGAAAACCGGTATTAACGGAGTAGCCATGAGTGGAGCCATTATAAACGCACCCGACCCGGTAGCTTATACTGCTAAGGTACTGGAGAAATTAAAAGGATAGTATGTTATTATAAATCTTATAAATCTTATAAATAATTAAATATCACATAAATCATTAATATATGAATGACATCTTAACCATCGGAGGAAAGAATTTCACCTCTCGCCTGTTTGTTGGTACGGGTAAATTTTCCTCTAATAGATTAATGCTTGAATCGATTCTCGCTTCCGGTTCTCAGATGATTACAGTAGCAATGAAACGTATCGATATGGAGCATGAAGAAGAGGATGATATGCTACAGCACATTAACAGGGAGCATGTGCAATTCCTCCCCAACACATCGGGGGTTAGAAACGCTGAGGAGGCTGTGCTTGCCGCAAATCTCGCTCGCGACTGTTTCGGCACTAATTTCATTAAACTGGAAATTCACCCCGATCCGAAATACCTCCTTCCCGATCCGATTGAGACCCTTAAAGCCACTGCGGAACTTGCTAAACAGGGATTCATCGTACTGCCATATATCCAGGCTGACCCTGTGTTGTGCAAGAGACTTGAGGATGTCGGCACTGCCGCAGTAATGCCTCTTGGCGCCCCCATCGGAACAAACAAAGGATTGAAAACACGTGAACTTCTTGAAATCATCATAGCTGAAAGCCGTGTGCCGGTAGTAATTGATGCCGGCCTTGGAGCTCCATCGCATGCAGCCGATGCTATGGAAATGGGTGCTGATGCCGTACTTGTAAACACAGCTATCGCCGTGGCTGACAATCCGGTAGAAATGGCGGTAGCATTCAAACTCGCAGTGGAAGCAGGCCGTAAAGGCTATCTGGCAGGTCTCGGCATGGTATCATCATCGGTAGCCGCAACAAGTCCCCTCACTGCATTCCTTGACTCACTCGACGATTAAACCAGCAGACCATCGCAATTATTATAATATTAACATGTTCAGCATATTAAAAACACTTTTTCTTTAAAAGCAATGCATATTGAAAATATAGACGTTAATTCCTATCCCGGTTCGGAGAAGGTATATATCAACGGTAAAATTCATCCCATTAAAGTGGCCATGCGCCGCGTCAACCTCACCCCTACCGTGAAGATTATCAACGGTGAAAAGATGACACGGCAAAACGGCTCGGTATACGTTTACGACACAAGCGGTGTATATACCGACCCCGAAGTCAAAATCGACATTAACAAAGGATTACCACGACTAAGAGAAAAATGGCTAAGCCAACGTGATGACCTCGAACGTCTTCCCCACATCACTTCCGATTACGGACGCATGCGCGAAGCCGACAAAAACCTTGACGAAATACGATTCGCCCATCGCTATGCCCCTCTCCGTGCCAAGGATGGTAAAGCAATTACCCAAATGGCACTCGCCAAGCAGGGTATTATCTCTCCGGAGATGGAATATGTGGCAATTCGCGAAAATAATAATGCTGAATCACTTGGAATCAAGAGCCATATAACCCCGGAATTCGTAAGAGACGAAATAGCAGCCGGAAGAGCAGTACTCCCTGCCAATCCTAACCATCCTGAAGCCGAACCGATGATTATCGGCAGAAACTTCCTTGTGAAGCTCAATACCAATATCGGCAACTCAGCACTTTCATCAGGCATCGAAGAGGAAGTAAGCAAAGCCGTGTGGAGCTGTTACTGGGGAGGTGACACGTTGATGGATCTTTCAACCGGCGATAACATTCATGAAACGCGTGAATGGATTATTAGAAACTGCCCGGTGCCAGTAGGCACCGTCCCTGTATACCAAGCACTTGAGAAAGTAAACGGCAAAGTTGAAGACCTTACATGGGAAATATACCGCGACACCCTCATTGAGCAGGCCGAGCAAGGCGTTGACTATTTCACAATCCATGCCGGAGCTCTCCGTGCCCATGCAGATATGGTTCAGGAACGACTTACAGGAATTGTGTCTCGCGGTGGTTCAATTATGACTCGCTGGGCTGTAATTCACGATCAGGAAAATTTCCTATATACCCATTTCGATGAAATTTGTGAGATTCTGGCAAAATATGACGTGGCAGTGTCTCTCGGCGACGGCCTACGTCCGGGTTCTATCCATGATGCCAACGACCGTTCACAATTCCTCGAACTCGATGTGCTTGGCGAATTGACAGAAATAGCATGGAAACATAATGTGCAAGTGCTAATCGAAGGTCCCGGACACGTACCCATGCATAAAATTAGAGAGAACATGGATCGCCAGCTCGATAAATGCCAGGAAGCCCCATTCTACACCCTCGGGCCGTTGACTACCGATATCGCTCCCGGCTACGACCATATAACATCAGCTATCGGCGCAGCCCAGATAGCATGGATGGGCACAGCGATGATATGCTATGTCACACCAAAAGAGCACCTTGCATTACCAAATCTTGAAGATGTGCGCAACGGTGTGATTACATATAAGATAGCAGCCCACGCCGCTGACCTTGCCAAGGGACATCCCGGCGCTCAGGTCAGAGACGATGCTTTGAGCAAAGCCCGTTTTGAATTCCGCTGGAAGGACCAGTTCAATCTGTCACTCGACCCGGCAAGAGCACGCCAATACTATGTTGAGAGCCACAAGGATGATGATAGATTCTGCACCATGTGTGGACCCAACTTCTGTGCCATGCGTATCACCCAGCAACTCACCGAAGATTGCGCTAAGTAATATATATGTGGCTTCATATAATAGTATGAGGCTACATAATATTAGACATAAGAATATTAACCATCAGACTCTCTCCGGATAAAATGTTTTCAGAAGAATTAAAGAAATATGACTGGGATGAGACCACGCGTTTCATCAACTCTCGCACAGCACGCGACGTGGAAGCCGCGCTGAAAAAGGAGCATCTGAGCGTAGAGGATTTCATGGCTCTGATTTCTCCCGCCGCTGTCCCCTATTTGGAACAAATGGCACAACTAAGCCATAAATACACTTTGGAGAGATTCGGAAAGGTAATTTCTATGTATATTCCTATGTATGTATCGAATGCCTGTACGAATTCCTGCGTATACTGCGGATTCAATCATAATAACCCGTTCACACGTGTGACCCTCACTCTCGACCAGGTAAAAGCCGAATGCGAGGCTATTCGCTGCTTAGGCCCTTTCGAGAATCTGCTTATTGTGTCTGGTGAATTCCCCACCCTTAACGGTGTTGATTATCTCGAAGAGGTGTTAAAGGTTGCCCGTCCTTACTTCAATAACCTCACTATCGAAGTTATGCCAATGAAGATGGAGAGCTATGCACGTCTGGTGAAGAGCGGACTCAATGGTGTGGTGTGTTTTCAGGAAACTTACCACGAAAAAAATTACAAGCTCTACCACCCGCGTGGCATGAAATCGATCTTTGACTGGCGAGTCAACGGGTTTGACCGCATGGGTCAGGCCGGCGTTCACAAAATCGGAATGGGTGTATTGATTGGCTTAGAGGATTGGCGCACCGACCTCACAATGATGGCACGCCATCTACGCTACCTGCGCAAAAACTACTGGAAGACTCGCTACAGTATCAACTTTCCCCGCATGTGTCCGGCTGAGGGGGGCTATCAGCCTAAAGTGGTGATGAGCGATAAAGAACTAGCCCAAGTCACTTTCGCATTCCGAATTTTCGACCATGACGTTGACATATCATATTCCACACGTGAGAATCCAAAATTCCGTGCTAACATGATGAAACTCGGTGTCACCTCAATGAGCGCCGGCAGTAAAACTGAACCGGGAGGATATGTGTCAACCCCCGATGCCCTCGAGCAATTTGAAGTGTCCGACCCTCGTTCGCCTCAGGCCGTAACCTCTGAAATCCGCCAGCTCGGTTACGAAGCAGTGTGGAAAGACTGGGACAAAATCTTCGACTAAAGCCACCTCTCATTAGAGTATTAAATCACTTATCAGTGCGGATCGAATCGTATTATTTACGTCATCTGCACTGTTTTTTCTCCCCAATCTCCAATTAGAAAATCTGTCAATCAATACGTGACAGGAATAAATTCCTCGTGGGAAAATCTCTGATTTTGTAAATAAATTTGTAAATTTGTGGAACGAAACAGAACCATTTAATACCTATGGCCAATAAAATTGTCGAGACACCCTTGATGAAACAATATATCGCGATGAAGCAGAAGCATCCGGATGCTATTCTGCTTTTTCGTGTTGGGGACTTTTATGAAACATTCTCAGATGATGCTATTACGGCATCTGAAATACTCGGCATAACTCTCACTCGCCGCGCAAACGGGTCGTCAAAGTTCGTAGAACTCGCTGGATTCCCTCATCACGCACTCGACACCTATCTTCCAAAGTTGGTCAGAGCCGGTAAGCGAGTGGCCATTTGCGAGCAACTTGAAGACCCGAAGACTACAAAAAAACTTGTGAAACGAGGGATTACCGAGCTAGTTACACCAGGCGTGGCCATGAGCGATAATGTGCTGAACATCAAGGAGAACAATTTTCTCTCAGCCATCCATTTTGGCAAGCAGAAGACAGGTATCGCATTTCTAGATATTTCAACCGGCGAATTCATGACAGCCGAAGGGAGCAATGATTATATCGAAAAACTGCTCACCAATTTCGCTCCTAAGGAGGTGCTTGTGGAGCGAGGTAAGCGAAAAATGCTTGACGAACTGTTTTCAGAACATTATCTCACATTCGACCTTGACGACTGGATATTCACTGACGACGCCGCTCATGACAGGTTATTGAAACAGTTTGAAACAAGCTCTCTTAAAGGTTTCGGCATCAATAATCTGGCTTCAGCTATAATCGCTTCCGGTGCTATACTCCATTATCTCGACATAACCCAGCACACCAACACTTCTCACATCACATCACTGACGCGCATAGAGGAGGGGATGTCGGTGAGACTTGACCGTTTCACAATCCGTAACCTCGAACTTGTCAGCACGATGAATGAAGAGGGGAAAAGCCTCTTGGATGTAATCGACCGCACTGTCAGCCCTATGGGAGCTCGCTTGTTGCACCGATGGATTCTATTCCCGTTGAAGGACAGCAAAGAGATAAACAAACGTCTTGACATAGTGGAATACTTCTTCCGCGAACCGTCAGACCGAGATGCACTCAAAGATGCTTTAGTGCAAATCGGCGACATGGAACGACTTATGAGCAAAGTGTCCGCAGGACGTGTCAATCCTCGAGAATTGACTCAATTGCACCACGCCCTTAAGATGATAGTGCCTATTAAAGAACTGTGCATTAATTCCACACAACCAGCTTTAGTGTCAATCGGCGAACAGCTCAATCCATGCGAAAGCATTGCTGACAAAATAGGACGTGAGATTGTGAACGATGCCCCAACAGCACTCAACAAGGGCCAGGTAATCCGAGAAGGCGTTGATGCGGAACTCGATGAATTGCGCGACATCGCATACCGAGGTAAAGACTATCTCATCCAGCTTCAACAACGTGAAAGCCAACGAACAAACATTCCATCTCTTAAAGTAGCTTACAATAACGTGTTTGGCTATTACATCGAAGTAACAAACACTCATAAGGATAAAGTACCGCCCGAATGGATTCGCAAGCAGACTCTTGTCAACGCCGAGCGATACATCACCCAAGAACTTAAGGAATACGAGGAAAAGATACTTGGAGCTCAGGACAAAATCGCTATCATAGAGCAGAGGATATACACCGAACTTATCACACGACTCTGCGACTATACTTCCGTAATTCTTTTGGATGCACAATTGATTGCGCAATTAGATGTATATAACTCACTCACTCGCGTAGCACTAGAGAATAAATACAACCGCCCCGTAGTGGACGATTCGCTGGAATTATCTATCGTAGAAGGACGCCATCCGGTGATTGAAAGAGAATTGCCACCCGGAGAGCCATATATCACCAACACTGTAAACCTGTCAAACAAAGGCACCCAGATCATGATGATAACCGGACCAAATATGTCGGGTAAATCTGCATTGCTACGTCAGACTGCCCTCAATGTACTCTTGGCACAGATAGGAAGCTTCGTTGCGGCAGACAGTGCGCACATCGGTGTGGTTGATAAGATTTTCACTCGTGTGGGGGCAAGTGACAATATCTCGCTTGGAGAATCAACATTCATGGTGGAGATGAATGAAGCAGCTTCCATACTAAACAATATGAGCGAACGTTCACTCATACTTTTCGATGAACTCGGGCGAGGCACATCAACATACGACGGTATCTCTATTGCCTGGGCAATCGTAGAACATATCCATGAACATGGCAAAATTCACCCTAAAACTCTCTTCGCCACTCATTACCATGAACTCAATGAAATGGAGAAGAATTTCCAAAGGGTTGTTAACTTCAATGTATCCGTAAAAGAAATTGACGGTAAGGTGGTGTTTCTCCGCAAACTTGCACGCGGTGGCAGCGAACACAGCTTCGGTATTCATGTAGCCAAGCTCGCAGGCATGCCACAGTCAATTGTCAGACGTGCAAATGAAGTGTTGAAACATCTCGAGTCATCCAATCGTGAAAGCGATTCGGAAATTGTTAAGAATCTTGCCTCAGTGGGTGAGGAAGCGGAAGGAATGCAATTATCCTTTTTCCAACTCGATGATCCAATCCTAAGCCAACTCCGAGACCAAATCCTCGGCTTAGATATTAACAACCTCACACCGATGGATGCCCTTAACAAGCTCAACGACATCAAAAGTATCTTAACTGGAAAATAAACGCCTGTTTTACAAATAATCAGATTGGAGATTTCGCACTTATCATAGTATCGTGTCTCCAATATCATTAATATTAGTCACATTCTAAAAAACCGGGAAGACTGCATGAAGCGATCTTCCCGGGTCAGTTTGTAATTTAACCAATGAATATTAGCGTTGGTTTAACGCGGTCCACGACCACCACGTCCGCCGCCGGGACCTCCAGGTCCGCCCCAGCCTCCACGACGTTCAGCTCCAGGTTCCTTTCCCTTACCGAATGTGTTGAAACGCCAGCTGAGGGTAACCATACCATATCGTCCGAGAGTGTTTGACCATTTATCCTGGTAAATATAAGTGTCGTTGGCAGTGTGTGATATACCATTTCGCTTATTCAAAATATCTCTTACTTTAACTGTTAGGGTCAACGACTTATCACGGAGGAACTGCTGAGAGATTGAAGCGTTCCATATGAAGGTATTTGTATCGTAACCAGCGGAGTAACCAGATGTTGAAGTATAATTAGCATCTGTCTGCAAATTCAATCCCCAAGGGGTATAGTAACTTATATCCATGCGTCCGCCATAACTTTGCACAGTGTTGTCGGGAGTACCTTTCTCAGCTGTGGTGGTATAGTGGGTGGTGCGGATAGAGTACTGGGGGCGAATCTCAAACTCGAAATTATCGGGACGGAATGAGATACCGGGGCTCTCGAACACATTCACACCTAAGGCCACTGTGCGAGCGCCATTGTTGAAACCAACTGAGCGAGAACCGTTCAAGAATATATGATTGTCAATCCTCCATTTCTTGTTACGTAATGGCATTGAGAACATATTCATCAATCGGCCGCTCCAAATGCCATTAGCATTGACATATGTTGTGGTACGTGCGCTGGTGGTGGGATCAGTAGTAGTCTTCGATATGATGGAATTCTGAGTCAATTGGAAATTACCCATCAACATAATCGAACGCTGAGATTCCATGTTGAAATCCTGGAAACGAATCATCATATTATGAGTGAACGATGGGTCGAGATCAGGGTTACCAACTTTAATATTCTGTGGATCAGAGACATCAGCAACAGGCTGCAATTGTGTGAGGGACGGCTGTGAGGATTGTCCACGATAGTGGAGCATCATTGTCCGCTGCTTGGAGAAGCGATAACGGAATCGCAGGTAAGGGGCATAGTTCCACACCCAACGAGTGTCAATGTTGCGAAGATAATTAATCAAGTCAGTGGATTTCGACATTTGAGGCACAAGAGCTACACCCGCTTCCATATTATAATTTTTATTATCCTTCTGGTAGCCCATGCTGATATTCTGGTTGAAGTAGTTGTTGCGGAAACGGTTGGAATAAATAGAGTCCGGCTCCTCACCCACTGGTGGGAAAATACCAAGGTCGTAATTATCAGGAATATTATACACTAATTTATCAGCATTATTCCAGCGGTAATTCATGCGGTAGGAGAACACGAGATAATTACCATTTTTCACATCGCCCAACGGTTCTTTCCAAGTTAGACGAGTCATCACATTATTTGACCAAGTGTGGTTATTTGTATACTGATCAAGAATCAGGGCTGAGTCAAGCAGCATATAAAGGTTGTGGGAGTATGAAGTTTCCTTTTCTCTCACATTTGATAGAGAATAATTAAACGCCACTGAGAAAGAACGTCCGCGTCTTTGTTTAAAACGGTGAGAATAAATCAATCTACCTCCTAATTCAAACGAATTGCCACGTGAGAGTGCGCTGTTTTCACTCTTGCTTACAGCCGACATGTTCGAGTCGAAGTTCTCAGTATTGTTTGCACTCATCGATTTATTATGGTTCAAAGAGAAATTGGGACGGAACTCGAGTGTGTTGAATGAATCTGGATTCCATATCATTCGGAAATCACCACGAAGATTATTGCCACGGTCGCGAGTCTTCGAGTTTTTATTAAAGTAATTAAACGTTGTCTGGTATTGGCCGCTTTCACGACTTGATGATTCTCTATCAGTGTTGGAGAAGAATACATCGCCTCCAACACGGAATTTTTCATCCTTTCCAATATTGAAGTTGAGACCGAACGCACGTGACACTGTTATACCATTATTGCCACCGAAACGGCGGAAACGATTACCGTTACTGTCTGTGAAACCAAGTTGGTTGATATTGTTGAAGTTACCAAGGAATGTAACTTGATTACCATTCCAAAAACGATTGACATTGAAAGAGGCCGCGTAACGATCATCAGTTCCGTAACCGCCCTCCACTGTACCAAACCATCCCTGGTTCATACCTTTCTTGACCGTAAGGTTTATGACAGTTTCATCCTCACCATCATCCACACCGGTAAGACGCGCCATATCACTCTTGCGGTCAACTACTTGAAGTTTCTCAATCATATCAACAGGCAAGTTCTTTGAAGCAATTTGAGGATCATCACTGAAAAACTCCTTACCATCGAGTAATATCTTCTTGATTTCCTTACCATTTGCTGTAATCTTACCGTCAGAGTCTACTTCTACTCCGGGCAGACGCTTCAAGAGATCCTCAACCACGGCATTGGGCTGAGTGTGGTAAGAATCAGCATTATATTCTACGGTATCCTCCATCACCTTTACCGGAGTCTTTACGGCAACCACCTTGACTTCGGCCAGCATTTCGGACGACTCCTTAAGCTCAATCACGCCAAGGCGCACATTTGACGATTGAACCGTGACAGGCTTGCGGGCTTCGGCATAACCGATGTAACTGATCTGAACTACATATTTTCCGGATTTGACGTTTCTAAGTGTAAACTTACCATCGGTGTTAGTTGTCACACCACCAACGAAAGTTGAATCCTTGGCAGTGACAAGCTTTACCGCAGCCTCCATTAGAGGCTCTTTAGTGGCTGAATCCTGCACCGTACCGGTGATATTATAAGCACCTACTGAAAATGTGATAAAAAGTAAGAATAGAGAAGCAAAAAAATTGCGAAGAACTGAACGTGTCATAAGATTTAAATATCATTCTAATACTATTGAACCCGTATTGAGTCCGTTTGTATTATTCGACTTCAAAGTTACTAAAAGTTTAAGGTTATTTTTTCAATTATCTACAATCTAACCTATTCAGTAGACATTTGGGAAAAAGTCTTAAATTTCATCGCAAGAAGTTAAAATGCATTAACAATTGGATTGATTAGTAGTCAAAAAAAATGAGCGTAGCCTAATGAATGGAAATGGCTACGCTCGGGGGAAATTGGAGGGTTGGGATATCTTATTATTCAGATACAACCACAAAAGGAATCTCAACGTTTACATCGCGATGCAGACGGATAGTGGCAACATATTCGCCAACTTCCTTAACCGGATCTATAACGATGAGCTTGCGGTCGATGTTGTGACCAAGTTTTTCAAGTGCCTCAGCAATCTGTATGTTATTCACAGAGCCGAAGATTGTGCCGGTTGATGATGTCTTAGCACCGATAGTGAGCTTAACACCTTCGAGGGCGGCAGCGGCTGCTTCAGCCTCTTCCTTGATACGTGCGAGTTTGTGAGCGCGCTGACGCTGGTTTTCTGCAAGAACTTTAAGAGCTGACTCGGTAGCTATAACAGCTTTGCCGGTGGGGATAAGGTAGTTACGACCATATCCGCTCTTCACTTCGACTACATCATCCTTGTAGCCAAGGTTGGCGATATCTTCTTTAAGAATGAGCTTCATAATTACTAATAGCTTTTAAAGTTATTTCATCAAATCAGTTACATAGGGAAGTAGAGCAAGGTGGCGTGCACGCTTTACAGCCTGTGCCACGCGGCGCTGGAACTTAAGTGAAGTACCGGTGATACGGCGAGGAAGTATCTTACCCTGCTCATTAAGGAACTTCTTGAGGAATTCAGGATCCTTGTAATCGATATACTTGATACCGCTTCTCTTGAAACGACAATATTTTTTCTTCTTAACGTCTACCGACAGTGGAGTGAGGTAGCGGATTTCTGTTGCTTGTGCCATGATTAGTTCTCCTTTGCTTCTTCAGTGACTGTGTTATTTACTTTAGATGCGCGGACGCTGCGACGCTTTGCGGCGTATTCTGCGGCATACTTGTCGAGACGGAATACAAGGAAACGAAGCACTCGTTCGTCACGACGGAAAGCTGTTTCAAGCTTCTTGATTACGGTCGGATCAGCATCGAATTCTACGAGGTTGTAGAAGCCGGTAGATTTCTTCTGAATGGGATAAGCAAGCTTGCGAAGGCCCCAGATCTCTTCGTTTACGATAGTGGCGCCGTTGTCGGTCATCACTTTCTCGAATTTTTCTACCGCTTCCTTCATCTGCTGGTCAGACAAAACGGGAGTTAAAATGAAAACGGTTTCGTAATGCATTTTGTTAAAAATTAATTGATTGGTATTTTAGAAAACTCGCCCTTTCACGTAGGCGTTCTCTTAGACGGGTGCAAAGGTAGTGATTTATTTTATCCCCCACAAACCGTTTAACATTCTTTTGCAGTTAAAACATTAATCTTATCTTCTGTATCATATTTCATGTGAATATTGATAATCGCCTTTGCCGATGTGGGGATATTGGTAAAACAAGATTCCTTCAAAATTCATAAATTTGGGGCTTTTTTGTAGATTTTAAACATCAAGTTTTGAAATTACGCATTTTGTAAGTACATTTGAAACAAAATTTGAAATAATCCAATATTATAACCAGACCATGAAATTATCACTTACATTTAAAAGCGCAATGACAGCATGTGTGCTCACAGCTATGGGAGTGGCTGAAGCAGATGGATGCACCAATTTCATTGCAGGTCGCAAGGCCACCACTGACGGCTCCGTGATGACGACCTATGCCGATGACTCATATACCCGTTTCGGCGATCTCCATCATTCGCCAAGGGCCAAACACCCTGCAGGGGCTATGCGCAAAATCATAAATTGGGGTAGCGATAAGCCAATGGGCGAGATTCCACAGGCTCGCGAAACTTACAATGTGGTGGGAAATATGAATGAGCATCAAGTGGTGATTGGAGAAACCACCTGGGGCGGCAAACCGGAACTTGCCGACACCACAGGTAATTCGATGATCGACTATGGTTCTTTGATTTACATCGCCCTTGAACGCAGTTGTTCAGCACGCGAAGCGATTGACGTTATGACCGACCTCGTGGAGAAATATGGCTATGCAAGTACAGGCGAGACTTTTACCATCGCCGATAAAAACGAGGCTTGGATAATGGAAATGATTGGCAAAGGAGCTGAAAAAGGTGCCGTGTGGGTAGCTGTCCGTATTCCCGAAGATGCCATTTCAGGCCACGCCAATGAGCCACGCATACGCAAAGTGGATTACAAGGACAAGAAGAACGTGCGGTATTCAAAGGACCTGATGGATTTTGCACGCAAGCGCGGATATTTCGACGGCAAGGATGAGGACTTTTCATTCGCCGACACATTCGACGAGCACGATGCCGATTCACGTCGCACTTGCGATGCCCGTGTATGGTCATTCTTCCGTGAGTATGTATCACCTGAAGAGGCTGAGAAAATGTTTGAATGGGTGTCAGGAAAATCCGACGAACCGATGCCTCTCTACATCATTCCATCAAAGAAAGTGTCATTGAGGGATATGCAAAAGGCTATGCGCAATCATTTTGAGGGAACCGCCTACGACATGACAAACGACCCAGGGGCTGGACCTTTCAATGCCCCCGTGCGCTTCCGTCCTTTGAGCTTTGAATCGAATGGCACAAAATACCGTCACGAGCGGCCGGTGGCAACCCAGCAGACGGCGTGGTCATTCGTTTCTCAAAGTCGTAAAGATATGCCTGATGCGGTGGGCGGCGTGCTGTGGTTTGGCACTGACGATGCTAACACCACTGTTTATATGCCATTCTATTGCTCCATGACCGAAGTACCTCTCGAAGTCCGTCCCGGCAATGGCGATTTGCTCACTTTCTCACCCACTGCTAATTTCTGGATGAACAACTGGGTAGCCAATCAAGCCTACAACCGTTACGATGTGATGATCGATGATATCCGCAAGGTTCAGAATGAACTTGAAGACAAATACCATTCGGGACGCGCTGCGCAGGAACAGAAACTAATCGAAATGAGTAAGAAAACTAACAAGGCAGCATTTGAGGCCGAGGTAAATGCCGAGGGAGCGGCCATAGCCAAAGAGGCCACCGACCGTTACCGTGAACTTGCCCAGTTCTTGTTAGTTCGGAATGTCGATGGTGTTAAGAAGAAGATGAATGAGGATGGCACATTGAAGCGTAATCCTCACGGACGTTCTGTCACTCCCGATTCTCCCGGTTACAGCCAAGAATTTTACGATAATATCGTAAAAGCCACAGGTGATCATTTCCTGTCAAAATAGCATCCACATTA
Organism: Duncaniella sp.; assembly: GCA_023664955.1. Classification (GTDB taxonomy): domain Bacteria; phylum Bacteroidota; class Bacteroidia; order Bacteroidales; family Muribaculaceae; genus Duncaniella. Next base: position 1,670,433 of record JAMPEV010000001.1, read on the forward strand.
TAATAATTCTCACGAATTTTATTTTATCACTAGTGTCTCTTAAAATTTGTTAATTTTTGATTTTATCATCTCATTACGCGATTTTTATGTTCTGAAAACCTTGTCGCACTCTTGAAATGATTATATTGGGAACTGACCCTTTATAATAATTTCGATGTACACAGGAAGATATATTTTCAGCCAAATC
>JAMPEV010000001.1:1670719-1697535 GCA_023664955.1 Duncaniella sp.
CCCCTCTAACCGGCAGCCGGTTCCCTTCAACGAAGAGAACCGGCTGTTTTTTCATAGAGTCGCATAGAGTAGCATTGAGTAACTTCATGTTTCATCATGATTAGTCATTATATGATTTTAATTCGAGCCGTCTAAAAATGAACTGAGGGTGATGGTGTATTGTTCTATATTTATATTTCATTTTGGTGATATGAATAACAGAACTTTATTTTCGGATTATCTTTCTTTTTTGAATATACCTCATACTACAGTTTATAGTAGTGAGCGCTTCACCGCTTATCCCCCAAAGTTGGCTTTGGTAGGTATTGCTGATCTGCTGCATGAGTATGGGGCTGATGTGGTCCGTACAAAGGCTGGTGAGGATAAGAAATTGGATGATTTTATCGGTCCTTTTGTAGCTCAGCTAGGTGATGGACACTATGTCATAGTTACAAAAGTTGACGATAGCGGTGTTACCTACCAATCGAAGAGTTTGAAGGTTATCACAGTACCTAAGAATGAATTTTTGGAGAGATGGAATGGTGCGTCGGTAATAGGCAAAAGAACTGAACGGTCAGAGGAGACTCAGTATCTTGAGCATAAGTTAGGGTGCTTGGCCAAGAGTTTTGAAAAGTGGTTTGTGATAGCATGCGTGGTGTTTTTTGTAGTATATGGTTATGTCAATAATCGATTATATGATTCGATGGCTACTATGATACTACCGTTTCTTTATGGTTTCGGTGTTTATATATGCTATCTTCTAGTTCTTAAACAATCGCATGTACAGAGTGATGCTGCTGATTCAGTGTGTGGTATAATTCAGAAAAATGGTTGTGGAACTGTGTTGGACACGTCGGCTGCAAAACTATTTGGCTTGTTTCCTTGGTGTGAAATTGGATTAGCATATTTCTCTGTAAGTGAGATAGCTATTCTCCTTTATCCTCAATGCGTCAACTATCTTGCTATAATAGGGGTATGCTGTTTGCCATATACGTTTTGGAGTGTTTTGTACCAGAAGTTTAAAATCCATGCTTGGTGTACATTGTGTCTAACAATTCAGTCACTGATGTGGATAATATTTTTCGTGTTTCTCTTTGGCGGGGAGTTTAAAAATCTTTTGCCGATAAGAATTGATGCATTGATACTTCTGATGGCTTACGGGTGCGCATTGTTCATATTCAATTGGTTGATACCGATAATTTTCAAATATGAGTTATCGGGTAATGAAAGCGAAGGCCGCAGCTTTGTGCAGTAGAGCCGTAAATGTAACTATGCAGGCGAGAGGTGATAGTTAGAGTACTCTTATCATATATCCAAGTGTGATTTCTATTGACATGTTACGAGATGCGCCGAAGAAGTCACGTTTGGATGCTTTATAAATATTGCCAAGTCCGTAGTAATAACGGCCTTCAAGGAAGAAAGAGTGTTTACGTTTAATAATCCATTCGGCTCCAATGCCAACGGCAATGCCATAGTCAAATTTATTCTGTACTTCCATGTTAAGCTGCTCGTTTGTTCGGTATCCAAGCGGGAAGCCAGAGATGTTTTTGTAATTTTCGTAATCGAAATTGGCTGATATTGAGCTGCCAATCATATAACCGAATTCAGGTCCGAGATTGACGAACCCTCTGAATTTTTTTGATCCGAAGTAGATGTGTGTAAGGAGAGGAACTTGGAGGTATGAGAGAGTGCGGGAATAGGTGAATTCCGGTGCCTCATCTTCTGCAAAATCTTCAGCCCATCCTCTCTGCGTAAAGTTAACCTCCGCAATTATGCCAAAATGATTCTCTTCTGTGTAGCGGGCTGTGACACCCATAGTCACACCGTTGGTGAATTTTTGATGCACTTCCGGTGAGAATGACATTTTTGACATTGTCACTCCGCCTTTTGCTCCGATTGCAAGATTCGGTGAATATTGTCGCTGAGCAAATGCTGCAAAACTGGCTATAAAGAGGATTAAGCAGGTAATTGATATTTTATGGACGGATGTAAACATTTTGCAAATTATAGATTGATTTTTTCAATTATTCCACCGGGACGGAAATTTACGAGATAAAGTACGTTGTTGTACCATCCTTCAGCATCATCGGGAGAGATGAATGTAAATCCGTTTTGAATTCCGTCATATCGGGCGGATGGGTATTTGAGATATTTGATTATAAACATTCCGGTATCGAATCCTAATAGTCCTTGTCGGGGCACAGCATTCTCCATAGAGTTTCCATACCATTGCTTAAATTTATTTTCGAGTGCTTTTGCACGGTAATTGTCATCATCGGTGTAGAATCGAGAATAGACAATGGTGTTCAGATTATTCATATTTTCGAGAGTCTCACCGCGGAAAGTGGTCCATTCCGGGTAGCCAAAGAGACGCACTGTGCCGGTGATGTCGTTATCGCGCCATTCAATCAGTCCGGGCATTATACGATTTAAGTCGCTCTGTTTGGAAGTGGTGGGGATGAAGGTGTATGACTCTTTCGCGGGAAGTTGTTTCAGTTCGGCTGATGAGAGATGGGTGTCGATTGCCAGAGTTCCAAATTCAATGCCACGGTCATTTAATTTCTTCTTAAGATCGTTAACGAAGTCGATTTTATCACCCTGAGCTTCATTAAATGACACAAAAACGGGATAGGAGTAGAGCAATCGCTCAGTATAAGCATCGATTGCTTTTTCATACATTTGAGCGCTCGGCATGTTAGCTTGCATCATTTCCGGGTTGGTCATGAATGATTCATCTTTCACAATGAAAGGGTTGAACACTTTGATACCGTTGTTGCGTCCGAATTCGCCTATTGCAGTAAGTTGTGCGGCGTTGTCAGGGGCTATAATTATGCGTTTCTGCTTTAATTCCGGCATTTCAAGAAGTTCTTTGACTTTGTCGAGAGAGCCTTCTGAATCATAAGCTGAGATATGGATTGGAGTGCCGTTGTTTCTCAGGCTATCCATGGCGAGTAGCATACCTTTATAGAATTCGGTATAACGTATTGCATTCTTTGAAGGGGTCTCTTCTTTAAGCATGAAAGGGAGGATTACCGCTATTGATAGGGTGTGAACGTTGGGTGTAGCGATTGTATCGGTCGGTATAGTATCGGTAGTCACAGTTTGTACTATGAAGCTTTGGGGAGAGGGGATGTTGAGCACTTGACCTTCCTTGAGAATTGTCACATTGGGGTTGGCTGATTCAAGTTGGGCCACTGTCAGACCGTTAGCTTGTGCTATTGAATAGAAAGTTTCTTTTTTCTTCACGATATAGCCTTTCATGTCAGGCTTTTGGGCTTTAGCGGTTACCGGTTCAGTAACGACTGTTGTTTCAGGAACTTCTGCCTTGGGTAGGTTACTTGATGGAATGGTGAGATGCAATTCCTGTCCAATTTTAAGCCCCTCTGTGACTATTGGATTTTGGCTTATTAACAGTTCAGATGATATTCCATATTTTGAAGAAATACCGTAGATAGTTTCGCCTTTTTTCACAGTGTGTGTGATAATTCGTTCACTGGTTGAAGTTGAGGCGTCGGCAGTATTGGTATTGATATCATCCTGAACCGGGAAATAGAGAGTAACACCAGCCTTTAGCCCATCGGCGACTGAGGGATTGTACTTAATTATTTCTTCTTTGCTGACGCTGAGCTTGTGGCATAGGGAATATACGGTTTCCTTGGATATGATATCATAGCAATAGTAGGACTTTCCGTTGACTGTTCTGACCGGAAGATCCTTCACTGATGCTGAGAGGCATATTGCAGCCGCGGTAAGTATAGATACTGTAGCGGCAAATCGTCTTGACAGATTCATGATGAAATGATAAAATTTATGCAAAGATACGAAGAATTTCAGATATAACAAGGGGATACGGTTCATCATCCGTATCCCCTTGAAATCATATTTTGTGATGTCGATTATTCAGTGTAACGACGGGCGCCGTCAGAGATGACTACATCGTAGATTTTGGGCTCGTGGCCATATTTGGCGTTGAATTTCTCCTTAGCTGTGCTGATGAACTTGTCATAAAGTTCATTGTGCACGAGGTTGATGGTGCAACCGCCGAATCCTCCGCCCATGATACGGGAACCTGTTACGCCACATTCCTTAGCTATGTCGTTGAGATAATCGAGCTCTTCGCATGATACCTCGTAGTCCTTAGAGAGACCACGGTGAGTTTCGTACATGAGTTTGCCAACTGTATCAATATCGCCGCGGTTAAGGGCGTCGCACACTTCAAGCACGCGTTCCTTTTCCTCAATTACGAATTTAGCACGCATATAGTCCTCGGCTGAGATGTCGGCTTTGATGCTGTTGAGCATATCCATGTCGGCGTCACGGAGAGTTTCGATTCCGAGACGGTGAGCGACATTTTCGCATGATTGACGACGCTTATTGTAGGGAGAATCGACGAGTTCGTGCTTAACCACTGAGTCAACGAGTACAAGTTTGTAACCGTCAATCTTGAATGGGAAATATTCGAATTCAAGAGAACGGCAGTCAAGGCGCATCAAGCAGTCCTTTTTGCCAAATACAGATGCAAACTGGTCCATGATGCCGCAGTTAACGCCGCAGTAATTATGTTCGGTAGACTGACCGATCTTTGCAAGTTCAAACTTATCGATAGTGTTACCGTTGAAGAGGTCGTTGAGTGCGAAAGCGAAGCATGACTCAAGGGCGGCGGAAGAAGAGAGGCCTGCACCTAAGGGCACGTTTCCGGCGAAGGTAGCGTCGAAACCTTTCACGATGCCGCCACGCTTAATTACTTCTCGGCACACGCCGAAGATATAGCGAGCCCACTGCTGAGATGGAGCATCTTCCTCTTTAAGACCGAAGTGAGCTTCCTCGTCTATGTCGATTGAGTAGACGTTAACAGTGTCGGTGCCATTGGGACGGATATCAGCAAGGATGATTTTGTCTATAGCACCCGGGAAAACGAATCCACCGTTGTAGTCAGTGTGTTCACCAATAAGATTGATACGTCCGGCTGACGCATACAAAGTACCTTCACCTCCGAAGTGAGAGGCAAAAGCGGTGGTGACTTTTTCTTTAAGTTCCATGGAATTATTATATTTTAATTAAAACATTTTTTCGGGATAAGTGCCGTTGGCATGAAGCTCGGCGAATTTCTCCACAACACCTGGACGATCGGCAGCGTAAGTCACGCCAAACCATTTAGAATCAGTGTCGAGTACCTTCACAGTAGCTTCGCCATTGTGAATTAGCGCATCAATGCAAAGCGGGATGAAGAATTCGGCTTTGGGGGTGTTAATATCTTTGTCAAGGAATTTGCGGAACTCACGGTCGCTATAGTCGAAATAGTCGGGAGTAAATCCCCAAAGGTTCATTGACACCGGAGTCATTGGGTCGAGTTTCTGTTCTATGCCGTTTTCGTCGGTGAACACGATGTCACCGTTAGGAGAATAAGAGATAGCAGTGCGTTCCACTACGCCGGTAAGATTGCCATCTACGCCGGTAGAGCATACACCGCGAGCCACTGAGCCATTTTCGGTCATAGTGTTACCTACACGGAATCCAACCATAGAATAGTCGCCCTTGCGGTCTCTCGGACGCATGAGGTCTTCAGCAATAACACGGAAGGCGTCGCGGCCGTAGAAATCATCGGCGTTGATTACGGCGAAAGGTTCCTTGATCACATCTTTACCCATAAGAACGGCGTGGTTGGTACCCCATGGCTTTGAGCGGTCAGCAGGGCAAGTGTAACCTTCAGGAAGTTTGTCGATTGACTGGAACACAACTTCAACGGGAATGTGACCTTCGTATTTAGAAAGGATCTTTTCGCGGAAATCCTTTTCAAAATCTTTGCGTATAACAAATACCACCTTGCCAAATCCGGCCTGAATAGCATCGTAAATTGAGTAATCCATGATAGTCTGGCCTTGTGGTCCTAACGGGTCAAGTTGTTTCAAACCACCATAACGGCTACCCATGCCGGCGGCAAGAACGAAAAGTGTTGGTTTCATATTATATTAATTATTTGAATTTGAATATTATGGTTTCATTGTATTCCTCGCCGGGGTTAAGTATGGGAGAGGGGAAAGAGGGTTTGTTGGGGGCATCGGGGAACCCCTGACATTCAATGGCCACTCCATCATAATCCTCATATTGTCCACCAGAAATAGATTCCGGACATCCTGCAAGCCAGTTGCCGGTGTAAATTTGCATACCCGGCTGAGTGGTACATACTTCAAGAGTGCGACCAAACTTAGCACCTTTTAATTCCGCAACTGATTTAAGTTTGCCTTTTTCGTATCCATCGATAACCCAGCAGTGATCGTATCCTTTACCGATTTTTAGGGGTTCGAAGTCAGCGTGGATATCTTTACCAATCTTTTTGAACTCAGTAAAGTCCATGGGTGTGCCTTTTACGGGAGCTACTACACCTGTGGGAATCTGGGTGGAATCGGTGGGAAGATAATTGGATGCGGCAAGTTTCATCTCATGTTCAAGAACAGTGCCTGAATTTTCGCCGTCGAGATTAAAATAGACATGGTTTGTGAGATTGACCACGGTTTTTTTATCGGTTGAAGCTTTGAGGTTGAGCGATAATTCGTTATCGTCGTTCCATGAATAGGTTGCAGTTACGGTCATATTGCCGGGATAACCTTCCTCACCATCCTTGGCATGGTAAGTGAACACCACGTTAGATCCTTCGACCGCGCTGTCCCAAATCTGATTCTGGAAACCTTCGGGCCCTCCATGTAGAGCGTTAGGTCCATTGTTGATGGCAAGATTGTATTCATTGTCATCGAGAGTAAAATGGCCGAGGGCGATTCTGTTGGCGAAGCGACCGGGAACCTTTCCGGCGCAAGGACCGTCAGCTATATAAGAAACGGGGTTCTTGTAACCGAGTACGACATCGGAGAGCTTGCCGTCCTTGTCGGGTACATTAACAGAGACTATGCCAGCACCAAGAGATGATAAGGTTACATTAGCACCACTGGCATTAGTAATCGTATAGAGCGAAATTTCACCTTTTGGTGATTTCGCAAGAGTCTTTTTAATATCCATTAGAATGATGATTTAAGTCGGATTTATGATACAACCTTATTGTATTTAAGACTATGTAGATTCAATAATGCAAATATAGATAAAACGTAGATATTAAGCAACATTTTTATAAGTAAAAAATATTTTTATACATTTATTTAACAGGTATTGTGCTTATTCACATTGGTATATGTTCTATTCATGCTTCAGTTGGTTTACAAAAGAGAGCATCATTCAGGAGTCAGATACACTCAATGATAATAGCGCATACTGTTCTTATTTAATTTTTACGTTCACTTAAAGGAATTTCTTTCAATAACGATAGGATTTGTTCTCAATTCAATAAATATTTTTTAATTTTGCAAATATAAAGCTCATGCCGTGCATCATTCATGAAAATGTTGCCGTGCGTGAGTATGAAATAATGGCGTTCACTCTTTTTATTCTTGGCATCCTTGAATGTCGAAAACTCAATTACTTGACCAAGAATGAATACAGTCAGCGCCCACGGGTATGTATTTACCTATCCGGCTCATTCTATGCCATTTGGCATGGAGTGAGTTTGGGTATCTGCATAGGCGTGGGTTATCTGTACTTCATTTCCATCAAGTAGGATTTCGACCTTACATAAACGTATTATGTATTGCCTAAGGATGCGGAGATGAGCTAAAGTCAGATGCCCATCGCTTTTTTTATGGTCATTATTGGAATCCTCGATGAGAAAAATGTCTCAAATGGTATACAAATCGCGATGGTGTTTGCCAACATAGACGAAAGTGTATTATAAGTTAGGCTGAATACGTTAACAAGAAAATTAGTTGCAGAGACATTGCGAAAATATCATTACAATGGGAAATGTAGACACTAATAATTTAGAAAGGATACAAGAAAGGAGAAGAGACTTAATAAATTTCTGTATCAGTGCCGTTATTCTAATAATGAGTAGCCTGATTGGCTATATCGTTTATGAGAAGAAAGCCGAGAGAGAGACTGAACCTAAAGAGCTAGTTGATGTTGATTGTAGAGTTGGATCACAGTGCAAAAGCATGAGGAATGAACTCTAATAATTCTGACCATTTGGAGACACTCATGATTTCTTAATTTAGACAAATTCGTTACTCAATCAAATTATGTCAATGAAATGTGGATAAAATTTAGTACCTTTGCACCCCGAAAACGACAGAATATAAAATGATAGCAGTAAATAATTTAGGAATCCAGTTTGGCAAACGTGTGCTTTTTCAGGATGTTAACCTTAAGTTCACGCCAGGTAATTGCTACGGCATCATCGGGGCTAACGGTGCAGGTAAGTCTACATTGATGCGAATATTGAGTGATCAACTGTCGCCCACCCACGGCACAGTTACTCAGGGTCCCGGCGAGCGTATGAGTGTACTCGAACAGGATCACTTTAAATTCGATGATTGCACTGTGATGGAGACCGTGCTACGCGGACACACTGTGCTTTGGGATATTATGCAGGAGAAAGATGCACTTTATGCAAAGGAGGATTTCACGGATGAGGATGGCATCCGTGCATCTGAACTCGAGGAGAAATTCGCAGAACTCGAGGGCTGGAATGCCGAAAGTGATGCCGCCGCACTTCTGAGTGGTCTCGGTATAAAAGAGGAGAAGCATTATTCATTGATGCGCGACATGAGCGGTAATGAGAAGGTCAGAGTGCTTCTCGCAAAGGCCTTGTTCGGCAATCCTGACAATTTGCTTCTCGACGAGCCTACTAATGACCTCGACCTTGAGACAGTGGCATGGCTTGAAGATTACCTTTCAAAGTTTGAGAACACAGTGTTAGTGGTGAGTCACGACCGTCACTTCCTTGACTCAGTGTGCACCCACACGCTTGACATCGATTATAATAAGTTGACGCTCTTTGCGGGCAACTATAGCTTCTGGTATGAGTCGTCACAACTGGCACTCCGTCAGCAGCAACAGGCAAACAAGAAGGCTGAGGAGAAGCGTAAGGAGTTGCTTGAATTCATTCAGCGATTCAGTGCTAATGTGGCAAAATCTAAGCAGACCACATCGCGCAAGAAGATGCTCGAAAAGCTTAATGTTGAGGAGATTCAGCCCTCATCTCGCCGATATCCCGGTATTATATTTACGCCTCAACGTGAGCCGGGCAATAAGATTTTGGAAGTAAAGGGATTGACAGCAAGTGTGGATGGGGAGGTGCTTTTCCGCGACGTAAATTTCCAAGTCGAAAAGGGTGATAAGATAGCGTTCTTGAGTCATGACCCTCGTGCAATGACGGCTCTTTTCGAGATTATCACGGGAAACCGTAAGGCTGATGCTGGAACGTATGAATGGGGGCAGACTATCACCACGGCATATCTTCCGCTTGATAATTCATCATTTTTCAATACAGACCTTTCACTTGTGGACTGGCTTTCACAGTTCTCCAATGATAATTCTGAGATATACCTTAAAGGATTTCTTGGTAAAATGTTGTTCTCAGGTGAGGAGGTTCTAAAGAGGGCGTCCGTACTTTCGGGAGGTGAAAAGATGCGTTGCATGATTGCACGCATGATGATGACTGATGCTAACACTCTTGTACTTGATTCACCCACCAACCATCTTGACCTTGAGTCAATTCAGGCGTTTAACAACACCCTACAAGGCTTCAAGGGTAATTTGCTCCTGTCAAGCCATGACCATGAATTTATCCAGACTGTTTGTAATCGTATTATTGAGTTGACACCTAATGGCACAATTGACAAACTAATGGATTACGATGATTATATAACCGACGAGAAGGTTTTAGCAGCGCGCGAGAAACTTTATTCCAAGTAATTAGGTTGATTATTTGAATTCCGCATAATAAATCATGGGGGCCACCAATCGGTGGCCCCCATGATTTATTATGCGGAATGACCTATGTCTGTATAATGATGTTAGTTAGCTCTCAGGATACAACATAACCATACACGCTCTTAGAAGATCTTGATAGATGGGATATAGTACTTCGGACGGCGCTTGAGGTCGATGAGAATACTATCGAGGTGGGCCACGCTATTGTTCAAGTTATTGTAAAGACCTGGGTCGTTGAGGAGCAGACCGAGCGATGAATTAGTGGAGTTGAGCTGGCGGGTAGCCTCATCAAGATTTGCAGTGATGTGACTGATATTACGTATAGTAGAGTCAAGAGGCATTGTCTTTAAGTCCTCAGAAATTACAGCGAGAGCGGCAGTTACATGCTTGATATTTTCAGAGATCTCTGACACGTTAGCCATTGTGCTATTAGCATGAGTGACAAGGGTGGGGACAGTGGACATTGAGCGATTAAGCATAGTGGTTGATGTCTCAAGATTGGCCATTATAGCGTCTAAACGCTGGACAGCTTTAAGCAGAGACGGGTCGCTTGCTAAAGTATTGAGTGATACTACCAGTGAGTCGATGTGAGGAGCTATTGACATGAGTGTTGGCATAAGTTCTGTTGAAATCTTGTCCATCAGTCCGGCGCCTTCCACACCTTCCAAATAGTCGCCTACTTTGTGGAAATCGGGGTTGGCCGACATTTTAAGTTCGATACTTGAAGTGCCGAGCATATCAGTGGCAATCACTGCCTGAGTGCCTTGGGGAATACGGAGCTGACGGTCGAGGCTTAATTCCACGCGCACATGTCCAGGGTTGTCATACTCATAATTTATTTCGCGTACAAGACCCACTTTGAAACCGTTAACTGTAACAGGGGCAGACTGAGCGAGTCCTGAGACGTTGGTAAATGAGCAATAATAATAGTTGGCGGCTTTGAACACGTTTATTCCCTTCAGGTAATCAATACCGAAGAATAGGATGAGAAGGGAGACGAGTACGGATAGACCGATAATGATTTCTCGTGAGAATAATTTTTTCATATTGTCGATGATTATTTTATTCGTTTTCCGTCGTGTGTTTTAATGACAAACGCGTCGGGAAATTTTTTCTTTACTTTTGTTAATTCTTTGTTGGCCTGCGATATAGATTTGTAGGCTCCGAAGGTGTATTTATAATTCCCACCATCTTTGTAGAATTCAACCGGTGAAAGACCATTCAATCGTTTGTCATTCTTCTGAAGTTTCTTATGGGAGATGAGGAATTGAATTTTATATACAACAGTGCCGGTTGGGGTGTCAGATACCTCAGGCAAACTTTTGGTTTTCGTTTCGTTTTCCGATTGCTGAGGGTCAGTGCCATAATCAGATTCTTTTGCTGTCTTTTGGGGATTTTCAGTTTTGCCGGATTTTGGGGATTTATCAGGCTTATGAGCACTTGCATTGCGGTATCTTTCTACACCATTATATATGGCCTTGGCAAGTTTGTCCTGTCCTGAGGAAGATGCCATGAACTTCTCCATTGTAGGATTGCATATAAAGTCGAGTTCCACGAGGATGGCCGGCATGCTAGTGCGAACTAACACCCAAAAGGGGGCTTGACGCACTCCATTGTTTTTGCGTCCGGCAGTCCTTACGAGTTGATTCTGCACATGCTCTGCGAGAGTTATGCTCTGATCAAGATTTTTATGTTGCATCATTTCAAAGATGATGTAACTTTCCGCAGATGAAGGGTCAAAACCTTGATATGTAGTAGAATAGTCAGGCTCGAGCTTCATCACGGAGTTCTCTCTCATTGCCACACTGAGGTTGGTGTCGCTCTTTTTGAGACCAAGAGTGTAAACGGCTGCGCCATTAACTGTGTTGCGGACGGGCGATTTTGCGTCTACTGAATTAGCGTGGATTGAGATGAAGATGTCGGCGTTTTTGCCGTTAGCGAAATCGGCACGACCTTGAAGTGGGACAAAGGTGTCGTTGCTACGAGTCATGTATACTTTTACATCGTCCATGTTAGAGGTAAGGAGCTTCTCTAAGCGTGTTGCAACTTCAAGATTTACAGTCTTTTCATTTGTTTTCTTTCCCAGGGCGCCGGCATCTTTACCGCCATGACCTGGGTCAATTACTACGACAAACTCCTTAGCACCGGCCGTGGGGACGGAGAATGCAAGCAGAAGCATAAATAGTATTTGTATGACTTTTGTAAGTCTCATCCGTGAATTGCTATTTTCCTAAAATTCATGCAAATTTACTAAAAGTCCGTTTAAAAGTCACATTTAAATACTAAATTTATGAATAATTGCCACAAAATATATCTTTTTGAACAATATGAATGGGATTCTCGTTAATTTTGACAGAATGAATGAAAAAGCAGGGAATCTCGTCGGATTCCCTGCTCACCTATTGACATGTTGGTAATGATGTAGTGAATGGTAATTCTATGCAAATATGCTTAAAGTTAATTTGAGCTCAATATTATTTTGTGAATTTGCTCCAATTGACGTTGCGCATGTCTCCTGAATCGAGGAATTCGGTGTGGAAAGCGAGTGACGCTTCGAGAGTGTGGGGAGTCTGACCACCGCGAGTGCTGAGTTTGAGGTAGTCTCTGAGGAGTTCTCGGTAGATTGGGTGGGCACATTTATCAATGATCTCATGTGCGCGTTCCACCGGTTCGAGTCCGCGGAGGTCGGCTATGCCTTGGTCGGTAACGAGGATGTCAACGGAGTGCTCGCTGTGGTCGACGTGCGACACCATGGGGACGATGTTGGAAATCTTTCCTTCTTTTGTGACTGAGGGGCATGAGAAGATTGAAATGTAAGCGTTGCGTGTGAAGTCGCCTGAACCGCCGATACCGTTCATCATGCGGGTACCTGTCACATGAGTTGAGTTGATGTTGCCGAAGATGTCGGCTTCGAGTGCGGTGTTCATGGAGATTACACCTAAGCGGCGAATCACCTCAGGGTTATTGGATATTTCGGATGGACGGATTATGAGATGCTTCTTGAAGAATTCAATATTGCTTATTACCTCGTCTTCAACATCATTGGACACAGTAAGAGAGCAAGTGGATCCGAATTTACAGCGGCCTTGCTTCATCAAGTCGATTACAGCATCCTGGATAACCTCAGTGTACATTTCAAAGGGAGGAATCTCCTTAGCATCGGCAAGGCCATAGAGCACAGCGTTGGCCACATTGCCCACGCCTGACTGCAATGGGAGGAAAGTTGAGGGGATTCGACCCGCACGGAGCTCGTTAATGAGGAAAGTGCATACGTTAGCACCGATTTGCTTGGTGGTATCATCAAGCGGAGTGAAGGGTTTCACACCTTCGTAGTGGTCGCTCATAACCACACCGACAATCTTTTCGGGGTCGATTTTCAACACTGGTGAGCCGATGCGGTCGTTTGGCTTGAAAATAGGAATTTCAGTGCGGTTAGGTGGGTCAAGGGGGAGGTATATGTCATGTATGCCATAAAGTGCATGACGGAGTTTCTCGTTAAGCTCAATGACAATTTTCTTTGCCATTTTTGCAATGGTTGGGACATTGCCTACGCCTGTGCCAACTACACAGGTGCCATCATCCTGGATGTCAGAAACTTCTATGATGGCAAGGTCAAGGTCGCCAAAGAAACCGTAGCGGAGTTTCTGTGCTGCCTCTGAAAGGTGGAGGTCGAAATAGTGGGCATCGTGGGCATTGATACGCTTGCGGAGGTCGGGATGATTCTGGTAGGGAGTACGCTTGCCTATGGCATTGGCGCGCGCAAGGATTCCGTCACATAGGTCACTTGTCGAGGCCCCGGTGATGATGTTGATTTTGAAAGGCTCACCTTTGGCATGGAGCTTCTCAGCCTTGGCGGCAATTGCTTGAGTCACAACTTTTGGGGAACCAGGAGCGGTGAAGCCGGAAAAGCCGCAGTGAGCATCGTTGAAAAATAGGTCGGCTGCTTCTTCAGGTGTTAGAATGGGAAATCTCATAATGATTGTCTATTTTGGATAACGAGTTTTAGTAACCTTCAAAAAAAACTATAAAGTATGTTTCTTTTTTCTAAGATTGCCTAATAAAAACTCCTATTTATAAATTTTTTCTATTTCTGCGCTTGTTGAATTTGTGAGGGTGAGAGGGGGGTGCAGTGATATGAGGATGAGAGTGAGCCATTTAAGTTGTAATCGAGAGATTAGAATTTACGTTGGATAATCTGAGCATCGATTAAGGCTTGACGCCATCGGTCATAATGAGCGGCCAAGGCGGCGTTTTGCTCATCCGGGGTTGCCATTGCCGCCATTGGTGATTCTTCAATTGCCGATTGTTCATCCAGCTCAATCACCGGTTGTGGTCCGGCTGTGTGAATCTTCACTGCTTGCTCTTTTGCCTGCTGTGTGAAGGTATGCTCCGGATCAGCTATTTTGATTGGTTCAGGCTGTACCAATGAATCCGTTTCCGGATTAACGTAAGGCTCTGCGGCCTGGAAGCGGATGGGTTTGTCCACGTTTTTGAAAAAATCGAAGCCTTCAGCTTCTTCCCATGGCGAAGGATTTGACGTCTCGTTTACCTGCACTGAATCAGACGACTTCTTCATTTTCTTTTTAATAAAGTCAAATAGAAGACCGCCCGCAATTATAACAAGATAGATTATAATTTCTTTCATTGCTCGGTTTTTTGTAAATTTGCTGCAAATTTACTGAATCTTGAGTTTTTTGCCAAAGAATTTTATTTAAAAAACATGGATAATCGCAGATTATATATAGAAACATACGGCTGCCAGATGAATGTGGCCGACAGTGAAGTGGTGGCTTCGATCATGGAGACTGTGGGTTATGATATGGTGGAAGATATTGAGAATGCTGACGCCATTTTGCTCAACACTTGTTCGATTCGAGACAACGCCGAGCAGAAGATTGTGTCACGTCTCGCTTACCTTGCATCCTTACGTCGCAAGCGTGGTAAGAATATGCCGCGTCTTATTGTGGGCGTCATTGGCTGCATGGCTGAACGTGTTAAGGAGGATCTGATTAATAATCATGGCGTGGATTTGGTGGCCGGTCCTGACTCTTATCTTGATCTTCCCAATCTCTTTGCGGCTGTTGAGGCCGGTGAGCAGGCGGTGAATGTGGAATTGAGCACTACGGAAACCTATCGTGATGTCATTCCATTGCGTATCGGTAGCAATCGCGTGTCGGGCTACATTAGCATAATGCGCGGTTGCAATAATTTCTGTTCGTATTGTATTGTGCCATATACGAGAGGTAGGGAGCGGTCAAGAAGTGCTGAGAGCATACTTGCAGAGCTTTCCGATCTTCGTGAGAAGGGTTTCAAGGAGGTGACACTCCTTGGGCAGAATGTAAATAGCTACCGATGGACGGATTCGGAAGGGAAAGAGCTTAATTTTGCCGGACTACTTGCCATGGTGGCCGATGCCGCGCCTGAGATGCGCATACGTTTCACCACTTCCCATCCTAAGGATATGGGTGACGATGTAATAGAGGTGATGAAGGAGAAAGACAACGTGTGCAAGCACATTCATCTTCCGGTGCAGTCGGGTTCTAACAAGGTGCTGAAGGCAATGAATCGTAAATACACTCGTGAATGGTATCTCGACAGGATTGATGCTATCCGTCGTGCTATCCCTGATTGTGGTATTTCCACCGACCTCTTCACCGGTTTCCACGATGAAAGTGAAGAGGATTTCCAGGAAACTCTGGATTTGATGTGCGAGGTAGGGTTCGATTCCTCATTCATGTTCAAGTACTCGGAACGTCCAGGTACTCTTGCGTCAAGGGTAATGCCCGATAATGTGCCTGAGGATGTTAAGATTGAACGCCTTAATCGGATGATTGCGATGCAAAATGAGCTTTCACGCAAAAGTAATGCAAAGGATGTTGGAAAAACATTTGATGTGCTCATCGAGGGGGTGTCTAAGCGTTCGAAGGAGCAGTTTGTGGGGCGTAATCAACAAAACAAGACATTGGTGTTTCCACGCGATAAATATAAGGTAGGGGATATTGTCATGGTTAAGGTGGTCGACTCATCGTCGGCAACTCTCATCGGGGAGTTAGCGGAAGGATAGAATTTGTACCCAATGTGGGGACAAATGCAATTTTTAACATATAAAATTTGTGGAGTTATTGCATTAGTTGGTAACTTTATTGAGTAAAACAAAAGTATATTAACACCAATTAGTAACATTAAGTGACCTTATGATTCATTTGTGATTGTGGGGGTTGCTTCAAAAAAAGCCTGACTATGCAAAGCGGACTCCAAAAGATGTCCAGCCGGGATTTTAAGGGTTTGCTGAAAACTGGTCGAAAGGAGATATAAGAAGACAATGATCGATTTCGAATCATTATTATTTAATATAGACATTAACACAGAGCGCATACCGCGTTGTGGTTCATTGTTGGTAGCTGAACCCTTTTTGAGGGAGCAGTATTTCCATCATGCAGTGATATGCCTCGTGGACTATGAGCCCCGTGGGTCGGCCATGGGTGTTGTCCTTAATAACGCTACAAGTTATACACTTCAGGATTTAGTGCCTGCGGTGAAGGTGAAGAAGCCTATTCCGGTGTTCTGCGGAGGCCCGATGTCGTGTGACAGGCTTTATTTTATCCACACCTTAGGCGATGTGATACCTGACGCGCGTAGGATAAATGATTCACTTAGTGTCGGGGGCGACTTCGATTCACTGATGTCAATTATCAACGCCGGATATGATACGGATGGCTCCGTTAGGTTTTTCGTGGGTTATAGCGGATGGAGTCCGGGACAGTTGGATGGGGAATTGCTCAAGAAAGTTTGGGCTGTGACAGATATTCGCGACAATGCCTCGTTGCTGTATGGCTCGGAGGATTCATATTGGCACAGAATAGTTCGCTCGATGGGTCCGGAGTTCAGAGGGTGGCTGTACCATCCCCGCAACCCCCACTCTAACTGATGAAGCAAAACAGCCAACTATATTCAGATATTTTGTTCGCTAAATGCTTTCATGTGGAAGGCAATTGGCTCAATGGCAGCTTTGCAGTTTGTCTATGTTAGCCTTCCTTTTGTTAAGGAATGATATACTAATATTTTACTGCCTCCAAGACATGATAATGGGGCGGTAGATATCAAGGCACACAATAGTGACATCTGTGATAGATGTGCTCGGTGAAGGTGGACGGTCAATTTTTAGTCGTCATGTTTTTGACCGCCATACCTTCACCTTTTATTGTTAAATATATTTAAAAACACTATATGCGGTCAATATATCCATGTTCAGGAATTGGTGAAATGAATGGAAATTAGTAATTTTGCGCCCGAATTAATCAAATACAAATCACTTAATTAATGGCAACAAAAATCAGACTGCAACGTCATGGTCGTAAGAACTATGCGTTCTATCCTATTGTTATCGCCGATAGCAGGGCACCACGTGATGGTAAATTTATTGAAAGGATAGGTTCATATAATCCGAACACTAATCCTGCTACAGTAACTTTAAACTTCGAGCGTGCTTTGTATTGGGTTAACGTTGGTGCTCAGCCCACTGACACCGTACGCACAATCCTCTCTAACGAAGGTGTGCTTCTTATGAAGCATCTTCAGGGTGGTGTGAAGAAAGGTGCATTTGATGAAGCTGAAGCACAGCGCCGTTTCGATGCTTGGAAAGCAAAGAAGCAGCAGAGTGTAGACAAACTTCGTGCCTCTATGGCCGACAAGAAAGAACTTGACGATAAAGCTCGTCTTGAAGCAGAAGTAGCCAAGAACAAAGCGAAAGCTGAAGCTGTGGCTAAGAAGAAAGCAGAGGCTGCCGCTGCAGCCGCAGAAGCTGCTGCTCCCGCAGAAGAAGCTCCCGCCGCAGAAGCTGCTGAATAATAAGCAGCTGTGTTTCTTTCGAGTAAAGAGTTTAAGGGAAATAACCTCAGGTTATTTCCCTTTTTATCATTCTCCAACAAGGATCAGAGCATTATAAGAATTATAAGGTTTATAGGAATTATGGGTGCATAATTGGTTGTAGATTACGGGGGTATCTTTAATGCCGGAGTCGCTTTGCTATTTTTCTGTGATGGTCGGCTTGGGCAGTGTCGCCTACTTGTTCATAAATGTCGGCAAGATGGGTGTGAATTGATAGTAGGGTGGGGCGCTTGACTTCCTGTTGCTCAGTCATTGATAGTGCTAAGAGGCAGCGGTCTAAGGCGTTACTGTGATCCTCCAATCCCAAATACGCATCAGCCATGCGAATGAGCGCATCTATGTTTGCTGGCTCCGCAATAACAACCATCGCAAAGTCATCAAGTGAATTTTTAAATTCCCCAATTGATAAGTTGGCAATAGCCCTGCCATAACGAGCCGGAGTATAGTTTGGCGATAGGGTTAGAGCCTTTTCATAGTTGGCAATGGCGGGAAGTGGCATATCATCCTGTCGGCAATCATCACCAAGCGATGTATATTCACGCGCCATATCTTGGAACCGCTTTTCATCCTTGGCAATTTTTGTTTCAAGTTCCTTTACCCGTTCCTGCAATTGGGAGATAACCGATAGTTTTCTCCTTGCAAATCGCATAGCCACGTCATTATCAAGAATATTTTTCGATTTTAATCCCTCAATGAAATAGTCAAAGGCCTCTGTCATAAGCCCATTGCCGGCAGCCTTTCGGGCATTGTCAAAGCAGGTGTCGGCGTGAGCTTTTTCCAGGGCACTGTTTATAAGGGTGGGATCGTTGAATGTATGGCTAAAATTTACGATTGTGGGATTAACAAATATGTCACGTTCAGCCACGGTTGATTTCAGTGTCATGCCTTCGAAACTACGACAACGTGAAAGTGCCACATAAGTTTGTCCGCTTGAAAATGCTCCGCGTCCCATGTCGATAATGACATTGTTGAAGGTTAACCCCTGGCTTTTATGGACAGTCAGCGCCCATGCAAGTTTGATGGGGTACTGGGTGAAACTGCCAAGTTCCTCCTCGTTTATCTTATTAGTCTTCGAGTCGAAAGTGTACTTGATATTCGCCCATTTTTCGGGCTTAATGATGTGAGAATCACCATTTTCGAGTTTAACTTCAATCAAGTCGGCAGAAAGAGAGGAAATCTGACCGATAGTCCCGTTGACCCAACGGCGTTCCGGGTCATTTTTTATAAAAACCACCTGTGCACCTTCTTTAAGCGACAATTCCAAGTCTGTTGGAAGGGAATTTTCCGGGAAATCTCCTTTGATTTTGCCTATGAAAGTCAGCAGAGGTCTCTGGATTCCATTAAGATGATTCTCATTGATATAGTCCACCATGTCACGCCGTGTGGCAAGTGTCATAATGAATTTCTTGGAATCGTTATTCTTCGACTTGGAGGAATTCTCGTCGGTATCTTGGAAAGGGAGAGTGTCGCCGCTGACACACTTTGAGTTAAGTAAGCGAATGTCATCGGGGGTGCTGTTGCCCATGCGAATCCTGTCGAGGAGTTCCACGAAATCAGTCTCAGTCTGGCGGTAAACTTTCCTCAATTCAATCGGCACAATTTTTATATCTTTGAAAGCGGTTGCTGAAAAGAAATAAAAATTGTGGTAATAGGGACGGAGAATGTCGCGCATATCGCCGGTCACAACCGGCTCAAGCTGGAACACGTCACCTACCAAAAGTAACTGCTTGCCTCCAAATGGTTCTCGCATATTCCCGGAATATGTGCGTAACAGTTTGTCGATAAAGTCGATGATGTCGGCTCTCACCATTGAAATCTCGTCAATGATTATCAGGTCAAGATTACGGATGAGTTTGATGAGATGCCCCGGATATTGCATACGCTGCTTTATGTGTAGCCGGTCGAAGTCGGGGTCGTTAGGGAGAATCGGTTTGAAGGGAATTCTAAAGAAGGAGTGGAGAGTCTGTCCGCCAACGTTCACTGCCGCAATTCCAGTAGGAGCGAGCACCACATATTTTTTCTTTGTGTGGGACGTGATGTAACGGAGAAATGTTGACTTTCCTGTGCCGGCTTTACCGGTGAGGAACACCGACTGGTGGGTATACTGTAGCAATTCCCAAGCTTTTTGAAACTCGGGATTGTTGAGGTCAATGGACTCTTCTTGTGCCTTTTTGGTACGAGAATCCTTCTTTGTCATTTTTATGCTGTGTAAAATATGAAGTTGGATTGATTACGATGCATTACAAAAACACTTGGGGACTGAACGTCCCCAAGTGTTTTGTATATCTTTGATTAGAATCGGAAACCCACGGTGAATACGAGTGAATTATCGTTGTCGGAAATTTCCGCTGTTGGAGCTATCACAAGATGATAAGGCTCAGCGTTTTCATTATAATTGGTGAAAGGCTGGTACTTACCATGGCGTGTGCGGTGTACGAACGCAGCATCAGCGTAAAAATTCTTATATCGATAACCAAGACCGCAAGTGATGTACTGAGTAGTCTTGTCGAGGGTGAAAGAGGGGAGAGTCTCAGTGTCGTCAGGCCCGGAGGTATAAATATATGTGGCATTACCGTTGCTTTGAACACCGTCCATTGCCTCCTGAGTGACGGGAGAAGATTCAAAACTGTAACCGGCACGCACGCTGAAAGCCGGTGTCACGCGATATTCAGCACCGAGACGGAGAATGTTGACAGCTCTGTAATAAGTCTTGATGTCGCCGGTTACATCTGGCCATTCGTTGCCATTATAATCCTTAACCTTCATGCTTTGGATGGGGCGATATTCATAGTCGGCACTGATGATTGCACGACCGCCGAGCACACCTGCCGCACCGACCATAAATCGCCACGGACTTTTGAATTTCCAATCGAATTCATCGAAGTAGCCTTCATCGGTGACTGATGAACCGTTGTAGTTGACATCAGATGGATAAGTTCCTGAGTTATAACGGTAGTCAACTGTAGCGCTTCCTTGATAGGTGAGGTTGTACCATGTTGGGGTGTGAACCGCCAAACCGATACGGAACTCATTGACAGGCTTAAGGATTACACCAAATTTCACGTTGAAACCGCTTCCGTAGATTCTCTTGTAATTTTCAAGACCGAAATCAGCAGTACCTCCGCCCACGTATGTAGCACCGTCGGCACTTGGCACGTTTGCATTGTCAATGCTCTCGCTATAATAGGTTAGCGATTTATAGTCTATGTCAGTGATGCCAAATCCCAAGCCCCAGTATACGATGTTAGAGATATTACCGCCGAAGTTGATATCGTATTCATCTATGTGTCCCTTCTCTTCTACTGAGAAATTACCAGTTGCCACAGAATTATTGTAGTCATACAGACCCTCATAGCTATTAGCACCGTCGGAAACAGGATTAATAGCATAGCTGTTAAACAGCAATATGCTCGACCATGGAGCGTATGGGCTATTATTGTAAGAGTCCTGATATGGATTGAAACCTTGGGTGGGGAGCATTTCAGCCGGAGTAGTGCCATCGGCTGAGGTGAAATCTGCCACAAGGTTGCTGTATGAAGTACCGATGTTGCCTAATGAACCTCTGTAACGGCGATTAAATGAAGCAACTCTATTGTAGCTGGCACCCCAGTTGAAGAACGGCATCACTGCGTCGGGTCCGAGGTATATGGCGCCAACGTATCCAAAATTGTTACAGTTGACGTATGTTTTATTTTCAGTTGTACTCATGCCGGCGGCGCTTGATTTTGTCGACATCATGTCAATGTCAAGAGTCACTGACAGGTCGCTGCTTCGGAACACGCCGATACCGGCAGGGTTCTGGTTGAGTGTTGAGACGTCGCCACCGAGGGCTGTGAATGCGCCGCCCATTGACATGAAGCGTGCGGTGCCACGCAGATCAGAGCGTGTTATAGAGTAAGCATCAACTGCTGTCTGGGCAAACATAACTCCCGGGATGAGGGCTATGACACCTGCCAATAGAGTTTTCTTCATAATCGAATCAGTTGTTTGTGAGGTTTTTGTAGATACACTGATTATAAAAGTTTAAATCAGTTGGAGATTTTAATCCGAGAGGATTAGTGACGGCCGCGACCGCCGCCTGATGAGCGGCCACCACCACTATATCCGCCTCCGCTATATCCGCTGCGGCTCCCGCCTCCGCTGTTGTAGCTGCCACTATTGTAACGACCTCCGTTGGTGTTGCTCGGGCGTGAGTAGTTATTATTGCTGTTGCTTGGACGGCTGTAGCTATTGTTGTTATTTGAATTGCTCGGACGGGTATAGCCATTATGGCGATTACCATTGGTGGTTGTGCCATTGGTGAGACCGGGACGACCGGTTGAAGTGCCTGGACGATAGTTAACGTTGGGATTGTAAGTGTTGTTATGGCGATTACCACTCACTAAGCCGGGACGACCGTAAGAACCGGAAGGACGATTGCCTGCTGTGGTACTTCCGGGACGATATCCGTGCACACCCGGGTGGCGCGGGTTGTATGGACGGCCCATAGACGGGCCCCATCCCCATCCCCAGGATGGACCCCAAGCAGGTCCCCATCCCCATGATGGACCCCATCCCCATGACCATGACGGCCCCCAAGCCCAGCTTGGTCCCCATCCCCATGACCAGTAGGGGTCGTACCATGAATTCCAGTACCACCCGGAGTTCCATCTCCACCAGTTATTATAATAGTAGGGTGAATTCCATGCGAATGAGGGATAGAAATAATCGTATCCCCAATAGGCTGTAGGTGTGTTGACATACACGTTGACGGTCTGAGGTTCCATATAGTAAATTTCAGCCAATTCCTGGTCACCCGAACCGCTCACGATTTCGGGATTGTAGAACTGCTCAATGCGACGTGTATACTTGAAATCAGTCGCGGTAGTGTCGGAAGAGAGCGAATCAGTAGCGAAAATGCCACGGCGATTATAGTCATCCAGGCTGATCGTGCGAGTGCCATTAACATTGTAAGTGTCAGCAGCAGGATATTCGACAATTACATTGGCCGAGTTGTTGCCGTAAGTGGCTACCTTCCGGTAATTGCCATTATTGGCATTTGTCGATGTCTTCTTTACAGCCTTGGCAGCTTTATCCTTAGAGGCATCGTAGTAGATATCATCATCAAAATATGACTGAGCGGTCGCAACTTGGAAAGCTGCAAATGCTGTGGCCATAAAAAGTGCGAAGCGTTTAATTTTCATATTGTTTGAGTAATGAGAGTTGTTTTCTCAATTAGACATGATTTAACCCTAAAAGTTTAATCTCACCACATTTATATTATTTATAACACAAAAATACTGTTTTTTCTCTAATGTCTAGAGCTTTTTTAGAGAAAAAACAGTAAAATTTGTTTAAAATGATATTTTTGCCAAATTATGCGGACAAATAGGCAAATCAGCTAAGTCTAAGTCGCGCTCGATTATTTGTATCGAGTCCAGCGTATCAATTCCTTTACGGTAGGTTTCTTGCCATACATGAAAATACCGACACGGTAAATCTTTCCTGCAAGCCACACCATGAATACGAAACCTAACACCAAAAGTACAAGGGACAGAACTATCTCCCAAGTCGGTATTCCGAACGGTATGCGCGCCACCATAACCATAGGGGAGGTGAGAGGGAACATTGACATCCAAAAAGCCACGCTGCCCATGGGGTCAGCGGCTGCCACCATTGCGAATATGATACCGAATATGATTGGGAATACTGCCACTGAAGTCAACTGGCTCGCGTCCTGGATGTTGTCGACGGCCGAACCGATTGCCGCGAATATAGAGGAGTAAATCAGGAATCCGCCAATCAAGAACATTGTCATGAGGGCGATAAGCGAAATTATACGTCCCACTTCCCCCATCATAGCTGCGGCCTGGATGATTGACACGGCCGAGGGATCACTCACCGCATCGATGTTGCCACTCTGCACGGCGGCAATATCGGCCATGGCGTCGGACGGAATTACTGCGGGAAGTACGAATGCTGACATGAGTGAAAGCAATATTCCCCAAAGTACCATCTGAGTCACAGCCACAAGCGCGACTCCGATAATCTTGCCCATCATAAGCTGGGTAGGCTTGACCGACGATACTACGACTTCAAGCACTCGGTTGCCTTTCTCCTCGATTATGGAGGTCATAACCATCTGTCCGTAAATCAAAAGGAACATATAGAGGATAAATGCCATGGCAATCCCGATAGCGTAGCTGAATCCTGACGACACAGCCTCTTCCTCCTCTTTGTCTATTCGCACTGTGGAGAGGGCAACGTTGCTTTCAACTTCATCGAGAATCTTGTCAAGATTTTCTATGTTGTATTTCTTGAGTCGCTCTGTCTCGATGATAGAATTAATCTGTGAGGTGATATCACTTTCGGTGGTGATTGACGAGGGTCCGTTGTTATAAAGTTTAATGGTGGAACGTTGTGCTGTAATCACATTTGCAGGGATTACGAGTACTGAGCTTACTGATTCACGTGCCAATGCTGAGTCGACTGAAATGTCGTTGACACTCTCAAATGTTATATCCTCTCTGTCCTTCAGTTGCGAAGCGATAACATTGCTATTATCAATCACCAGCACGTGGCTCTTTGAGGAGTCAACAAACATCATGATTGCTGCCGGTGCCATCATGAGCAGCAGCATCAGGATGGGCATCAAGATGGTGGTGATTATGAAACTTTTTTTCTTTACGCGTTCTAAATACTCGCGTTCTATTACTATACCTATTTTTGACATGATTTTTTTACACTGATGGGTACTGATTAATTGTCCTCTTTAACCGCGCGGATGAAAATATCGTTCATCGAAGCGATGCTCTCGCGGAATGAGGCGATATCTACATTATCGTTGGCGATTGAGATAATGTCACGCACGTTTGCGCCATCATTGACATGAAGCGACAACGTGTTTCTGCCTTGCGAATCGGGTTCTTTAAGTATAAATTCCCCTGCCACGGGCTGAAGTTTCTCCATCAGCTGACGGCTGTCGCCCGCAAAGGAGATATCGTAGCGGTTGCCGAAGAATCTGCGACGTAGTTCGTCTACGTTCCCGCTGAGAATGTTGCGGCTCTTGTTGATGAGGGTGATGTTGTCGCAGACCTCTTCCACGGAACTCATATTGTGGGTGGAGAATATCACGGTTGCGCCCTCGTCCTTGAGCTTAAGAATCTCGTCCTTGAGCAGATTGGCGTTGATAGGGTCGAAACCGGAAAATGGCTCGTCGAAAATCAGCAATTTCGGACGATGAAGCACGGTGATTATAAACTGAATTTTCTGTGCCATGCCTTTGGAGAGTTCCTCAACTTTCTTGTCCCACCATGATAGAATGTCAAACTTCTCGAACCATACTCTCAACTCACGGACGGCATCAGCCTTTGAAAGACCTTTCAACTGGGCAAAGAACACAGCTTGCTCGCCAACTTTCATCTTCTTGTAAAGTCCGCGTTCTTCAGGCAAATAGCCTATGTTTGCAACATCATCCTGAGTGAGTTTATGTCCGTCGAAATATACTTTACCGGTGTCGGGTGCGGTGATATGATTGATTATGCGGATGAGGGTGGTCTTGCCTGCGCCGTTAGGTCCGAGCAGGCCGTAAACTTTCCCCTCTGGCACTGAAAGTGACACATCGTCGAGTGCTTTGTGCGACGAATATGACTTGCTTACATTTTCTACTTGTAATATATCCATGTGGAGATGTGATGATTTTTACCAAAATTTTTTATTACAAAATGTGAATTTAGAAATTCATTTTCACGTATGACGTGGATTTTTGAAAAAAGTTTCACTTTGATTGAAACTTTTTTAAGCTATCAGCGTCTAATGCAGATAAAACTAACAATTCATCCAAATGGCAACACTCAGCAAAGAGGAACGTTATATGGCGATAGTCGATGACAATCGCCAGCTGATTTGCAGGGTTTGCTATATGTATGCCACTGACGATGACCACTTCAAGGACTTGTACCAGGAAGTGCTCGCAAGCATTTGGCAAGGTATGGAGTCATTCCGCGGCGATTCAAAAATGTCAACTTGGATTTACCGTACAGCTATCAACACATGTGTCACATTCTACCGACGACACAAAAGCCACTCAGCTGAGACAGTGCCTCTTGAGGCAATTTCTGATCTGGCCGGTGAGGATACTTCACGACAGGAGATGCTGAAGGAGATGTATAGGATGATTTCTTGCCTAAACAAGATGGACAAGGCCTTGATACTTATGTGGCTTGATGAACGAAGTTATGATGAGATTGCCGAGGTTACCGGATTGACACGCAATAATGTGGCAACGAAATTGAGGCGAATCAAACAGCGTCTCGTGGACGAAAACCAAAAAGAGGAATAGAAAAAACATGGATATATACGAACTGAAACGAAACTGGAATAACTTATGCTCCGAGGGGCTTCCTACCCCTGATGTTAAGGAGATGGAGAACAGGGTGGTGTCACATCGTGTGACGACCCTGCTGCAGCGTATGTATAAGATTCATTTGCGTCTTGGCATTGTTGCCGCCATTGGCAATTTCACAATGGTGCCGTTTGCCAAGGAGCATCCGTTGATGGTGGCGTGTGCATTTGCATTTTTTATCCTGATGGCTATCCTTCATCTTTCATTGGCTTTCCGGGTGAAGAAACTCGACTATTCAACCATGACTGTAAAGGAGGCTTTGGAATCAGTATATAAACTTGAAAGTCGACGTAACCGTAACCGAGTTATTGGCATATCACTTGCTCTGCCACTTTGTTGCTTCATGGCCTATACTTTTGCTCACACCTATGATCCTTCAATCCTGTGGGGCTGCTTGGTCGGAGCGGTTTTAGGCGCAATAATCGGTTTCATAATTAATCACAAGGCATCAATGATGCTTCGTGAAATGAAAAGCCAACTCCTTTCAATTGACAATTGAGAACTGGAAGTTGAGAATTGGGAAAGCGTGCCGACAAATGATAAATAATTAGCAATTGGCAATTATTTATTCTTAGTATGGAAAGATTGGGGACAAAATTTTCGACTAAAGCTCACTTCCATTAGGATATTAAAGTCACAAAATAGTGCAGATAGAATCGTATTATTTACGCCGTCCGCACTGTAGTTTTGTCTTTTTTGTAACTTTTTGTTTTTTTGTCTAAAAATTTGTTATATCTTAAATTTGTTCGTA
>JAMPEV010000020.1 GCA_023664955.1 Duncaniella sp.
TGATCACATTATCCGAAGCAGGTTGCCAGGGAGCAAGATTGCCAGCTGTTACATCACCCTCAGTATCATAGTCGGGTTCTGTACCGAAATGCATGAATCGCACCTCGTAATAACAATTTCCACCAATATACTCCTCAATTACATATGAGTTTGCATCACTGATCAGATTTGCAATCTGATCTTCTGTCAATGTTAGTTTGGATATGTCAAAAATTTCAGGATCCGCCTTAGTCTTGTCAATTGAAATGGACTTAACTCTTTTTATACCATCCTCCTTACTACGAGTAAATGTTACTTTTACAAGATCTAAAACAATTGAGGTATCATAAAATTTACCTTCTCTACAAGCATCGTCAAATACTTCCTTGATAAGACGGGAGCCGATAATGGTATTTAGAGGATAGGAAGCCACTTTATCCCAATCTGTATAAATCTCATTTTTCTTTCCATCGAGCACATAGAAGGTACCGGTCTGATTGTCACCGAATTTAAGTGTGGTCTGTATTACGGCACGTGTAGTGTTGTTGTAATCCTGATGTTCTACGTCAAAAGTATTTTCGTGACAATACAGAATTCGATCAGAAGGTTTGAAAATTTCGTCTATAGCAGCCTTATCTTCGGTGTCGAATTTTTTGTAAAGAAGATTGGGATTATCCATTGAGTAACTTGGATCTAAACACCAATAAGTGCGGAAAACATTCTCAGGATCTTCTTTTCCTATAGTTCCCATAGGCACACTACCAACAAATCTATAATTCGCAGGATTCAATAATGAACTGGTGTAGCTCCACCAATTGGTATCCTGAACGTTTCGGCCGATATATGATGTATTTTCGGTGGCGTCAAGAGTCCATCCAATCACCGCGAATGATGGGGTTTCACCATTAGTTGTTTTAACTCCATCCTGACCTTCTTTTGCATCAATCTGTTTTGCATTCCAAATAAGCTGAGCCTTGGCAACTCCACGCTCAACATAGAAAGATGCTGCGACAGCTTCTTCTGCTTCCTCCTGAGTCGGTTTTATGGCGGTTTTATCGAGTTTGACCAATGTTTTTACCTCAAGATCTTCCGGCTTAATTGTCGCGCCCTGCTTATTGGACATTGGAGCATTGCACATGAAAAAGTTATATTCATTACCGTCCTTACCGGAAAGCAATAGGTTAGATGTAGCCTTTAAAAATGCATCCTTATAGGTAGATGCTTCTGTCAGCTCCTCCCCATCAACAATCAATCCTTGCTCATCTGTAACAATTGCGATATCTTTATAGTTGAGCATCACGAAGCCATAGAGGTCATCACTCTTTTCGTAGGAGAGACCTTTGAGTTCCACCGTCTTGAGAAAGCGTGTGGTGATGTTGTCGTTATCCAAATCGTCGTTGGGATTCAGCGCCTGCAAATCATAAGCGGCAGCAAAAGTTGCTTCAGATTCTGATTCGCCACTAAAGATTACGAGGCAACCGCTGAACACTTTATATTCACTGGCTAAGCCGTCATCATAGTTATCGTTGGCAGCTCGGCTTGACGGTGTGGTCGGAAGATTAATACTCACGGACACATAGTTTCCGTCCTGGGTGACTACTTCACCGCCGCCGTTGGTCGGTAAGTCGTCGTTGGAACAGGCGGCGAGCATGCCCACTGCCATAGCTCCGTAAATCCATTTGTTTAGTTTCATACTATAAAGATTATTTGTTGTTATTTTTGTCTTTTTTGTCTTTTTGGTCTTTTGGTCTTTTAGTCTTTTAGTTTTTTGTCCTTTTGGTCTTTTAGTCTTTTGTCCTCTTGGTCTTTTAGTCTTTTGTCCTCTTGGTCTTTTGTCCTCTCGGCCGATAATACAATTAGCACACGCACTTCTTGTTTTACCTATAACATGCCGAAGTCAATTGCTCTCGAGGAGAACTTTGTTCTTCTGGGCCTGAGGTAGGACGCTGGCCTTGTCAAACTGACGCTCTGCCTCCTCCAGATTGTCCTTCGCCGTGGCTATGATGCCCCGTATGTTGGCGGCTTCGGGGGAGTCGCCGGCTTTCTTCAGCAGCTCCAAGGCGCGGTCATAATTGCCGGCATTGACGGCTGCCGCCGCTGCGTTGAGGTTGGCTATCTCGTTGTCAGGGTACTTCACCAACGCCCTCGCTATTACCTCGTTATATTTCGCGCTTCCCTGCGGATACAGCCGCGCCACGCGGAAAAACTGGTTAAGCGACAACATGCCGGGATTGGACTCAAACACCTTTGCCAGCTCCTCGTCGCTCATCGTCTTCAGCTTCGTCTTGATGGCGAAGGTGGTGGCTCGTAGTTGCGGGAACCAGTGAGGGCGTATCTTCTCCCTGTATAGCTTCGCAAACTTAGGCGATGTGGCAAGCTCCTTCTCCTTGGCGTCGTAGTCGCTCGGCCCGTAGGCGGGGCGGTCAATCAGCTCCAAGAGGTCTTTGCGTTGCTGATCTGTTATCTCATTGCTGTTTAGAACCTGTTCGCGGAACTCACCCCAGTTTTCCGGCACCGACGAGTAGCTTGTGCGCTCACGCGGCAGGTTGTAGCGGTCGGCAAGGTATTCAGCCAACGCACGGCTGCGGTTGGTGGCGAGGTATTCGTTGTGGAGATACGGCGACTCGGGGGAGGCGTAGCCGCACACGGCTATCTCGGCAATCTCCAAGTTCGGGTCAGACAAAGCCCGCTTGATTGTATCATCTATCATCTTCAGCTGGTCACGGTTGTCTATCCGTTGCCCTGACCGGCAGACATATATGGAGTCGTGGAGTTCAAAGCGGTCAACCTCAAACTGCACCCTCGCCTTCCCCTCGAATGTGCCAACAATCTCCTCCACTATCGGGGGTGTCACTATGGCGGTGGTCATCTTCTTGACCGGATTTTCATATATGGGGAAGAATATGTCAGGCGTCTTTGAAAGGTTGCCCACTCCGCAGCCGCAGGAGTCGTAGACAAACGTAACGCCGGCATGGCTTGAGCGCATCCATTTCTCCATAGGTGTGCGCACGGTGTATGCCTCCGTCTGTGGCTTGCCATTGTCGCGGCGCACCTCCCGGAGGATGTCATGGCTTT
>JAMPEV010000021.1 GCA_023664955.1 Duncaniella sp.
GGCTCTGCTACCTCATCCGACAAGTCAGCATTGGTGTAAACTGTTGCGGGTACATATTGGGCACATATCACAATCCCGGTCAGACAATCAGCATCATTTATGCTTTCGTGCTGGGTATTCTCATTGGCATATCCCAAAAGGACACAACGCTGATTGGTAAGGCTTTTGTCTTGTGATTTTATCAGCTCACCGATATTGTTAGAATCTAAAAACGAATCCTTTGCAATGAGCGATGCCGCAGTGTTGCCATACCATGACACATAGGGCGAGTTTTTGTCGGCAGTGTGAGGTTCAAGCACGTATGCGATAGGCACACCACTAAGCTTTGGGAGTGATCCGGTATAGGTATACGAACGATAGAACTCACCTGATGTTCCTGTGCTTATACGTTTCAATATATACGATGGATCTTGCATTGCATTAACCGGAAGGATATGGCTTACGTAAACCGTGCCTACTTCGGGACGTCCATTCGCCGTTTTTGCTTTGTAGGACAAACAGTCATCAAGCACTTCTATTCCGTCACCGGAATAATCTAAATCGATTCTGGCCGCAGTGCGTTCAACTTCGATAGTGGCTGATAGCGGATTTTCTTTCGATCCGATGTCATAGCCTTCAGGCGACGACAACCCCCACAACACACCATCAGCAGCGTTTGCATTAGCCATGGTAAACCATTTGCTCGTTGAAGGCAACCCCGTCTGTTCCCATGTGTTTTCCTTAGGTACAATACTCTTTTGCACATCGCCAAGCGTTGTGTAGTGAGTAAGATCGCCCATGTTAATCAATGCTATCAAACGGCTGCCAATTTGAAGCTTTCGGCTATTGCTATGGAAATTAACCGTAACCTCATTGCCGGTTTCATTCTGCACAATCGAATCAGATGGGAAATAATGTTTCTCTATCAGTTGGATGTCAGCATCAGCCCTCAATCCGTCAGCGGCCTGATAAGCCAATAACGTCAGATCTTTTATCAAACACTCGTTCAAAAGTGCATTCCCGTCAGGATGGTTTTCGCCGTTAACCCTTTTTATTGCAGCCCTGCTTCCCAACGGAAGCGAAAGCTTGAGCTGTATATATTGACCGCCATTGCCCGAATCCACATTCTCTTCGCCGTTTTCACCATCAATAACGGGTTGCGGCTCATCCACCGATGAACAAGCCGTGAAGATTATGGCCGTAAGTATTGATGTCAAAAAAAGTCGAATCATCTATTGAATGAAAATACAGATTTCTTAAAAATACGTTTTACCTAATGTTCAGACTATTTAAGTGAATATTGAAAAATCGAATAAAAACTTGCCATCAATCCAAATTTTCGTTGTATGCCACGTATTTCCATGATTGAATATTGATTCGCATTTCAACCCAACGATTGTCCTCATCGAGAAAAAGCATCATGTTATATTCGTCCTGACGGTCGAGGAATTCCTGATTGGACATCTCTTTACGATACTGCCCCTTAACGAGCAGGAAATAATCAATCAAAGGAAGTCTTACCACTTCGTTCCCTTCTTTGTCATGAATGTGCAGGAGTGCAGATTCCCGATGTTCCTCCATCAGACGTGCCATTGAGATTTCAGCCATCGCACAGCTCACACTCACAATTGCGGCACGTGAAGGGGTGAGGACGTTTGCCCACGACTGTGGTTCGGCAAAATCGGGTTGATTGGGGTCGAACACACCGGCAGTGCCTGTGCGCACATCCCAAGCATGGTAGGTGAGCGGACGGTCGGCTATCAGTGAGTTGTCCCAATCCATGTGACCATTTTCGTCGGTAACAGAGAAATGGAAATCTCCATCTTTGATTGGCTCGCCCGAAAGGTGCTGGAGCACCACATGCACATTGTTGGTGTTTTTCTTTAGCGACACCTCATAGATATGCACGCCTTGGGAAGATGGAAACACCTGTGCAGTAAGCTTGCCATGGTAAAGGTTCTCAAGATAGTTGCGTGCATGGTCGCCATCTTCGGGAGTTACACCAATTTCACGGTCGGTAAGACGGCAGCGGAGCTCTTTGGCCACATCGCTCTTGTTCACCTCAAATGAACTGCGGTGTCCTTTGCCGCACCAAGCAACAAGCGAATATGTGCCGGGGGCTACATCGACATCCATCAAATAGCCATCCTGCTTCAAAACTTCACCGGATTCATGCTGGCTCCACACCACACGCCCGGTGTTATCATCGATTACGTAAAGCGAAACTTCCTCTACCTCGGCAGAGAATGCATCGGCAAACTTCATGTTATAGTCGTAGCGGAATCGCACCTTAAAGTATGGGTCACAATCACCTTCATCATCATAAATTAGGCCATTGCAACCTGTCAACCCTAAAAAAGCTATGGTTGCAAATAATGCTTTCTGCAAACAACGACTTAACGACGATGTTCGTGGAATTATATTGATAATGGTTTTCACTGTGCTAAAATTCCTTTGTTCGAGTTCAACTTTTAAATTGAGTTCAGTTATGTTGTGGCGACTAAATTATGTCTCTTGTCGCTCTTTGTTGTCAGTTTAAGAGGAAAACCTTCGGACATGCGGTTTTCAGTATCAATCGGAGAGGGGAGAGGATAGAACACATTAAGCATTTCGCCGGTTCATGCAAGAAAAGAAATTGAATATGAGAAAATGTATTGACGGCTTCATCAACGACGGACAAAGCCGCCAATACATTGTTGTCAGATTTTCAGTAACGACTCAATTAATCGATACTTATAGGTCTTCGTTTTGGTTCACAATTTTCCAAGCGAGAATATTGATGTTAACGCCAAGGTAATACAACACATCTTCAGCTTCATCCGGTACAAGTGCTTCATCGGGGTTGAACACGCCATGACCCACTTTAGAGATGCTGTTGATTGAGATGTTATACCAATGATTACGCACCACGCCATAGTATCCTTCGACATTATTGGCAAGAGAAGAATCATGCTTAACGGGAACGTAGTATACGCTCATACCATCCTTGTAACCTTCGGCAAGCGAACCTGTGTTCTGGCTCTCTGCAAGTTTGGTCTCAAGCGAAGCAAGAAGGTCGGCAGAGTTA
>JAMPEV010000002.1:0-46408 GCA_023664955.1 Duncaniella sp.
ACCCTTGATTGGCTGGATTATTTTCATAGTATTCGCAGTGAAGCCAAGTGACCCCGTGCCCAATCAATACGGGCCCGTTCCCAACCTCGAACAACGCTAAATCTCACCCCTTTCGGAGAAACCTCTTAATAGCATCCCTGCCCGCATCTTTACGATAACGGCAGGGATGATTTTTGTAGAAGAGTAAATTATCCATCTCTAATCCTTCGTTCACCATTCTTAATTGCTCTGTATAAGTTGGATTGCGAAGTCGAGGATTGTATCGTGACCGGAAAGAGCATCGGTGGAGGAGAGGTCTACAGAGCATCCAGGCGACGGTAACACCCCCTGTTCGGTGCTTTGGTGATTAGCGTCCAGCATCGAGCAGGCCGAGAACCGCACAGCCCATCCGCATGGTATCTCAGAAGAGAACGGCACACCGCTTCCGCCACCGGTCGTTGCCCCCACAATTTTCACCCCGGGTAATATTTTCATAATCGATACAAAATTGTTAGCCGCCGAAAATGTTGACCGATTTGCTAATACCACAATCGGCTTACCCCAACGTTGCCTCCCTATGTCGGCCGGATTATATGTAATCTCCATCGGTTCAGAGAAATCCGTATGACCCGGACCGGTCTTGTGTGAGATGTATCCCACAACCGTAGGTTTAGTTATAAATCGCGCTACAAGCTTCTCCACATTAGTTAAATTACCTCCGCCATTGTCTCGTACATCAATGATAAGTGCCTGAGCAGACGAAAGATAGTAAAGTACGTTATCAAGATTCCCCTCACCCACAGGAGATGAGAATGAGCCATAGTAAATGTACCCGATATTCTCATTCAGAAAGCCATACATTAGTCCTGACGACTGTCGGTAGTTGAAATTGAAATATGACTCTTCAATGAGACGCTTTGAGAAATTCTGAGGATAGTCACTCCACCACTTGCGATAGTAGGATGTGTTGAAAGGCGATGTCAGATTGACATGTCCGTCGCGAAGCTCGTCAAGCATGTCAGAGCAAACCGTAAACAGCTCTTCACGAGTCATTTCGCTTCCGATTCGACGGGCATATATGTCATGCACCGCATCCCAGTCCACCCCTTTCTCCTCGAAAAAACAGTAATGCTGGTCGAGAATGGTCCACAACGCCTCAAAATTACCCATGGCATCGTCGGCATGTTCTTCCACATTGTGGCAAGCCGTCATCGTTAGCACCAGTATGGCAGTTAGGAGTATATTTGAAGAAATGCGTAAATATTTCATAGCTATATGTTTAGTATATTGCCGGAATCATGGAAATCTTTTGTGGTACCCCTTTGCGAGGATTAACCGAAATCCAATCGCCGCTCACCCCTACCACCAGTGAATGGGTAAAAACATTGGTAGTTATATTGTTAACCTCCGATGAGAAAATCTTGCCTCGATAACCAAGGCGTAGATTGGTGTTTCCCAGATGCAAATCTGCGGTAATGAGATTGTCAAGCGAAAAATAATTCCCCCACCATGCTTCGTGGACGAGCCCCGAGGTGTTGCCTAGGTAAATCTCGTAATACAATTCTCCGTAGTCGGGCGAGAAGAACATCCCGGTGACAGGAAGATTAGGTTGGTACATGAGTGTGACCGAAAGTCGCCCGATATTGATCTTATATGCCGCATAGCCGGTGAGATTAACCGTCCATGCGGCTTTTGCAGAGGCCGGATTATTGCCATTGCGGGCATTGTAGAGACATCCCAAATCAATCCCGGTCGAACCACCCACGGCAAGTGTTAGTCCTGTGAGAGGATGGAATTTACGCATCATTCCCCAGTCAAGGGAGAGCATCACGCTCCACATCGTGGCGTTGCGTGCGGGATTGTCAGTACGGTCAACTCCTAAATTGGCGTGGAGCCGCATAGTCCATTTCTCAGGGTCGAATTTCATGGCCTGATATCGGGAATAATCGAGTCCCGAATGCCAACCGCTGTATTTCAGAGGGGTGAGATATGTGTCGGTGAGATGCGACGCCCCAAATTCGGCTGTATAAGCAGCGAAAACCGGGCGCATCGTTTGGCAACTATCACTTATGTAGGGAAGCCCAATGGAGCGTCCTCCCATTTCGGGGCCGCCGAAACACAATAAATCACTGTTCTGTATCCATGAATTTTGAGCTGTTGAGGTTACATGGATAAATATAGTCGTGATGAAGAATAGTAAATGTGGAAATTTCATTCTCAATCAAATAATCGTTGTTGACCGGTTATCTCGTCGCGTACTTCATCATCGCTTTTCACCTCCTTGTCCACAAGGCGATCTTCTTCGCTCTGCTCAGTCTCCTCTTCCGTCTCCTGCTCGGGCTCAATTTGCTGCATCGCAACGGGCTCAAGTTCCGTGAGATGGTCGATGACGAATGTCGTGAGCCGTTTTCCCTTGGCTTTAAATGACTTAACAGCAACAAATTCTGATGCCACGATCTCCATCGGTGGTCGCACGGCATCCGCACCGCCAAATGTCACCTCGATACGTAATCCGGGCTCGTCGCTTAGCATCAGGAGCTTAGATTTCTCATTATCGCCCAGGTATCGCTGTGGCTTGGCTGTGGTCTCGAATTTGAACCGTTTGAGATATGGGAATTTCTGGTCCGCATCGTTGAGAATCGCTGTCCATACTTTGTGTTCATTGAATTTCTCGATGCGCAGAATGTTGTCCGGATAATGATTCGACGCGTCAAAACTTGAAGTGTAATATTCACCGTTTTTCAGAACCACGAGCATGCGATCGGAGCTGTTGAACTCTCCGAGGAATTCCCCGCGTCCATCGTAGTTAAGTCGATTGACATCAGGGTCAAACCACACTTCGCGTCCTCCCAAGGTTGAGACCCCCTTCTCTTTAAGGGAGAAGCGGTGTACCTCGTTACGAGTCACAATGTTACCCATGGCTCCGCGCCCTTTTATGGCAAGTGTTGAAAAGTCGACATCGATTTGAAGCACTTTGAGGCGTAATTTCGGCTTCAGTGTCACCTTGACCACCTCGGCCTCGCCGTTGGGGTTGGCTGTGAACCAGCAGATGCGGGTTCCGGGCTCGCCGGGGGTAAGATTGTACTCCTTGTCGCGAGTTATTCCGGTGACTGAAAAGCGTTTCATATAGTAAGTGCCGCCTTTGCCATTCTGGTAAATGACATTGTAGACGGTGCGGGAATCGTTGCGCTTGAACACCGACACATATTCCACATTCTTACCTATAAACAGTTTCTCCTGGATTTTTACTACCTTATAACGACCATCCTTATAGAAGATTATCACATCGTCAATTGATGAGCAATTGCCGATTATTTCGGTGTTGTCATCCTTCTTGAGCCCGGTGCCGATGAACCCTTCTGAACGGTTAAAATATAGCTTTTCGTTGGCCTCGGCCACTGAGGTTGCTTGGATGTTGTCGAAGTTGCGTATCTGGGTACGTCGGGGGAATGCATCGCCATATTTCGTCTTCAGTCGCTCAAACCAATTTATAGTGTACTCGGTGAGATGCTCAAGGTCGTGGGTCAATTCTTCGATGCGCGTATTATAGGCTGCGATTTGCTCATCGCATTTCTCGGCGTTAAACTTAAGAATGCGGCCCATCTTAATCTCAAAAAGACGGATTATGTCATCGTCAGTCACTTCGCGGATAAAGAGCTTTGCATATTTCTCCAGCCGTCCTCGGATATGGTCGATTGCCTGCTGACGGTTTTCACTCTCTTCGTAGCCCTTGTCCTTATAGATACGTTTTTCGATGAAAATGCGTTCGAGGGATGCGAAGTGGAGCTGCTCGCGCACTTCATCAAGCTGAATCTGCAATTCCTTCCCGAGTATTTCGCGAGTACCATCGGTGTTGTGTCGGAGCACATCGCTCACACCCACGAAATGTGGCTTCTTGTTAGATATCACGCAGCAATTTGGCGACACGGAAATCTCGCAGTCAGTAAAAGCGTAGAGGGCGTCGATGGTGCGGTCGCTGGATGTGCCGGGAAGGAGATACACCAGGATATTAGCATGTTCGGCGGTGTTGTCCACCACTTGGCGTATCTTGATTTTCCCTGATTCAAAGGCTTTGAGGATGGAATCGATGAGGGTTGCGGTGGTCTTTCCGTAGGGTATCTCGGTGATAGCGAGTGTGCGATTGTCAACTTTCTCAATTTTTGCACGGATCTTTACCGAGCCGCCGCGCTCACCGTCGTTATAGCGTGACACGTCAATCGACCCTCCGGTATAGAAGTCGGGGTATAGGGTGAATTCTTCTCCTTTCAGATGGGCGATGGCTGCGTCGATAATCTCGTTGAAGTTGTGTGGGAGAATTTTCGACGACAAACCCACTGCAATTCCCTCCACGCCCTGTGATAGCAGAAGTGGGAATTTTACCGGAAGCGTCACTGGCTCTTTTTTGCGCCCGTCGTAACTCAATGTCCATTCTGTAACTTTGGGATTGTAAACCACGTCAAGGGCAAATTGCGACAGTCTGGCCTCGATGTAACGTCCGGCTGCCGCTCCCGCTCCGGTGAGGATATTACCCCAGTTACCTTGGGTTTCCACAAGTAATTCCTTCTGACCGAGCTGCACGAGGGCTTCATAGATGGAAGCGTCGCCGTGAGGGTGGAACTGCATTGTGTTACCCACGATGTTGGCTACCTTATTGAAGCGCCCATCGTCGAGCAGCTTCATGGAATGGAGAATGCGACGCTGCACGGGCTTAAGTCCGTCGTCGATATGGGGGACGGCGCGCTCAAGTATCACATAGCTTGCATAGTCCAAGAACCAGCTTTGGAACATGCCGCGAAGCTGGTGGCGTATTACATCGTTGGAAGTGTCGACAATGATTTTCGGGTCGAACTTCTCTGTGCGGGGGGCTATGGCCTCGTCATCGAAGATTTGTTCCTCGTCTTGCATATTGAACGTTTTGTGAATGGCGGATTACTATTCTTGGGTCTTTGCAAAGATAAGAAATTTTATTGTGAATAGCAAATGATTGATAAAACTCCTTGTACATCAGGCATATAACGGATATTGTTTACAAATGTTAACGGGGCTTGTTTCTATAATCATATATTACTATCGGCGAATTATAGCAAATTGCTACAAAAAAGGGCTTAAATCGCCAAATGTTTATTATTTCCAATCAAATCTATCCGTTTTGCTAAAATATTTGTTAAAATTGCGCATTTTTCAATCAGATTATTTGGTGAATACTGCAAAACCCCTTACCTTTGTAACGTGTTTTTCATGGTATTAGATTTAAGGTTAACTAAGATTGATTGTCGGGAGACAATCAATTTTTTTTTTGCCAACTTTTTATGACACCATCGCACTTATCTCACAGATTATTCATTATCGTTGTAAAATAATCCATCAGGTTGTACGAACGCATCAAGGTGAAAACACCTACTTTTCAGTGCCTTCACCTTGGAAAGTCCTCCCTGATCGGGGACGCTGAATCACGATGAAATCTCACGAGACTCCCATCACTCACAATTTTATTCCAAAAGAGACCCTACCCACATGCAATTCTATTCCGGAACGTAGATTATGTCGCCGTTTTCGAGCTCGTAGGCGGTGCCTACGCGTTTGCCTTTGTTACCGGATGAGTTGTTATCCTCCGACGGAGTGTAACGGTTAATCTTCTCCCCTTCTTTGGTGATTATTTCCATATTCTCCTTGCCCGGATTTTTCACCATGGTGAAATCCTCCTGCGAAAACATTTCAGTCATGTTGTAACGGCTTACGAGGGCAACCATCAGAGCGACAGCAAACACCATCGCCACATCGAAGAGATTGCTTACGACGCTCATCGGGTCAGTATCCTCGCCGCGTTGTAAAAGTCTGTGTCTTCTCATTTCTCGTTCTTGTTAGATTCCTTGATTACTTCAGCGAGATACTCAAGCATTGTTATATTCTTCACCGCCCAGCGTTCCTTAACTTGCTGTGTGAGGAAACCGATAGCACTTACCACAAGCCCCACGACAGTGGTGGCGAAGGCCACCTGCATATTATAAGCCATTGAAGCGATGTCGCCGGTTGCAAGGCCCACCAATGCCGGACCCATCGGGATAAGTGTACCCATCAATCCGAGAATGGGGCCCATTTTGGTCAGAATCTTAGAAGTTGCCAGCTCCTTATCGGCATCAATCTCATACTGGGAAAGGAGCAGGTCAATTTTAGCCTTGTCATTACTATTGGCAATCAATTTCATCGCGTAGGCCATTACAACTGAATTAGACCTTTCAGGAAGAGAGTCGCTAAATTCGCCGAGAGTAGCAGGTGAAAGCGTCTCGATGCGATTCCAAAAAGCCACAGTATGCTTCTTCACTTGCATATACTGACCAAAGAAACCGCCCACTAAGATTATGGCACGAATGAAGAAGAATATAAGGAGCACAATCACCGGAACGAGCAAGCCGGTGGAAATCCAGTAAAGGATATTTGAAATGACATTCATTTTATACGAGATATAAGTTTATTTGTTACACGTTTATTGATGATTAGTCCGGCAACAGCGCCGATGATTAGCAGGCCGAAAATCCCCGCCAAAGCGTCCCACTCCACGGAGTTAGTGCCACGTACGGCGGTACGGCCATTGACGGTGGCGATTACTCCAAGAATCGCGGTTAGAGCGTTAATCATGAACATTAGTTCGAGCCGCAGGTCGCTTTCAGGAAGAAGCCATTTTATACCGAAAGTCAACACCGGGACACCGACAAACACACAAGCAGCGGTGGTCCATGCCAAAGTAGCAAAATCACTTCCAGGGAATGAGAAAATAATTTCCACGAGCATAGAAAACAATGTGGGGAAAATCAGTATTCCGGGGAACCACAGTGACACCGGGAGAATCACGGACTCTACATTGCTCAATCTTTCGCCTGAGAGCTTTTTAGCCATCATGATGCAGAATGTAATCTGGAAAAACACATCGACAGTGAGGAGCACCGAGGTGTCGAGCATCAATTCCGGTTGGTTGAGCCAATCGGAAATCTGTACCTTAGATTGGCTAACCGCCACATCCCACATCATGCCGATGAAAGCGGCCACTATGGCGCAAAGCAGTATCTTACCGATTATGCCGTGGTAGGTTAACTTCAGGACGAAGTTAAACCCCACCAACAGCATTATTATTACGATTACTATCTCCATCGATTATTCGTTGAAATTGTTTTTCTTACGGCGGCGAAGGAGAATTACCACTCCGATGAGGGCTATCACTACAACCACACCCACGATTATACCGTTGATGTGACTTGTAATCTGGTCGGTGGTGCTGAGTTCCTCTTTCTGCATTACCATGCCATCATTATCGCCTGATATGTTTTCAGCACGAATCTGACCTATTGACTGGTTATATTTGTCAGCAGTCTCCTTTGATACTTTTGATGCGATGAATTCACGAAGTTTGGCATTATCGCACACAAAGCCGGAGCAAGAGGGTTGATACTCGTTCACAATTTCAGTGTGGAGGTCGGCAATAGCTGAAATCTGTTCTGGTGAGGCATCCCACATACCCTTGCGCACGGTTTCGAGCATCACGGCTGTAATCTCCTCGATAGCAGCAGGATTGGAAGAGGTGAAATAATCTTTCACTCCAAGGTTGTTCTTATCCTGCACATAGGTATCGTAGATGTCATCCCAAAGCTCGTCATCTATTGCGTCGGGTTTCATCACGTTCCAGCCGTATGTGTTGCGCACCACATCGGCAATACCGGAAGCATCGCCCGAACCGCCTTTCATCTTATTCTTGATGTAATTGGGATTGAGGATGGTGGTACGGCTTTCTACACCGATAGCCTCCTTTACCTCTTGCATACGAGCTTTGTTGCGGTTACGATAGTCACTTAGGTAGGCTTCGGGATCCTTCCCTGTCACATTCTTAACAGCAAGGTTCATACCACCCATGAACTCATAAACGTGATCAAGGCTAAGTGCGCCCCAGGTGTTGCTCTGACGAGGTTGAACCACAACGTCAGTACGAGTAAGGGCAGCCTCGAATACATAGTCGTGCATCTGTTCCCATTCCTCTTCACTGCCATAAACGGCACCCATATTGTTCATGTAGGTTTCAGCGATTTCATTGCTGTCCTCCCAACGATCTCCGGCTTCAACCATACTTTGGATACCGCTGCCATAGTTACCGTTGACACCGCCAAATACGCGAGCAGTGGCAAGTTCTCGGGCTTCCTTCGGGGTTATTCCCTTATTCACGAGGTGTTGCTCGGATTCCACCACGCCTTCAGCCACATAGTTGGGATATTCGTCATCCTCTGCGGCAGCAACCATCTTGACGGCACGGCTGATGAGGAACAGACGAGAAGCGGCTAAGTCACGCAATTGACCACTGGTCTGAACGACCACATCAATTCTCGGACGTCCAAGTTCCTTGGAGGGGATGAGCTTGAGGTCTGTTACACGTCCAAACGGGTCACGAACGGGTTCTACACCAAGCATATAAAGTACTTGAGCGATTGTAGCACCTTCCGTCTCAATAAATTCACTACTCCAAAGGGTGTAGCTGACTTTACGCGGCACAGAATCGCCATGTGCTTTGCGATACATATCGATTGTATTGTCGGCCAATCCTTTACCCTTTTCCCAAGCCACTACCGAAGGGGTTTCCTCAGCATTGACGGCGAACATATTGCGACCGGTGGGGAGAATATTAGGATTGAGTACCGGGTCTCCGCCTGAAGTCGGGGCTATATACCCGCCATTCAAAGCATTTACCACAGAAGAAAGTTCATTAGCCGGACTGGTTTTAAGTGCTTCCTTGTAACGGCTCACATTACCGATGGCACGAGATACTTCCGAAACAGCCATTGCGAATTCGAGTTGTTCTTTGCCGGGAGCGGATGAAGTACCCATTCCCATTCCCTTCGGCGCTCCACTTTTACCCATACCGGCAGGAGCGGCCGATGCACCGCCATTGGCTTTTCTCTTCATCGCCGCCTCCATTTTCTTGATTGCCTCCTCATCGGCCCCCATCTTTCTTGCCATTTCGATGGCTTTTTCAGGGCTCATTCCGGCAGCCGACATCATTTTCTTCATACCGGAAGTGTTGGGACGATCAGAAATCTTGAGGGTCGTTTTACCATCTTGAGGCATCATGGAACCTAATACCATCATGCGCGATAGCATATCCTTAGAATTATCAATGGCACGCACAATGGCACGCGCGCTATCGAGTTCGGCTGCTGTGATACCAGCGATGCGACATATTTCCGCATCGTCAACACTACGTCCGGAGTTCAAAAGTGAATTGACAAGAGCCTTAGCATTGTTGGTGTAAGTACGAGTAAACTGCGCGCGGTTCTTATCGTAATCAATATTGGTGCGACCACGCTGTTTGTCAAGATTGTATAGACTATATGCAATCGGGTCGACAGTCATAGCATAAACTGTTGAGTTGATGTTCTCCTGTTCGTAAGGCTTACCGATTACGTAAAGAGCTCCGGTAATCTTCTCGTTGGCAAGCTCCTCGGCAAAATTCTCAATACGCAGAATATCATCCGATGAATACGGAGTTGAAAGGACACTGTCAAGACGCAATTCGCGGTGTATACCAAGGTCGACGGTAAATTTCTTAACCATCAAAGAAGCTTTATTGAGAGCCGATTCCGAAGGATTGTCAGCACCCAACAAACGGTTATAGTCAGCGATAGCATCAGAGAGGTTTTTGTATATGCCCCTAACCTCACTCTCCATGAATGGAGGGGTAAGGTAGTTGATAATGCTCGTATATGAGCGACGTTTAGCAATCATGGCTTCACCCACATTGCTGGTGGAGTAGAGATAGAAGTGGGGCATAGTGCCGATGAGGCGATCAGGCCAGTCATTGCTGCCAAGCGCAACTTGCTTGCGGGGGGTGTACTCCAGGCTACCATGCGCGCCGAAATGAATCAACGCATCAGCATCAAAACCGTGACGAGCCCACAGGTAAGCAGCTACATAATTATGAGGGGGAGCGGCATCGGTGCCGTGTACTATCTGGAAACTATCGTCGCCAAGTCCAGCTGCGGTCTGTGGTATCAGCACCACATTGCCAAACTGCAAGCGGGCCAATGCAAGGTCACCATTGTCGGTTCTCAAACCATGGCCCGGGAAGGCACCGTCGACACTGTCAACGGCCTCACGCATGCCTGTTGGGAAGGATTTTCCAAACCATTCGTCATACTGATCAGCGTTGATAATCTCTGGCGAGTTTTTCTTGACAAATTCATCTTTAGCACCCATTGCATACTCATTGAACACCTTTCCCTGCTCGTTAATCTTCTTTTCAAGTTCAGCCGCAGATGAAGGGAGATTGTCAACCTTGTACCCTTCGGCTTTGAGTTTGAGAAGTAAATTGTACAGAGAAGGAGCCACTTCCATACCTTCGGCTACGAGGGAATTTTGCCCGGGACCCTTGAAATAGAATATAGCTATTTTCTTATCAGCATTGCTCATTGTGCGTAGAGAGGTGTAATTATTAACCATTTCCACAAAGTCGGTCAAGCGGTCAGGAATCGCTTGCACGTATGGCAGACCGTCTTCACCCTTGAAATGGGCGAAAAGGGTAAATGGTCGAATCGCGCCGTCAATTTCGGGGGTAACGATGCTCTGTGACATGAATCCACCGTTCATACCCATCTTATCGGCCATCCATTCATCATAGTCACGGTTGGCATTAA
This sequence comes from Duncaniella sp., assembly GCA_023664955.1. Lineage (GTDB taxonomy): Bacteria > Bacteroidota > Bacteroidia > Bacteroidales > Muribaculaceae > Duncaniella. The sequence continues at coordinate 10,650 of JAMPEV010000002.1, forward strand.
TGGGCGCAAACAATGGTATATTGTTATTTTCTAAATAGTTAACTACCATGTCACCCATGCGTCCGTGAGCCATGTTAATCAAGGCGGAGGTTGATATGGAATCAGCGTGCCCATTCTTGATGAAGAGCTGAATATTATTGACCGGATAAACAACATTGCCGGTTCTCTCAAGAGCGGCAACGAGACTGTCAGGGACGCCCATCATACCGGTGAGGATGATTTTTGGTGCATCATCCTTCATTTTGCCCTTTTTGATGAGGAATTTCTCATAATCAGCCACAGAGTTAAAGCCAAGTTCTTCATCTCCTGGATAATACATTAGAGTAGAAGCAGCCGCTGTAGGATCACCCGGCTCATCAACGAAAAATTTCTTACCATCGATGAACTTGCGCACATAGCGGAGCATGTTACGATAATTATTCTTACCCCCGGTGAGATACATCTTTAGATACTCGCTGTCGATTGAGTCAACCGAAATGATGTGATTCTGAGGATTAGTGGCACCGATAGTGAGCACAGGTGTGCCACTTTCAGCTGCCTTAATCAAGGCCTGACGCTGCTCGTCAGTGATGCGCAGTCCCATACCTGTCACGAATACCATGTCATAATCATCGGCTTTGTCAAGCTGATCGACAGGTAACTCCTTAATTTTCACGAAAGAATTATCATTTGCTTTGGAAATTTGACCCAAGTTAATGGTCTGGAAATTGACAAATGCTACCTTCGTAGAAGAAGCGAGATAATTCCAAAGCAGAAAGGCTGCGCCCAGAATTAAGGCGCAACCAACTGAGAGTAAAATTATTTTCTTCTTACTCATTTCTATCAAATAGCTTTAACTATATCATCCACATCCAAGGAGATTCCCATGGACCATGTCCGGCCAGTGGTGGGAGCGGAATTCCAATAATAGATTTTAGGTTTATAATTTAGGAGATTGTCAATCACGAAATTGACATTTATCCCCTTCCAAATTTTTTGTTGAAGAGTAAATTTCCATAGGGTATATGCACCGTCGGTCTCATAGTCGCTCACAGGCTTTGCCATATATCGGCCTGACACACTGGCATATATCCGGTATGGGCTGCATATTTGCTTGTCGTAATCCACACGCCAAGTGGCTGAATGAGGACGTGGTTGAGTGAACTGTGAGTCTATCGAGCGTCCACCTACATGAAGGTAATTGTAACTTGCAGAGACTCCGAGTCCGATTATAGAGCGGTAACGTGCGTTAACATCGATACCCATCACCTTTACGCCATCCTCGTTGCAGTATATCGCCCCCTCCTCTTTGTCACCTTGCGCAGGGAAATCCATTGTGGTGATTCGGCTGTCATAGTAGTTATAATAACCTGAAAGAGTGAGACTGTAAGAGCCGCGAAGTGTGTGAGTGACAATCTGTCCGTTATGCTCCAGTGCAAGATTGAAGTTATGGCTCTTTTCGGGCTTCAAATCCGGGTTCCCATAAATCATCTGAATACCTGCCATATCGAAGTCCATGTACATCTCCTTGAGAGTCGGCGCACGGAATCCTCCGGCATAAGATGCTCGGATAGAGATGGGCTTGAACTTGAACATCGTGGCGAGACGTGCGGTCACTGCATTGTTGTCGGATGCTGAGAAGTAGTCCTCTCGAACACTTGCCACAACATTGAACCATGAAATCGGATTATAGTCAAATTGGGCGAATACGTCAAAGGTTGTCTGCGAGTGATCCGCATTATCCTTGAACTGGTAAGTGGTGAGATAATCGTGCATGAAATCACCACCGATTGTCAATCCGTTTAGACCCCAGAAGTGCGTGTAAAGACCGTGAACGATGTGTTGACGATTGCTATAGTCATGCTCATGGGTACGCTGGCCACCGATGAAGCGAGCTTTGTCATACTGGTCATAACTATAGGATAGCTCTATGTTCTGGTCGCGTGAAATGTTCCACACTGACTTTAAGCCTCCGCTATAATCCTTGTAATGGTCGTCATAGTTGGCACGATTGCTCTCACGGTAGAAATAGCTTCCACGACCGATAAATCGCATCGCATCATTTACGCGATACACGAGGCGTTCCTTGGCATTAACGGTTTTGCCTCCGAAGATATCATGGATCTTCGATTCGGTATCGAACGCATCAGTGAGCTTGATGGTTTTGACAGTGGAATACTGAAGAGAAGTGTTAGAATTCCAATGCTTATCGTTGAAGTTAATATCACCTCCGGAGCGCCACTCATTACCGGCTGAGCGGTAACGTGAATTCACATTCACACTCCATGGGTCTTTATTCTCGCGGGAGATGAGGTTAACCACTCCACCCACGGCATTGGCTCCATAAAGTGCTGACGACGCGCCTTTCACAATTTCAACCTGACCTACATTCTCAAGGTTGAGACGGTTATAGTCAACGTTGTCCATTGTTTCGCCGGCGAGACGTTCACCATCCACAAGGAAAAGGATTGCGCTGCCTCCGAAGCCGCTCATGTTGAGCGATGTTTCCTGGCTCATTGCGTAGCCGAATTCCAGGCCGGGAAGCTCCTCGGTGAGGAGGTCCTGGATATTTGTGGCATCAGCCTTCTTGATATCCTCGGCAGAGATGAGGCGAGTCACCACCGGGGCATCTTTGAGGGTTTTAGGGGTGCGAGTGGCAGTTATGACTACCTCTTCGAGTGAAGTGAGGTCAGGAGTAAGACGAATCTCGTTATTAGAATTATCCTTCGGCTTCAGGATGTGGGTGTCAGTGATATAACCGATATACGACACCCTAACCTTAGCAGCACCGTTTCCCTTAAAGGGCACAGTGAATTTGCCATTTTCATCAGTCACCACTGTGGTGTTGCTGTTCTCTACCGTAACGATTGCGCCGGGCAGAGGAGAACCGTTCTCGTCGAGCACTGTGCCGACAAATGCCTCGGCAAGTGCCACGACGGGGGTGAGAAGCCCGCAACATGCAAGTAGTATATGTCTAAGACTTCTTTTCATCTATCCTTATTTTTTTGGTGCTGTGAATGAGCATATCATCGGCATGGGCATATTGCCATACTGAAGATTGAATTGGATTTTGATAGTGTTAGATGCGAATGAACCGCTGAATGTGCCTGAGTAAGCTTTGCCGGCTGCTGTTTCACCCTTGAAAGTAGTTTCGGCAAGAGTGTAGGTGCCGTTTGTACCGGTTACTTTTACACCTTCCACTGTGATTGAGGGGAGCTGCATGGGAGGATTACCGAATGAAGGAAGAACCACGTTGACTGTAGCGTCATCGACTGCTACCACGGATACGGTCAGGTTCTCGAACACATCGTCTTGGCCCATAACAGAGCAGGTCATATCGTCGGTGTAGGTGCCGCTGACTTCGCGAGCAGCGGGGGCTGCGGGTGCGTCATCATCATCGTCGTCAGAACATGAGGTGAAAGAGGCGAGGGAGAGTACACACACCATCATTGATGCGAAAATAGTCTTAAGCTTTTTCATTGTAGTAAAATGTTTTTGTTTTTTTATTATTTGTTTATCTGTTTCTTAGTTGATTTGTGATGCCGGCAGTAGACTATCAAGCCGGAGATGAGGATGAGGGTGAGGAGCAGTCCTGAAACGAAGACGAACAGTTCGGAGAACGGGCCTAAGAAGGGTGAGTAGCAACGCCCCACATGCAGCTCCAACGCTGCGTTCCAAAGTGACATCGGCTGGCGTGCCATTTCCTCGTGCATCGGTGGCAATTCCGGTGCGCCTTTGGAGTAGTCAAACACTATCGGTGTACCATCTTTCAAGTCGGTTGTGTGACCGGAGACGAGAGTTGAGGCGAGAGCCATTCCGCGACGGGAGGGTTGATATGGCTTGCCGGTTGTTTGATCTATCACTTCCCCGCTCTTTTCATTCCAGTGGAATAGTCCGCTGAATGAGCCTATCAACCATTGACCAGGAGCCGTCTCTTCCATCACGGTGATTCCCATCGGGCTCACTGGTGGCGTTGCAGAAGTGATGGCCTCCGGTGTATCTGAAAAGTCGGGATTTATCTTGATAAAACCTTCAGAAGTGGAAATTAGCCATTTACCGGAAGCAGAATCCCACCGGATACCGCGAAGCTTGTCATGCCATGCATTATCGCTGTCGAGTGTCGTCCCGGGAATAGGGGCTGTCTTTACAAGTACGAATGGTATCATCAAGGGTGGTCGCAGGCACATCCCGGTGAAAGCTATCAGCACAGTGAGAATAATCGTGTAAAAACCTATCCGGTTGTGCCATTTTAGGTTCCATTTCATGCACGATGCCTCTTTCTTAGCGTTTTCTCGCTTGCTGTGATGGATGGTGTAAGGGAGGAGGAAGATGATTATACCTGTAGTGCCGAGAATGACGATTATAATTGCTATAATATCGACAATCACACGACCTGCCATGCCGAATAATTCGCCACTGTGAAGCTGCCACACTGTCTTGAAGAGAGTTATTTCCGGCTTGTAGTTATCCAGGGCTTTGAGCTCTTTCCTAACGGGAATTGATGAATTGTCAAGAGGGAGAGTATATACAGCTGAACGTGTGAGCACAATCAGTTGAGCACTGTCGGGAGAGAGGGTTATGTCGGAGAGCCGCTCGTCGTTACCCGGAAGTGGCACCTCTGTCCAAGTGTCATCGCAGTGGGAGAAGAGTCCGAATTGCGCCGCAGCCCAAATGTGTCCGTCGCGGTCCTGCACCACGTTGCGGATGTTTCGATTATCTATGCCTTTGGGGAATCCGGCATTGAAATCCGTAAATTCGCTGAATTGACGGTCGGAAAGCCACGCGCCAACATTGCCGAATACTAACACTTTGTTGCTATCCAAAGGCAATGTGCCTTTGACGCTGCCATTATTATACCGGTTGAGCCGGTAGCTGTCGGGGAGGAGCGAACGGCTTATGTCACAGCCGGAAAATGCTGCTCGATGGTTGAGAATTACGCCTGATACACAGAAAAGCAATATGAATACAGTCAGGATTACTCCTGCCCATTTGTGGAAGCTTTTCCAGTTCAGTTTATTATTCTTCGCCATATTACTTTTTCCTTGTTCTTAACGAGTGCAAAATTATATAATAATAAAAAAATGGGAAATACCTAAAATGTGGGATTTTTATCTCGATTTTTTAATCAATAATATGTATGTTGCCGGTTAGGATACAAAAAACTAATCATTTTTGGGTAAGGCATCGAAAATGTTAAGTAATCAATTTTTGCAATCCCGCTTCATTTGGTGGAGCTTAAGGATGTGAATCCCAAGCAACAAATGTCCCCTTTCAAAAACTTTGCCATACGATGGTTTGTTGTAACTAAGAATGTATACCGCGTGCGTCGGTATTAACAACTGCCTACATAAACATATAAACTACAAACCTAATGGCAAACACAACAGAGAGGGATAACGCACCCCGCGCCGGCCAAGATGGGCCAGGTGTCACTGCGTCAGGGAGAAAGAAGCCCGTGTCTACTGCTCATGGGTCAGTGACCATGATGGCCATGGCCATTTTGATTATCACTTCTGTGCTGAGTCTTAGAGGGCTCCCCTCGGAGGCCAAGTTTGGCGTCCAGTCAATTTTCTATTATATCTTTGCCGCGTTGGTGTTCCTTGTGCCATTCTCATTGGTATGTGCGGAATTGGCCTCCACTTACACTAAGTCGGGCGGTATATACCGCTGGATTTCGGAGGCTTTCGGTCCCCGTTGGGGCTGGACGGCGATGTATCTGGAGTGGCAGACCGTCATTATCTGGTTTCCGACGGTGTTGATGTTCAGTGCGGCTTCGCTGGCTTATGTATGCTGGCCTGAGAGCTTCGATGAGAAATTAGCCTCCAATAAGATATACACGCTGATTATCGCGTTCATGGTTTACTGGGGTGTGACGTTCAATTCATTCCGAGGCACTAAGGCGGCCAATAAGCTGAGCACTCTTGGCGGTCTGTGCGGCACGATTATTCCTGGTGCCATACTAATCGTGTTAGGCATCGTGTATGTATGCTTGGGTAAGACTATCGAGCTTACCCCCATGCCGTTCTTCCCTGATTTTTCCAATCTTAACTCTATAGTCCTTGCGGCGTCGATATTCCTTTTCTATGCGGGCATGGAGATGCAGGCCGTGCACATCAATGATATGCGAAATCCGTCGAGGGATTTCCCGCGTGCGATGTTAGTATCGGTTCTTGTCATAGTGGCCGTGTATGCGCTTGGAACTTTGATTATAGGGTTGGTTATACCGAGCAAGGATATCAATCTTCTACAGTCACTTTTGGTGGCTTACAATGCTTTTTGGGGCAGCTTCGGGCTTTCATGGCTTGGCAATATCACCGCTCTGCTGATTATGGTGGGTGTAATCGGCCAGGTGAGCGCGCTTGTCAATGGTCCGTCCACCGGTCTGATGGCTGTGGCTCAGTCGGGTTATCTCCCCATGGGGCTTCAAAAGACTAATGCCAAGGGGGTAAACAAGAGCATTCTCATTGTGGCAGGAGTGTTTGTCACAGTCCTCACCTTGATTCTTTTGCTTCTCCCCACCGTAGAGTCGGCTTACCAGATTATGTCACAGATGGCCACTATCATTTACCTGATAATGGTGTTGATAATTTACGGGGCGTTTATCCGTCTACGTCGCACTCAGCCTAACAAGAAGCGCGGATTCGCGGTGCCGGGTGGTAAATTCGGCGAATTTGTGGTGTGCTTTTTCGGTATTCTCGGCGCGCTTGCAGCGCTTCTCTTGAGCTACCTGCCACCGTCGCAGATTGATACCGGCAATCCGATTGTCTATATCGGAATCATACTCATCGGAGTCGCTATTTTCGTGGCGATACCGCTCGTGATCTATGCGTTGCGCAAACCCTCATGGCGTAATCCTAACGCCCACTTCTACCCCTTTGATTGGCAAATTGAAGGCCGCAAGCCTTGGGAGGTATCCAAATGGCCGGCCGGATATGAACCTACTGAAGAGCAAGTAGAGGCGGCGGAAACCGATGCCATCTCCCGCCATGCCTCCGAGAAACATTGCTAACCCTCGTTACAATTTGACAATACTATTTCACTCGCCCGGCTGGCAAACACCCCTTTCCAGCCGGGCGAATGGAATAATCCGGGAGAGAAATGTAGGGACGCACCATGGTGCGTCCGACGGGAATCAGGCTGCTTATGGGGGCTCTTTACGCCCGGATTCAACATATTGCAACAAGATGCAACATGCTCCAACATGCTTCAACAAGCTGAAACTTGCTCCAACAAGATGCAACATGCTCCAACATGCTCCAACAAGCTGAAACTTGCTCCAACAAGATGCAACATGCTCCAACATGCTCCAACATGCTTCAACATGCTTCAACTTACAAGGGGAATTTTTTCTTTTTCTCATTCATAACTGTTATCTTTGCGATGATAATTCTATAAAACAACCAATTCCGGGTTTCCAACCGGGATAAAATTCCTTACAGTTATGGGAGTAGATATAAAGTTTTCACAGTCATATTTCTGGCTTAATTCGTGGGTGATAGCTAATATCATCCAGTTGGGTACACAAAGTTTTTGCAAACGTTTTATTGATTACCATACTGACCCCTGCCAACGGCTCTACGATCAGATGGTGATGGCCGCAAGAAGTGGCGTGGCCAATATCGCCGAGGGCAATGCCCGACACTCCACTTCAATCGAAACTCAGATGAAACTGCTCGATGTCGCCCGCGCAAGCATTGATGAGCTCCAAGGCGATTTATTTAACTATATTATCGGAAATGATGCCGAGGTGTGGGCTATCGGTAATCCTTACCAAGAGGCGATGTGGAAGGTGGAACTCGACAAACCTAACTATTCCAACAGCCTACATCATGACGCGGCTTTGCATATCCTTGCCCAGAAACGTAAATATGACCCTTGGATTAAGAATGACGACCCTGTTGTGGTGGCAAATGCTTTGCTGATTCTGTGTATCAGGGTTAACAAGATGCTTCAATCGCAGCTCAGCAATCTATTGGAGAAGTTTAAACTGGTGGGAGGATTCACTGAAAACATGACGGAGGAGAGGCTTAAGGCGCGCGAGGCCCTGGCCGCACAGTCAGGAGCGCCATCGTGTCCTCTTTGCGGGAAACCGATGCTTAAACGGATGCAAAAGAAAGGCCAAGGGCACGGTCGTGAATTCTGGGGTTGCAGCGACTATCCTAACTGCCGAGGACTCCGACCGATGAAAGCTTAATGAAGTGACCGTGTCGCAACGAATTGCATCGAATTGCCACTCTGGGATAGCTGCCGAAACCTGCGGAATCATGGGAGCATTGTGTGGGAAAGCGAATGGAATGAGCCGGGAGAGATTACTATAGCCCAAAGCATCTCGAGCCTCAGACTGTCATACCCATGAATCAAATAATTTCTCGTCCCCACTATCTGACGCGCATTTGAAATAGCAATTCCAGAATCAAGTTTGAGAATTCTATTCGTTGCTTCCCCTATTATCGACAAATTCATATGAATGGCGCTTTTAAGCAAAGAATCTGAGCTATATACATCAAATCGACGAGGCCGCTTCTCAAAATACGATTCTATCTCGTATATACGCTCTAATATATCATATAGTGATTTCTTTATTTTTCTATCCATAAATCAATTGACGAGTCTCGTTAAGTTCTTCGCGGAAATAGGGATTCCTGATTGCGCTATCGTCAGTAAGGTCTATTTCCCTACCCAATAGATGTTCAAGGGCTTCCTGAAATCCAAAAAAAATTATTGGCCGATTCAAGTAACGGAATTTTGTTCCAATCAAAGTCAACGCAAAAATCCACATCACTATCATCACGGAAATGATGGGTTAATATAGAGCCGAACACCCACAATCTCCTGACGTTAAACTGTCGGCAAAGTTCAGCAATCTTCAAAATATTTAGCTCTATAAGTTTCATGTCAAATTTATAATTTCCGCAAATATAATGATAAATTTTTCAATTGACAAACGACTAATGACAATTCAATTGACAAAGGGAAAATGTAGGGACGCACCATGGTGCGTCCGCCCAACAGGCGGTGCCGGAACAGACGGTCCAATTGTCAATTGAAATGAGTCGGGGGGGTGAGGCGAATGTAATGAGCCGTACATGAACAGAAGAGGCTGTGTCGGGATGACACAGCCTCTTCGTATTGGGAAGAAGAGTGAGGGGCGAACCCCTCATCTCTTTTTGTTTATCAGTTCAGATTAGTTGTTACCAGTTGTAATATTCAACGGAATCTTGCAAACTACTTTTGAGAATGTGTTGCTTGTACCTGAGTTGAATCTTGCAGTTGCTTCGATAGTAAGGGTCTTACCTTCTACGAGAACAGCACCAGGAACATAAGTAACTTCACCAGTTGCAGAGTTGATTTCAAGCTTACCGGCTGCCATACCCTTAATGTACTCCTTAGAAGCCTTATCGAAGTCGTATGATACAGTATAATTAGTAACCTTGTAACCAGTAGCAGCAGTTGCGATGTCAGAGAGGATGAGATCATAAACTGCAGCAGTTGTAACATTGCCATTTGCATCAGTTACGGCAGGTGTTTTAACGCCCCATGAGAGGATTGTAGAACCATTGTGGTCGTTAACAACGAGTGACGGCTTAACATTGAGCGGTGCTGCAAGAGGAGCGTTACCGTTGAGTGTGATAGCTGTACCAGTTGTACCTACGAACGGATTGTTGAATGTGATTGCCAACTCGTAAGCCTTCGGACAAATTTCGCCATTAGCGAGAGTGAGTTCGAATTCGATAGTAGCAGTAGCAGGTTCATAATCCAAACCAGCAGCAGTCAACTTAATCATGCGGATACGAGCAAGAGCTGCGTAGTAAGCAGAGATTTCAGCTGCAGTTGGGTTATAAGGATCAGTAAATCCTGGGATTGAAACAACATTACCAGATGCATCGCATGGAGCAAGGAGGTCAGTCATTTTACCGCTGATCTTCTGCTGTGGGATATCAATACCTGTGAATGTAATAGCCTTAACATTGTTAAGAGTATTAGTACCATCGAGGTAAGTGAAGATATCAGTGTTGTTATCACCGCGCATGAATGCGTTAGTGAGCTGGAACAACATTGAATAATTACCGTTAGTTGCTGGATAGAGAGCACCGAATGTAGTAACAGCGTTGTTAGAAACGAAGTTACTGTAGATTGGAGCTTCGTGAGTTTCAGTAACAGTTACAGTCTTAGAGATTACAACATTACCAAGAGTTGCAGGAGTTGAAGAATTGTAAGTGATGTCAATGTTGTAAGTAGCAGCAGGACCGGCAATCTGTACAGGATTTCCACTGTTAAGAGCCTGTTTATCTGCACCCTTAGCATTCTTCAACTGACCATCCTGAGTGTGGATCAAGTTGTTAACCCATACCTGGATAGGAGCGTTAGTAGTAGTTGCATCAGCAGAGAGGTTACAGCTTACATAGAGACCTGGAACGTCATTGTTGTAGTAAACAGATGCGTTGCTGCCACCAGCTACAGTTGCAGGACCTGAGAATTCGTAAACAGCATTACCCTTCTTAGAGCCATTGTTCCAAGTTACAGGGATAGTAACTTTTACAGTAGGACCAGTGTACTTAGTGTTGAATTCAACTGAGTTCAAACCAACAGCGTCATAAATCTGAGTGTTGATAGCCTGCCAGCCGAGTTCAGCAACCTTCTGGTTAGTCTTGCTGTTACCTACGCTATTAGGTTTAGCGATAGTAGAGTAAGTAAGATCAGCGCTGCCTGAAGTAGGAATAGTTACGTTAACATCATCCTTAGAACCAGTAGCCTTAACGATTTGAACCTTGATGAAAGCAGTAGCAACAAGAGCGTTGCCTACGTATGCATCAACTTGTACGATAGGAGTGCGACCTTCAGGTGAAGTAGTGTAAGCAGGATTTACTGAAAGAACAGTACCATTGAGAGTAACGAATACCTGCTGGTCAGTCTGACCAATAACGTAAGATGCGGGAAGTGAATATACATAGCTTACATTATTGTAACCAAGATCTTCAAGGAAAGAACCTTGAGTAGAAGCGTTGCCAGTATAGAGACCTGCGAAATTAGCGAGATCAACAGGCTGCTGAAGACCAAGTTCAATAGCTGTTTCAGTATTACCAGTTACGAACTGGTTGATGTACTGAGTAACTGTCTGGTTAGAAGCAGCAGGAGCTTTAGTAATTTCAGCGATGTCAGCAGTATAAGCTACTTTATTCTTAGTGGTCTTAGCCTTGTCAACGAGGACTGCAGTTACATTCTTCTGGTTAACCAAGAGGAAGTCAGAAGTAAACATATTCTGACCGTTGGTGAGTTGAAGAGCAGCGATAGGATCCTTTCTACCATCCTTATCCTTGTCGTTTATAATATCATTGTAAGCAGAAAGGTTGATAGAAGTTGAAACTGAAACAACATCATCAGAAGTGCTTTCAACGATAGAACCAGAAAGAAGCTTGTTGCTATCACCAGTTGCACGTGAAGCAGCGATATTAGCATCACGATCGATATATGATACAGAAGCAGAAGGAGCTACAAATGCGTCAGCTGGATTCTTACGATAGTTTATAACAACTTCGTTAGAAACGTTAAGCGCATTTTTGCTCTTTGCCCAATCTTTACCAGGGATAGTGTTGGCCTTATCAATTGATTTATTTTGAAGAGTGGTGAAAGTAACCAAGGGGAAACCGCTGTTGAAATCATCAGCAACAACTGCGATAGAAGTAAGAGTAATACCAACCTGAATCTTTACGGGATCGAGAGTCTTACCGTCAGCGTCCTTAAGGTTAGAAAGGATGAGTGTAGTACCGTCGAAAGAAGCAGTAGGACCAGCGGCTACCCAGCTGATGTCAGTAGCTTCGATGAGCTTGCCATCCTGATAGATGTCGAACTTGCCGGTTTCTTCGTTTGGCACATAGTACTTACCGTTTTCACCGGGCTTGCCAGCTTCGCCGGCAGCGCCAGACTTGGGAACTGCGAGGTTGTCGGTCTTAACGCCGTCGCAATACCAGTAACCGTCAGGACCGATAGTCCAAACAGTACCGTTCTTTCCAGGTTCGCCCTGAGGACCCTGCGCACCGTCCTTACCATTGTAAACGGTGACAGTCTTGCCGTCAGACATTGTGAAGACGAAACCATCAGAAGTAGAGGTAACGCCGGTGATCACGCCGCCCTTAGCAACAATCGCCTTAAGCTCGTCTACAGATGCCTTGATATTATTAATCTGACCCTGCAGATCATTAATATCATCATCGTAGTCCTTGCAAGAGGTGAAGCAGCCTGCTGTACCTACCATGAGGGTAGCGAGCAGGAGCCCGTTGATGAATTTTTTGTTCATTTGAAAAAAATTTAAGTTATAACTTTGGTTATTTTGGTGTTTGTTATAATTCAAAAGGTAAATTTGATAGAATTAGCACCTGTTAGGGTGGTTAGATTTAAATTGCACATTTTCAGCGAGTAAGGCTGATTTCACAGGAAATCAGGGGATACTCGGATGTATAGAAAACAATTTTAGTACAAAGGTAATTGAAAGTATTTGAGGTAGAGATATAATTTTGTTGCGGTTTTCATACGTTAGTGTTGCGGGTTTGACACAGTTTTTTTTGATTGTAGGGACGCACCATGGTGCGTCCTCAAGGGAGCATGGGGGGATGTACCGTGATTCGGCGACCCCGGTTGGGAGGACGCACCATGGTGCGTCCCTACTTTTCAATTGTTAATTTTGTTTTCGTGGTGCAAAGGTAGGGATAATTTTTTGATTGTGAAAGAGATGAAAGGATATTTGGGGTTATTTAAGAGATTTTTGGTGAAAATCGGGGGAATGTAGGGACGCACCATGGTGCGTCCACCCAGATCGGGGTAGCCCATTTGGGGTTGATTTTCGACGGTTTAGACGGTTTAGACGATGTACCGTGATTCGGCGACCCCGGTTGGGCATAACTACCGATAAGGGTACTTCAACGTAGGGATAGTGCGTCGGGATTTGAGCAATTGATTTCTGTGTAAATTCTCCTATATCGGAGAGGTGCATTTTGTCATCTACTATGTTACCAAAGTATCGGGTGTGATCTAAGGTGCAGATTGTAATGAAGTATAGACCGCCGGAGTAGTTGTGGAAGTTGGCGCGCGGAGATTTGCGATTCATCATTGGATTGTTGTTTTAGAGATTTGATGCAAAGATATGGAAATAGAGGTTTATATCCAAATAAATATAGCCGCCCGGCGGGTTCCTCGTGGGAGGATGACGTCGGGCGGCGTTCGTAGAGTGAAATAAGGGGCGAATTCAGGTTGGGGTGGACGCACCATGGTGCGTCCCTACTTTGTCAATGTGGCGGTGTAGGGGACGGTGGTGAGGTCGAGGGTGACGGTGTAGGTTCCTGCGCCGGGTGAGGTGATGTTGTCGCCTCCCTGAGTGAGGTCGGTGAGTGAGCCTCCGAGGTTGATGTCCCATCCGTCGTTGGCACGGAATTTGAATGTGCCGTCGGTCAATGCCACCTGTGCAGTCCATACGAGGAAGTCGGCTGAGGGCTGCAATGCGGTTGATGCATCCCAACCATCGGGGGTAGCATCGCCGATCAGACCGATTGTGGTAATCGGAGTGAGGGTGTAGGTGAGGTCAACCACGTTGGCCGATACCCAGTAGAGACCGTCAGCGTCAACGGTGAGGTTAGCTGCGCCACCGTCGGAGCTGAGTTTGCCGGGATCGCCAGCACCGAAGCTCACGCCATCCCAGTTGGGCTGGGTAGAGAGCTTGAAGCCGCCGCTGAGGTGAGCATATCCCTCGTAAGTGATATAATTAGAGGTGGTGAGCACCTGAGAGGCAGCCTGATTCCAACCGTTGGTATCGCCGGGAGTGTAGAGCATCGGGTAAGCCGCCTTCACCTCGTAGGTGAGAGTTTCCATGTTGACAGTCACCATGTAAGGGCCGGCCTGGTCGATAACACCATAATTAATATTAGAGCCTGAAGCAGCCACGAGAGTACCTGTGAGGTCAGTGGGGTTAGTCACGCCATAGCCTTGGCCGAGAGAACCGGCAGTGAAAGTGGTGGCAGGGATGATAGCCCACTGATAGCCAGCGCCATTCACATTGATGATGGTCTGGAACACTGGGTCATCGTAGGGATCCTTGTCAGAGTGAGCCAACTTGACAGCCTTAGAGAAATCGAAATTGTCGACACTGTTGATAAGGTAGTAAGCATCCTCAATCACCTGGCCGCCGAAGAGGTCGAAAGGCTTCACGGTGACAGCGAAATTGCCGTAGTAGTAATTTTCGCCTCCCATGCGCACCTTCTGGTCGCCGTTAACGGCCATGATGGGGAAACGCACGTAGGAAGTGGTGGCGTTGGGGTTCTTGCCATACATTGTCATGTAGGTCTCCTCCCAAGCATCAGGGGCAATAAGCACCTGTCCCTCAGCACCCATGGTGGCATCGATGGTTTCAAAGGTTTCAAAAGCCTGGTCCTTTGACACCTGCATATAGGGTACAGAGGGGGTGAAACCTTCGGGCCAATCGGGAGCTGTGGCCACGGTGGCGATGGCGATGTCGGAGGCAGAGTTGTTGAGCGCTTCAAGGTCGATGACACTTGAGGCAGCTGGTCCGGCCGAAATTGAAGCATTTTCGGCAGATACTATGTCGAGCTGGGGATTGGACTGCGGGAGGGAGTTAGAGTCCTCGATGTCGTCGCAGGCGGTGAAGCCGAGCGCGAGGGCCGCCAATCCGAATAATGCTGAATATTTCATAATTAATTAGGATTTTTAAAAAATTGATTTGTAGGGACGCACCATGGTGCGTCCCTACAATTTTGCTATTCGAATGTGGCTGTGTAGGGGAGGGTGCGGAGGTCGAGAGTCACAGTGTGAGAGCCGGACTCGTCGGTGAGGTTTCCGCCGTCCCATACGAGGTTGTCAAATGAGTCACCGCCAAGGTTATATTTCCATTCGCTGGTAGGACCGTTGAAGATGAACTTGAAGCCGCCACCTGTGAAGTCGGCAGTCGCAGTCCAAACGAGGAAATTGTCGGAAGTCATCTCAGCCGGAGTAGCCGCAGCCCAACCGTTGAAGTCACCCACGAGACCCACGCTTGTGATATGTACAAGAGTGTAAGTCAAAGTGGTAGTGTTGACATCAGCAAAGTAGAGACCTTCACCGGCAGTAGGCATGGCAAGATTACCTGCGCCGCCATCGGTGCTGAGAGTACCTGACAGCCCATCCTCAGCAGCAGAATCAAGACCGTAGTTAGTGCCGTTCCAGTCAGGCTGGTTGGTGAACTTAAACTCGCCATTGATATATACGAGACCCTTGAACTGACCGGGAGCGTATTCTGCGAGATACTGCGACTTACTCTGATCCCAACCGTTAGAGTTACCCGGAGTGTAGAGTACGGCCACGTTTTCGGCCTCGAAAGCGCAATAGCCCTTCACCTGGGCGAGAGTCACCACATTAGAAGTAATCTTAGTGGCAGGTTGATTATTAATGTGGGCAAGAGCACGGACATAAAGGGGATGAGCAGGGATGTCAGTATACTCCTCCTCGCTGGTGATACCTCGCATAGCGCAGATAGCAGAAGCAATCTGCGATTCCTGAAGCTGAATCACAGCACTTTGGGGATTAACCGGCACGAGAGTGACAGAATATGGGGCCTCATCCTCGCCGGGGGCAGGCTGACCGTCGCCGAAATTCTCGAGCATGGAGATTTCCACACCGTAGGTAGTGGCAAGAGTCAAGCCGTAATTAGGCTGAGAGCAAGTGAGTTCGATCACGCCGGTGGGAGTGAGATCGTAAAGCTGAGTGGCAAAAGGCGGAGTATTGAGCACAAACTCTGTAGGCTCCTGGAGCTTAGGATCGTCATCAGCCTCGCAAGAGGTGAACCCGACCATAGCCAACGCCATCATGCCAAAAATATGAAGTTTATTCATCGTAGTTCAAAATTTTGATAATGTGAATGACGGGATTAATTAGCACCCACGTAGCCGTCGTTCTGACCGAGAGTCGGGACGAACTGTGTCGGGATAGCGTAGAGGTTGCGATAAGTCTGAGTGGCAGCGCCATTCTCGATACCGCCCTTCCAAGACCAATTATAGGCACCGCCGGCAAACTTACCGAAGCGCACGAGGTCAGAGCGGCGATGGCCCTCCCAGTAAAGCTCGCAGAGACGCTCCTTGAGGAGGTCGTCGGCAGTGTAAGAACCCACAGCGGGGAGACCCGCACGGAGACGCACTTCATTATAGTGAGCGAGACCGTTGCAACCGGTGGCACCGTGGAGCTCACACTCAGCAAGCATCAAGAAAGTGTCGGCCAGACGGAACAAGGGGAAATCGGCTGAGTTGAAGATATCAGCAGCCAAAGTATTACCTGATTCATTATAATAATCATCCTCAGTTGTGTACACAAATTTTACACACATGTAACCGTCGCCTGTGGAAGTCCAAGAGTCGAGACCTGCGGCAGTGATATTCTCGTTGAAATCACCTTCGTAGATGAGGCGACGCTTATCATTGGAAGCAAGAGCCTTAGAGAGCTCCGGGCGAACACGAGCTCCACCCCATGCTGATTTATTAAGACCAAACTGAGTACAGTCAACCTCCCCATTATAAGCACCACCTGATATATAAGTTGTACCACCATAGGTTTGAAGTGTATGTTCATCCTGTGGAATACCCCAAAGTATTTCACCATTGCCCACATACTTGTCATTCGACATGCAGAAGAGGTATTTATACTCAGGAGCGAGAGTGTTGATAGTCTTCAGGATTTCGTTGCAAGCGTTAGCACATTCCTGCCACATGGACTTGCCGGTGTAGACTTCAGCATTGAGGTAAAGCTTGGCAAGGAGCATATAGCCGGCCTCGCGTGAGATACGGCCATAACGCTGCTGAGAAGCGGGAGTGAGCTGAGGAACAGCGTCAACGAGGTCAGCCACTACAGCGTCGAAGAGCTCCTGACGAGAGTAGGTGGGAGGGATAGCGCCCACGGTAGAATTCTCGTCGGTCCAAGGACCCTTACCGAAAATGTCGATCATGTGGTAGTAAGAAAGGTCGCGGAGTACTCGTGCTTCATACTTGAGCATATTCTTACCGTCGATACCATCGTCGGGGATAAGGTCGCCGGCGCGGTCGATGGTGCGGAGGAATTCATTGCAGAGAGCAATCTGATAGTTGAAACGGCTGTAGCACTCATAAAGCCAGTGATTGTCGCCCGACCAAGTGTTGAAATCGAGCTCATCGATACCGACATCGTTCCAGTTCTTACCGATAAGAGCCTCATCGGTGGGAAGTTCCTGGAGATTCCAGAGCTGGCGAGTGTAGACACCGGCACCACTGTCGTCCACTGTGATACCACCCTCGAGAACCAAGCCGCCGTAAGCGCGGGCGAGGAGGTCGTAATATTCCTGGGCAGTGGTCAATTCGGTCTTTGAATCCGGATCCTCGGGCTTAACATCGAGGTCGTCGACACAAGAGGTGAACCCCAAAGTGAGGGCGATGCCACTGAGAATGATATATTTTGGAAATTTCATAGTCTATTATTTCGTAGATGATGAATAATTATACTCTAATGGTGTTTAGAACGAAGCAACGATACCGAAAGAAACAGTAATCGGGTTGGGGTAAACACCGTTGTCGATACCGGAAGCGATTTCCGGGTCAAGACCTTTGTACTTAGTAATCACGAACGGATTCTGCACGGCACCGTAGAGGCGGAGGCGGAGATTGTCGTTGAAAAGGTTGCTCCAAGTGTAACCGAGCGAGATGTTATCGCAGCGGAGGAACGAAGCGTTCTGCACGAAGTAGTCGCTCATGATGGTCTGGATTGAAGTAGACTCGAAGAGGAAAGTATCGGCCATGAGGTTGCTCAACGGAAGAGCGTTGTTGGCCTGCTTGATCACGTTGGAAGCTTGGGTGTTGTTATATACCCAGTTGCCGATGTTGGCGCGGAGCACGATACCGAAGTCCCAATTCTTCCAATTGACAGTGTTGTTCCAAGTGAAAGTAACTTTGGGGTTCTTGCTGTGGTAGAGGTACTTATCGGCCTCATTGATTTCGCCGTCGCCGTTGCGGTCCACGAACACACCCTCGAGAGGATTGCCATCCTGGCCATAAACCTGCTCGTAAACGTAGAAGCTGAAAGCGGGGTGACCAACGTCGTGCTTCATAATAGTACCACCGGTACCAGCTGAGATACCACCGGTCTGAGTGTCGGCACCTTCAGCAAGGCGGGTAATCTTATTCTGGTTGTAAGCGATATTGAAAGCAGAAGTCCAAGTGAGGTCATTGTTCACGACCGGACGAGTAGTAACTGTAAACTCGATACCGGTGTTCTCAAGGTCGCCGATGTTGATGTAACCCTTGTTGGTGAGGTTAGAACCTGCGGGGTAGTTGGCGAAAGTGAGAAGGTCCTTAGTTTTGCGCTTGTAGAAGTCGATGCTACCCACGATACGGTTGTTCAGGAAACCGAAGTCAACACCACCGTTCCAAGTGTGAGTTTCCTCCCACTTGATATCAGAGTTGTAAGCATCCGGGGTGATAGGATAGTTGCCTGTAGCACCGCCTGTGAGTGACGGATAGAGGTGTGTACCGTCAGTAGAAGTCCAGTAAACCGGGAGATAGGGGAACAAAGAAGTTCCGAGGTCCTGTTGACCGGTCACACCATAGCCGGCACGGATTTTGAGTTCGTTCATGAAGTCGCGAGCACCTTCCATGAAATTCTCTTCGAGGAGCTTCCAACCGAGGGCTGCTGATGGGAATGTACCCCAGCGATGGTCCTTAGAGAAACGGCTTGTACCGTCACGGCGAACAGTGGCTGTGATGAGATACTTGTTGAGGAATGTGAAGTTAGCACGTCCGAAGAATGACACGAGCTGGAGGGGTTCGATGTCAACCTGGGTAGGATTAGCCTGAACACCGAGATACTTATCGTTAGCGGGATCACCCACTTCATATACCCAAGTGCGGGCGCGATACTTATTGTGGAACTTCTGCCAAGAGTAACCGGCGGTCACGTCGAGGGTTGAAGCGATATCCTTAAACTCGTGATTATAGTTGAAGTAGAAATCGAGAAGGAGGTTGGTACGGGTCTGGAACTGCTTAGTGCGTGACACGCCACCATCCTTGATTGACACGATCTTATCATCCTGGATTACCTGATAACCACCGGTCCAAGCATCGGGAGTGAAGGGGAGCAGACCGCCTTCCCATGTACCGTGCTGATAGTCGTAACCCATATTGAGGTTAGCGCGGAGGTCAGTGAGGAACGGCATCTTGAAGTCGAGCTGGAGGTTGCCGATTGACTGCCAAGCCTTACCGCTTGACTCCTTACCCTCGATAGCTGCGATAGGGTTAAGAGGGGCAGTAGTAGAGTTAATCTGAGTACCGGGGGTGTTAGGACCAGCCAAGAGACCGCCACCTATATAAGATGTCCAGTAGCCGAAAGCGGGAGAACCATTCTCGAAGTCGCGGATAGGAATAGTGGGGTTCATGCTGGCGGCAGTGCCGAGAGTATTGTCAGCGTAGCTGTTGTGGATGTATGCACCCTTCACGTTAGCGTTTACTGAAAGGAGGTCGTTGAAGAACTTGGGAGTGAGGTTGATAGAAGCGGTGACACGGTCCATGTCAGTGCGCTTGAGGATACCATTGTTATCGGTATAGCCCACAGCCACACGGTAAGGGAGGAAACCGACAGTACCGCCGACGCTCAAGTTGTAGTCAGATGAGAATGTGGTGCGCATAGCAGCCTTCATCCAGTCAGTGTTGGCAGTGCCGAGAGCATTGGCCTGGTCAGAGCCCTCGCCATATTCGCTGATAATGAAATTGCGGAATTCGTTGGGCTTCATCATGTTGAGATACTTGCGCGGAGTGTTGACATAGCCGTTCATGGTGAAATTGACCTGCGGACGGCCGGAGAGACCCTTCTTAGTAGTGATGATAATCACACCGTTAGACGCACGCGAACCGTAGATAGCGGTGGCCGAAGCGTCCTTAAGGATGGTCATAGACTCAACGTTTTCAGGAGAAATGAGCGCGAGAGGGTTGGAAGCGCCTGTAACGCCCTGAGTGTTCATAGGCACACCGTCGATGACGATAAGAGGGTCGTTGGACGCGGCAAGAGAAGCACCACCACGAATCTGGATAGAAGCACCGCCTGAGGGGTTACCACCGTCGGTAGTTACAACAACACCGGGAGACGCGCCCACGAGGAGGTCCTGAGCAGAAGTGGCAAGACCGGCTTCGATTTCCGAGGGCTTGATAGTGGCCACAGAACCGGTAGCGTCACTTTTCTTGACGGTACCGTAACCGATGGCAACAACCTCGCCAAGGAGCACGGAGTTTTCTTTCATCTGGACGTTGATGACTTCGCGTCCGTCCACCGGAATTTCCTGAGTCTCATATCCCACGTAGGAGAAAACGAGAACACCGTTAGCCGGGGCCTTGATTGTGTAGTTACCGTCGAAGTCTGTAGCTGTGCCCAAGGTTTCACCCTGAACCACTACACTGGCAGCGATTAGAGGTTCGCCCTCAGGGTCGACTACAGTACCTGTGACTGTAATCGTCTGCGCTAAAGCAGGGAAAGAGAGGCAAAGCAGCATTAAGGCCACCAGCCACGCCTTCCGACTCATTTGAAAACAAATGTTCTTCATGCAAGAATCTTTTTAGTTTGTGTTAATATGTATTATAATCTCTATTTCAATTGCATTGAGTAAACCGGCAGAGGCTCAATACTCAAAAAAAATAGCGCGCCTATCAGAGTGGCACGCAGAGCGACGAAATTTCACGGTTATATCTTTAACATGAGGTGCGGACTGCGGGGGCTGACTGTTGCAATTACACATCCCTACGCTGGAGTCGGACACCTTATTTAATTATGTTAGTCTGTATGATTTTCCCTTTATTTCTCTCTCTACATTAGCCCTCCCGCCCCGACTCTTCAGATGCGGAAGTGTCGAATCCGTGAGGTAAGATTGTAGACTACCCAAAGGATTCTGCTTGCAAATATAAAACAACTTTTTTGAATCTTCAAACTTTTTCACAAAAAAATTGAATGAACTGTAAAAATATTGCAATACATTTGTAATTATTCTGTAATATAAAGTGTATATTTGTTTAGACTCTGAATACTCTGAACCATTTCTACTCTTTGATGACTCTGAACACTCTGTGTCATCTGGGTCCTCCGGGCACTCTGAGAACTGTATTCTCTGAAATATTTCTGCTCTCCAAGTTTCACTTCAGGATGGGCCAGGTATAATTTTTTAGTTCTTTAATGAGGACCGCCTCCTGACCATTGCAATACTGGTCGCAGAGAACATGGAAGCGCAGGGAGTGGTTCATCTCCGTGAGATGCGCCAACTCATGGCATATTATATAGTCACGCAACGCCTGGGGGAGGAAAATGAGTAATGATGAAAGCGTGATAACCCGTCGGGAGGAACACGTGCCGAGTGTGCGCTTGCCGTTGGATATTTTCCATCCGTCCACTCTTAGCCCAAGCTCAGAGGCTATCTGCCTAGCCCGAGGCAAGATATGTATGGGTGCGAGAAGATGGGCTGACTTTATTAGCATACGGCTAATCGCACTGTCAACCGTCACGCTACCGACTGTCAGATCACTCGCCACCGTCACTATGCCACCGGTGGAGGTGGGCTGAAGAAGGATTTGACCTGGATGCAACGATGATGTCTGGAAATGATAGGTAATGCCTCCATCGAGGCAAAGCGGCCTCCCGATTTCGAACATTGCCGATGGGCGACGTGCAAGCAGTCGCTGACGCATGGCATCAATGGCCCGTATCGTCTCGTTGTAACTCACACCCACCGGCGTTATCACTTCAACATGGCCGTTCTTCCATCGGGCTGTGAAACGTGACGATCCCTTACGGTCACGCACTATAATCTCACCTAATTCGCCGTCATTCTCGATATATGTCATCGCTTAGATATCCCCCAAAGCATCTTTGCACGAAGTGTGTCGATGAAATTATGACCCTTAGTGTGGAACACTTTCACCACGAAATCAGCGCGGCGCACTTGCAGCTTCACATTAATGGGCAGGATGAGTGTGCGGCCGTCAAGGGTGAGCCTATATGTATCGGCACGTGATTCAACTGATGTTTCGATAATATGACTGTCGGACACCACGAGCGGACGCATAGTGAGTGAATGAGGAGCAATCGGGGAAAGCACCCAGCAGGGAGCCGTGGGCTGGACAATCGGACCTCCCACCGACAGATTGTATGCCGTACTGCCTGTCGGAGTGGAAATTATAAGGCCGTCACCTTGATACGAAGCCACCGGCATACCATCAAGCCGGGTGTCAACAGTAATCATTGACGCAGTATCCTGTCGGAGAATCGCCACCTCATTGAGCGCGTATGCCCAACCGGACAGACTGGCCCGGATATCGCCATTCACTCCGCGCACCTCTAAAAGCGAGCGCGACTCGATGAAATAGTTGCCGTCCATAAGCTCATCAATGAGCTGAGGGGCAGTAGAAATTGACTCTTCGGCAAGGAATCCGAGATGGCCGGTGTTGATTCCGATAATCGGAGTCTCCTTAGCCCCCACCCAGCGGGCTGTACGCAGAAATGTGCCATCGCCACCTATACTTATAGCGAAATCGGCAGTGAAGTCGTCACCTTCAAATACATCGTCAGCGTCCATCGGCTTACCGGTGAGGTGCGACATAGCCTCGAAAAACAGTCGTTCTACCGTGACAAACACGCCACGGTCGCTAAGGTTGTTGATGAGACCATATATTAAAGGTGCATCATCCAAGCTTTGTCGGCGTTTACCGAAAACAGCTATTTTCATCTATCGTAGTATAAAAAGATTGTTTAAAGGTGGAATGGTGATTATCTCTCTCCTCTCCCCTACTCTTCCAAATAATGAAGAAGTTCAGCCACTCGTGCCTGAATGACATCATCGTCCATGGCACGGACATCGACATCATCAACTTCATAACCGTAACGCTCAAGCGAGCGGGCCACCGACACAGGATTACGGTGGGACACTCGTATTTCCACTGCTATACGATTATCGAGGGATTCCGTGTCAGAAGTAACATTAAGATTGAGGAGGTGCGCGTCACAATCCTCCACGGCATGAGCTATGCGTGAGGCACTGTAATCGCCCCTTCGGCAAGTGAGCAGCAACGTGCTACTCTCCTCCACCGGTGGGAAAAGTCGCGCCATCGAGGGTGCGGCAGGGAGCGCCAATGGCTTATTTTGGGATAATATGTCGTCTTTTGCTGGCAAAATGTTTCAATTTTTAGTTTTTTCTGACTAAATTTGCATCGCTTTTGTCAGAGAACTGATTTAAACTTTTTATGGAATATCAAAATCAGTTCTGAGAGGGCAAAATTACAAATAATAGTTTATATTAAAACCTCTCAGAAGCATAAAAAGATTATAAATATGACCAATCTTAGCGTAAATATTAATAAAATCGCTACTATTCGTAATGCCCGCGGTGAAAATGTGCCCGACCTGTTAAAGGTGGCCGCCGACTGTGAAGCATTTGGTGCTGACGGTATTACAGTGCATCCACGTCCCGACGAGCGACACATTCGTCGTGCTGACGTCTTTGCACTACGTCCTATCGTGAGAACAGAATTTAACATAGAGGGCTACCCCTCGCCCGAGTTCATGGACTTGGTGCTTAAAGTAAGGCCCACGCAGGTAACTCTCGTACCTGATGCTCCTGATGCGTTGACCTCGTCGGCCGGATGGAATGTGGCTAAGAACATGGAGTTTCTCACTTCCATCGTTGACCGCATCCGCGAAGCCGGTATCCGCTCTTCCATTTTCGTAGGCACTGACGTGGACAACATACGCCTTGCCGCAAAAACAGGCACCGATAGGGTGGAATTGTACACTAAGCCATACGCTGACGAGTTCCCCACCAATCCCGAACACGCTGTGGGTCCTTTCGTCATCGCCGCCAAGGCAGCCCTTTCGGAAGGTCTCGGCGTTAATGCCGGTCACGACCTCAATCTCAAAAATCTTGCGTTTTTCCATCGCAACATCCCCAAACTGAGCGAAGTGTCGATCGGACATGCACTTATCTGCGACGCCCTTTACATCGGTCTCGAAGAGGCTATCCGGCAATACAAGCAACAACTAAGAATTAACGAATGATTTAAATTCTCCATAACCACCCTCCACTCATCATGTTACAACAAGAATTCGTTGACACTATGTCAACCGTCACCGCCAACATCGAAGCCTCCCAGGCACAAGCTGCCGAGATAGTTCAGGAACTTTCAGTCTGGGACCTTACAATGCGCGGCGGGTTCATCATGATTCCACTCGCCATCCTTTCAATTGTATGTGTATACATATTCATTGAGCGTTGCCTCGTAATCAGCAAGGCTCAGCGCGAGGATGGTTCTTTCATGGAACGCATCAAAGATTATATTCATGACGGTGAAATTGAAAGCGCGCGCAAGCTTTGCAGCCGCACCGACACCCCTTATTCTCGTCTGATTGCCAAGGGTATCTCACGCATCGGCCGTCCGATGAATGATGTGCTCGTGACAATCGAGAACACCGGTAATATCGAAGTGGCAAATCTTGAAAAAGGTCTTCCGTGGCTTGCCACCACTGCTGCCGGTGCCCCGATGATAGGCTTCCTTGGCACTGTAATCGGTATGGTACATGCTTTTTACAACCTTGCGAGCGCAGGCACAAGCGCCAATATTGCCGTGCTTGCCGATGGCATATACGCCGCCCTTGTCACCACCGTAGCCGGTCTTATAGTAGGCGTTATCGCTTTGTTTGCATATAATTACCTCGTGTCGCGCATCAACAAGGTTATGAACAAGCTTGAGGCTCGCACCATGGAATTTATGGATCTCCTCAACGAACCGGCATAAGCCATTTAAGAGCGTGTCTAATAATTAATCTCTTATAGCCATGGCTTTAAAACGACAGACAAGAATGATGGCGGAATTCTCTATGGCATCTATGACCGATGTGATATTCCTCCTTCTAATATTCTTCATGGTCACTTCCACATTCGTATTTCCCACGGCTCTGGAAGTTAACCTCCCCGAAAGTTCTAAGCAGACAGCCATAAAGCCTTCCACACGTGTTTACATTAACAAGGAAGGTATCATATATGCAACTGCCGACGATAGCGAGCCTACGCCCCTATCCATCGAACAACTTTTACCATTCCTTCAGCTGGCTAATGCGGCCAACAACGACGCTGTGCAAGCTCAAGCTCCTAATGGTAAACTATCTGCAGAGGAACAATACATTGCAGTGTACGCCGATGAAGAAGTTACCTATGGTCGCCTTGTGGAAGTACTTGACCTCGGCGCACAGAACAACATGAAAATGGTGCTCGCCACCAAACCCGCCCCCTCATCAGCACGTCCTAATTGATAATTGTCACAATGTAGGGACGCACCTTGGTGCGTCACCTTGGTGCGTCCTCCCAAATCGGGGTCGCCGAATCACAGTACGATTGACAGTTGATAATTGACAATTGACATTTTTCCATCCGCTCTTATATCGCAGCTCATTATGACCTCAAGTCACCGCAACAAACTAACAGCCCTCATTTGTACCATCGCATTCCACGTGCTTTTGGTGGTGTTACTTTTCACCCTTTACCTTCGCTACACCGGAGCAGAGGATCCGGAACGCACTTGGCCTCCGGTCGACTCTGCCGAATTACTTTTCGGCGGTGAATATGTGATGCTCGGTGACTCTCCGGAGGCGACTTCTACGGATAACGCACCTGATAATAGTCAGTCTATCACACAAAACATTTCCCAGCCCAAACCGGCTGCTCCCACTCATCAACCCGTCACAACCAAGGCAGCTAAAAGCACTCAGGAACCTACTTCAAAAGTGCCCCAACCTAAAATCACTGAGCCTAAGCATGAAACGCCAAAGCAGGTACAGGTCACCAAACCGGCACAGGAAGCCAAGAGTACGAAGAAGGAGACTGTTGACAATCAGCAACAAGAGAATAAAGAGCAACAAGTGGCAAAAGCTATTGCCAACAAGGTGCAATTCGGTAAATCAGGCTCCGGAAGTAATAGCAACAATGCTACCGCGGGCGTAGGCGGTTCCGGTTCCGGAAAGCCCGGCAGTCCCAATGGCAATTCCACCACAGGCGCACTTGCAGGCAGCCCCGGATTCAGCCTGAAAGGACGTTCGCTCGCATCTTGGCACACTCCACCAAGCGCACCACTCGGCACTATCACTATCCGCGTGAGCGTTAACCGTCAAGGAAAAGTCACAGCCGCAACATATCTTTCAGGCACCGGAGCAGCGGCTGCAAGTTCGGCAGCTCGTAAAAACTGCGAGGATGCCGCACTACGTTCGCAATTCTCAGTTGACACCAACGCCCCCTCCAATCAAACCGGCACAATAACCTATCGATTCCAGTAATAGGATATTCCCAACTTTCTATTTCGTAGGCGATAACCCACAGCTTACTGCAACCGCTTATTTCCAGCATTCTGTTTCGTTGGCGATTTCGGGTATAGTCTCAGAGTGGTATACCGGGTCTTTCCCGGCCTTGCGCTGGCCGATATAATCTTTCAACAGCACTACAGCATACTTTCCAAGCATGAATATCGCGGCAAGGTTACAGAGTGTCATCAACGCCATAGTGATGTCGGCAAATCCCCATACCAAGTCGAGCGTAGTAACACCACCGACATAAACAACCGCTCCAACCAACAAGCGATACACATTCACAAGCCGGTCGTTGTTATAGATGAATCTGACGTTAGCCTCACCATAATAGTAATTAGCTATGATACTAGTGAAGGCGAAAAACAATATTGCAACACAAACGAAGATTGAGCCATACTGGTGACCGCCTCCAAGCTCGGCATCAATTGCCTTCTGAGTCAACACGATTCCATCGTGCCCCTCGATGAACACACCGCTACACAGAATTATAAATGCAGTGGCAGTGCATACCAACATCGTGTCGGTATACACGCCCAAGGCTTGTATGAGACCCTGCTTTACCGGATGACTGACAGATGCTGTAGCCGCCGCATTTGGTGTAGATCCCTCACCGGCCTCGTTGCTAAACAGTCCTCGTTTCACTCCCATGATTATTGCCGCGCCGAGTGTGCCTCCCATCGCCTGATTAATCCCGAATGCGTTCTCGAATATCAACCCAAATATCTCAGGTATACGATTGATGTTCATCATAATTATAACAATCGCTAGTAATATATAGGCAATAGCCATAAAGGGCAC
Organism: Duncaniella sp.; assembly: GCA_023664955.1. Classification (GTDB taxonomy): domain Bacteria; phylum Bacteroidota; class Bacteroidia; order Bacteroidales; family Muribaculaceae; genus Duncaniella. The sequence continues at coordinate 37,806 of JAMPEV010000002.1, forward strand.
CACAATCTCGCTGAAGCGCGACACACGTTGTACTCCTCCCCATATCACCACTAAGGTTACAGCCGTCAGAATAACAGCCATCCACACTTTAGGGTATGAGAAACAAGCGTCAAAGGCACTGGCTATGGTGTTGGACTGCACCGAACTGAATGCGAATCCGAATGTCAATGTGATAAGTACGGCAAAAGTCACTGACCACCAACGCCTATGCAATCCCTTTTGGATATAATAGGCAGGACCACCCATAAACGACTTATCGCCCTTTACTTTAAACAATTGTGCCAATGTTGACTCCACAAACGCACTTGATGCGCCGAACAGGGCTATAAACCACATCCAGAACACCGCACCCGGACCGCCCAATGCGATTGCTGTAGCTACTCCTGCAAGATTACCGGTGCCCACTCTTGATGCTATTGACAAGGCGAATGCCTGGAATGAGCTTATGGTTCCATGATGCGGCTCATCCTGATTCCGTGGGTCATTATCACGCTTACCGGAGTTCACAAGCAAGCGACACATCTCCCCTATCATCCTAAACTGCACACCTCGGGTGATAATGGTGAAAAATATCGCCGCTATGAGCAGCACAGTCACCATCACGTAGTCAGTAAGCAAACCACTCACTGCGTCAACTGCATTTTGTAAAGTCATAATAACTAAAACAATATGGATGTGCCGACATCTATATAAAACTTATAGGTGTAGACACATCCTGATAAATTAATTTTCGTTTCCGGCAAATTCCATGAGATAGGCCTTGATGAACGCATCAAGGTCGCCATCCATCACACCATTCACATCACTGGTCTGGTAGTTTGTGCGATGATCTTTCACACGTCGGTCATCAAACACATAACTTCGTATCTGCGAGCCCCATTCGATTTTCATCTTTCCCGCCTCTATCTTAGCTTGCTCTTGCATACGGTGCTGGAGTTCTTTATCGTAGAGGATCGAACGGAGTTGGCGCAACGCATTCTCCTTGTTTTTGGGCTGGTCGCGTGTCTCAGTGTTTTCAATAAGTATCTCCTCTTGTTCACCTGTGTATGGGTCGGTGAATTGGTAACGCAGACGAACACCTGATTCCACCTTGTTGACATTCTGGCCTCCGGCACCGCCTGAGCGAAAAGTGTCCCATGACAGCAACGCCGGTTCCACTTTCACTTCGATAGTATCATCAACGAGCGGGGTGACGAACACTGATGCGAATGAGGTCATGCGCTTTCCTTGGGCATTGTAGGGTGACACACGCACCAAACGATGCACTCCGTTCTCACTCTTCAGATAGCCATATGCGAAGTCACCTTCCACATTTATCGTACATGACTTGATACCAGCCTCATCACCTTCCAAGAGGTTGGCTATCGAAGTCTTGTACCCATGGTCTTCACACCAGCGAAGATACATTCGCATGAGCATCGACGCCCAGTCTTGGCTTTCAGTACCACCGGCCCCGGAATTGATTTTCAGCACCACTCCAAGTTTGTCTTCCTCGCGGCGCAACATATTGCGGAGCTCAAGATTCTCAATCTTTGCCATCGCATCGGCATAAAGCCGGTCAAGGTCAGCCTCCTCCACAAGTCCTTCTTTCAGGAAATCCCATGCGAGTTCAAGTTCATTGACAATCTTGTCAATCTCCTCATAGCCATCAATCCAGGCTTGAAGGTCCTTGATTTTCTTCATCTGCAGCTGCGCCTCCTTCGGATGCTCCCAGAAGTCAGGCACATGGGTGCGAAGCTCTTCCTCTTCTACCTGTATTTTCTTACTGTCGATGTCAAAGATACCTCCTCAACGCCAACTTGCGTTCTAAAGTCTCTTTTAATTGTTCTTGTGTAATCATAATTACGCGTTCAAACAGGGTTAATTTTTTTTAGTAAGTTAGCAGAATTACTTATTCTGTGCAAATTTACACATTATTTACTAATTTTGCAGCATGAATTTGATTAATGACATATTCATAGAACATTCTGCGCTGCAAGCGGTAATTATCATTTCGATAATAATCGCCGTCGGACTGGCTTTTGGCAAGATTCGCGTCTGTGGGATTTCCCTTGGGGTCACTTTCGTGTTCTTTGCGGGGATTCTCGCCGGCCATCTCGGACTGTCAATCGACCCCACAATTCTGCATTACACTGAGAATCTTGGACTTGTACTGTTCGTTTATGAACTTGGTTTGAAAGTCGGGCCAGGCTTTTTCAGTTCTTTCCGCAAGGGCGGTTTGCAACTTAATCTCTTAGGGCTCGGAGTTTTAATAATCGGGACTTTAATGACCATACTCATTAGCAAGGGATTAGGAGTGCCTATCGGAGAGGCTACCGGACTACTATGCGGCGCCACCACCAACACGCCGGCCTTAGGTGCCGCACAGCAAGCTCTCCAGCAGTTAGGATTGTCTGCATCAGGGGCGGCCCTTAGTTGTGCCGTGACTTATCCTCTTGGCGTAGTAGGCGTCATACTTGCCATAATTGTAATTCGTAAAATTTTCATTTCACCCGACACTCCTCTTACCACACAGCAGGAGGAAGCAGATGCCACTTATATCGCAGAATTCAAAATCAGCAATCCCGCCATCTATAACATGACGGTGAAACAGATATCGCAACTCACTAACACTCAGTTTGTCATCTCTCGCCTATGGCATAACGACATTGTGAACGTCCCCGACTCTCGCACGGTGCTTAGCAAAGATGACCACCTTTTAGTGATAACCACCCCCGATGACTGTCCGAAGCTCAAAGTGCTTTTTGGCGAGCAAGAGGAACGCGATTGGAACAAGAAGGATATCGACTGGAATTCTATAGACAATCAATTGATTTCAAGGCGCATCGTTGTAAGCCGCGCTTCCATCAATGGCCGCAAGTTGGGGTCGCTGCGTCTACGCAACCATTACCATATTAACATAAGCCGCGTTAGTCGTTCCGGGCTCCACCTCCTTGCCACCCCGAGCCTGATTCTGCAACTTGGCGATGCTCTGACTGTGGTAGGAAGCGAAAAGGACATTGAAAAGGTTGAACAGATATTGGGAAATACCGCCATCAAACTGAAAGACCCTAATCTTGCGGCAATCTTCATCGGCATAGTAATAGGTCTTGTGGTAGGCTCAATACCCATTGCCATTCCGGGTATTTCCACCCCTATCAAACTCGGTCTTGCCGGAGGGCCTATTATAGTAGGCATCCTCATCGGACGCTTTGGCCCACAGTTCAGGATGGTGACATATACTACCCGCAGTGCCAATTTGATGCTCCGCGGCATAGGGTTGTCGCTATACCTTGCGTGCCTGGGTCTTGATGCCGGTGCTCAATTTCTTGACACAATAATGCGGGGGGAAGGGCTACTATGGATTGGGCTCGGATTTGCAATCACTTTGATTCCGGTTATTATAATGGGATGTGTAGCGATGAAGCTATGCAACCTTGACTTCGCACTGACATGCGGTATGCTATGCGGCAGTATGGCCAATCCCATGGCTCTCAACTATGTGAACGACACCGTCCCCGGAGACTATGCCACCGTAAGCTACGCCTCTGTCTATCCACTCCTAATGTTCTGCCGAGTGATTGTGGCACAACTATTGATTCTACTGCTCATCTGACTTTCGTAAGTAAACATCAATATGTCAATATGCTCTTGCCATGCGGTTTATAGCCCGAGTGGTTGAGATTTCTCGGACTATCTCTTCGGTGCAGAGCACGAGCACTCCGCTATAGTGGTCAAGCTTAGGAATTTAGAAATGTAGGTTTGCACCATGGTGCGTCCACCCCAACCGGGGTCGCCGCCAAACGTTTAGCCAACTGGGTGTCAGTATGTTATCTCCCAAAGATACAGCGCGTGACCGGGCATTGAGGTTCCGGCTGCGCAGCGGTCTTTTCGGTCTATAACGGCTTTAAACTCTTCAATTGTCATTTTACCGCGACCCACATCCAAGAGGGTACCAACAACGGCTCTGACCATGTTACGAAGGAAACGGTCAGCTGTGATCACAAACACCCATCCACCGGTTTCGGGAACCGGATGCCACTGAGCATGAGTAACTTTGCAGATATTTGTCTTGGCGTCAGTGTGAAGCTTCGCAAAAGAAGTGAAATCAGAGGTGGTGAGTAGGAGTGTGGCTGCTTCGTTCATCCTTTCATAGTCCAGCTCCTCCGGAGCTTTCCAACAGAGAGGATAGAAGAATGGTGATTTCTCCGGTAGAGCATAATAATGGTAGGTACGAGACGTGGCGTCAAATCGGGCATGTTTGTTGGATGGCACCTCATATATCTCATACACAGCAATATCTTTACCTACAAGCGAATTCAAACCCCTCACCAATCGAACTGTGTCGGCAATAGGCTCCCCAACGTCAAAATGAGCTATCATCATGCGGGCATTCACACCGGTGTCGGTGCGTCCAGCGCCGACTATTTTTATATCTTGGCGCATAACAGTGGAAAGCGCCTTTTCGAGCGTTTCCTGCACAGTCACCTCTCCCGGCTGGCTTTGCCATCCATGGAAAGGCGCGCCACGATATGCCAATCGCATGAAATATCGCATTTTGATAATTGTGAATTATGAGTTGAGAGTTGTGAATTGACAATTGACAATTCACAACTCCTTAATCCTTTTCGATATAAGTATATCCGTAAAGCCCTGAGCGATATTTACTTAGAAATTCACGTCCTTCATCGGGTGTGATGCTGCCGGCTTTCATAGAGGCGGTAACCCAAGCCTCTACATTGCGTACCAGCTTCTTAGGGTTAAACTGTACATAGTCAAGCACATCAGCCACGGTCTCACCATCAATTATGCGATCAATTTCATAATGGTCCTTATAAACCGAAATATGCACCGCATTAGTATCGCCGAAAAGATTGTGCATATCACCCAAAATTTCCTGATAAGCACCAACGAGGAACACACCAAGGTAATAGGGCTCACCCGGCTTCACCGGATGCACCGGGAGCGAATTGGCGGTACCGCCGTGCACCGAGATGAAATTAGCTATCTTTCCATCACTATCGCAGGTGATATCCTGAATGGTACATGTCTTTGTAGGCTTCTCATCCAGGCGTGACAAAGGAATAATCGGGAACACTTGATCAATAGCCCAAGAGTCGGTGAGTGACTGGAAAAGTGAGAAATTACAGAAATACTTGTCAGGCAACATTTTCGTAACCTTACGGAGCTCCTCTGGACTATGTTTCATCCCGTTGGCGATATCGCCAACTTCACGGGCCACCGACCAAAACAACTCCTCAATCTGCGCACGGGTGCGGAGGTCGAGTAAACCGAGACTGAAGAGGTCGAGGGCCTCTTCCCGAATCTGCAGGGCATCATGCCAGCTTTCAAGAAGACTCTGAGAGTCGAGCTTATCCCAAATCGTGTACAACTCCTTAGCGAGCTCATGGTCAGTGTCCGCCACTTCTTTGCTATCCTTCCATATAGGCAACTGGGTAGTTTCAAGCACCTCAAACACCAGGACCGAGTGGTGGGCAGTCAACGACCGTCCGCTCTCGTTAATCACATTAGGCTGCTTTAAGCCATTCTTCTCACATGCATCCACGATGGCCGAGATGGCATCGTTGGCATACTCCTGGATAGAATAGTTCATCGAGCTGCCGGATGCAGAGTTACGAGTACCGTCATAATCCACACCTAAACCACCGCCAATGTCCATAAACTCGATGTCAAATCCCATGTGGCTGAGCTGCACATAGAATTGTGTTGCTTCGCGTATGGCAGTCTTTATATGTCGTATCTTAGTGATTTGGCTGCCTATGTGGAAATGGATGAGCTTCAAGCAATGTTTCATCTTGTTACGTTCCATGAAGTCGAGAGCCTCGAGGAGTTCGGATGAGTTAAGTCCAAACTTCGACTGGTCACCGCCGCTCGTTTCCCATTTGCCCGAGCCCGAGGATGCAAGCTTGATTCTGATACCCACATTCGGGTCGATACCAATACGTTTAGCGACTTCGAGGGTAATCTTCAACTCATTGAGTTTTTCCACCACAATATATATACGGCGACCCATCTTTTGGGCAAGAAGAGCAAGCTCGATATATGTTTGGTCCTTATATCCGTTACAGATAATCAATGCGTTTTCCTTTATGTTAGAAGCAAGGACGGCATGAAGTTCCGGCTTGGAACCGGCCTCAAGACCGATGTTGAACTTTTCGCCGTGAGTCACAATCTCCTCCACCACAGGGCGCATCTGATTCACCTTAATCGGGTAGATGATATAGTTTTGAGCCTTGTAGTTATACTGTTCGGAAGCCACTGCGAAGCAGTTGGAAATTTTCTCGATACGATTATCAAGGATGTCAGGGAAACGCAGCAGCACGGGGGATGTTATATCCCTTACCTGCAGCTCATCCATCACTTCGCGCAAATCCACGGAAGCGTAACCTTCACGAGGTGTGACCTCAACATTCCCCTTGGAATTAATGGAGAAATACTTTCGTCCCCAGCCTAAAATATTATACAGCTCGGCGCTGTCCTCAATTCGCCATTTTCTCATCGGCCAATCTTAAATCAGAAGAATTTTATGATACTTTGAACTTATAGCCGCATTAAAAAGGCTAAAAAGATCACCTATGCACACGGCTACACGCAACAAAAGTACAATTATTCTTCCAAAACTCCCAATTTTGCACAAATATTTTACCTTTATTCAAAGATTATTTTGTTTAAATCAACAGAACATTGTAACTTTGCCAATAAATATACCTTTCAATCACGTTTTATACATCTATTTTTTATCCTATGGACAAGAAACTCGGATTATCCCTCCTGCTCGGCTCAGCGCTGATGCTCACAGGATGTGGTAAAAAAATGAATCAGTTTGCAGCTGATTATTTCACTACAAACCCCAATCCCCTCGAAGTAGTAGGTCAGAACGTACCCGCTACCGTTACCGGTCGCATCCCTGCCAAGTTCTTCGTTAAGAACGCAACTGTGACCGTTACCCCCTTCCTCACCTACAACGGCACAGAAAAAGCTGCTACCCCTATGACATTCCAGGGAGAGAAAGTTCGCGGTAACAACCAGGTAATTTCTTGGGAAAATGGCGGAACTGTTACTATCCCCGTCAACTATGTTTACGAGCCTGCAATGCAGCGTTCTGAGCTCTATCTCGACTTCACCGTTGACCAGAAGGGCAAGCAGTATGTTCTTCCCCGTGTAAAAGTAGCTGACGGCATCATCGCTACCGCAGCGCTCGCTAACGCCGGAACAGTTGAGCCCGCTATCGCTCCCGACAAGTTCCAGCGCATCATCAACGAGAAGTACTCTGCCGACATCTACTTCCTCATCAACCGCGCCAACATCCGCAAGGATCAGCTCGACAGCCCCGAAATGATCGCCCTCAACCAGGACATCAAGAGCGCAGCTGATGACGAACGTCGCCAGATTGAGGAAATCAACATCAAGTCATACGCTTCACCTGACGGTACACTCGCTTTCAACACCGAACTTGCTGAAAAGCGTGAAGACAACACCACTAAGTATGTTGAGAACCAGCTCCAGAAGGACAAAGTGACTGAATTTGGCGAACTTACTGCCAACTTCACTCCTGAGGACTGGGAAGGTCTCCAGAAGCTCGTAGCAGCAAGCAACATTCAGGACAAGGACCTCATCCTCAGCGTTCTTTCTATGTACAAAGATCCCGAACAGCGCGAACAGGAACTGCGCAACCTTTCTAACGTATTCGATCAGCTCGCTGACGAAATCCTTCCGAAGCTCCGCTACTCTCGCATCACTGCAAGCATCAACGTTATCGGTAAGAGCGACGAAGAAATCATCGCTGCTTTCAACGCTGACCCTGCTTCTCTAACTGACGATGAACTTCTTTACGCTGCAACCCTTACAAAGGACCTCAACCGCAAGAAAGCAATCTACTCTGCAGCTACCCGTCTCTATCCTAACGACTTCCGCGGTTTCAACAACCTCGGTATGGTAGAATATCAGCTCGGTGACTACGATGCTGCTATGGCTGACTTCAAGAAGGCCGCTCGCCTCCAGCCCAACGCACCTGAAACCCAGATGAACGAAGGCCTCGTAGCTCTTGTTAACAAAGACTTCCGTGCAGCCAACACCGCATTCGGTAAGGCCGGCGGTCTCGAAGGTCTTGGTTCTGCTCTTGGTGTTTACTACCTCGAACAGGGCGACGTTAAGGCTGCCGTTAAGGCATTCGGCAGCGCTAAGAACAACAATGCAGCACTTGCACAAATCCTTAACAAGGACTACAGCGCTGCTAAGTCAACACTTGCAGCTATCGCAACTCCCGACGCTACTACTTACTACCTCATGGCAGTTCTCGGCGCACGCACCGGCAACGACCAGGCAGTAACTTCCAACCTCCGCCAGGCAATCAAGCTTGATCCTAACATGGCCAAGCTCGCCGCTAACGATCTCGAATTTGCAAAGGTTAACCTCTCAGGCGTACTCTAATCCCTGACGCCCTTAACTAACCGCTGACTAACGTCAGCGAAGCATAATCAATACATCGCCCCCGGAATCTGATTGATTCCGGGGGCGATTGTTGTGTATCAATATATCAATGTACGTGTGCCGGGCGGGGATTATAGCCAAGGGGTGGGTGGAATCTCTATTCCGGGGTTGGC
>JAMPEV010000002.1:46508-187754 GCA_023664955.1 Duncaniella sp.
GTTGGCGAAGTTTCGTAGTCGCACATTACACAATCCTCATACTCCGAACCGGGAGCGGCAAACCAGGCATCTATGGAACCGTCGTCGTTAGTGATAAACGACGGGCCGTAGCGATAAACGCCAGCTTCGTAAATGTCCCACCCGTTCTGTGCCTCTATTGTGGTTATTTGTGCGTTGAGCAATGATGTTGAGGCAGCAGCCACAGCCATTAGTACAAATAATTGTTTTTTCATGTCTTTCCCTGTAACAATGGGAAAATGCTGCCGACATAACCGAACGGCAGCATTGCCACATATTAATTATAAGTTATGATTATACTGTTAGAATCTCTTTTTCTTTGGCTGCGAAGAGTTCGTCGATTTTTTTCAGATATTTGTCGTGGAGTTTCTGCACCTTAGCTTCAGCGTCCTTCTCGACATCTTCAGGCATACCTTGTTTAACAGCTTTCTTCAGGCCTTCTATTGCGTCGCGACGTGCGTTGCGCACCGAAACTTTCGCGTTTTCAGCCTCACCTTTGCTTTGTTTAACAAGTGTTTTACGGCGTTCCTCGGTCAGCGGCGGAATGCCTAGACGGATCACTTCGCCGTTGTTTTCGGGTGTAATTCCAAGTTCGGAGTTTATTATAGCCTTCTCTATCTCCTTGAACATGGCCTTTTCCCAAGGTGTGATCATGATGGTGCGGGCATCGGGCACCGAAACATTGGCAACGTTACTTAGCGGAACTGCACTGCCATAATACTCAACACGGATGCCATCCAGAATTTTGGGGTTAGCTTTACCGGCGCGGATGTGGGCCAGCGATTCGTCGAGATAAGCAACTGCCATCTCCATTTTTTCCTCCGCAGGCGAGAGGTAGGTGTTTACGTCTGTCATATAAGTAGTTTTTTGATTTTCTTAATATACCAAAGTCCCGATTGGCTCGCCCTGCATCACTTTCTGTAGATTGCCGGGGGTGTCCATGTCGAAAACTATGATTGGCAACCCGTTTTCCTTGCAAAGAGCCGTTGCGGTCAAATCCATTACCTTCAACCCGCGAGAAAGCACTTCGCTGTATGTGATTTCGTTAAATTTGGTGGCTGTCGGGTCCTTTTCCGGATCGGCTGTGTACACACCGTCAACTCGTGTTCCTTTGAGCATCACCTGTGCTTCAACCTCGATGCCTCGCAAGGCCGAGCCGGTATCGGTTGTAAAGAATGGATTGCCCGTACCGCCCGATATGATAGCGATTTCGCCATTATTCATTGCTTCTATAGCGCGCCATTTGCTATAATGTTCGCCGATAGGGAACATGTTTATAGCTGTCAGCACGCGTGCCTTCTGGCCTATGGCTTCGAGTGCAGAGCTGAGAGCAAGCGAGTTAATCACGGTTGCGAGCATGCCCATCTGGTCGCCTTTCACTCGGTCGAATCCGCGCGATGCACCCGACAAACCGCGGAAAATATTTCCGCCTCCTATAACAATAGCTATCTCAACGCCGCTTTCGCGCACTGCTTTAATTTGTTGTGCATACTGGTTCAAGCGCTCTGTATCAATTCCTTGCCCGTGGCCTGCGGCTAGCGATTCACCGCTTAGTTTCAAGAGGATGCGCTGATATTTTGTTCGCATTGGAGTTAGAACTTAAGTGTTAGTGTATTTGTTTCACACAAAGATAGAAAAATTTCCTCAATCCCAAAAAGTTTGTATATCTTTATCCTAGTTATTGAACTTTCCTAAAAACAATAATTCGCTTTCATGAATCGTTTCCGTCAAATATTGTTGGCGTTCAACTTGATAGGATCGCTATTGGCTGCTGCCCAGGCTCCTGCGCGAGACTATGCCGTCATAAGCGCCAAGGCCGAACGCTTTTTCAAATATGCTGAATGGGCCAATGCCGCCGCTATGTATGAGTTGATGATTGAGGACAGCGCCACCTTGGCTTCTAACTATTCCAACGCAATTGTCGTTGCCGGAATGCGCAGTCTTCCCGATTATCAGATTTCAGTTTTCGAGCGTAGCCAAACGAATCTGGTTCCTATGGCTAAGGTGCTCGACGGTGTGCGTGCGGTTAGTTTCTCGCTTGGCAACGCTCCGCTCTACGAGAACTTTCTGCATCTGTTGCTCCAACGTCAGCCTTGGCTCGGGCGGAGCATCGACCGTCGGCTGCTCGATTATTATATTTTCCGCAAGGATGCCGATGGCATAGTCAAGATGTCGGAATTGATGCTTTCAACCGCTCCCGGCAACATCGGCTACTTAAGCGCTCTGGCTCAAGGTTTGATGCTAAAAGGCGACTATAGCAGGGCTGTCGATACGTATCAGTTGATTCTTGCAACCGACCCCGACAATGTTAATGCCCTTCTTAATCTGGGAAACTATTTTGCTCTTAACAACCGACCCGACAAAGCTCTGCCATATCTTAGTAGAGCGAATTTGTTGAGCCCATCTCCATACCTAGCGCAACTCATCAGTTCATTATCGGCAATGAAATAACATAAGGCTGCGCTTTCACAAAATGAGCGCAGCCTTATAGTTTTTACTTATGACTATTCAATTCTATTTTATGCCGGTGCCGATTAGAGCGACACGCGAGAAATCCTGCATATTATGCCGGATAATCCAATCGATATAGTTCATCATAATCCAGGCAGTGTACTGGTAGCCGGCAGCATTCAGGTGACCGCCCATATAGAAGTTGTTGCGTATGTCGGAGCCTTCGCTGTAGTCTGGTCCGTATTTCTGAAGGTCGATAAGATATACATTATCGAATTGTTGCGGCATCTGGCGGATTACATCAACATAGGGACCCCAATCGTTGCCGTCGCGAGCCATAGTTACAACGAATATTTTGGCATCGGGCTGAATTGATTTTACGCGCTGGATTATCCCTGCATAGTTGCCGGCGAAAGTCTTGGCGTTTTTGGTGAAATCACCCTTATTGATATCTGTTGCCACGTCACCTACAGGCACACCCATGTTGCGATCGTTCACACCAAGCGCTATAATGTATCCTTTTTTAGGCGAAGTTTTGGCGTTAACGTTCGAGTTCATATTGTTGCTTGTGTCCCAAAAGTGCTCAATCCAGCCGTGGGCTGTTTCGCCTCCCTGTGAGTAGTTTTCCCCTTTGGCGCCGGTAGCCTGGCATAAGCGCTGTCCCCAGGAGTAAGTGTACAAATCGCTGTAGCGTGTTGATCCGTCGGGGTTTGTTGTTTCATGTTCGCCGCTCGAAAGTGAGTCGCCAATGAACCCCCATGAGTGAATAATGCCGGAGAATCCGGGTTGTTGGGTGATGTTGGTCAAGGGCACATCGCCCGATACTGTGCTTTGCGCGTAGGCTGCTGTTGTCAGCGATAATGCTGCGATGATAGCAAATAGTTTCATAGCTTAATTACATGTTCTGAAATGTGGATATGAAAAGAGCCACGAGCCGTAATCGGACAGGTGGCTCTTTTTTAGAGTTTGTTTAGCGCGGGTCTATTATTTTTCGGGGTTGATGTCAACTACTTCTACATCGAAAACGAGCATCTGGTTGGGACCGATTCCTGCGCCGGGATTGCCATGTACGCCGTAAGCGAGCTTGCCCGGAATGTATAGTGTCGCTTTGCCACCTTTGCCGAGCATTTTCAAACCTTCGCCAAAGCCGGCTACTACGTTTGTGGGGCTGAAGGTTGCTGTGCCGCCATGATCTTCAGAGTTGTCGAACACTTTGCCGTCGGTGAACGAACCTTTATATTTAACAACAACGCGATCGGTGTCTTTCACTTTTTCCCCTTCGCCGGGGTTTTCGATGGTGTAAACCAATCCTGATTCAGCTGTTTGTAGCTGCGCGCCGGCCGATTTTAGCGAGTCGACATATGCGTCGCCAGCTTTGATGTTGGCAACCGATTCATCGGAGTTCTCCAATTCAGCATCCCGACGGTCCTGCATGCGTTTTTCGGCACGTTGTGCCAGAATCTGGAAGCCTGTCATCAAATCTTGTGCATTCTGAGGAACAGTATCAGACATGAAATATGCACGGAAGTTCTTTAGAAGCAAATCGGCGTTTACGTTAACGCCCAACTGTTTCATTGCGTAGTAGCGGCTCTGGGCCAAACGTACGCCAAGTGCCAGACCCTGAAGGTAGCTCTGATCGGCGGTGTCAACCATCAATGCTGTTTGAACACCACGTAAATATGCGTCTTTGTTGATGTTTTCATTAGGATTGCTTTCTACCATCTGGTAGGACTGCATGCCGGCCATCTGACCCCATGCGCATGCCAGTGAATCGTCGAATGCTTTATCTTCGGGCGATACGTTGCTGGCGTTCTTCGAGCAGGATACGACGCTGAGTAACAACAGAGCGGAACCGGCTGCTAAAATTGATTTTTTCATTTTGTTTAATATGTGATTGTTAATTATCAATTGATTTTTATCAGCTCAATATCAAAAATTAAGGTCTCGTTCGGACCTATGGGGCCGGCTCCATTGGGACCATATGCCAAATTTGCGGGGATATGCAAACGCCACTGTGCGCCTTCGTCCATTAGCTGTAGAGCTTCAACCCAACCGGGAATCACTTGTGTAACTCCGAAGGTAGCCGGTTCGCCACGTTCAACCGACGAGTCAAATACTGTTCCGTCGATCAGCTTGCCTGTATAATGAACCGTCACTGAATCAGTTGTAGCAGGATGCTTGCCATTACCCTCTTTGAGTATCTCATATTGAAGTCCTGAGGGAGTTGTTTTAACCTCCTGGCGATTTTTATTCTTTTCAAGATAAGCAACGCCGGCTTCGGCATTAATCTTGGCTTTTGCTGCCATTTCCTCTTGTTGTTTCGCAGCCATTGCTTCGAAAAATTTCTGTATTTCGGCCTTAGCCTCTGTATGGCTCATTTTTGGCTCTGCATTGCCGTAAACTACCGACAGGGCGTCGGTGAAGTCCTTTATGTCAATTTTTTTGATGCCAGAACTCCAGAAGTTCTGCCCCATGCTCAAGCCAAGAGCATAGCTTATTCTATCTAATTCTTTTTCGCTCATAGTTATATAGTTAAAGTTCGATTACTTACATAAATGCAAATTTAGCCACATTTTTCGATATACAACCTTGTGGCCGATTTTTTGTTTCACAATATTAGTTAAATTTTTAAACAGAGTTCAAGCATTGGGTCGAGATAGCGACGGTCGGGACAAAGGCGCGGAACCTTACGTTGACCACCTAGTTTGCCCGTATCGGCCAGCCAATTATCGAAAAGTCCTGTGGGTGCAACTGTTATAACCGGCGGATCAAGAAAAATGTTACCGGAGCGCTTTGCCTGATAGTCGGAATTTTCGTTTTGCAACTTTTCGTCGAGTACCCTTGCAAACTCCTCCATCGATTCGGGTTTGTGGGTGAATTCTATCAACCATTGATGGCTACCATGCGTGTTGTCGTCGGCGTAGACTGGCGCTGCCGTGTAGTTGGCAACCTCGCAGCCCAGTTGACGGCAAGTTGCGGCCATCGCATGCTCAGCATTGTAAACCATCAGCTCTTCGCCGAATGCGTTTATATAATGTTTTGTACGCCCGGCAATAGTGAATTTCAGCGGGTTGGTTTGCTGAATGGTAACGGTGTCGCCGATGGCATATCGCCATAGTCCGTTGGCTGCTGTTATGACAAGCGCATACGTCTGACCCGGCTCAACCTTCCATGCCGGAACAGCATCGGGAAATGGTTCGTCGATCTGGTTTAGCGGAACAAACTCATAGAATATTGCTCCGTCGGGGATAAATTCCATCCAATGCGATTCGGGGTCGGTTTGAATGCCGAAAAAGCCTTCCGACGCATTGTAAGTCTCAACATAACGCATTTTCTTCGTGTCGCAAATGCGGTTATATTGAGTGCGATATGGCTCCATCGAAATTCCGCCATGAAAAAACACCTCGAGATTTGGCCAAACGTCATGAATAGAATCGGCACCTTTCTCTTTCAATATTTTTTTAAGTACAGTCAGAAACCACGAAGGCACTCCCGAAATATTTGATACATTGGCATTCATGGCGCCCTCTACGAGCTTAGGGAGTTTTTCGGCCCAGTTCGGCATTAAGGCTACTTTCTTCGCCGGCACTCTTATAAAATTAACCAACGGGTTAATATTGTCAATTAAATTTGCCGACAAATCGCCAACAAAAACGTTGCCGGGCACATCGAGTTCGTTAGCAAAGCTACCTCCGAGTATAAAAGCTTTGCCGCTGAAAATATTGCTGTCACGATAGTTGTTCAAATAGTGAACTACTGTATCAAAGCCGCCGCGATAATGGTTCAGCCGCAACGAATCGTCCGTTACCGGTATATATTTACTTTTGCCGTCGCTTGTGCCCGAGGATTGTGCGAATCGCCTCACCCTCCCAGGCCAGAGAACGTCGCGCCGGCCGTTAACCATCGTCATAACAAGCTGACGTATGTCTTCATATTTGACAACAGGGGCTCTATGCCTGTACGACTCATAATTCGAAATTGAGTTAAAATGAAACCTTTCACCCACTTGGGTTGTAGCTCCTTTGCTAAGTAGCCACGACAATTGACGCCGTTGCGACGATTCTATATCAGCAGCGGCAGTTCGCCATTTTCGGCAGCGATAGTCAAACAAAGGTGTAAGAAGTCGGGTAATCATGTTAACAAAACAAAAAACAGCCTCGAGATGTTTATCCGGAGACTGTTATAATTTCAAGTTTCGGTGGGCGTTGACGGATTCGAACCGCCGACCCTCTGCTTGTAAGGCAGATGCTCTGAACCAGCTGAGCTAAACGCCCGGAAATTTTGCGATGCACTCCGGGAGGCATCTTTGCTATGACGAGAAAGCTGTTGATTGGTGGGCGTTGACGGATTCGAACCGCCGACCCTCTGCTTGTAAGGCAGATGCTCTGAACCAGCTGAGCTAAACGCCCTTTCTCGTCTAAAGCGTTGCAAAGGTACGGCAAGTTTTTAAACTGACCAAATATTTTTGCATTTTTTTTCAAAAAATATTTCAATGTAACATTTCTAATAATTTAGACTAATCCTTAATTGACATCACCGCCCATATTAAGTTAAAAAGTGTTTCATCATTTCCGATTTTCCATTCCTGAATGAATGATTATCGAAACAAATCATTAACTTTGTGTAAAAATTCGGAACAGAATGGCTGTCAATCTTCAGCAACGTATTGATAAAATAGAAGCCAAAGGCGCTCTCCTTGCCGAACGGTTCGTTATGATCCGTGAGGCTAAGCGTTCGGCAGATGCTCAGGTCACTGACTTGCAAGCCACCGTCAAAGCGATGCAACGCAACATCGATGACCTTAATCGTCAAATTGAGTATCTGAAAATGGTCTCAATCCTATCTCCTGACCATAACGATGTTGAGACGACAAGAGCCAAACTTACCGAATTAGTGCGCGAAATCGACAAGTGCATTAACCAGTTAAGCATTTGATGACAGATAAACTCCTCAACATAACAATCCGTATCGCCGACCATCCGCGAATAGACCTTCGAATCCCCCAAAGTGAAGAGGAAGTAGTGAGAAAAGCCGAGGCCAATATTAATGAGCTTTGGCGTAAATGGTCGAAAAGAGACGATTTTAAGGATAAATCTCCCGGCGAAATACTTGCCATGGTGACCTTTAGGTTTGCCCAGCTTTATTTCAGTGCGGAGATGGCCTCACGCAAGATTGAAGCCACACTCGAAGGGCTCGAAAAGACTCTTGACAGGCTTCTGCTTGACATCGACGATTCTGCCATGCAATAGGCCGGAGTGCCTATTCATATCAGCGACGTCACATTAGCGAGTTCACGCACGTTCAATCTTTCCACACCCCCGGAGGATGCTCCGGGAGGATGGTGTGGCGATGTTGACACGTGCTATTTTTATATATTTTCATTCTTATTTACTATTCCGTATTATGGATATAATAATTTATTTAGCTATTGCAATCATTGTTACCGCCGCTCTTTCAGTGGGGGTGCTTTTAGCAGTGCAACGCGCCACTGCACGTTCACGCGCAAAGTCTATTGTTGAAGATGCTGAACGTGAAGCTGAGGTGCTCATGAAAAACAAACTTCTTGAAGCCCGCGAGAAAGAGCTGAAAATCAAATCCGAAGCCGAAAAGCAAGCCAATCAACGTATGCAGCGTGTCCAGGTAGAGGAGTCGAAGATTAAACAACGTCAAGCCCAGCTCAATCAGCAGCAAAGCGACAATGCCCGCGCCCGTAATGAGAACGAGCAAACTCGACAGAACCTTGAAGCTCAAATGGTGGTGGTAGAGCAACGCAAGGAGGAGCTCGACCGTCTACGTCGCACAGCGCAGGACACCCTCGAACACATTTCAGGTCTTTCAAGCGAAGAGGCTAAGGAAAAACTCATTGAGTCACTGAAGGACGAGGCAAAAACAGCGGCAAGCGCATACATAAATGATATCATGGATGAGGCCAAAATGACTGCCAACAAAGAAGCTAAGCGCATCGTGGTGCAGTCAATCCAGCGTCTCGCCACTGAAACTGCGATTGAAAATTCCGTCACAGTATTTCATATCGACAGTGACGAAATTAAGGGCCGCATCATCGGTCGCGAGGGTCGTAACATCCGTGCCCTCGAAGCAGCGACAGGTATCGAGATTATAGTCGACGATACCCCTGAGGCTATCGTACTCTCAGGTTTCGACCCAGTGCGCCGCGAAATTGCCCGTCTCGCTCTTCACCAGCTCGTGGCCGACGGACGTATTCACCCTGCCCGTATTGAGGAAGTCGTGGCTAAAGTGCGCAAGCAGATTGAGGAGGAAATCGTTGAGACAGGAAAACGTACGGCTATCGACCTTGGCATCCACGGTTTACACCCCGACCTTATCCGCATGGTGGGTAAGATGAAATACCGTTCAAGCTACGGTCAGAACCTACTCCAGCACTCACGCGAGACAGCCAACCTATGCGCCATCATGGCTGCTGAACTTGGTCTTAACCCCAAGAAAGCCCGTCGCGCCGGACTTCTCCACGATATAGGCAAAGTACCCGATGAGGAACCTGAATTGCCACACGCTCTTCTCGGCATGAAGCTCGCTGAGAAGTATAAAGAGAAGCCCGAAATATGCAACGCTATCGGAGCTCACCATGATGAAATCGAGCAGACTACACTTCTGGCACCCATCGTGCAAGTGTGTGATGCCATTTCCGGAGCTCGCCCGGGAGCTCGCCGCGAAATTGTGGAGGCATACATCAAGCGTCTTAACGACCTCGAACAACTCGCTCTATCCTATCCCGGCGTTATCAAGACCTACGCTATCCAGGCAGGTCGCGAACTTCGCGTGATTGTGGGTGCAGATAAGATTGACGATATGGAGACCGAAAAACTCTCATCAGAAATTGCACGCCGCATCCAGGACGAAATGACTTATCCGGGGCAGGTGAAAATCACTGTAATCCGTGAGACTCGTTCCGTAAGCTTCGCTAAGTAAGGAAAGGAGCTGTCCGTATGGAAGAGAAAGAAAGAAGATGCCCTCGCGGTAAGCTCCATTGCTTTAATTGGCTGGAGGATATCCCCGGAGGACTGGCTGACTTTGACATCGTGGAGGTGCAGTTTAAGAACACCCGTAAGGGATTTTACCGCAATTCCACAAATATCCCTCTTGAAATTGGCGACATGGTGGCCGTGGAAGCTTCGCCCGGACACGATATCGGCCGTGTGACGCTTGTGGGAAAACTCGTAGCCCTGCAAATGCGGCGCGCCAACCTTAAGCCCGATGCTGAGATTCGACGTGTGTTCCGTAAAGCAAAGCCTGCCGACCTCGAGAAATATGAGGAGGCCAAGGCTCGCGAGAATGACACGATGATTCGTTCACGCAAGATTGCCGAGTCGCTGAATCTCAACATGAAAATTGGTGATGTGGAGTATCAAGGAGATGGCAATAAGGCAATTTTCTACTACATTGCAGATGAACGTGTTGACTTCCGACAGCTAATTAAGGTGCTTGCCGAAACTTTCAAGGTGCGCATCGAGATGAAGCAAATTGGAGCGCGCCAGGAGGCTGGTCGAATCGGAGGTATCGGTTCCTGCGGCCGGCCATTATGCTGCGCAAGTTGGATGACCAATTTCGTGTCAGTAGGCACAAGTGCGGCCCGCTATCAGGATATTTCACTCAATCCGCAAAAGCTGGCCGGTCAGTGTGCAAAGCTGAAATGCTGCCTTAATTTTGAGGTTGACACCTACGTGGAGAGTGCCCGATTCCTACCCACCAAAGATATACGTCTGGAAACCGCTGATAATACGTATTACCACTTTAAAACTGATATTTTCAAGAAGGAAATCACCTATTCTACAGATAAACAACTTGCAGCAAATCTCGTCACCATTGATGCCGCACGTGCGTTTGAGGTGATTGAGATGAATAAGCGCGGCGAAAAACCGTTGAAACTTGAACGCGACGGCGACGAGAAGCAGAATGTCAAGACTCGACCAATCGACCTTGCCTCGCAGGATGAACTCACTCGTTTCGATAAGGCTAAGAAAAAGAAAAAGAAGAAGAGTTCGGGTGGCGGGAATGCTCCAAAGCAAGATTCTCCAAAGGGTGATAATAAGGATCGTCAGCAAAATAACCGAATCTCGAAGAGTGAAAATCGCCCCGAAGGCAATCAAGATGCAGGACAAGGAGTAACCCAGAAAGGGAATCAAGGTGGCAATAAGCCTGAGCAGCAGCCCCGCAACAATGACCGTAAGCCTAAGGGAAATAACAGTAACCAAGGCAAAGGAAAACCGGAACGTAATAACAATAATGGAGAGCGTCGTCCTGATTCTTCCGGCAATACTGAAAAAAAGCAGCAAAAACCTCCCACCCAAGGTCAATCCGTCCAGAAGTCTCAGGGGCAGCAGAAGCAGTCACAGGGACAGCAGCAAAGGCAGTCACAAGGACAGCAACAAAAACAGGGAAAGCCTCAGCCAGTTGAACAGCCTCGTCCTAACCGCATCCCAAAGGCCTTTCGCGACAACCAGGATAATGCATAAAATGTGATGCGCAATCTTCTGCCTACTATACTGCTACTATTGCTGCTCAGTGCCTGTGCCCCCGGGATCCGTGACTACAGCCATTGGGAGAGTCTTCCGAAGGAAGGATGGGTGTATGGTGATTCCATACTCCTCCTGCCGATTGACACCGGCTTGCCTGACAATGACTCGATCGTAACGGCTACTATCGGAGTGGCTCTTCGTCATGGTTCTAATTACAAATATTCCGACATTTGGCTCGAGGTGACGTTCCACGGTGATGGATATTTGACTCGCGACACTGTCAACATCCGTCTCGCCGACTCTTTCGGTCGTTGGCTTGGCAGTGGTTTTGGCGCAAGTTATCAGAAAGCCTCAGTGATAAATCGCGCATCGGTAATTGATGTCACTCGCCCGGTGGAGATTCGGCACATCATGAATGTCGACACGCTTCATGGCATTGAGCAAATCGGCATCACGGTCAGTCCGATATGAACTGAGATGGTGAACGTAAAAATTTAATGGATTTTTATCTCATATTTGAAAGTATCGCACTCCTTTCGGGGTGCGATATTTGTATTTTTGCACTCAGTGATTAGGTGAAATAATCTGTTTTAAACAATTA
This sequence comes from Duncaniella sp., assembly GCA_023664955.1. Classification (GTDB taxonomy): domain Bacteria; phylum Bacteroidota; class Bacteroidia; order Bacteroidales; family Muribaculaceae; genus Duncaniella. Next base: position 58,074 of record JAMPEV010000002.1, read on the forward strand.
ATTTATTTAGTATGAGGAAAATAACGAAAATTATAGTGCATTGCACTGCTACTCCTGCCGGAAGAAATGTTACCGTGAGAGAAATTGCCACTTGGCATCGTCAACGAGGGTTTAATGGCATAGGATACCATTATGTTGTGATGCTCGATGGAACAGTGGAGAATGGTAGGCCTGTAGAAAAAATCGGTGCGCATTGCAAGGGACAAAACAGTAACAGCATTGGTGTAGTTTATGTAGGTGGCTTGAGTGAAGACTACAGTGTGCCGTTGGACACTCGTACTTTAAAGCAGCGAATTGCACTACGCTCTTTGATTTCAAAGCTAAAGCACGACTATCCCGGCTCAACCGTACATTCACACTATGAATTTGCGCCCAAGGCATGCCCGTGTTTTGACGCGGCTATGGAGTATGCTGATTTGTAATAACTCTTCAAAAATCACTTTAGATTCCCGGATTATCATTCCATTTTGCTATATTTGCAGTTGAAAATCTACTGATATCATGAATACTATACGTTACTTTTTCGGCAAACTTAGCATTGCAGCAATGGCTTTAGCCGCATCTTTCGCGGCAGATGCCGCTGTTTACAACATTGTTGATTTTGGAGCTGTGAGCGATACGACCCAACTAAGCACTTTGGCAGTTCAAAAAGCCATCGACACTTGCACTGAGAAGGGGGGAGGGACAGTCCTGGTGCCTACCGGGAGCTATAAAATCGGAAGCATTATGCTAAGGGATAATGTGGAAATGCATCTTGAAAACGGCGCAACACTTTATGGTAGCACCGATATAAAGGATTATACTCCGGTATCCACTGACTATCTCTCACTTCGCACTAATACACCCACAGTCCAGCTAATTTATGCTGACAAGGCTCATAATGTGGCTATCTCCGGTCGTGGCACCATAGATGGCCGCGGCAAGGCATTCCGGAAGTTATCATGGAACGATGAAGGTATCACTCGCCCCCATCTTCTGCGCTTTATACAATGCACTGATGTGGCCGTATTCGATGTGACGCTCAAAAATTCCGGCTGCTGGATGCAGCATTACCTCGCTTGCGACCGTGTGAAAATCGATGGTATCACCGTGATTAACCGTAATAATTACAATAACGATGCTCTTGACCTTGATGGATGCCATAATGTTACAGTTTCCAATATGATCGCTGATTCGGATGATGACGCTATAACCTTGAAGAGCACATCACCCCGCCTTTGCGAGGATATAACCATCAGTAACTGTGTGGTGTCGAGTCACTGCAATGCCATTAAGTTAGGGACTGAGACAAATGGAGGATTCCGCAATATCAACATCCGCGGTATTGTAGTGAAACCCTCTGCCGATCAATCGAATCAATATTTTGGCTATCCGGGTGGCATCGGACACTCTGCCATCTCTCTTGAGATTGTGGATGGCGGCTCTATGAGAAATGTCGACATTGCTGATATCACAATCACGGGTACTGAATCGCCAATTTTCATCCGTCTTGCCGACCGTGCACGTCCATATTCCGAAAAGCATCCGGTTGAGGGCGTAGGCTCGATTAGCGGTGTGGTGTTACACGACATTTTGATTGACGGTGCGGGACCTTCCGGATGCTCAATCACCGGTGTCGAAGGTCACCCTGTAACCGACATACTCTTACATGATATTACCATTCGCCATGCCGGTGGTCAAAAACTGACCACCGCACCTATTGATGAGAAAATTAAAGAGTATCCTGAGTCAACTATGTGGGGTATCCTTCCTGCACAAGGTTTTTGGCTCAACCACACACGCGGTATAACTTTCAGAAACGTTAAAGTCCACGCTTCTGCCCCCGATGAACGCCCAATAATCGTCACCGATGACTCCGAATCAATCGTGATAGAATAGCTATTTGCTTGTCATTATCTGTAAGACAAGACGATCAGTTTCGGTCATGGCTTCTCGACCGATTGATGTGAGATTATGAATCGTAACATCCACATCTTCGCTCACTATTCCTTCAGCCGAAGTAACACATTTACCATTCATAGCAAGCATCGCCGACATCATAGCGGTAGAAACTCCCGATGAAATCTTCAGCGCACATGAAGGTTTGGCACCATCACATATCATACCTGTGAGGTTGGCTATCATATTCTTAATCGAGGCGCAAATCTCGTTATAGCCGCCTCCCATGAGATACACAATCGCTCCCGATGCTCCGGTTGACGCCACAACGCAGCCGCAAAGAGCCGACAATCGGCCCAAACTTTGCTTTATATATATGCTGGTGAGATGACTTAGTATCAGAGCCCGGGTGGTCTGCTCTTCGCTTGCATCCATATCCTCAGCAAAGCTCACCACAGGCATTGTCGCAGTGATTCCCTGATTACCGCTGCCGGAATTGGACATTACAGCAATGGGAGCGCCTCCCATACGGGCATCACAGGCCGCCGATGTGTAGGATATCATGTGTTCTACAGGGGTGTCACCATAATATTTTATACCATATTTTCTGATTGTCGCGCCTAATGAATGCCCATAATCCCCGGCAAGAGCTGTAAGGGATGCAGCCATATTCAATTTCTTAGCTTCAAGGATGAACGAAAGCTCTTCAATAGGAGTTTCAGTCGCAAATTCATATATCATTGCCATGTCGAGAGCCACGTCATCAGTAGCATCAGCACTGTCATCCTTCACTTCTTCACTGTGAAGCACAGTATGGTCCTTTTCCAATTGCACGAAGTGGGTATGCTCGCATGAGATTATAGCCCGAGCCTTTCTCCCCGATTTGTCATATACAGTTATGTCAATATGCAATTTCGAAGGTGCCTCGGAATCCAGAGATATGCTGATTCTTCCCTCGTTGATGTATGACCTACCCTTTGTCACAGCCTCATCATTGACATTCTTAAGCACTTCAAGGCCATACTCCGATTTACCCACAAGAGCACCTAAGGCCATTGCAATAGGAAGTCCTATCATGCCGGTGCCGGGAATACCGACACCCATTGCATTTTTAAGGATATTACTGCTTAACCGGGCCTCAATCCGTTCAGGATGCGAGCCGAGTAATTCGGTAGCCTTTGCTACACACAACGCCACTGCCACCGGCTCTGTACATCCGATCGCAGGCACTACTTCGCGTTTAATAAGTGAGATTATTCTTTCTCTTTGTTCTTTTTTAATCATGGCCGTTAAGTTGGAGCATACTCAATTCAATTCACAAAGCTACGAGATATATCCTCCACATGGAAATATATATATATATATGTCATTTGTCAACATCCTCTTCTTGAGTATTAGTTTCGACACGGATAAGGTCGAGGCGTGTAGCTGTGCGTCGTTGGATCGTGTATACTATATCATCGATTTCGATTCTTTCACCTTGTGCCGGAAGCGAACCGGTCTCGTGCATGATGTATCCGGCAAGTGTCTGATATTCATCATCCTCAGGTATGTCAATTCGGAACTCGTCACGGAGTGCGCGTACTTCGATTCGCCCTGAGAACTCATACACGCCGGGTGAAACTTCCGTTGCTGTAATGCCGTTTTTGTCATGCTCATCCTGTATGTCACCAAATATTTCCTCGACAAGGTCCTCGAGTGTAACAAGTCCGGCTGTACCACCAAACTCATCAACCACCACAGCCATTGAACGTTTCTCAGTGAGCAGACGACGCATCATTGTGTTTGCGAGAAGTGTTTCTGGCGCGTAAAGCACCTCCTTAATATTATCTTTCCAATCACTTTCAGGATCGAAAAGTTCTGATACGTGGACATAACCAACCACATTGTCTATATCGTCTCGATACACGAGGATTTTACTCCTTCCTGACGAAGTAAATAACTCCGAAAGCTGTTCTCTGTCTGTTTCCTCCAAGTCCACTGCCACCAACTCGTTGCGGGGCGCCATACAATCGCGAAGCTGGGTGTTGGAGAAATCAAGCGCATTGTGGAATATTTTCACCTCGTTCTCCACCTCTACCTCCTGTGGATTGTCAAGGTCATCGATTTTAGTCTCCAAATAATCGTTGAGGTCGTTGATTGACAACACACCGAGGCGTGTATCTTCGGCCTTGATACCCACCAGTTTCATCAACACTCTTGAAAGCCACGAGGTAAACCAGGAAATGGGGTAAAGAATTATGTAGAAGAAGTAAACCGGAATGGCCGCTAACTTCAAGGATGTATTGGGATTGATGCGGAATATCGACTTTGGAAGAAATTCTCCGGTAAAAAGGATTACCAATGTGGATATAACAGTCTGGAGCAAGAGTATCACAGCTTGATTATCCGACACATGTTCTTCAATCCATGGTTCGAGCAATGCAGCAGCCCCCATACCATAGATTACAAGCATTATATTATTTCCTACCAAGATGGTGGAAATGAAAAACTCTTGATTGGAGTAGTACCGCTTAATGATCCTATTTAAAATCCCGCCGCGACTTGAATCGAGACCAACTCTGACACGGTCGGCTGTTATATAAGCAATCTCCATTCCCGAAAAGAGGCCAGAAAAGAGCAGTGATACCAATGCTAATACTATCCAAGAGGTAAGTGTCATATTCTGTTATTGTTCAATAATTTAATTTAGAACTATTTTGAACTAAATTGAGTATTTAATTAGCGGCTTCATCATCCTCGGTAACAACTTCAAACTCTTCATTGTCATCAACATTTTCCTCGGACGAGGTGATAGTGTCAGTTGGTTCTGTGCGCCGTGATCCACCCTGGCCGGGCTCGAATGAGTTGGCGGGGAAGATACCTGACACATTTCGGATGGCGTAGCGTGAGAGTTGTTCGTTGGAGTCAAAGCCATATCCCTCAAGCACTTTATCAGGTCGCTCGATGTGTATGAACGAGTCAGAGTAAAGCTTGTGCTGACGTTGATCCCAAAATAGCTGATTGGTGAGGAATTTCTCATTCATCACGTTGGTAATATTGACATTACCGTCCAATCGCCATATCTGCTTATTTTTTAGGTATGTGGCGGAGTCGGCGACAACAGTGGCCTCAGTGCGGAAAAATAGGTCAAACTTTTCGAGATGGATCCCATCAGGAAATCTCCAAAATGGCTCTTCAGCTTCATCATAAACATACCATATCGGTGTGGTGATTCGAAACCGTGTCACCCCGGAGTCGGAAATCAGTGTCTCCACATTGCGGGTGAGCATAGTAGGAGTATGCGCAGCGTCGATATTGGCCGTGGCAAGGGGATTGTCCTCCTTACATCCGGTAACAACTAACCCCATGGCGACCAATATAGTGGCTACCACAATGGGCAGGAGACGCATTTTGCAAAAGGAACTCATTAGCGAAGTTTGTTTTTGAGGAACCAGAGTCCGTTGAAGTTCACACCGAGTGTGATGTTGAAATATTGCTCCTTAAGTAGCGGATTAGGGGTGGCTTGACGGTTGTGGTACTCAAAGCCTACATTTACTATAGTTTTTGACGATGCGGTAGGCAGACCGAGACCTACTGAGAATCCGTAGTCTCTCACGTGATTATCCTCAATCATCATATAGTCACGATTGTAAAAACCTCCGGCACGGTAAGCTACGCGGCGCAAATAGCTGCCACGGGGATCGGGGAGGTAGCTGAGACCGGCTGCCACTTTCCAACGGTTGTCAAACTTTGTGCCTGTGAAGTTCTCGATTTGTTCGTACTTGGCACTTGCCCAATTTTGGTAGGTAAAGTCCACCTCAGCTTGGAATTGTGAGTTCCAGTCATAGCTTAGACCAACGCCCCACGTCTCAGGGAGCGAGAATTTCCCTTTCAGGTTCACGAGTCCGGGCGCTATAGTGTCAGGTTGTGAATCCTGAGTAATATCCTGCTTGATTACGTATGTCTTACCAAGGAGTGATTTGGACGGTGAATATGTAACACCTACTGTCACACTGTTTTTGCGGCTGATATTGAGTTTATACTGGGCACCAAACTGCAGGTGGTAGTCCTTCACTTCGAGAACCTGCTCGAAGAGAGTCTGATTGGCTGACGATGTGGTGGCATAAACATCATTGTAATTAGTGCCGAAAAGATAGGAAATGTTGGCACCTATAGAGAAGTTTTTGAATGGATTATAACCTGCTCCAATATAAAGCTGGTTGAGTCCGCCCACACCCTGGTGAGAGGAGTAGCCGTTCTTAATTTCCGAGCCGAAAGAGTAGCCCACCGATGAATATGGGAGAAGTCCGAAGCTCACACCAACGCGCTTTGATACAGGGAAAAGCATTGTGATATAGTCTATTCCTCCACCGAAGTCACGGTCGTTGCCGGTATTATCTTTGCGCCAGTAGAGCGACACATCTATACCCATGTCAAATAAGAATGTCAGGGAGTCTACGGAGGCGTATGAAGCAGGGTTCATGACATTTACCTGTCGTCCTGACTGCATAGCGTAACCCACGCCTCCCATCTGGCGCTGTGCCGAAGTGGCATTGTCGCGGAGAATGCCGTAGCCGAACTTCGAATACGGACTTGTTTCGTTTTGTGCTGTGATAGTGCTGACTGACATCAATGCGAGAGCCAGTGCTAAAATGAGTTTAATTTTCATTGTAAAGCAAAATTCTGTTAAGGCCTCTGCTTGCGAGATGCTCGTCAACTAATACATCGAAGCCGCAGAGGGATGCAAGGTGATGACCGCAGCCTCCCCCAAGCACCACGACAGTGTCGGGCGGAAGCTGACTTTTATAGTATCTGATAGATGCCACAACACTGTATACAGCTCCGAGCCTCATGGCATCGGCGGTGTTTTTGCCCATCAAGTTGCGGCATAAATCAGGGATATTCTCGGGGAAAGGGAGAAGAGGGAGATTGGCGGTGTAATTGTTCAAGGCTTTTAGCTCCATCACAATTCCGGGTGCGATGTTTCCACCTTGATACACGCCTTCGGCATCGACGTAATCGTAGGTTACGGCGGTTCCGGCATCGACCACAAGTATGTCTTTACCTTGGTGTTCACTCCATGCTCCCACCGCTGCGGCCACGCGGTCGGCACCGAGTGTCAGGGGGGTCTCGTAATTAATACGGATGGGGAGTTTGGTGGAGGTGTTTAGGCGGTATACGCATCGCGCCAGATGGCTCAATTTGTTGATTACCGGTCCGTTGTTCTGCACCACTGAGCAGTAGATAGCCCCGTCGAGATGTCGGCGGTCCACAAATTTCTCCAGACTTAAGGGTGTGAGCCGGGTCTCGATGGCTGTGTCAACGAGGTCGGTATTGTCCCAAAGCGCGATTTTAGCTTCGGTATTGCCTTGGTCGATAGTGAGATATTGTGACATTACGGCGTGTGGTGGTGATTTGGCAACAAAATTACTAATTAACTGTCAATTTATCAGTGTCAGTTAACATTTTTTTGTCTGGGAATCAATATTGAAGTATAGAGGGTGATTACGCCTCCGGCCAAAGTGAAGGCAATCCAGTCCTTGCCGGGTAGAAACATGAACACTGCACCTACCATGAAAATAATGCCTGTCCATATCTCCATACGCATCAATCGTCGCAAACGTAATGGTTCTTTTACGACAGGCATGATAATCTTTGCCGCCAAAAGGATTACAGCTCCTGCAGCATAAATATATTTCGCATAATCGGTCCCAAATCTCAAGAGAGGAAGGGCTGCCGCCGCCATGATGATTAGCAGACCTATGGGGGATAGAATATTGGACCAGGTGGTACGTTTGGCTTTGCTCATTTTATGATTATTGTTCGAATACGTAAACATCCTCGTCAGGATGCTGCATGTGATATTGTTCGCGGACTATACGCTCCATTGTCTCCTTGTCGGTGTCGAGTAACTTATTCTGCCAGCGATAATAATCTAGGGTGTCAGTGGCGTCCTTGATTGCAGCCTGAAGCTCATCAATGCGTCGCTCTTGCCCTACTGTGCGGAGCAGAGAGTTCTCGTTGAAAAACAACACAGCCGCTCCCACCACGATAGTGGCGAGCAACGTCAGTGACAAGTATCGTTTGCACCATGCATAGAATTTATCCATCTACTCAGAATGTGGTGTTAAGGGAGAAATAATATGCAAAGTTACTTTATTTATTTCAACGATGAAAGATTTTAGTAATTCTTCACAGAATAATTTACGTTAAAGCCGCCAATTAAAGCCGCCAACGACTTTAGGAACTCTAAGAATGCCAAGGTCCCAAAGGTCGTTAAGGAGTTTAAGGAATTTAAGATTTTATGATTTCTGATTATGCTTCGGTGTGGATGCTTGTTTGGTCAACGAAGGGAGTTAAGCAGTCGGAGGCCGGGAGCTTCGTAGTTTGTAATCCCTAATTTGATGTCCATCATGTCGCGAAGTGTGTGTACGGGAGGGGCTACATCCGAGGGGATAGGGAGGTTCGAAAATGTCTGGAAATAGGAAATGCAAGCATCTTTCCACCATTGTGCGTCACGAGCTTGTGTCATAAGTCTCTCTTGTACATCGGTGAAGATTTCAGGGTCAATATATGGCTCTGCATTATTCCAAGTATTCTGATATCCAACCACTTTATCACATCCTCGCTGATATGCAATGCACATTTCATCCCATAATGTGAGTCCAGATTTAAGCTTCTTTGCCCAGGGAACATGATGAAACCAAAGCAGAAATTCTTTCGGGCAGCTGTCCATGTCGGATAACTGCGACCTCAGCGGCTCCGGATATTGCTCCACGGCATTACTTCCCGAAGGCGAACGGTCAAAGCCGATTCCCAAGCTATCAGCGCGGTGATAGTATTTCGGAAGCCAGTCGGGACGGGCGCCAGGTACGTCACACCATGGCTCGGGACCGTAATGGTGACCGAATGCAAATATATGATGCAGTCCGAGTGGCATCATGTAGTCAACTACTGCTTCGCGGCTTGACAATAGCATTTCCTTAAGACTTTCACGAATCTCAGCGGGTGTATTAACAGGGTCAGCCAATGTCTGCGCCAACCATTCATCCGCTATCTGAGCGGAGGTCAATTCCGGATTCCACGCTAAGCGGCCAAAGGCATACCAATTAGCTTGAGCTGCCGGATGTCCCGTCCAGTTGGTATCATCGCCGATATTTGCAACTCCGGCTACGGCTTTCAACGAGTAAGGGGATACATATTCATAGAATTCCTTCCACATCGTGGCAAGATAAGCAATGTGATTGGAGTGTCCGAGATATTCCTGTGTCACCTGAAACTCAACCATTTCAGAAGTCCGGGGCATTGCACCGAACAGTGGACTGTAAGGCTCGCGAGGCTGGAAATCCACAGGCCCATTTTTGATTTGGATTATCACGTTAGGGTCAAATTGCCCGTCAAGGGGCTGAAATTCCATGTAAGCCTGCTTTGCACGGTCGGCATCGATAGGAGAATATACAAAAGAGCGCCACATCACTATGCCTCCATGCGAAGCAAGTGCCCGAGCGAGCATATTGGCACCGTCGGCATGGGTGCGTCCAAAGTCCATCGGACCCGGTTGACCTTCAGAATTAGCCTTTACCAAGAACCCTCCAAAGTCGGGAATCAGTGCGTAAATCTCGTCAGTCTTCTTTTTCCACCAATTTCGCACTCCGGCATCAAGCGGGTCGGCGGTGGGAAGAGAATCGAGTGTCATCGGCGATGCGAAGTTTACTGAAAGATACACCTTTAAGCCGTAAGGCCGGAAAATATCGGCTATTGTCTTGATTTTTTCGAGATAACGGGACGTTAGGATTTGAGGGGAAGCATTGACGTTGTTAAGCACAGTGCCGTTAATGCCGATTGAAGCGTTCGCACGTGCATACTCCTCATAACGAGGGGAAACATAGTCAGGAAGGGAGGTCCAGTCCCAAAGTGAACGACCGGCATACCCTCGCTCTACGGTGCCGTTGAGATTATCCCAATGATTGAGAATGCGCAAATCAAAGGCCGGGGTTTCCACTAACCTTTCAGGAATTTCTAACCCGGAATCCACGAGACGAAGCAGGGCGAATGCTCCATATAAGGCACCAATGTCAGAACGTGAGAATATTGTAACCTTTTTTCCAGTACGTATAATTTCATATCCTTCCGTTCCGAGAGACTTGTCACCTTTTGTCGACACTTCGATTTCATAGCCGCCCAATGACTGAACTGAAAGAATCTTCCTCGCCTCTTCGAGGGTTGGAGATAGTTTCTTGGAATCGAAGGTGACATTAGCCGCCTCAATATTAGAGCAAATGTCATGTAGAGATTTCAGCCACAACTCAGAGCCATCAGAAGCTTGAGCTTTAGGTGGTAAAATCGTAGTTAACAATAAGATAACAGGAAGTATATGAAACCGTTTCATAATCGACCTTAATTAAGAATTAGCGTCACCTTCTCCGTCAATCGGGAGAATGTGACCTTCGGCATCATAAATTAATTCGCATACTTTCAAACTTCTGAGCCAAGATTTGCCTCCTGAGGGGACGCTGTCATGATGGAAGAGATACCACTTACCATCATATTCTATAATGCTGTGATGAGTGGTCCAACCTACCACAGGCGTGAGAATGACCCCCTGGTATACAAATGGTCCGTAGGGATTATCGCCTATGGCATAACATAGTAAGTGACTATCTCCGGTGGAATAGGAGAAATAATATTTTCCATTATATTTATGCACCCAAGACGCTTCAAAGAATCGATGCGGGTCATTGGCCTTTAAAGGCCTCCCCTCGGCATCAACTACTTGTATAGGGCGTGGGGCCTCTGCAAACTGAAGCATGTCCTCAGTAAGGCGTACACATCGGCTCGGGAGCGAAGGCTCCTCTCCCTCGGGAAGTTCGGCACATTCCAGTGCCTTGTTATCGCGATAACGTTGAAGTTGTCCACCCCAAAGTCCGCCGAAATAGAGATAATATGCTCCGTTCTCTTCGAGCACGCAAATGTCCATCGAATAGCTTCCGCGAATGGGATCAGGCTGGGGAATAAAAGGACCCTCCGGGCAGTCCGCTATGGCCACACCGATACGGAAGATGTCATTTTTATCTTTTAATGGGAAATAAAGGTAATATTTCCCATCTTTGACATTGCAATCGCAGTCCCAGAGCTGTCGACCGGCCCACGGTATATCGGCGATGTCCAGAGCTTTGCCATGGTCAATGACTTTGCCTGTCATAGGATTGCCGTCGATTGAGAGTACATGCATATCCCTCATCACATACTGGTCTCCGTTATCGTTTTCTACGTTTTCACACTCCCAGTCGTGGGAGGGGTATATGTATATTTTGCCATTGAATACGTGCACACTTGGGTCAGCCATATAGTCGGCAGGGAAGAGATATCTTTTTTTAGGCTTTAATAGATTCATTTTTGAGTTGAGAATGAAACGTTATTAACCGGTTAATTATAAGGGATATAATTTTTATATGTTTTATAAATCCTATAAATCTTTAGAGTGTCAATTGTCAATTGCAAGAAATTTCCTCTTGCATGAATGGTTTGAGATTATAGTTGCGGTCAAAAAGAAGAGGATATTCTGTGCGGCCTTTCATTGGATGGTTATTTTTCCACGACACACCGTCATAGGTTCCCCAAGTGGTTACACGTGTTATCACATCAGAATGACGCTTGATAATGTCAAACACAGTGGTCATACGGTCATTCCATGCTTTAGAAACCGCTTCGGGGAGTCCGTCGGGATATGGATTCATAAGTTTGCTGAATGCAACACTGTCGGTCACATTAGCACTCTGGTGTACTGTGGGAAGGGCGCTCATGTCCAATTCGGTAATCATAACATTGCACCCGGTTCCGGCATAAGCTTCAATTGATTTTTCAAACTCCTCAAAATTGGGGTAGTCCATACCCATGTGTCCCTGCATGCCAATAGCGTCAATTCGCAATCCGCGTTGCTTCAGGTCGTTGACAATCTTCACGTAAGCCTCACGTTTCGCAGGATTGTTCATTGCATAATCATTGATATAGAGCTCGGCATCCGGGTCAGCCTCATGGGCATATTGAAAAGCTAAGGGTATGAACTCTTCACCAAGAATTTCATAGAATGGTGACTTTCGGTAAGAACCATCGTCCACGATTGCTTCATTCACCACATCCCAGCCCTTGACTTTCCCTTTGTAGCGAGTCATCATAGTGGTGATATGATTGCGCATACGCTCCTTCAGCACCTCTGGCGTAACATAATTTCCCGCAGAGTCGAGAGGAAACCATGGCGCAAGTTGGGAATGCCACACGAGTGTGTGGCCGATGATTGCCATACCGTTATCCTCTCCGTATTTCACAAACTTATCAGCATCATCCCAAACATACACACCTTCTTCGGGATTAATCTCCGCGCTCTTCATGCAATTCTCAGCCACGATGGAGTTGAAGTGTAGTTTCAATATCGAATCAGCTTTGAGGTCAAGTCCATTTACATGGTCAGCATTGATAGCGGCTCCGATTAGGAAATCATCTTTGAAATGGTCCTTTATAGTCGGCACATTTTCAGGAGTAGTCTGACAAGCCGCTGCAAGGATGGCAAGTGGAAGTAGATAATATATTTGCTTCATTATTATTGTTTTATAATTGGTTGATCTGCATTATTGAAACTACTTAGAATGACGTGCTTCTATTTCGCGATTGATATTGTCAATCACATCGTCGTCAAGTTCGTAGCGTGAGATAATGAACATGGCAAGCAAAAGTAGTAGAGCCGGAATTACAGCAACAAGCCAAAGGATTCCCTGCTCGGCAAAGGGAGTTTGGGACGCGATATCCTTGTTAAAACCCACAAAAGCGAGCACAAGTCCGGGAACTACACCGCCAAGTGCCATGCCCGCCTTATAGAAAATGCCGGTGAGGGCATTAACGATACCCGAAATGCGACGGCCATGAGTATATTCGCCGAATGATATGACCTCGGGGACGAGCGCCCACATATAGCCTGTAGCCACAATCACACCTGTCGACTTTACAAACTGTGCAATGTATACAAGAATAATATGTTCTTTCAAAGCCGGAATCATGGAAATAGCATAAAGCATTGCCATGCCGACAATAGCAGTAACTAAGAAGATGTAGAACATCCCCTTTTTCCCGACTTGTTTCTTTATAGCAGGAATCATGGGCATGAAAATAAACGCCGGGATTGAGCCGAGTCCCATGAAAATAGAAAGTTCGCCGGCCGAGCCATTAAGATTGTAGTTAATATAGTAAGCACCAGCAGCATTTCCGATTGCCATCATCGCAAAGGCGGTGATGAAGAAGAAGGCCAAAATGCGAAGCGGGCGATTGTGGACAAATTCCATCCAAAGGTCGGAAACTTTGACATCTTCTGTGGCTTTTTTGTCCATCACAACCCGCTCTCTGCATTGTGAAAAGCAGAAGAAAAGCAGGCCGAGACCCACGCATCCATATATTGCCATCGTTGCAAACCAGGCTCCATCGTTCATTGACATGTCAGTTGTCTCTGCCGGATCGAAAAATTTTAGAACGATAGGAATTCCCATGCCCACGGACAGTCCTCCCACATTTGCCATGAACATTCTCACGGCTGTGAGTTTGGTGATTTCAGCAGTATCGCGTGTCAGAGAAGCATTAAGTGCTCCGTATGGCACATTGACGAGTGTGTAACACATTGAAAGCCCTACGTATGTAATATATGCATAAAGTAGAGAGCCTGAAAACCCGTTCCAAAAGCATAGGAGGGCGAAAGCAGTCAACGGAATACCACCGAGAATGAGATATGCACGGTATTTCCCCAATTTCGGGTCATGCTTATCAACAAATGTACCTACCAGCGGGTCCCAAATCACATCCACAATCCTGACGATGAGGAACATTATGGCAGCGACTGCCGGGTCTAGACCGTAGACATTTGTGTAGAAAAACAACAGGTACATACTGATGGTCTGATAGATTAGGTTCTGAGCAAGATCGCCTGAGCCGAATCCTATGCACTGGAGCATTGATACCTTGTAAAAGCCCTTGGCTTCAAGTGGACGTGAAATTGTCGTAGTTGCTTCCATGGAGGTTATTTAGATGGATTTTTTAAGGATAATACTGGTTTATTACTTAGCATTTGCTATGTCACTTGCGATCGCATCTGCAATGCGGCAGCCAAGTGTCTTCTTGTCAAGTGGATGGATATCGTTCCATTCTCCCAAGTCGGAATTACGGATAAGGGTGGCAACCGGGGTCTCATTTGCCACTTGTGCCTGATATTTACGCATTTGTTTCCATGCCTCACGACCGCCTACATCGGTTGGATGCAGGAAGTCGGCCAGTTCGATGATATAGAATGGCATTTGGGTGTCACCGGAAGCGTTACGCCAACTTCCAATCATGGTTTCAAGCATCGCAGGATACTGATTGCGATTGCTGACATTAGATTCTCCTTGATACCACACTGCGCCTCTAACCGGGTAGCCAATCACCGGGGCAATCATGCTATTGTAAAGCACCGCAGGCAGATAGCAATAGAACATCATACTTGGGCTACCGGGCATCGGTGCACCGGGAGCATATTTCCATGCGCCTTCAAGTGAGATTTCATCATCGTTAGTGACACCATAGCGTGCGTATGGACGGTCACCGAAGATGATTTTGTAGGGCTTTTCGGGTACGAAATGGGGTGTTCCGTTACCAGAAATCAGACGGATTGCGATTGTATTCTCGCCCGATTTCAATAGGCCCTGAGGTATGGGGTAAATGCGGGGAGGATACATATAAGAGGTAAAACCGACTTGCTTACCGTTAACCCACACAGAATCAGCGTCCACTATACATCCAAGACGCAATGTGGCAGGAAGGCCAGCGTGGGTATCGTCAATGTTGATTGTGCGACGGAACCAATGGGTGCCATTGATAGGATTGAGACCGTCTGTTGCCCAATCAGTTGAGAGAAGGTCCACCTCCTTCCATGTAGAGTCATCAAGCTCAAGAGAATAATATTTCAGCTCACCGTTCAGCCCGGGATCGGCTGCATCAACGGTGGAGTTCCATGCCGCGTAATTGCGTCCTTCCTGGGCTTTTATGGCATCACGATATGCGTCATTGTCGTAAATATGTTTCTTGTTAAGGTAGAATGGGTAATCTGCAAGTGACTCTTCTGAAATCCATGATTCCACAGGGGTGCCACCCCATGAAGCATTAATGATTCCTACCGGCAAACCGGTTTTTTCATTCAAGGCTTTTGCCGTGAAATAGGCAACTGCGGAGAAATTCATTACATTATCATCGGCTGATTTCCATGCAGTAGCGCTCACATCGGTGCGCTCACCATGAAATTCAACCTCTTTGGGCACAAGGAATTGACGAATGGCAGGATTCTTATATTCGGCAATTTCATCGGCATACATGTCAGTAACACGATTAACGGGAAGTTCCATATTCGACTGTCCGGAACAAAGCAGCACATCACCGACAACCACATCGGGAATTACAATATCGTTCACCTCGATCGTGTAATCTTTTCCGGTTTTTAATGCCGGGAGTATAACACGCCATTTTCCTTCGGAATCAGCGGTTACTGTGGTCTTATTTCCTTTAACCACTTTCACAGTCACCATTTCACCGGGGTCGGCAGTACCCCAAAGTGTAAGAGGGCGGTCACGCTGCACCACCATCCCTTCGGAGATGATTTGGGGAAGCAAGACTTTTGCTTCTGAAAATTGCGAGGCAAGCGCAAGCGCTAATATTGTAATGATTATTTTTGACTTTTTCATTATGCAGTTGATATATGTTATAGTAATTCGCTTATTAGAAATGCATGGACCCTAATAGTGATAAATTTTCACATGGAGTATCTTAAATTCGTCAACACCGATTCTTACATGTCGCCCCTGGTGAGTTTCATCGCCGTTCAAAGTTCGGATACGATTCAGAGTACCGTCGGGATTGACCGACACTTCATTTACCGATGCGAGACCAATACGGGGAATCTTGGTCCTCTGTATAGGTTTTGAAATGTAGGTGGACACATTAAGATTGTCATTGCCGCTAAGAGCGAAACCATCCTCTCCTGTTATGGGCGAGACAGATGAAGAAGCTCCTGACGGCTCGAAAGTGGTAACAATTCCACTCCCGGCAATAATATACTCTTCGGGGGTTAATTGGATTATGAGTCCACCCATCGGTCGCCACTGAGCCTGGTCTTTAGCGCGCGGATCCCAAGGCAAAGTAAAATAGTGAGAGGTTTTGATACTAACGCCATCGTTTTCTATGGTCCTACTAACAGAGTCGGCATCAAGATAGAAACCATGCATTGTCCCCTTCCCTAAATGCTTGGCAATTATCGGGGTAAGAGATATCAGCTTCTCATTACCCTGTTTTTGGTAACTGTAATCGCCCACAGCACGTAGATTATAAGCGAATGGGCATAAACCGATAGCACCATGCTCACCCACCACGTAAAAGGCTTGGACGCTATTAGCCGGAGTCGCCTTTATTTCTGACACAAAAAGCTGATTGTCAGGAAGTGAGTATTTCCTCATCCACGAAGTGAAGCCATCGTCATATAGGTCAATAGCAAGGAGAGTGAGAGAAGGAGCCCCTGCATGCCAAATATCTTTAAGGTGGTCCAATGGTCCGGCCGAGGGGTATTCACCCGGTTTGCGTCCACGGGAATTTAGAGCAGCATTTACATAAAGTGGCATATCCGGGAAAACAGAATGGGCGATCTGCGAAAGACCTTCCACATACGTGGCGTAGTTGTAGGCCATGAAGATTTCGTCGGTGTATATATCATCGCCAAACATTTCAGTCCAGCTTCCCGATTGCTTCATACCGGCTTCCTGCCACTTTGAAAGAAGCACAGGGTGAAGTGATTCCTTATTATTTTTGAAATGATTGATTAATTGTGCGGGAACACCTTTATTATACACTTCGTCGGCTAATGCAGAGTGGTCACGTGCGTCTTCAAGCATACCAATTTCATTTTCAATCTGGAGCATGATTACGGAGCCATCATTATCAACCTGTTTAATGTGCTGAAGCAGTGCAAAAAAAGCAGCCGCATCCGCTTCGTATACGTTTGGCGAGAATGCTGAAGCTATTTCAAGAGGTTTTCCGGTTGATGTATATGCCCGTGGATATGTCTTGGTGTCACACTTAAACCACTCCGGGGCATAGCAGCTCATGGAGTTTTTCCATGCGCCAAACCATAGCGGTACCACCTTCAGTCCTTCATCTGAGGCTTGTGATATTATTTCGTCGACAGAGGAAAAATCAAACTCCCCTTTCCGCGGTTCGATAAGCTCCCATGTTACCGGGATTAGAATTGTATTATAACCGTGAGCTTTAGCCTTTTCAATCGACTCCTTGACATCCTGCGGCGACGAGGCCATGGAATTGCCGGTCTCTCCACCCACTATTATATAAGGAGAGCCATCAACTATGAGACGAATGGCATTACCTTGACGATCGAGTCTTGACTCGGCATTAAGGGTGAGGATGAATGTGTTAAGAAGTATAAAAAGGGTAAACCTGAGCATATGAGAATGGAAATGTAATTTTGGGAGGATAAAAAGCCCCCATGTGTGTGGCAGACCAAAAAAGGAGCTGCCACACACACGAGGCAGTTTAGGGATTATTTAGCAGTCTGGCTATAATCAGGGCTTGTGAAACCTGCGCCGAGGTCTTCTCCGGCAATAGCATCGCATATTCCCTTATAGGCGACCTTGCGTCCATAACTTGCATCGAAGATGTTGGGCGATTCATCCTTCAACCAGTATTCATGTTCCTTAGCGTTATCGCTGAGACCCCAAATAGTGATCGCACTCTGCTGTGCCTGAGGAACATTCTCAAAGAATGAGGTGAGAATCATCTGATAGATATCACTCTGGGTCTGGAGATCATCAGCTGAGGGGCTTGCAGTGCCGAGTGCAACGTCAAGCTCCGTGATGCGGATTAACTTGCCGGTTGAGGCAAGAGTCTTGAACATTGCATCAACCTGCTCCTTGGTGATAGACTTTGAAACGTGCATCTGAGTACCGATACCATCCACGTGCGCGCCGCCGGCTTCGATTGCTTGTACGAACTCGATGAGTTTGGCGAGCTTGCTCGGGTTGGTTTCGAGGTTATACTCATTGACAAATAGTTTGGCATTGTTTGGAGAATACTTGGCAGCATATTCAAACGCCTTAATAGCATAGTCCATACCGCAATAGTATCCCCAATAGAAATGACCGTTTCCGGCTTCATTGGTCCAGTTAAGGTTAAGGCCTTCTTCAGTCGACTCAGCAGGCTCGCTGTCACCGTCCATCCAACCGCCTTCAACGCCACGGATTTGGCAATTATCACCGATAGGTTCATTGATGACATCCCATGAGGTCACAGCATTGCCCATGTGGGTCATTGCTTCCTTAATCCACTCTTCCATTGCATTGAGGAGAATATCCTTCTTCTCCTCACCCGATTTCACTTCATAGTGGAATGAAGCTGCACGACTCTTGATGGCACGAGATGCGGGTTCTTCGATCTTCTTACCAAACTTAATATTGTCGATAGTGTAAGTAGCGCCCACCGCACCAAAATTGATAATAATGCGGTTTACATCGTCATAATCCTTGATGGTGAACTCATATTCACAAGTAATCCAATCAGTACCAACGGGGAAAGTGTTATACCCGCCCTGACTGCCGTAGGTGGAGCCATTCTGGTACTGGAACTGAAGCTGTCCGGCTGCTGATGATGACTTGGCTTGGAACTGGATAATGTAGGGAACGCCTTGGAGGAGGGGAGTGTCAAAGGTGTAAGCACATTGGGCTTCCCATGCATTACCGTCGGCCTTTGTTACGAGAACGAGAGCCTTTGAATTGTCAACACCGACACCGTCTACCACTTCGCCCGACTCCTTGTTAGAACCCCAGGAGCTCCAACCACCTGTTGAGCCACCTTCAAAGTCGTATGCGTCGCCCACCATGATGTTTTCCATAGGATCCTTAGCGGGCTCAGTATATTCTCCGAAGCGGATATCGTCGATGTAGTAAGTGGCACCTACCGCACCAAAATTGATGATGATACGATTTACGTCATCGTAGTTAGTGATGGTGAAATTGTATTCACAGGTAATCCAATCAGTTCCCACGGGGAAGTCATTATAACCGCCTTGGCTACCGTATGTAGTGCCGTTCTGATACTGGAACTGGAGTTTACCGGCTGCTGATGAAGATTTTGCCTTGAAGCTAATCTTGTATTCCACATCTTTCTTTAAAGGAGTGTCAAAAGTGTAGGCAAATTGAGCCTCCCAACTATTACCGTCAGCCTTTGTTTTGAGCACAAGTGCCTTTGAACCGTCAACTCCTACGCCATCGACCACCTCACCTGACTCCTTGTTGGAACCCCAGGAACTCCATCCACCGGTTGAACCGCCTTCAAAGTCAGAAGCATCGCCAACGAGAATATTTGAGATACCGTCACCGCCACCAGTCTGTTCCTGTACAAGCTTCGGAGCGATAAGTCCCTTCATGTAAGTCTGTTGTTGCTGAGTGTGCCAAAGAAGGTTGTGACCATGTAACTTCAGACCGGTGCTCATGGCGAGGAACTGGTCAACGCTGCTCCAATTGTATGCACCGGATGAAGAAACAATTGACTGATGCTTCATCGCATTCCCGAAGGTGACACCTTGGAAATTGTCGAGCACCGCCTGGCGATAGTTTGGATTCTCTTCATCAAGGAACTGGTCAAGGCTCATGCCGATTGTGATGTCAGCATCGGGGTGATATTGAGCCATATAATTCTTGATGAAATCGTATTTTGAGATTTTCTCTGCAAGCTCCATCGGGATTTCGGTGGGTTTGACAGTGCTGTCAGGCTCCTTCCACTCCATAATCTGGTCATCGCAAGCAACGAACAGCATCGATGCGGCTGCAAGGGGGAATATTATCTTATTTACTTTCATGATTTTCTTAGTTAAGGTGGTTATTCATCTTCCGGTTCCTCGTAATCGGTAGGCTCGAAAAGCTTATAGGGTACGATACGCCAGTTGTCAAGATAGATTTTCGGACCGTTGAACGCTGTGGATTTCAGTGACACTTTCTCTCCGGCAGCGCTGGTGTAGTCGAAATCTGTGTTAACGAAACCGATGCCAAAGTTGGGATAAGTAGCAGCCATGCGGTCGTCAATCACCATTTGGAAAGTGGGAGTTGCGCTTTCCGGGTCGGATATTAAGGTAGCATACTTGTTAAATGCGCTCAAGGGGATGGTGTAGGTGACCCACTTTTGTGCCTGAAATGGAACGATGTCACCACTTGTGCCCATACTTAGCCAGGGGGCAATGCAGCACACGAGGTTATTCTTGCCATCATCGTCGCTACCAAAGCCTGCGAAGTTGTAATTGTTGATAAGCTGAACCTGCAAGGTACCCGTGTTACTCCAGGGCTCGGGACAGAGGATATCAAACTGGAATGCAACTTCAGTGACAGGAGTGGTAGGGGGTATGAGATCGGCGAGACGAGCCCAGTTTTCCCATTCGAGATTACCGTCACCTACAGTATGGCATTCGGTGGCACGAGGTTTGCCGGCTGAGATTCCATCCTTTAGTAAACGGTCAGGAACAATCTGCACACAGTTGTTGCGACCTGAGCCGATTGGGTCGGCAACGATATCGCCATCTTCCACCTTGTTAGAAATCATTGAACCTGTTTCTTTCCAGCTCCAAGCACCCTGTTGTCCTTCAGTGTCGAAGTCGAGGAGCATGCCGCGCTTTTCATTGAAGTATGCAGGCGATTGGGTAACACCATTGGGGCTTTCAGAAATAAGAGCACCGCCGGCGGTTACACCTGAAGGCATAACGAAGGTAAACCATTCGCCGTCAGGATCGTTTTCGATACCGGTTGTCACCTCAACACCACCGGGGAGGGTGACTTTTGAGGTTTCATGCAGGTAGGCACCTGACACAGTGACAGTTTCGCCCGGCTGGGGAAGTGTGGGGTTGACAGCCCGGATTGTTGAATAGCCGTTGCGGATAAGGAACTCGTAGATGAGCTCGGTTTTATCCTTGACGAGACGGATGGTGTTTCTGACCTCCGGATCGCAATTAGTCACCGGGGTGTCACGGTTAATACTGATGATGAGAGAGTTGTCAGTGACGTATGCACGATTGAAATAGGTGTCATAACCATTGATATAGACCTTCTTCACACCGAAAAGGCCTTCACCTTCGAGGCGAATCATCTGGCTGAGGCGAGCGAATTCCACAGGACGATCGGGCACCGACGACTTGTAATCCTCAAGGTATACTTGGGTGATTTTAATCGGTTTGTCCTGATATTTTTCCTCGAAGTATTCATCATCATCGTTGCATGATGCGAAGCCGAGGGAAAGCATGGCCATAACCGGTAGTATATAAAGTTTGAAATTTTTCATGATTTGTTTCCTTTATTCGGTTAATCAATAGAGAGACGAGGTGGCAACTTCGCGTTCGCCAAATTCGTATGCCACAGGGGCATCTGAGAGTTTGGGGTTGCGGATGAGGTCAACATCGCTGAAGGGGAGGAGAAGGTGAGCGACTGTCGCAGTGGCCACTGAAGTACCGTCGCCGGTCTTAACATACTGGCAAGGTTCACTTTCGTCCCATTCATAACCGGCGTTGCGTTCCTGATTGTTGAGGTAGTTAACCACTTCCTGCTGCTGGTAGTAACTACGGCGCACGAGGTCATACCAATAGAGTCCTTCGTAAGCCAACTCGATACGGCGTTCGTAGTGGATATCCTGATATGAGATTGAGTTCTTTGCAGGCATACCGGCACGGGTACGTACACGGTTAAAATAGTCGAGGGCTGTGGCATCAGAGGTAGATGGGTTATTGCCAAGAATTGCCTCTGCGAGGTTGAGGTAAACTTCAGCGAGACGCATCATATAGGTGTTGACACCTGATGACTGCTGGTAACTCTGACCGTTGTCATCGAGCTTGCCGATCACATGTTTCACCACATTGCACTTGTTGTCATAACCCGACTCAGTGACATTATAGGTATAGCCGCCATTCTTTGAATTGAGCTGCGGATAATACTCACCTACGGTAGCGATAGTGGCATGACGGCGGATGCGGTCGGCCGGATCGTATGTGCGAACGATGTCATATGAAGCGTAAGTAGCATTACCCCAGTTAGTTTCACCAACCATAGTTGACCAGCTGAAGAAAGCAGAGATGGAGTTAGTACCACCCCAACCCACTGCGTCGGTAGAACCTGCAAGCCACTGTAGTTGGAACACTGACTCGGAGTTGTTGTTCCATGTCTTTACTGCGAAAAGGTCACCATAGTTGGGAAGCAACTGGTAAGGTCCTTCGATACATTTCAAGGCTGATTTGCGGGCGAGATCGAGGTAATACGGGTTTCGCTGACCGCGGTTGAAATCGGTGGCAATGTTATTCCCATCGTAAGCACCCTCAGTGGTAAGACCTGCCATTGAAAGATAGATGCGTGAAAGTATGCCATAGGCACTATAGCAAGTTACACGACCGGGGTTGGCTTGTGTCTTGGAGAGGTTGGCGGCTGCATATTCGAGGTCGCGGATGGCAAATTCCATCACATCGGTGAGGCGGTGAGCAGGAGTGACTGGTGTCTTTTGCTGCTCCTTGGTGTCAGTGTATATAATACCGCGTCCCCATACAGAACCGATATACCAGTAGGCGAGACCGCGCATGAAACGAGCTTCGGCTGTGCCCTGGATTTTAGCATCATCGGTTACAGCTGAACCGCATTTATCGCGTAGGTTGTTAATCACATTGTTAGTCTGTGCCACTACAGAGTAGAAAGATCCCCACGCATCCTCCAATCCTGGAGATAGAGAGTTTTCTGTAAAGTTGGTATAGGGATAGATATAGTCGCTCCAACGAGCTGTGAGGTTGTTGCTTCGACCATCTCCCACACTATAGTAAAACTTACCGTTGAATGAGTTCCACACATAATTGTAGAGAGGCGATGTGGCCTGAGAGACAGCATCGTTGCTGTCAAAGAACAGATCCTCATTGGCCTGGTAGGTATTCTTCTGCTCAAGGAAGTCAGAACATGATGACATGGCCACCATGCCTGCCAAGGCTGTAAAGATTAATATCTTGTGTTTCATTGTGATATTCTGGTTAAAGTTAGAATGATACATTAAGACCGAAGGTGTAGATACGTGGAGTTGGGTAACGTCCGTAGTCAAGACCGGTCATGAGAGCGTCGCCATACATTGCGCCGACTTCGGGGTCAAGACCGTCATACTTGGTCCATGTGTGGAGATTTTGGATGTTCATATACACGCGCAGATTCTCAAGGAAGCATTTACGCACCCATGCACGGGGGAGAGTGTAGCCAAGTGAAATATTCTGCAAGCGGATGTAAGAAGCGTCCTCGATAAGGCGATCGGAGATGCGGGTGTAGTTAGAGTTGGCATCTGAACGCTGCACGGCGGGCATCAAAGTTGAGGTCGCGTTGATAATGTGGAGGTTACGGAAGTCATCATCGGGACCATTAGGGTCTATCTTGCCAATTACTGCGTAGTTAAGCGCGGATTTCAGGATATTGCTGTTCTGGCGCGGGTCCTCAATGGCATAGCGGGTGAGGTTGAGGGCCTTGTTACCGTAGCTGCCTGAGAAGAAGATTGTGAGATCGATGCCTTTCCATGAGAATGTGTTACCGAAACCGAAGGTGAATTTTGGTTCAGGGTTGCCGATATAAGTACAGTCCTGAGCGTTGATTACGCCGTCGCCGTTGATATCCTCGAAGATGTAGTCACCAAGCCAAGTTGAGTTCTGCCCGATAACGTTGCCTTCAGGGATTGCTACTTGTTTAAGTTGTCCATTGGCATCGTGATAGTAGAAGTCAGTTGGCTCATCGAAGCGGCCGATCACTCTGTAACCCCAGAACTGACCGATAGGCTGATCAACTGCTGTACGAGTTACGATGAAGTTATTAGAGCTCGGCTGGTATGATTTGTCGAGAGTGGCTGTTTCAGTGTCGAGTGAACGCACTTTGTTGCGGTTGAGGCCAAACACTACGTTTGTGGTCCACTGGAAATCGCTGGTTACTATGTTAGTAGTATTGAGTGTAAGTTCGACACCCTTGTTTTCGAGTGAGCCTATGTTCATCCATGGATTGGACGCCGCACCTTGTCCCACAGATCCGAGATATGCGGGGTTCTGAATCTGCAGAAGGAGGTTTTTAGTTTTTTTGTAGTATACGTCGGCTACGAGCTCGATTCGGTTGTCAAGGAAGCCGAGGTCAAGACCGAAGTTCCATGAATGGGTAGTTTCCCAAGTCAAATCAGGGTTGGGAGTATTGCCGGTGAGTACACCTGTGCCCCAAGGAGTAGTTTTGAAGCTAAGGAGAGCGATAGTGGCCCACTGGTCAACATTCTGATTACCTGTGGCACCCCAACCGGCACGCACCTTGGCGTTGTTAAGCCAGGTGAGATCGTTGAGGAAACTTTCCTGTGATGCACGCCATGCTAAAGCTACTGACGGGAACCAGCCCCACCGCTTTTCGCTGGCAAACTTGGATGACCCGTCACGGCGGATAGTAGCTGTAATGAGGTATCGGTCATCGTAGGAATAGAATGCGCGTCCGAAGTATGAGAGAAGTGAGTTGTAGAATTTGTAACCTGTTGTAGTCGAGGTTGTGATATCGCCGGCTGAGAGGTCGGGAGTGGTGTTGGAGAGGAATCCTGAAGCTGTGCCTACTTGTGTCTCCCAGTTGTAGTGGCTCATTTCTTGACCGATCATGGCATTAACGGAGTGTACTTTATTGAATGTCATATTGTAGGTCAAGATGTTGCGCCACGACCAATATTTGGTGTTGGTCTTTGTCCACTTTGAGGTGCGAGTATCTTGAGTCTTGATACCAAACTGATAGTCTGGCTGGTAATAATAGTAGTTGTTGTAGTTCCAGTCGCCTGACACTTCAGTTTTGAGAGTGAGACCCTTATAAAGAGTAGCTTCGAGGTATGTATTGAAGCGGAAGTTTGTCTTGCGGTTATTGTTGGTGATGATGTCGGCAAGGCCCACGGGGTTGTCAGGCATCCACACATCTTCCGGACCGTCGAATGTGCCGTCGGGCGAAGTGACAGCCACAGTCGGCTGCTGACGAAGCGCGCTCATAATGGTGTTCTTGTCAGTGCCGACTTCTTGCTTAGTTTCAGAGAATGAGAAGTTAATCCCACCCCTAAGCCATGACTTTATTTGTGTGTCGATATTCGAACGAAGTGACAGACGTCGGAAACCTGAGCCAAGAGCGATACCGTCCTGGTTGAGATAACCGCCGGAGAAAGCGTAAGTAGTCTTCTCGTTACCGCCTGACACTGAGAGGTTGTGGCTGGTCATGAATGCTTTCTTAAAGAGCTCGTCCTGCCAGTCAGTACCTTCGCCAAGCGCGTCGGGATTTACGAATGCGCTTGAGGGGTCGAGGAGATTGAGTTCCAGTGCGCGGTAGTTATGGTGACGGGCATATTCCTGAAGGTTGAGCATATCATACTTTTTGGGCATCTCTTGCCATCCCACATAGCCGTCATAGGTCACTGTGGCATTTCCCGCCTGACCGCGCTTGGTGGTAATCATGATAACACCGTTAGATGCGCGTGAACCGTAGATCGCAGTAGCTGAGGCATCCTTAAGGATATCCATTGACACGATGTCGGAGGGGTTGATTGCGCTTAGGGGGTTGGATGACTCATCGTCAGTGGCTGAGTCGATTACCACACCGTCAATCACGAAGATAGGCTGGTTGGTGGCATTCAGTGAGTTTATACCACGGATGCGGATTGATGTTGACGCACCCGGAGTACCGGAGTTAGCCTGAATCTGCACACCGGCAGCTCGGCCTTGAAGCACCTGGTCGATACTTGTGGGGATTGATTTCTTGATGGCGGCATCGTTAACTGACACTACAGAACCTGTCATGTCAGAACGTTTCATCTGACCATACCCTACCACCACTACCTCGTCGAGCAACTCAGAGTTCTCTTTAAGGGTGATTGTGATGTGAGTCCGGCCTTCAACCGCCACTGTTTGGGTATTATAACCCACATAGGAAACTACGAGTGTGGCGTTTTTGGGAACACTGAGCTTGAAATTACCGTCGACATCGGTAGCTATGCCGTTGGCAGCTCCTTTCTGTTGTACTGTGGCTCCGATGAGTGGATCGCCCGCCTCATCGAGCACAGTTCCCGTCACTGTGATGTTCTGGGAGAATGCCCATAGTGGGGTCATGCAGACCAAAAGTAGCACTATGGACCTTAGATAATGAACTGTGCACTTCATGAAAAAATGATAGTTTTTTGGTTTTAAGGTAGTTCTTGGTTTGTGGTATATTTTGTATATTTTGGTAGAATATAAGGTCGAATTAAAGTGGCAAATTTAGGTTTGCGTTATAATTCTTTGAGATTACTATATAGATTTGTAAGCCCTTAAAATACTAAGAGCAGCAAATTTAAAGATTTTATTTTAATTTACAACAAATTTTAACGTTAAATTTTAACGATGTCCCCGAATTGTCAACAACGGTTAACTATATTAAAGATTTTATCGCCCTCTAATTTGAGTTTGCCGGTATCAGCAAGCTCTCTAACTATTTCTATAACTTTATCTTGAGAGTGACCGGTTTGTGCTATAATATCTTTTAAGGTTCTTCCTTCCGGATGAGAAGTAAGGTACATTACACTTTCAATGACAACTTCTTTGTCGAACTTCCTTAAATCTGATTTTTTTGCGGTGCGGCATATGTCACATTTACCACATGTGCAATCCGGTTTTTCGCCAAAGTAGCGTAGCATGGTGTTAACACGACACCCAGATGTGCCGAACGCAAACTGCTTCATGGCGTTTACACGGTGTTCCATCCGTTCACGCTGCCGCTCATATACCTCAAGTGGAATGATGAGATGCTTGGGGAGTTCGCGAGATGTAGTATATATTATATAAGGTGTGGTTTTGCGGGGAATGTAATGGATTGCATGAAGGCGAGTGAGAAACAGTAACGATTGATACACTGCTTCTGATGAGAGTCTCAGGTCGTGAGCTATCATCACTTCGTTAATATAAACGTAGTCGGCAAAGAGCCCCGTGTAGTTTCTTAGCACATATTGAAACACTTCTTCAGTAGTGGCATCAAGGTCGAGGGAATATAGTTCCTCCTTCCTCATTATCACCATAAGCCGGGAGCGAGATGTGGTTTCCTCCACATATTCTATATATCCTGACCTGGTAAGTAGCGCGAGTGCGTTCTGCGTGGGCACTGGCGGGAGATCGAACGTGTGGCAGAATAGATTGAAATTGAATTCGTAGACTTGGTTATAACCTTCTCCCACTGCGACATTTAGGAAATTTCCGGCTAATTCGTATACTCGGCGCATAAACTCTTTATCGGGAAAGCTTTCGGTGACTCGCCGTGTAAGTGTAGCTTTATCGTGCTTGGAGGTGATTACCACGGCATAAGCTTCGAGACCGTCACGTCCGGCACGCCCGGCTTCCTGATAGTATTCTTCGAGTGAGGAGGGAAGATCGTAATGAACCACTACCCTTACATCCGGTTTGTCGATACCCATGCCGAAAGCATTAGTCGCCACCATCACTCTCACTTGGTCTGATTTCCAGCGGTTTTGTTTTTCGTCCTTATCTTCAGGTTGCAGTCCGGCATGGTAGAAGTCGGCTGAGATTCCCTCGCGGTTGAGCATTTCGGCAATCTCACGAGTGCGTTTGCGGGAACGGACATATACTATAGAACATCCGTGGGTGCCACGTAGTACTTTAAGTAGCGTATTATCTTTAAAATCAGCATACCGCACCACATAGGAAAGATTTCGCCGGGTGAAACTCTTGGTGAACACCTTTCCATTCTTAAAATTGAGTTTCCCCATAATATCGGCTGCGACATCAGGAGTGGCTGAGGCAGTAAGTGCCAAAACCGGCACATTTTCCCCGGTAAGTTCTCTAAGTCTTGCGATTTTGAGATACGATGGACGGAAATCGTAGCCCCACTGTGATATACAATGTGCTTCATCAACGACAATAAGTGAGATTTTTAATGTCCGCAGTTCGGCGATAAATCTTTCGTTCTGAAGTCGTTCGGGCGAAATATATACGATTTTCGCTTTGCCAATCCTACAGCGGGTTAGCCCTAAGTCAACTTCGCGACGTGAGAGTGCGGCATGGAAATACACAGCACGTATACCATGGTCACGCAGATTGTCAACTTGGTCCTTCATGAGCGAAATGAGAGGGGTCACTACGAGGGTGAGCCCCGGGAGAATCATCGCCGGCACTTGGAATGTGATAGACTTGCCGCCCCCGGTGGGGAGCAGCCCGAGCGTGTCGCTGCCTTGAAGCACAGACTCTATGATGTCGAGTTGAAGCGGACGGAATGAGTCGTAACCCCAGTATTTCCGCAGTACCTCTACCGGCGTCATTCGAGGTGTATCTCCTTGATAAACAGCTGGACTGATGATGAGCCCTTGCGCTTGTTCTCCTCGATGGTGTAGCAAATACTAAAACGCTTGCGGGCATGGATGTGCTCAAAGAGGTGAGCACTGTTGAATGCGATGCCGTTTATCACCTTGCCACATGTGTCGTCGACGAGTTCGAGTTTAATGTGCTCGTTGTGGTGCCCGACAAGTTTGCTTGTTCCGAAATCAATCACTCCACGAGTGCAGAACACCGGCTTGTTATTGCCTGGTCCGAAGGGGTTGAATTGGCGCAGCAGACTGAGGAATTCGGGGGTGATTTCCGCAAATGTGAGGTAGGCGTCGATATCCAGGAGAGGCGTGAGCTGTTCAGGCGTAATGTTGTCGGCCACGTATTGCTCGAATCGGCGGGTAAATTCGGGGATATTTTCCTCTTTAAGCGACAACCCGACGGCGTAGGTGTGGCCACCGAAATTTTCCAAAAGGTCACGGACCGAGTCCACCGCCTTGTATACGTCAAATCCCTGCACCGAGCGTGACGACCCTGTTGCAAGCCCGTTGGAGAAAGTGAGCACTACGGAAGGCTTGTAATACAGTTCAGTGAGCCGTGAGGCTACAATGCCTATTATGCCCTTGTGCCAGTTTTTGTTGTAGATTACGATTGACTTTTTGTCTGAATCCACTTCACCCCTCTCCTCGAGGATTGTGTTGGCTTCATCGGTAATCTGCTTGTCGAGTTCTTTACGGTCCTGATTGTAGCGGTCAATTTCTTTTGCTCGGGCGAAGGCGTCGGCCACATCTCGGGACACCAATAAATCTACCGCTTCCTTGCCACTTTGCATACGCCCGGAGGCATTGATGCGCGGTCCGATTTTGAATATAACATCGCTGATGGTTATTTCCCGGTTGCCGAGTCCGCATATCTTTATGATGGCACGCAGACCCATGTTTGGATTGGAGTTAAGTCGCTTTAAACCATGGTAGGTCATAATACGGTTTTCGCCCACCATCGGAACGATGTCGGCGGCTATTGACACAGCCACCAGGTCGAGCATCCCCTCCAGGTCAGAAGATCCGAGTCCGTTGGAGATGGCAAAAGCCTGCATAAACTTATATCCTACACCGCAACCCGACAGGTGGGGACACGGGTAGGTGGAGCCTTCAAGCTTCGGATTGAGTATTGCCACGGCGGGTGGTAGAGTCTCGTCGGGCATGTGATGGTCACAGATTATGAAATCGATACCCAGCGTGCGCGCGTATTCGATTTCGTCGGTAGCCTTGATTCCGCAATCAAGGATGATGATGAGTTTGACCCCTTGACGGGCGGCCATCTCAACGGTAGCTCTTGATATGCCATATCCGTCCTCATACCTTGTGGGTATGTTGTACTCTATGTTAGAGTAGTAGTTGAGGAGGTATTTGTAGACCAAGGCCACGGCGGTGGTGCCGTCGACATCATAGTCTCCATATACCATAATCCTCTCCTTTAAGCCCATGGCACGGTTAAGCCTGTTGACAGCCTTGTCCATGTCGGGCATAAGGAACGGGTCGTGCATATCGTTCAGTGAAGGGTGAAAAAACTTCTCGGCCTCCTCCACGGAACTTATGCCCCGCTGAACTAACAGCTCACTAATCGGAGGCACCCCGGCATAGCGTTTGGCCAGCCCGGATTCCTTTTCTTGCTCGTCGGATGTAAGGGGACAGTAATTCCATTTACTTGTCATTTATGTTGTTTCTTTTTTTATTTCAAAAAGATAGGGGTGGGGAGGATGCGCCGAGGGTATATGGCGTATCTCAGAGAAGCATAATGTGCGACGATTGCATACGTACACATTCATGTGCAAATTTAAGAATAATTCCGGTAAAATTTATTATAACAAATGTTATTAAGCGTTAATGCCGGTGATTTTTTCTCCTTATCCTTTGATCAAGATTGATACAGCTAAAGACGCACCTCCTGACATAGCCCCGAAGGAGCGACAGTGCGTCACTTCTTTTACTGCTTCAGATTACGATGGGACGATGCATTGATCATTTCGAATTTCTCAATTCTCAACCTCATATCTCAATTTCCAATTACATGTACATCCACTTGCGGGAAGGGGAATGAGATACCGGATTTTCCGGGCAGTTCACGGTATATGCGCTCGTTGAAGTCGAAAAAGACGCTCCAATAATCAGGGCTCTTCACCCATACGCGCATTGACAGATTGACCGATGAGTCGGCAAGGGCGGCAAGCTTTACTGTGGGCGCCGCCACAGGGGTTTCGGCAATGGGACTTTGTAGAACACGGCTATCTTCCGCCACCATTTCGATAAGCACGTCGCGCGCCCGCTCAAAGCTGTCACCGTAACTTATGCCTATATTCCAATCAACTCGTCGATATTCCTGTGTGCTGTAGTTGTTTACAGTTCCGGTGGAGAGCCCCCCGTTAGGTATGATGATCGATTTATTGTCAGGGGTGCAGATTATGGTGTTGAAGATTTCGATTTTTGTCACAGTCCCGGCAAAACCCTGAGCCTCGATGTAATCCCCCACTTTGTAAGGCTTGAGTAGCAATATCAGCACTCCGCCTGCGAAATTTTGCAATGTACCACTCAGAGCCATACCTATGGCCACACCTGCCGAGGCAAAGAGCGCAAGGAATGAACTTGTCTCAATGCCCAAAATCCCTATCACTGTGACTATCAGGATAAAATAAAGGACTATCCTCACCGTGCTGAGCACGAAAGTGGTGAGTGAAAGGTCTATTTTCCTACGCCTAAGGATAGCCTCGACGAGTCGATATAGGCGACCGATTATATATTTCCCCACATAGAACACCGCTATTGCCACCGCAAGCGATATGGCGAAATGCACAATGTCATGAACCAGCGTGTCAATAAGCTGGTCAAATGACATGTTTTTCAGCATTTTAGTCTCTTCGGATAATGATGGGATGCTATCTGTAGGAAGCAGATTAATCGGAGGTATATCGTTTTGTAACATAAGAAAATTGTAAACGTGAAAGAGGGCGTCTTAACCGCCCCCCAAATTCCATTATCTCCGCATCAATTCCCATAGAGGGGCGATGCGGATACCACATCCTTGTACCAAGCGCAATTATTGTAGCCGCGGTAGGTTTTATCTGACTCGGAGAGAATTATGAATGACCCAAGACCACTATAGTCATTGATTTTGAGATTCCAGATACCTAACGGCGTGGACACGGCGTAGGCGATGGTAGATTTGAAGGCTTGTTGCCATGCCGGGTACAAATCCCCGCCTATCATCTCGAAATACTGCCTCATGTCGTAGTTCCAGCAGTGTGCGTCAATGCTGTACCTCTGGATACCGTATGCGTCGTCGGGATATGCGGTCACGGTCTTGAATACGTCACGCGATGCCTGTGCGAGCTGGTCGAGACCGTCAGTGTTGATTACCACCATCTGGCAATAAGGATCCTCAGTGCCGACGTATGAGTTATAGGTATTTGTGGCAGCCTGGATCATCTGCGGCTGACCGTTGACAAAGAAGCATGGCACATTTTTGTCGTAGGGCATACCATATACTGGGAGTTCAGTGGGCGAAGCGACGATTACAGGCGTGAGATGGCGCAGCTCGTAGGCCACTTCCACAGTACCCATCAGGCAACAGTCGAAATAGATAAAGCTGAAGTAGTTGCCCTCGAGGGCTTTTGCAAGCCCGGGGATAGTGATATGGCGGCCGCGGTCATCTCCAAATGAACGCGACCTATAGTCGTCGCTGCTCTCCAGCCATCCGTTGGCGTGGCTCCACATCACAAGCCCGTAATCCTTAGCCGGAGCAAGCTTTTTCATGTCGGTCATAACCTCAGCGATTCGATTGGGGTCAACAGAGTAAATTGAGAAGTCGTTGGGGTACTCTTTTATCACTACCGGACCCTCCTTAGTAATCTCAAGGAGCTGAGGGTATTCCCCAAATCCGGTCTCGTAGCGGTTGTAATATACCAGGAGGCGGCCACCGTTGAGTCCGTCGGCTTGCGCGGCTGCTACCATCTCGTTTAAGTCGTACTTGTCGTATTTATATTGTCCAAGCGTGTTGTCGGTCACCATATATACGAGCACAGTGCGATGGATTTTCTCTTCATCCTTAGGCTCGTCTTTACTTTTACATGAACCGAGAAGAATGCAGCAGAGAATTGCTATGAATGATATTATTGGTTTCATCAGTGTGAATTGATTTATAATGCTTTGTGAAAATAAATACAAAGTTACGAAAAAATTGCGACATAACATAATAGCCGACCTTGCTCGTTAGTTAAATGGCGTTAAATAGCAGCAACTATCGCTCGAATATTGTCAAGTCGACAAATTTTCTCGGCATTTTCAAACTATATTGATTTAAAATTGTTAAATTTGCTGAACACTAAGTGAACTTCACTAAGGCATATCTAATTACATCACATTATGAGCAATCAACTTAAAGTTTTCTGTGTGAACATTGGTGAATACCTCTCAGTCGACGGAGGGGAAACTCTGAGCGAAATATATTCCCGAATTAAGGATAGAATCCCATTTACCCCGATTTGCGCGAGGGTCAACAATAAGACTGAGTCGCTTTCGTTTCAGGTGTTTATGCCTAAGCAGGTCGAATTCTTGTCAATAAAAGCTTCTTCGGGACATCGATGCTACGTCCGCTCGTTGTGCATGATGCTCTATCGGGCAGTGGAGACGGTGTTCCCCGGCACTCGCTTGCTTATTTGCCATTCCGTGTCACGCGGGTATTATTGCCGCCTATTGGGTGTAAAGCCCGATTCCGAGACCACTGAAGCTCTGAAGAGGGAGATGCGTTCGCTGGTGGAACGTGATATTCCGTTTGTGCGTAAGGAGCGGCTGACTTCTGATGCCATTGAAGTGTTCCGCAAACAAGGGCTAATCAACAAAGTGAAGCTTATCGAGACTCTACATTCGCTCTACTGGGTGTATTGGGAGCTTGATGGGCTGTGTGACAGCTATTATGGCGAGCTGGCACCCTCCACCGGTGTGCTTGAGGTATTTGACCTTGTACCATACGAAGAGGGATTTCTCCTCCTTGGCCCTGATCCGGCCGACCAATCCCGACCGGCTGCGCCCCTTTTTCAACCGAAGTTATATCGCGCTTTTACCGACTATCTGCGGTTTAACCATATCGTAGGGATTCAAAGCGCGGGAGATGTCAATCGTGTGGTCCATGAGGGTGGTACCGGAATGATGATAAATGTGGCAGAGGCGCTCCATTCTAAGTATATCGACGAGATTGCGACAAAAATATCCGACAGATATAAGCAGGGCGGTGCGAGGATTGTTCTCATCGCCGGTCCCTCTTCTTCGGGTAAGACTACCTTCACTAAACGTCTTGCAGTGCAATTGCTCACAAATCTTCTCCGGCCGGTGATGATTTCACTTGACAATTATTTCGTGAATCGCGACAGAACACCCAAGGATGAGGATGGCGATTATGATTACGAGTCCTTGTTCGCTCTTGATCTTGAAATGTTTAATGACCATCTCAACCGACTGATTGCCGGGGAGGAGGTTGAGCTTCCTACTTATAATTTCGAACGAGGCGAACGGGAATATCGCGGCGAACGTATCAAGCTTGGAGAGGGCACCGTGCTTCTCATAGAGGGTATTCACGGGCTCAATCCAGAACTCACCCGAGATGTACAGTCCGACATGAAATACAGCATCTACGTTTCAGCATTAACCACGCTTGCGATAGATGACCACAACTGGGTGCCCACGACTGATAATCGCCTTCTCCGACGCATCATCCGTGATTATAAATACCGTGGTGCTTCGGCTCTTGACACTGTAAGGCGTTGGCCCAGTGTGCGCCGGGGTGAGGAAAAATGGATTTTCCCTTATCAAGAAAATGCCGACTCGATGTTTAACTCCTCGCTTCTGTTTGAGCTTGGTGTGATGCGCGATGAGGCTGAAAGAGTACTTCGGGATGTCCCCAATGATGTACCCGAATATGCTGAAGTATACCGTTTACGAAAATTCCTCGGATACTTTACACCGATTTCCGACCGGCTTATACCACCCAATTCCCTTCTCCGCGAATTCCTCGGCGGCAGCTCTTTCCACTACTAAGCGAATTTAATAAGCCTTCCTTTAATCAGTCAACTTTACATTTTCACAGTTAAAGAGCACCACTTTCTCAACATCCTTCTCGGCAGGGGCATCAATGAAGCGTATAGTCGCATCCTTGACATCATCAAGCACCACCGCGGGGCAGAAGTCGGGATTGGCTTAGGTGAAGGTGAGATCGTCGGCATGAAGTCCGATGACGTGGCGGGCGTAAAGTCCGCAGGCCGGAGTTTGTCCGGCGAATTTCGGTTCGGGATAGTTTGTCCCTTGCTCACGATAGGCTTTGCTTACCAGCTCCTTAGCACCACCGCCACGGAAATGAAGTCGGATATTGTTCAGCCACACGTTATGAATCGGCTCTTCTGCCATACCGGCAACGATGATTGAGCAGAGGGAGTCGCATTTATAGCCGGTGATATTGCAATTTGCAACGGCAATATGTTCGCAAAGCACAGCTTTCTTCAGTACATAAGAGCTTTTGAGCACCAGTGCATCATCGTGAGGAGTATTAACACGACAATTGGTGATAGTCAAGTATTTACAACAGTCTATGTCGATTCCATCGCGGTTGCTGACGATACACATATCGCAACCATGCAACATAACAGTGTGAAAAAAGCTCTCATGATATAAGTTAGTGATAACAGTATGGTTGGAAA
Source organism: Duncaniella sp. (assembly GCA_023664955.1). Lineage (GTDB taxonomy): Bacteria > Bacteroidota > Bacteroidia > Bacteroidales > Muribaculaceae > Duncaniella. The sequence continues at coordinate 93,092 of JAMPEV010000002.1, forward strand.
TTCCTTGTAAAGATAAGGGAAATATTTGAAATATATGAAAATTTCAGAGGAAATTGATGAATGTATAAAATTTCATTTATCTCAGGTGAAAATAAAAATGTATCTTTGCAGTTGATAATTAATATATGTTTTATGAACTAATTCGGCTCGCTATCTTAGAAAAATGAGAAATATATTTATAGTTATAATCGTTGCGGTGACGATTGCTGGTTTATCGGCGTGCGGAGGGACGAAAAAGGCGGATGCACCCGCTGCGGAAGTTGCTGAACAGGAGAACTCCCTATTGAATGAAAGCATGAATGTGGGAAACTTGAAGCAGGCTTCAGCCGCTGCCGACAGTATGTCGCTTTTTGTCGACGACCTAACTCCGGAGCAGACCGTGCGGGTGCTAATGACTTTCCTATCAGTCCATAATGACTTGGTAGGGAAAAATTATCGCCGTGACCTTGAGACGCTCCGCAAGTTTGTGGATGTCTATGACATTGCATTAAGTGCCAATCCTAAAGATACGCGCGCGGCGTTTGCCAAGGTGCGTAAAATGAATCCATCGATTGATTTCGATTCGATAGCCAAAACATTCCGCGAGAAGCTTAGCCAATATGATGCCGTGCAGGATGGCAGCCTCGTTGCCGCTGAAACAGTTCCAGCCGACACAGTCGTTGCGGATTCGGTAAAGGCAGAAGAAGAAATTCCGCTCGAACTACGCCCGGCGGAATAATTATGTTAAACAATCAGTCAAGACACCCTAAATCACAATTATGCAAGAGTCACTAAAGAAATATAGTGGAATCCTCTCATTCATCGGAGGAATTATTGTAATCGCAATCATCGCATTCGCATTTTTCTATCCTGATGCGCCGGAGGGGAATCAGCTCCGCCAGCATGATATGCAGCAGGGTATTGCCATAGGACAGGAGGCAAAGGCTTTTGCCGAACATACCGGCGAAGTGTCACGCTGGACCAATTCCCTATTTTCCGGAATGCCAACTTTCCAGATTTCCCCCTCCTACCCTTCCAGTAAACTTTATACATGGATTAACAGTGTGATGGGACTGGGACTGCCCTCCCCCTCCTCGCTTATCGCCATGATGATGACCGGTTTCTTCATACTTCTGCTCTGCATGAAGATGAGATGGTATGTGGCACTTATCGGGGCAATTGCCTACGGTTTCTCATCCTATTTCGTGATTATAATCGGTGCCGGTCATATATGGAAATTCGTCACTTTAGCTTATATACCACCCACAATCGCCGGTATAATCCTGTGTTACCGTGGCAGATACTTGGCAGGGAGCGCTCTCGCCGCTCTATTTGCGATGATGCAAATAGCCTCCAACCATGTGCAGATGACTTACTACTTCCTTTTCGTGATTATCGGTGTGGTCATAGCTTATCTCATCCTTGCCTTACGCGAAAATCGCATGAAGCAGTGGGGAATTGCTACCGGGACACTTGCCATAGCCGCTATTCTTGCAGTAGTGGCGAACTTACCAAGCCTTTATAACACATATGAATACTCCAAAGAGACCATGCGCGGTAGGCACAGTGAGTTAACCCAACCTGTGAGCGATGCCGGACAATCAACCGCCGGGCTTGACAAGGATTATATTACACAGTACAGTTACCAACCCTCAGAGACATTTTCACTCCTAATACCCAATATCAAGGGTGGAGCTTCGGCAAAGCCTCAGAAAGGTAGCTTCGTGATGATGAATCTGGGAGACCTCGATAGTGCAAAAGAAATGGCTCAAAAAGGAGAAATCGATGGGATGCAAGCACAGTACCTCGGGTATATGAGCCAATACTTCGGCGACCCGGAGGGCACAAACGGACCGGTATATGTGGGTGCCTTGATATTTGCGTTCTTCCTGCTCGGATGCGTGGTAGTCAGAGGTCCTGTAAAGTGGATTCTTCTCATTCTAACTGTGTTCTCAATACTTTTGGCATGGGGACGTCATGCTATGATGTTTACCGATATAATGCTTTCGGTTGTGCCTATGTATGCCAAGTTCCGCACTGTGGAGAGTATCCTCGTAATCGCCGAATTCACCATGCCACTCCTCGCAGCAATGGCACTTCAGAAACTGATAACCACCACTGACGCATATGAAAAATTCAAAAAACCGGTGTCATGGTGTTTCGGTGTGAGCATTGCCATCTGCTTGTTGGCTTTTGTCGCCCCCGGAATTTTCGGAAGCGCTATTACCGACAATGATCGCATGATTGACCAGTACATCACCTCGTCGTTGATGCAACAGGGATATGATGCCTCGACGGCACGTCAGTTCAGCCTGCAAAATCCCGCTATATACTCGGCGGTGGAGTCACTGCGTGAGGGACTTGTGACCGCCGATGCTCTCCGTAGCTTTGTGATACTTGTGTTCGGGCTTCTCTTTATGATGCTTTATATGCGAAAGAAAGTGTCAATGGCTTTAGCAGTGGCAGCCATCGGCGTTCTCGTCCTTGCAGACCTTTACAACGTCAATAAACGTTACCTCAACCACGATAGTTTCGTGGCAAAGCAGCTTACCATCGGCACGCCGATAGCAAAAACACAGGCTGACGAGCTTATACTTCAAGACACAGCTATGAATTATCGTGTCATGGACATTCCTCGTTTCGGCAGTGCCGACCCATCGTATTACCATAAGATGATAGGTGGTTACCATGCCGCAAAGCTCACTCGTTATCAGGACCTCATCGATCGTCATTTGTGTAACTTCCAAAGAGGCAGTGAGACTGATGCTGACTGGAATGTTCTTAATATGCTTAATGCCAAGTATGTGGTGAGCATTGATGGCCAACCGCTTGTCAATCCGGAGGCTATGGGCAATGCCTGGTTCGTTAACGAGGTTAAATATGTAGACTCTCCCGACTCAGAAATGGCAGCATTGAGCCAGATCCGACCTGACTCAGTGGCGGTGGCTGATATGAAATTTCGTGACGTACTTGGCGAGTCGAGAACTGTCACTCCAGGTGACACTATTTACGAGACCACCTATGCTCCCAACCGCCTGACTTACAATGCTAAAACTGCTAGAGGCGGTGTGGCTGTCTTCTCGGAGGTATTCTTCCCCTGGGGATGGCAAGCCACGATAGATGGCTCAGAGGTGCCAATCGGACGTGTCAACTATGTGTTGAGGGCAATCAATGTTCCTGCCGGCAATCATACCATCGAGATGGTGTTTGACCCTCAGTCATTACGCACCACCGACACTGCAGCAACAGTTGCAATCATTCTAATCTACATTCTTGCTCTCGGAGCGACTGTCGCAGCTGTGATTCGTTTCGTTAATCTTGACAAAGAGGGGCATAAAAATGGAATTGTTCAAACCGATTAAACGGTGGTGGCGGAGCAAGGGGTTTGGCATTCATTCCCCTTTTGCTTTTTACTTCATTCTGCGAGTGCTTCGTGAGAAGTTGCCTTACTATGCATATTCGGAAATACTCCGGCTGAACCCGACAAAGGTGAGTCACCGAAACCTGCTCACACTATTCAGAATCATATGCCACTTCTCCCCAGCTCAGGCTACCCTTCCCGAAGAATCACCAAAAGAGCTGAGGAAAACAATTGTCTTAGCTGATAGCCGCATTCACCTTACGGAGAAGCCATCAAATTTCCAATGCTATATCGGTTCGGAGACTGAATCCCATAATGAACAAATTTATAAAGTGGTTAAAAACGAAGGTGTAATAGTAATACTTCATCCCACAGCTGAATCACTGAAAATCAAGAAGCAAATGACTTCCGGAATGACTTTTATCAACTCCGACCGCTCCATGTTCATCGCCGTCACGCGCCATGATCTCCCCCGCCAAGACTTTGAGATAAATTTTTAAATAATGTAGACGCCTGAACACTTTTAAGTGTTTGGGCGTTGTAATATCATACGTCAATTAATGTTTATGAAAGGGAAATTAGAATTGTTAATGGTGTTAGCAGCTATATGTCCCTTGGGTGTTGAAGCCCAAGGGACCGTGGCTGACATTTCTGCGTCGTTAAAAAACCTCCAAGTTTATAATGCCGACGCTAAGTTCAGCGTCACACTTCCGCAGAATGACACTGACGTTGTATATGACATAAATCTGCAGTCGAAAACTAATAATGACGACTGCTATGCTCCATGCGAATATCTGATAAACTGGACTTTGCAAGCCCCAAGCGGTGAAGTAACCGGCTTTTCGGCATATTTTGACGGGAACCATTACCGCTACCGTGACAATCGGCTACAGGAATATCACGTGACTTGGGATTCCATACCCTTTCTACCGTCCAAAGGCACTCTTGGCGTGCAGGGTTCGGTACAATTTGCCGATTTACTCCCCCAGTATATCGCTCTCGAACTTGACAGGATGATGGCCGACCCGCGCTATACTCTCACTGTGAATACCGATGCGAAGTTTAATGGACGCAAAGCCGTGATGGTGCGTTCGGTGATGGATGTGAATGACGTCACAGTGATGGAGAAGGAATTCACATTCGATGCTGACATGATGATACCGCTTCGTATTGACACAGAAAGCAATCCAGGGTCGATAACCGAGCAGTCAGTACTTGTGGACTACACCGCACCTACCGGCATGGGGATGAATTCACTAAGCGAAGAGCGACTTATCGATATGTACCCCGAGGTTTTTGAGAAATATCGCGAAAGCAACTTCCGTATTGAGAATCTTCCTTCTACCCCGTTACCAACGTTCTCTTTGCCCACTACCACCGGTGAGCGATATACCTACCATCGTGGCGATAAATTTGCAACCCCGACAATAATAGCGTTGCTCGATCCCTCTACCTCTTTTAATAAAGAGTTGATTGCGGCTGTAAGATGCGCTGTGGACCAATTGCCATACAATGCCGACGTGATTTGGGTGTTCAACTCTACAAATGTCGATGCCATTGAGGAGATTCTACCCTCTATCCGTCCCGGCGAGCATTCGCTCATTAACGGCAAAGGTCTTGCCCGCGACTGTGGAGCATCTTCACTCCCGGTGATAATTATGGTGGGCAGCGACGGAATAGTGAAAAATGTCAACCTCGGATTCAACAACGAGGTGAAGGACGTTGTTTTACAATCGATGGCTCTCATAAACTAAGTTCTATCGATATAATAACTAACTAAATAAATAATTGTAAAAAAATAACCGGAAAGATAAGTAAACTTTACCAAGTTATTTTTTGAAGGTTACTAAAAACTAAAGAAACATAATGGAAACCGTATTTTTTAAAGGACAAGCTTGCCACACCAGCGGTATGCTACCCACTATTGGCGAGACAGCACCGTGCTTCCACCTTGCCGGACCCGATCTCTCACAGGTACTTTGCAGCGATTTCTCAGGAAAGCGAGTAGTTCTCAACATCTTTCCAAGTCTTGACACAGAGGTGTGCGCACGCAGTGTGCGTAAATTCAACGAAGAAGCGGCAGCATTGAAAGATGTTGCTGTCATCTGCGTGTCAATGGACCTCCCCTTTGCCATGGGCCGTTTCTGCACCGTCGAAGGAATCAAGAATGTGCTTTTCGGCTCAGCATTCCGTTCACCACTTTTCGGACAAAAGTATGGCGTGCAGCTCGTTGACGGACCTCTTGCAGGATTGTTGACACGCGCCGTGATTATCCTTGACGAAAATCGCCGAGTGATATTCCGTGACCTCGTAGAGGAGATAACCAACGAACCTGACTACGCAGCCGCAATCAAAGTGCTGATAGGAGAAGAATAAAACAGCTATAGGATTTATAAGACTTATATATCTTATACCCTCCTATTGACAACCTCATTAATGAACCCCGCCGGGACACCAAGTCAGGGCGGGGTTCTTCTTTCAAAGTATGATTGCTATGTCTACTCGAATAAACTAAGCTTATTCAGCACCACCTTGGAGACCGGTGCGACGATAGCCTGATATGCGGTAATATACACCGGGCTCATCATCGCTAAAGCTGATGGTGAATTCAATAGCATCGGCAATAGCTCCACTGGGGCTTAGAGTGCCACCGTAGGTCACCTTACCGTTAGTGATAGTGAGAGTGCAGTCATAATCCTGGTTCTGGAGAGCATTGGTGCTTCCAAAAGTCTGGGCTGCAGCATCACATGGGACCTTAGCTGTGAACTTCCAGAAATTACCGGTATCGCTGATCCACATTTCAGTGGGAATATTGGCTGCAGTGTTATAGGTAATCACTTGGAAATAACCCATTCCGTAAGGATCCTCAGCGATTACATTTCCATTAGCATCAGCGAGGTCAGCTTTCACCATCCATTCGCCGGCGAGATCCTGGGTAGCAGTGCCGCCTATATCCTCCTTATCGCATGAACTTACTGCTAATGCGAAGATTGCTACAATTATATATTTCAGAGTCTTTAACATAATTCGATGAGTTTAAGCGTTACTGATTCTTTGTTGCGTTGACTTTGAAGAGGAAAGGATAGTCGGTATAACTTACAATCCAAGTGATTGTTCCAGCTGCGCCATCGGCTTTGCCGTCAGAAAGGCTGTTTGCAGAATCACCCCACCCGCTGAGATAACTATTGATGAGCGAGATATTGCCTTCAGCATCGATTGACACATTGCCTGTGAGCGCATAAGCTGACCCGTATCCGGCACGGTATTCATACCAGCCACCGAGTAGGTCGGAGATAGCGTATTTACCGGTACCGTCACCTACCACACGAAGAGAGTAGCCTCCGAAGTATACGAACCCGTTGTAGTCACGATAGCTGTCGGTGTTGACTGTATAATAACCTGAAAAAGGGTCGTCGGGGTCAGATACAAGCACATAGCGAGTAGCTGTGGCACTGAAACCGTCAGCATTGGTCACACTGTAGACGATGGAATAATATCCCGGGGTTGGCGATGCCATGTTCATTGATGTCTTAACCTGGATTTGGTCAGTTACATCCTCGCCGTTGAGCGAAGCAGTGCATCCGGGGTCGGTGAATGCCTGTCCGGCTGTAGCCTGGTCGTAAACCGGACCTTCCATTTCAAGCACGGGATAGTAAGTTATGTCGGTCAATCCCTCGGTGTCCTTGTCGCATGAGGTGAGTGCCACCATTGCGAGAGAAACAGTTAATATGGAGATATATTTTTTCATTTCTGTTTACTGTTTTATCGGTTAAATCATTCAGCCCAGAACACCGGGGTAGCGTCACCCTTGTAAGTGGGTGTGTTTTGGTTACGGTTGGCAGAACTTTCGGGATAAGGCCAACGCTGTAGCACTTTGTTAGTCCCGAGGTCAGAATTGTAATGAATCGGGGTGTAGAGTGTGCCGGGGACGAGAAGTGAGGGATTGTATGCGTCAGTTCCTTCGTTGTAAATCTGTTCGCCGGTGACTGAACCGAAAGTCGGATAGTCGAGGCGACGCATTTCACACCATGCTTCGAAGTTGTTGGTACCGCTGAGGGCTACCCACTTCTGAATGCCGATGCACTGTTTGTAATTTGACTGGTCGTAAGGATAAGCTTTGAGAACTGTTTCAATTCCAGTCACACCGGCCGAGGCGAATGATGCTTGGATAGCTGCCTCATAGTGCTGCTGAGCGGCTGCCGCAGTTCCATAACGAGCTTCATACTCAGCGAGGAAGAATTCCACTTCGAAGCGAGAGATAAAGTATACCGGGTCATCGTAAGCCATAGCCGGACGGCACCAATAGTTAGCCTTGTAGTCAGCAGTTGTAGAGAAGTTGGTACCGGAAACAGCGCCTGTATATTCCTTCTTTGCGATATTGGGGTCAAAGAATGCCTGAAGGCGTGCGTCATCACCGGCGTTCATAGTGGCGAGAAGTGCGAGGTTGAGCACCACGTTCTGCTGTGTGCTACCGAAGTAAGTGGCAAACTCTTCCTGATAGTACGGGTTGGCCTGGCCACTTGAATTCTGCCAGCAACCTTGCCAGCATACATCGGCGGCAGGGAAATTATTCTCGGCAACAAGTGAAGCAAGCTGTGACTGCACATTCACCTTATCGCTCATACGCATGAGCAAACGAAGCTTTAGAGCGTTGGCAACTTTCACCCATTCAGAGGAAAGTGAGCCGGGAAGCAGGAAGTTGGTGCAAACAGACTCCATTCCGTTGGTCTTTGAGATAGCATCATCGAGTTCGGCCACGAGAGCTACATACACATCCTTGCCATCGTCATACTTCGGAGTGAGATTTGAGAGGTCAAGAGCCTCACTGTAAGGGATTTCTCCATAACAATCGATAAACGACTGGTAAGCAGCCACACGAATTATAGTGGCTGCGAGATATGAGCCCCAATCTTCCTTCTGAGTAGACATTGAGCGTACAGTCTCCATATTCTGAATACAACGGACTGTCAAATTGGTGTACGTAGAGCTTGAACGGACAGCACTTTGCATGAACTTGCTATAGTCAAGATAATTGGAAGTACCGAAAATCTGAGCATAGTGCTGGGCGAAGTATCCGCCGGTGATACGGTAATAGTCACCGTAGCTGTTGGCGAAAGCCATTTCTGCCGCCGGGAATATCATGCTTGCAGTCAAATTTTCAATGGCGGGCGACTGCGGATTTTGGTTGATGTCAAGGTAGCTGTCGCACGAAGACATTGCAAACAATAGGGCTATGACGCCTGATATTATTGTCTTTTTCATTGCTTTCTTTACCTGTTAGAAGTTAACTTTAAGATTAAGACCGAATGTGCGGCTCGATGGGTTAGTGTAAAGTTCTCCGAAGCCATATGCAAGGTCTCCGCTGCTTGTAACTGTTGTTGATTCGGGGTCAACATAGCGGTTGTCCTTTGCAGTCCAGATGAAAGCGTTGTTGCAGTAAGCTGTCAACATCACTTCCTGGAGGTCGAGTACTTTAATCCATTTCTTAGGAATGCTCCAGGAGAGAGAGATGTTGCGGAGCTTTGCGTAAGAACGGTCAAGGAGATATGCCTCGCCGCCGTTGCCCCAACCATAGTTGTTAAAGTAGGTCTGGAAGCTGCTGTCTGCAATATAAATCGGAGTTGTATTCTCTGAGTATGTTCCGTCACCGTTATCGACCACTGAATTCGGGATGATGAATGGGCGACGTTCGTTGTATTCAGTCACTACGCCGTTACCGGTGAACTGCATGAGGTTCTTGGTGCGGGAGAACATCTTGCCACCCTTACGGATATCGAGGGCAGCGCTGAGTGTTACTCCGTAGGCGGTGAAGGCAGTGGTGATACCACCTGTCCACTTGTGGTTCATGTTGTAGCCGGTGTCCTGAGTATCGGAAGAGAGGACAGGTTGGCCATGAACGTCAACAATCGGGCTGCCGTAGTAGGGGCTTGTCTCGTCAGTAACATACTGTGGAAGGTAGGTGTAGTATGAACCAAGAGGCTTACCTTCTTCGGCATACATATAGACTGCATCATTACCTGCAGAGAAACTATAGATTGTCACCTTACCGCCTTCAAGTGATTCTGGCATTGAAAGCACTTTGTTTACATTCTTTGTCCAGTTTAAACCGATAGTCCACTGGAAGTTGGGAGTATCTATCGGGGTGAGGTTGAGCAACAATTCCACGCCGCGGTTGCGAACCTTACCGAAATTGGTCACCTGATAGCTGTAACCGGTAGAAGGGTCAACGGGGAGGGTGAAAATCTGGTCAGAAGTTACACGGTTGTAGTAAGTAGCATCAAGTTCAATGCGACCATTAAAGAAGTTCAAGTTAGTACCAACTTCAAATTCTGATGTCATTTCCGGACGGAGTGACTGGCTGCCAGATGTTGCTGATGCCATGAACGCATTTGTGCTATTGAACGGGAACTTGATGATGTCATTACCATAATAGCCATTAGTATAAGCCTGAGTATAGTTTATAGCTGTGTAGTAAGGACTTGCGTCGTTACCGGTCTTACCGTAAGCCAAACGAACCTTACCGAATGAGAGAATGCTCTTATCCTCGATGAAGCGGGTGAAGATACCGCTGAGAGTCACACCGGGGTAGAAGAATGAGTTCTTAGCCATGGGAAGAGTTGATGACCAGTCGTTACGGCCGGTGATATCCATGAAAACGAAATCATCCCAGCCGATTGAAGCGTAACCGAAGAGACCCACCATGCGGCGCTTCATCTGTCCTTCTTCAAGAGATGTCCAAGTAGCACCATTTCCAAGCTGCCAGTAACCGGTATTAATGGCGAGGTCATCTGATTGACCGACCATATGAGTATTGGCTCGTTCGTTGATGTTGACACCTGCTGTCACATTCACGTCAAGACGATTGTCAAGGAACTTAGAGTTGTAAACGGCAAGGAAGTCATGGTTGAGCTCATGGGCGCGACGATAGTAGCCGTATACCCAACCGGCCTGGTTCATGTTGCTTGGTGCGTAACCATAGTCATTATCGATGAGAGCGTCGTCAAGAGCAATCTGGGGGAACCCCATCTTGTTGTCATAGTCCGTGTAATCGACACCGAAGCGATATGTGAGAGTCAGACCCTTTACCGGCATAAGGTCGAGTTGGAGTTTGCCGTAAATCTGCTTACCGTTAGTCTCATATTTATTGTTTTCGAGAGCCCAATAAGGGTTGGTGATACCGTAAGGGGTATAATAAGCTTCCGGGGTGTTGAACGGGCTGTTGAGATTCTTCATGTCAACAATCGAGATGTCGCGAGGCATTTCGTAAACACCGTCAATCACAGAAGTACCTTGGTAGGATCCTACAGTCTTGGTCTTATAAGTAGCAAGGTTCATAGAGGTCGACACCTTAATCCATTTTTCGGGCTGATAGCTTCCGCGGAAAGCGAGAGTGTTACGACGATAAGAATCCTGGTCGGTAGGAATCATTCCATCATTGTCAGTGTAGCTGTATGACACATAGTAGGTCATCTCCTTGTCACGGCTAACACCGCTGAGGGCGATGTTATGCTTCTGTGACCAACCAGTGTCGAAGAAGTCGCGTACATTGTTCTTCTTTGCATCGTAGGTGTGGATAAGCTGCTGGTGGTTCCAAATCGGGCCATAAACCTGGCGGCTGCCGTCGAGGGCAGGGCCCCAAGATCCGTTTTCGATATATGTCTGATTACCGTTCCAGCCCTGACCCCACTTATTCTGCATGTCGGGGAGAAGGGCTATGCGTGAGGCTTCAACGTTACCGCTATAAGTAATCTCATAATTCTTGCCATTTCCAGCGCCTCCGCTCTTGGTAGTGATGATAATCACACCGTTGCTGGCACGGCTACCGTAAAGAGAGGTTGCCGCAGCACCTTTGAGCACGGTGAGAGAGGCGATATCGTCGGGAGAGATGTTTGAGACACCGCCGGTCGATACTGCGTGACCCTGACCGCTGAAAGAACCTGTCTGCAAGGGCACACCGTCAACCACATAAAGAGGCTGGTTACTTCCGTTGATAGAACCGAGACCGCGGATTGACACGTTGTTGGCAGTACCGGGGTCACTTGATGTAGTCTGAATCTGAAGACCTGCCACCTTACCCTGGAGGGCCTGCATGACGTTGGTTGACTGAGCCCGCTCGATTTCCACAGCTCCCACCTGAGTGGCAGAGTAACCGAGTGACTTCTCAGAACGAGAGATACCAAGGGCAGTTACAATTACTTCGTCAAGTAGCTCGGTATTAAGACCGAGGACGATACGAATTTCGCCTTTGGTGATGGGCACATCCTGGGATGTCATGCCCACATAGCTTACACGGAGGAACTTAGCATCGCTTGGCACATTGTTAATCACAAATTTACCGTCGACGTCGGTGCTTGCTCCGAGCTGGGTGCCTACTACCATTACCGAGGCACCCACGATTGGTTCGTTGTCGTCGCCTGAAATGACAATACCATTAACGGTTCTCGTCTGGGCGGCTGCGCCCAGAGAAACAGTTAAGATAGTCAATAGCAACAAAAATAGCTTTCTCATACTAATTAAAATTAAACATATACTAAAACGCTATAATCTTCCTTAACTAAAATAAGTATAAATTTATGATGGAGCGTTTCCACCTTGAAATTGTACCTAAATCAATCTTGCTTCGATATATAAGTTATATTTTTCGTCTTTTTCGTAGCTTTATGTTGCGGTTTATAGCTTTTCTCAATCAATTTGCTATGTATTAACACTGCAAAGGAAGTAAATAAATTTTATATAATTGCAAATTACCCCCCCCCAATTTTGTTAAATTTTGTTTACGAAAACGTTAAATAAGATTAACAGACGTTTTGACAAATTATTAAAATACATCAAAATTTCGTTAAAAAAAACTCTACAGATAGCTGAGAGCAATCTATAGAGCTTTTTAACAATTCATTGATGCAGAGTGAGGGACACCACCGTGATTCCAAGACCCCAAAAGGGAAAGGGCGCAGCGGATGCACTCCCCTACATTTGGGAACTGAGGATTGTGTTGTATTCCTGTGGACTGGTTATGATTTCAAGTGCAGTAATGTAAATGGGGTCGAGGGAGTTGACTACGCGATAGTAGACTGACTGCTCGTAGAGGTCACGTCCTATAAGGCCTTTCAGGATGGCTTCGAGGTAGGATTTTGATCGGATGAATTCCTCCTCGTTATACTTCACACCCTCCTTTTCACCCTCGTCAATAAGGCCTTGCATGATGGCTGGTGTTACAATGAAATTTGAAATAAAATCATCAGAATAAGGATAGCTTTCCATCAGTTCCTTGCGATTCTTATCCACATAGTTAACGCTGTAATTATTTACCGCACCCCGAGCCACGAGGTCACGATAGTATGGTGAATAGTAAGTGGTGTCAATTGCCACAAATCGGTCAGGCATAATACCACCGCCGCCATACACCGGGCGGCCTAGGCGCAAGGTGTGGTAAAGCAGCGAGTCAACAAAATGAATACTGTCGGCACTGCTAAATTCCCCCGATTTATAGCGATTTATAATCTCACGATCATAGTTTTCATCCTCGCCGTCAGCGTAAGGTTTTTGAATGCAACGACCAGAAGGAGTGTGGTAACGTGACACAGTAAGTCGAATCATCGAACCATCGGGGAATGGGAACGGACGCTGTACCAAACCCTTCCCAAAAGTTCGCCGGCCCACAATCACCCCACGGTCATGATCCTGGAGCGCACCGGAAAGGATTTCACTCGCAGAGGCAGAGAATTGGTTGACCATAACCACCACACGTCCTTTGAAAGAGCCGTTTTCATTAGCCTCATATACGCTTTTACCATTCTTTGGAGAGTCAGTGTAGACGATAGTGTCACCCTTCCTCAAGAAAAGATTGGCCACCTCAATAGCTTGCTTAAGATACCCTCCGCCATTGTCTGTAAGGTTGATTATCAGATGTTTCATCCCCTGCTTTCGAAGATTTTTCATCGCCTCATTAACCTCATCGGTCGTACTCTCCGCGAAACGAGTGATACTGATATAGCCCACGGAATCGTTAGCCATAAAGGAGCCATCAACGCTATAGATAGGTATATCGTCACGCACCACCCTGAAAGTCAGCAGTTCAGGCACATTATTGCGCTTCACTTTCAGATTGGCGATAGTACCCTTCGGTCCGCGGAGAATCTTCATAATGTCATTATTCTCCATCCCGACGCCTGAGATAATGGTGTCGTTGCAAGATATAATGCGGTCACCGGCCTGTATACCAAGTCGCTCAGATGGACCATCGGCGATTGATTCTATTATATATAATGTGTCATTGACCATCTGGAAACGTATTCCAATTCCTGAGAAATTGCCGTTGAGAGGTTCAGTGAGTTCCTTCGTTTCCTCCGGAGTGGAATAAGTGGAATGGGGGTCAAGAGTTTTCAACATTCCGACAATTGCCTCCTGGACTACCTTAGCAGAGTCAACCTCGTCCACATAATAACCCTCGATGATTCTATGTGCGAGTTGGAGCTTCCGTTCAGGAGTGAACTGGGCTGAAATAGTTGGGGCAACGAGAAGAAAAAGTGCGAATGCTATTATCAATCTTTTCATTGTGAGTGATTTGTGTCCTGTTTTGTAGAGAGAAGATGAAATTATGGTAGAAAAGGGGTGGTGTCATAACCGTAATGCTCCAACTCGCGTACCACTGAGGATGACACGCAAGCGTATTCGGGAATAGTAAAAAGTATCACGGTATCTATCCCGGAAATCTTACGATTTATGTCAGCAAGGTTACGCTCATACTCGAAATCGACCACCGAACGCACACCGCGTAGCAGCCACCGCGCACCCTCTTGTCGACACACATCAATAGTAAGTCCTTGATATGATATAACTTTTATCTTCGGATTTTCATCGTAAAGAGTCTTGATTCGAGCTATTTTTTCCTCAACGGGGATAGCCGATGCTTTCCCGGCGTTGATTCCCACGGCTATGACTATACGGTCAAAAAGCGGGAGTGCGCGTTCCACAATGGAATTATGCCCTATGGTGAAAGGGTCAAAAGACCCTGCAAACAGGGCTGTTCGGTCAGCTGATTTGGGAGTCATCTTCTACAACAAGGTTTTCAATGATGAAGTTTTGACGTTCCATGGTGTTTTTACCCATGTAAAATTCAAGTAGTTCTGCCACAGTATCCTCCTTACGGAGCGACACACGATCCACACGCATATCAGGTCCGATAAAACCGCGGAACTCGTCGGGAGAAATTTCGCCAAGACCTTTGAATCGAGTTATTTCCGCATTATCGCCGAGCTTGGCAATCGCATTTATACGTTCCTCGTCAGTGTAACAGTAGTATGTCTCGTCGTTCCCGGCCTCCGACTTCTTGCCACCACCGCCACGCTTGGTTAGTTTGCGGTTGCGAACACGGAAGAGAGGAGTCTGCAATACGTAAAGATGTCCCTTCTTAATCATGTCGGGGAAAAACTGGAGAAAGAAAGTGAGCAGGAGCAGACGGATGTGCATACCATCGACATCGGCATCGGTTGCGATTATGACATTGTTATATCGCAACCCGTCAATACCCTCCTCGATGTTTAGTGCGGCCTGAAGGAGATTAAACTCATCATTCTCATAAAGGATTTTTGCCGGTACACCGTAAGAGTTTTTCGGTTTACCACGAAGTGAGAACACCGCTTGAGTCTCCACGTTGCGAATTTTTGTGATAGAACCTGCTGCTGAGTCACCCTCCGTGATGAAAATTGAAGAAGCGAGTTTCTTTTCCTCGTCACCCTTCACATCGTTGAGATGGTAGCGGCAATCAAGGAGCTTTTTGTTGTGCAGATTGACCTTCTTGGCTTTCTCACGTGCAAGTTTGGTAACTCCGGCCATAGCTTTGCGATCGCGCTCGCTCTCCTGAACTTTTTTAAGAATCACGCCAGCGATGTCGAGGTTGCGGTGAAGGTAATTGTCAAGTTCCTTCTTCACAAAATCACCGACAAACTTCGCCACCGTAGGACCATCGGGACCCATATCACGACTACCAAGCTTGGTTTTGGTCTGCGATTCAAACACCGGCTCTTCCACCTTGATTGACACGGCGGCAATCATGCCATTACGTATGTCGGAATACTCAAAATTGCGGTCGAAGTAATCCTTTATTGTGCGTGACACCGATTCCTTGAACGCTGTGAGATGAGTACCACCCTGAGTGGTGTGCTGACCATTGACGAAAGTGTAATATTCCTCACCATACTGGTTAGCATGTGTAAGGGCAAGCTCAATATCTTCGCCTTTAAGGTGGATAGGTGGATAGAGAGGCTCAGCCGTGATACTGTCACGCAGCAAGTCGAGCAATCCGTTGCGTGAGATGTATCGTTTGCCGTTGAAAATTATGGCTAAGCCGGTGTTGAGGTAGGTGTAATTCTTTATAAGGGGGATTATAAACTCATCCTTGAAGTGATAGTCGCGGAAAATGGTGGAGTCGGGAGTGAAACGTACCAAAGTCCCGTTAGGTTCCTCGGAAGGTTCAATAGGACTCTCCTCGACAATCTCGCCGCAATGGTAAAGCACACTCTTGCACTGTCCATCGCGAACGCTTTGGATAAAAAATTCCGTAGACAATGCATTTACCGCCTTTATACCGACACCATTAAGGCCAACGGACTTTTTGAACGCCTTAGAGTCATACTTACCACCGGTGTTCATCTTAGAAGACGCATCCACAACCTTACCAAGAGGTATGCCACGACCGAAGTCGCGGACGGTAACAGTGCCGCCCTCCACATCCACAATAATTTGCTTGCCGAAGCCCATCATGTACTCGTCAATTGCATTGTCAAGCACTTCCTTGATGAGTACATATATGCCATCGTCGAAGTTGGAGCCGTCGCCAAGTTTGCCGATATACATACCGGGGCGTCGCCGTATATGCTCTTTCCAGTCGAGGGTCTTAATATCATCCTCGTTGTAATTGGCGTCCACGGGCTCCATAGTATCGTTTGTGTCCTGCGAATTGTCTTGTGGGGTTGAGAAGATGTCTTCTATTTCCATTTGGTATTGTCAGTGATATATAAGTTATTTATTTGCGGGTTCCTTTGACTGGTTTTGGGCGGTAAGCCACTCGATGAGGAGAGTTTTCACCGGCTCGTGATACTTGAAAGTAGGACGGAATCCCCATCCGTGACCTCCCACCGGGAAGATATGCATCGAGGCAGGAACTCCGTTGGCTTTCAATGCCCGGTAGTAGCGTATGGAGTTTTCCGGTTTCACGGCACGGTCATCGTCACTCAGAAAGAGTATGGCAGGAGGGGTATTTGTGTCTACTCTCAACTCGTTGGCATACTCAGCAAGCATCTTGGGGTCAGTCTTCAAGTCACCTAAAAGGTTGTCAATCGAACCTTGATGTGTAATGCCGGGCTGAGAGGTGATTACCGGATAGAAAAGCACACTGAAATCAGGGCGTGATTCAACATCAGTGATATGTGTGCTGACAGTAGATGCAAGGTGACCACCTGCTGAAGAACCGGCGATACCCACTTTTTCGGGATTTACACCCCATTTTGCTGCATTGCGGCGCACGGTGCGTATTGCCTCGCGGGCATCGTCGGCCGGGATAGTGTAATTGCCGTGGGGAAGACGGTATTTAAGCACCACCCCCGTGATACCATTATCCGCAAGCCACTGTGCCACCTGCTTACCTTCATGATCCATAGCGAGATGAGTGTAACCGCCTCCGGGACACACTACCACAGCCATGCCGGTGTTGTTGGATTCTTCGGGATGATAGACAGTGATCGTAGCTTCATTGTCGTGACCATTATCGTTGGGAGCGCCATTAGGCCATAGGTTTTCAGGAGTCTGGGCCGTAACGCTTGTCATTGAGAGGCCCAAGACGGTAGCCATCAGAGAGGATATGAATTTTTTCATGATTCAAATGAAATTACATTGAGGTGTGGTAAATTACTATTTAATAAATGTATAAGTAGCTCCGACTGCGGTGGGGACATCATATTCGATGACCTCAGGAAGATTCAATGCAGGGATCTTTGACGCATCCGTGATGACGGGTGCGGGAGTATCGTATATATAGTTAAACGGATTGGAATTGGCACCGTTAGCCCTCGCAATGACAGTTCCATCGATTCCTTTTAGCGGAGTTGTGGTGCGGAGACGGAGGTTACCGCCAAGGTTTGACCTGATGGTGACAGACTCGAGAACACCGTCATTCCATTTCATATCCACAATCTCAAAACCTCCGCGAGCCTTAAGACCTTTTACTTCACCCTGTTTCCACACATCGGGTAGAGCGGGGAGAAGATGGATGGCGCCGTCGTGACTCTGCATGAGCATTTCGGCAATACCGGCAGTGCAACCGAAGTTACCGTCGATTTGGAAAGGCGGATGAGCATCGAACATATTGGCGTATGTTCCACCATTTTCATCCTTGATGGTGATATTGGGATCTTTTAGTTTCAACTGGTTAGTAATAAGCGTGTAAGCATGGTTGCCGTCAAGGAGCCGAGCCCAAAGACACACCTTCCAACCCATTGACCATCCTCTACTTGCATCGCCACGGCCGATGAGTGATTTCTTAGCAGCTTGGAAGAGTTCCGGATTAGTGTAGGGAGAGATGAGATTGCCGGGATAGAGCCCCCAAAGATGTGAAACGTGGCGGTGTCCACTTGTCTCACGGTCCCAATCCTCAAGCCACTCCTGTAATTGACCATACTTACCGATGTGCATCGGAGGAAGTTGAGCTTTTAGAGCATCGAGGTCGGAGGCAAATTCGTCGTCCACGCCAAGAGTGCGTGCCGCCATTGCGGTGTTGTTGAGAAGGTCGTAGACCATCTGGTTATCCATAGTAATACCGCTGAACACAGCCGCGCTCATCTTCTTACCCTGCTCATTCACGTAAGAGCCGAGTCCGGGGTGATTTTCGGGAGAGTTCGATGGAGATACCACCTTATAGCCGGTTTTTGGGTCGGTAATGAGGAAATCCTGAAAGAATTCTGATGCGGACTTCAGGACGGGATAAATCTCAGCAAGATATTTCTTGTCGCCGGTGTAAAGATAGCGTTCCCAAAGGTGAGAGCAGAACCAGGCGTTACAAGTGGGCCACGGACTGCATGATGCATAGTCAACGGCACCGGTGGAACGCCAGATGTCAGTGTTATGGTGAAGCGTCCAACCGCGAGCGTCATACATATTCTTAGCCGATTCTTGTCCGGTGACGCTTACGTCCTTAACCAATTGGATGAATGGGTCATGGCACTCACTGAGATTGGTTATCTCAGCAGGCCAGTAGTTCATCTCCACATTAATATTAGTGGTGTATTTGCTGTCCCATGCAGGATATTGCCCGGCATTCGGATTCCATATACCTTGCAGATTGGCAGGCTGAGTACCCGGCTGAGAACTGCTTATGAGCAGATAACGCCCAAACTGGAAATACATTGAAGCCAACGAAGGATCGAAAGAAGTTGAAAACTCCTTGATACGGATATCGGTGGGTTTTGACTCCTGCTCAGGATTTGAGCCGAGGTCGAGACTCACTCGATCAAATTGTTCAGTATACTTAGCAATATGGTCAGCTTTCGCATTGTCATAGCTTTTGTTGAATTTCTCAATTGCCGCCTTTGACTTAGCTTCAGCATTACCGCTTATATCCTTATAGTTTACAAAGTTAGTTGCAGCAGAGATGTAAATTGTGGCAGAATTTGCGCCGGTTACCGAGATGGAATTTGTAGCAGCATCAGCCTTCTCCTTCCCCCCATCAGCTATAACCTTTATTATTGCGGTAGCATTCAGTAGATTAGGGATATTCTCCTCATCAGGCTTGGCATGAGTACAGTGCACGACAAGGGTATTGTTTGATCTCTCTTCCACTTTAGTATCGGCAAGAGTGCGAGATTTCTTCAAAGGGCCAACGAAAGACGTATTAAAAGTCACTTTTCCGGGCTTAGAAGCCGAGATTTTCATGATGATGAGGTCATCAGACAGCGAAGTGAAAATTTCACGTGTATAATCCACACCGTCAACGGTGTAGCTAACTCTTGCCACGGCACTGCCAAGGTCGAGTTCACGGCGGTAATCAGTGACATTATTTGTGACGGAAGGGAAATCGAGTATAAGATTACCTATGGATTCATAAATCATGCCGTGGCCTGTAATGCTTTTATCAGCAGTGATGTTTTCCATAGCAAGACGCTGCGCCTCGACATATTCGCCATTGTTGATGCACTCCTGTATCTCCTTCAGCTTACCTTTGGCTTTAGGATTATAGTTGTTATATGGGCTTCCTGACCAGAAAGTATCCTCATTGATTTGTATAGTGTCCTGAGTGATTCGGCCGTACACCATCGCACCGAGGTGTCCGTTGCCTAACGGCAAAGCCTCCACCCAGTAGTCGGCCGGACGGTCATACCATAGTTTAAGTCTTTCGGCTCGCACTGCCAACACAATGCAGGGCAACATTATGATGAAAACAATTACCTTTTTCATGCAATTAGAATTATAAAGCAGTGAATGATTGGATTTTTAAGATTGGATTTTCTAAGAATTGTGAAGCTTTACCTCTTCCCATATATAAAGACGGTCGGAAGGTCGAATTTTACGAGGCACTTTCATTGAGAAATTATCACCCTTCTTAACCACCAGTACGGGGTCGTATTCAAGTCGAAGTTCTTCGGCTTTCATGATGATTGCCCCGGTGTCAGTACCGGTTATGATAACCTCGTCACCGGCATGTAGCTCGCCGCTTTCCATTTGGAACTCCCCCACCCCGAGTTTTGGGAAAAAGCGCACACCTTTTGCCACATACTTCTTAACTCGTGTGGCTGATGAGCCATACTTAGCCGACCATTCACCCAAACGCTGACCTAAGTAATATCCGTTCCAGAACCCGCGATTGAACACTTTGGTAAGCTCCTCATCCCACTTAACTATCTTATCGTCAGTAAAATCGCCGTTGCATATTGCTTCAATAGCCTCAGAATACGCTTTTACGGTAATCTTCACATACTCCGGACCACGGGCACGACCTTCGATTTTGAAAACCCTCACCCCGGCATCAATCATCTTATTAAGGAAGTGAATGGTTTTCAAATCTTTAGGAGACATGATATACTTATTCTCAATGTCGAGTTGGTCACCGGTCTCACGGTCGGTAACGGTGTAGCCGCGTCGGCAAATCTGGGTACATGCGCCGCGATTAGCACTTGAGTTCATCTCTTGGAGACTGAGATAACATTTTCCTGAAACGGCCATGCACAATGCGCCATGACAGAACATT
This sequence comes from Duncaniella sp., assembly GCA_023664955.1. Taxonomy (GTDB): domain Bacteria; phylum Bacteroidota; class Bacteroidia; order Bacteroidales; family Muribaculaceae; genus Duncaniella. Next base: position 113,668 of record JAMPEV010000002.1, read on the forward strand.
TCAATACGGATTTTCTCACCATGCGGGCCGCAAATGTTTTCGCGCTCGATAGCCTCGTGAATCTCCTTAACCTGGTCGAGGTTAAGTTCGCGAGCAAGCACCATCACATCAGCAAATTGCGAAAAAAATCTCACCGCCTCGGTATTAGTGACATTTAACTGAGTGGAAATATGCACTTCCACACCCGCCTTGCGAGCGTAGGCGATAGCAGCAATGTCGCTGGCGATAATCGCTGAAATACCGCTCACCTTGACTGCGTCAATAATAGCGTGGCATTTCTCTATCTCATTATTATATATTATGGTGTTGACGGTAAGGTAGCTTTTCACGCCAGCCCGGTCGCAAATCGAAGCGATGTTGCGGAGGTCGTCAAGGGTAAAGTTGACCGAGGAGCGGGAGCGCATATTCAGCCCTTCCACTCCGAAATATATGGCATCGGCACCGGCCTCGATAGCAGCGTGGAGTGATTCATAACACCCCACCGGAGCCATTATTTCATAATCTTTACGATTCATAAATGTTCTTTCATCATTTTTTGAACTGGTTTTCACGACATCTCATCGCTACAGCTTTTTTTGACGGATCTTAAGCGGTTTCGGCACTTGCTGCTTGGGAGGACGCACCATGTTGCGTCCCTACAACTGTGGATTAGATGGTGCGTCCCGGATAGGCTTTGAGAGCTGCGTCAAGCACTTTTATAGCTTTGGCAAGTTCTGACTTGTTGAGAATATAAGCCATGCGCACCTCATCCTTCCCCATCCCGGGTGTGGTATAGAATCCTGATGCCGGAGCCATGAAAATCGTCTCACCATTGAGGTCAAACTCTTTCAGACACCATTGGCAGAACTTGTCGGCATCGTCAACCGGGAGTTTCACTACAGTGTAGAATGCCCCCATCGGGATAGGGGTGTAACAACCGGGAATCTTATTAAGTTGGTCGATAAGGAACTTACGACGTTCCACATATTCATTATATGTGGCAAGCATATATTCAGGCGAGGTATCAATCGATGCCTCGGCCACAATCTGCCCTAACAACGGCGGGCTTAAACGGGCCTGACAGAATTTCATTATGTTGGTCTTGAGCTGGGGATGCTTAGTAATCAATGCCCCTATGCGAATACCGCATTCATTATAACGCTTTGATACAGAGTCAACAAGCACAACCTGTTCTTCAACACCGGGAAGATGGAATGCCGAAATATAAGGTGCGCCGGTGTAGCAGAACTCACGGTACACCTCATCGGAGAAGAGGAAAAGGTCATATTTCTTCACCAAATCTCTGATTTGGAGCATCTCCTTCATAGTGTAGAGATAACCGGTGGGATTGTTGGGGTTACAGATGAGAATTCCTTTAGTACGCGGAGTTATCAGTTCCTCAAACTTCTCAACCGACGGGAGAGCAAACCCCTCGTCAATATTTGACGGCACAGTTACAATTTTAGCACCGGCAGAGATGGCAAATGCCATGTAGTTAGCATATGCAGGTTCCGGAACGATTATTTCATCACCCGGGTCAAGACAAGCCATGAAAGCGAAAAGCACGGCCTCGGAGCCGCCGGCGGTCACGATAATGTCATCGACATCCACATCGATGTTGAAGCGATGATAATATTCCTTCAGTTTCTCGCGCAGGGAAAGGAGACCGGCCGAGGGGCTGTATTCGAGCACTGTACGGTCTATTTTCTTCAATGCGTCAAGGCCCTCCTTAGGTGTAGGGACGTCGGGCTGACCGATGTTAAGGTGGTAAACCTTTACCCCCCTTGCCTTTGCTTCATTGGCAAGAGGCGTAAGTCGCCTGATTGGAGATGCAGGCATCAATGTGCCGCGTTCTGATACGTTTGGCATATTATTATTGAGTTGAGTAATTAGCTTATGAGATGCTGAAAATCCGGCAATCACCTGCCCTCATTCACGTCCTCAAAAATGTGGATGTAAATTTCCTTGTCAATGGGGGTTAATTCGACATGGCGGCGTGCCATCATTCGGGAGGCAGTGTCGAAGAAACTTTCCATTCTCACTTGCTTCATGCCGAGAGTAGTGCCTTCGGTGAACGATTGGAGGAAAGTGCGGGGGAAGCCGGCGCTATAGAAGTTGACCCCAACGCCTACCACTGTTGCAGTGTTGAACATCGTGTTGATGCCGGCCTTGGAATGATCACCCATGATGAGACCGCAGAACTGGAGACCGGTCTTGACGAAACGACCTTCAGCGATGCTCCATAGCTTGATGGGGGCATAAGTGTTCTTGAGATTGGAAGCCGTGCATCCGGCACCGAGGTTACACCATTCGCCTATCACAGCGTTGCCTAAGAAACCGTCGTGGGCTTTATTGGAATATCCGGTCATTACCACATTATTAAGTTCACCTCCCACTTTGCAATAAGGGCCGAGGGTAGTTGCGCCATATATCTTGCCGCCCATATTGACTACTGAGTGCTCACACATCGCGATAGGGCCGCGTAGACAAGCACCTTCCATCACTTCAGCGTCACGGCCGATATAGATCGGACCTTTGGTGACATTAATGTTGGCACATTCTACTGTCGCGCCCTCCTCGATGAAGAGTTGGGACGGATCACCGATGAGCCGGCATGAACCGCTCAAGGGCTGCGATTTCTTACCGGCAGTAAGGATTAAGAAATCGCGGCGAATGGCCTCGTCATTGTTCATGAAGATGTCATACACCTCGTTAATGGCAAAGGGTGTGCCCTCGTAAGCCTTTGAAGAGGTAGGGTCTCCATTACCACGGCGAGCGATCACTTCGCCCTCGTGAGTCAAGGACTCTCCGATCTCAAGCGAGAGGATAGCGTCAACGAGACGGGCATCCGGAAGGAGATTACCGGCAATGAAAAGGTTATCACCATCGGCAGCCTCAATCATTGGATACTTCATTGATAGATAATCCTGGGTGCTATATGAATATGCACCGGGGATGGCGCGCTGCCATTTCTCGGAGATGGTGGTGACACCGTGGCGAATCAGCGCCACCGGCCGGGTATAAGTTAGAGGAAGAAGATTAGCCCTAACCTTTACCGGGTCAAAAAGTATGATATTCTTCATGAGTCTACTTATTTGTCCTACAAAGTTACAAAAATTATTGAAATAGATTGGAAGTTTTTAGCATTTAGTTTTTTGTTATGGTTTTTGATGTTTTTATTGACGTTTTATTTGTCGTTTAGAGGTTTTTTCGATTTTGTTCACAGTTAAGTATTAAAAATCATTAATGCGTATGTTAAAAAGTTGGAGGATACGAAAATAGTTAATACTTTTGTAAAGAAAAGATACATTATCGTGTGGTAGCTTTTTAATAGTTGTAATTCATATCAAATCTGCTATCGCAACGTTTGGCAAAGTCATCGGGAGACGGCTTCTTGACTGGCGACGATAATGTCGTGTAAGTATGATATAATCTCTACATTATTGAAAATGAAATAGTTTTCTTTTCAGTAACTATCGAATCACAATTCGCCTTTTGGCTTTAGTCCTGTTGCTCCTTGTCGAAAGGAGCAGCGGACGATTTTTTATAGGGGGATGAAATTCAGAAAATTCAGCAAATTAACATTCCGGGCTCTTTAGTGAACTTAAAGTAAAAAGGCAGATGATATTGCCTAAACAACACCACCTGCCGGGGGTAACTTAATATTGATAAAGATTCAATACCTGAGTCCGTTATTCACCAACCGGATATGCTTCGGCAATCTTAGTACCGACTTTATAGTGGACACCCGGCTGTGCTGTAATGCTGACATTAGAATCACGCTGGAATACCATCACTATGTCTGAGCCACCAAACTGGAAGTAGGATATTTCCTCACCCTTGCGGAGCTTAGTGCCTTCCTCAGCGGTTACAATGATTGATGAAACCTGCGCCATACCCATAGGAAGTACAGCAACCTTACCTATCTTTGATTTAATTACGATAAGACCTCTTGTCTGGATGAACTGATAGCCAGCTTCATCTTCGGCCACAAGCTTGCGGCGCACGATGTGCTGACGTCCCTGCGGGTCACCCTCAATTGGCTCGGCATGGACACCAAGCCATGTGGCACCCTGAATTTCTCGTGCTTCAAGAATCTTACCACCCACAGGTGCGTGCTGACGGTGATAGTCAGTGGTGTTAAGGAACTGGTGAATCCAAATACCACCCTTGAAATCATCCTTGTACTTACTTCCCTCAAGAAGCTCCTCGATGCTCCATTCAAGACCCTTGACATTGACCTTAGAGTCGGCACTTACTTCCCACTGTCCATCGTTAGTAGAGTCGGCAGGCGAAGTGATGATATGGTCATCGTTGATGGCCGCAATTGGACGATAGCCCGGTTTGACGCTACGTGCAAAGAACTGGTTGAAAGTCTTCCAGCCTCCCATCGGCATATCATAGTCATCCATATTATAGCGGGGAGAATCGTAATAAGATTTCACAGCCGCTTCATCGATTGACTCCGGAGTATCCATCCACTGACCCAAAGAAATGACGAATTTACGCATCCACTCTGAGAGGGGAGTCAACGGAGGCATAACATTATCTTTCAGCTTGCTTGGGTAAATAGGAGTCTGAAGTTCCTTTACAGGACTCTGGTCGAGAAGGAAATAGAACATTGTAACATGCTGGTATACGATATCGCCTTCCGGGTCTTCTTTAGGCACCCAATGAAGGTTGGATTCACACCAGTCGAAATAATCGTCGAGTGTCTTGATGTTTTCGTACTCGATTACGTTCTGAGCATGTACGTTGTCAAGAGCTTTTTGGAATTTATCCTCCCAACCATTCTTGGCAATCATGTCAATTAGCTCCTGTACTACGGGAGAGTAAGTCTTGGTAGCCATAATAAATGTCGTTTTGTTTTTATAGGTTTGTAGATTACTGAGTTTTCAAGCTAAGTGATCTTTTCTATGTTACATACTATAAAACATCAATGCTCATAACTATGTTCATTGCCTATTTGAAATATTTCTTACCGGTGAAATACAATAAGCCAAGAGCATCAGGCGTTAAAAGAGTGTGTCAAATAATAAATGTTAACACCCTAAGAGCAGATGAGAATCCTTGCCGGGTTATTTATGAAAAAGGGGCTGATATCCTCCATCGTTTTAGTCGCTGTTTTCACGGTGATCCTTTCTTCATGCTCCATGAAGAAAAACACTGCAGCCTCTCGTAACTATCAAGCCTTCATAACCCGGTACAATGTGTATTTCAATGGTGACGAGCATTTTAAAGAGACCCTAAAGCAGATGGAGCAGGAATATGTGGATGATTATTCCATACTAATTCCCATGCATCCTGTTGAAGCCTATACACGAGAGGACGCTCCGAAACCCACAGGGTCATTTGACCGCTCGATTAAGAAAGCGCAGAAAGCAATCCAGCTCCACAGCATCGCCAAACGCCCCCGGCGAAAGCCCGGTCATCTCCGTGACCCTGAATACAATAAATGGATGAAACGCAGCGAGTATAATCCTTTTATCCACAACGCATGGATGCTATTGGGCAAGAGCAGATACTATAACGGTGATTTTGAGGACGCTTCGGTGATATTTAATTATGTGGCCACACATTTCATATGGATCCCCGAGACTGTAACCGAGGCGAAACTATGGCAGGCAAAGTGCTACTGTGCAATGGACTGGCTTTTTGAGGCTGAGCATATACTTGTAAAGATAAAACTCGAACAATTGGCAAATGCCACCTTAAAAGAGCTTTACAACTACGACTACGCCGATTTACATATCCGCTCAAATGAATTATCAAAGGCTATCCCCTACCTGAATGAAACCATTCATTATGCCAGCGGTGTGCAAAAGCCGAGACTCAATTTCCTACTTGGTCAATTATACGAGGCCATAGGTGACAAAAAAAAGTCATACCAAGCTTATGCGCAGGCGCAAAAAGGAATTTCAACCTCTTACCTCACCAAATTTAAGGCTCGAATACGCCAAAGTAATGTGTTCACCGGGAAAGATGTTGATTCCGAGATTAAGGACTTGAAGAAATTGGCTCGTTATGGAAGGAATAAAGAGTATCTTGACCAAATACTTTATGCCATTGGCAATCTGTATTTATCTAAAAGGGACACACTTAGGGCTATTGAAAGCTACCACAAGGCAATCGATGAATCTTCGCATGGTGGAATCGAGAAAGCAATTGCACAGTTAGCACTGGGCAAATTGTACTATAATAGCCGACGTTACGACCTCGCACAGCCACTTTACGCAGAGGCTATTGCAACATTGCCGGAATCTTACCAGGGCATAAATGACATTCAACGCCGATCGGATGTGCTGGACGAGCTGGCGGTATATTCTCGAAACGTGGTATTAAACGATTCGCTACTGAGCCTGTCTGCAATGCCGGAGAACCAACGTCTTAGCGTTATTGACAAAATAATTTCCCAGCTGAAGAAAGAGGAGAAAAGGACCGCCGAATCAGCAAAGCGGGAAGAATATCTCGCCAATCAACCGACAATGATTAATGCCTTTGAGCGAAAAGGAGCCACAATTCCCCAAAGTTATTCACTCAACAATGATAAGTCATGGTATTTTTACAATGAGGCTCTCCGAAGTGCAGGACGCACTGATTTCCAAAGACGATGGGGCGCGAGAAAACTCGAGGATGATTGGCGACGTCACGACAAAAAACATTTCAGTTTCTCGGAATTCGATGATAGCGGGGAAGATGAGATACTGACTGATTCTGAGGAAAAAAGCCCGGAAAAGCCCGAAAACGTCAGGCTCGAAGCACGCCGTAACGATCCTCACTATCCGGAGTATTACCTTAAGCAGATACCTTCGACCGAAGTAGAGATAAACATCGCACGTGAGGTGATTCAGGAGGGTCTTTACAACTCCGGTCTGATCCTAAAGGATAGGTTGGAGGATTATTCTGCTGCCCATTCCGAATGGAGCAGATTATTAGCAGAATACCCTTACAACGTATACCGCCTCGAAGTGTACTATAATGAGTATCTGATGAATCTGCGCGGAAATGACACCTTAGAAGCTGGGAAATGGCGCAAGATGATTCTTGATGAGTTTCCGCAATCGAAAGAGGGAATGGCCATGCGTGACCCCCACTACATTGATAATCTGCGCCGCATGGACATAGTGCAGGATTCTATTTACCGCAAAGCCTACGCCCGGTATCTCGCAGGGGAAAATGAGTCCGTCCGAAACATCTATGAACATGTGGCTGAAAAGTATCCCATGTCAACGTTGATGTCAAAGTTCATGTTTCTCAATGCCCTGACTTTTGTCTCGGAGAACAACCCGGAAGCATTTAAAGAGGCTCTGAGAAAACTCCTTGAGCGTTACCCTGACACCGAACTGACTCCGATGGCCTCATCATATCTTAAAGGTGTGGCACAGGGGCGCGAGCTACAAAGCGACGACGGGAATCCAAGAAGCCTCGTGTGGTCAACCAAACTTTCTACCTCAGATGAGACTATTGCAATAGACAATGATTCACCGCGTTTTACATTTAAAACTGACGAACCTCACTATCTCACATTATTGTTTGATATCACCGAAACTCCTCAGAATGAGCTACTCTACGAAGTGGCACGATATAATTTCACGACATACCTGACACGGGATTTCGACCTTGAAATGATGAACTTTGGAAACCTTGGCATACTACTTGTGAAAGGTTTTGCCAATCACAGTGAAGCCTCAAAATATCTGTCAAAATATCAGAACAGTATCTCTTCAGGGCTTTCCATGCCGGTGCGACCTATCATAATCAGCCGAAGCGACTTCGACCGACTGTCAGTGAGCGGAGCATCGTTTGACGACTATGACACATCATTACAGGAGCATCAGCAAGCCGAACCCGCAGTAGATACATCATTTTAAGTAAGCAAAAGATTGTTTTGGATATTTTAATGAGATTTCTTACTTTTGCGGTAAATACCATCGTGTAATTATTAGACACTCTCTTATAAGCTATGTCAGAGACATTAGAAATCTCAGAAGTATACCGCGCTGCCCAGGTGCTCCGCGATGTGGCACGTCATCCACGCTTGATTGGACCGACAAAAATCAATCCCGAATCACAGGTGTATCTCAAGCCTGAAAATCTCCAACACACCGGGGCTTTCAAGCTTCGAGGTGCTTACTATAAAATATCGCAGCTCACCCCCGAGGAGAAAGAGCGTGGCGTGATAGCTTGCTCGGCCGGCAACCATGCTCAAGGTGTGGCACTTGCTGCCACACACAATGGCATCAAGTCATTGATTTGTTTACCTGCCGGCGCTCCGATTTCAAAGATTGAGGCAACAAAACGCCTTGGTGCGGAAGTGTGTCTCGTTCCAGGCGTCTACGACGATGCTTATCAAAAAGCTCTCGAACTTCAGAAGGAGCATAATTATACATTCATCCATCCGTTCGATGACCCGAAAGTAATTGCAGGCCAAGGCACTATAGCATTGGAAATTCTTGAAGAGATGCCCGATGCCGATGCTGTGATTGTGCCTATCGGCGGAGGTGGTCTCATTGCCGGTATCGCTTTCACCCTCAAGCAACTTCGACCCGACGTTAAGGTCTATGGCGTGCAAGCAGAAGGCGCTCCTTCGATGTATAAATCAATCAAAGAAGGTCAGCGCGAACATCTCGACAAGGTATCCACAATCGCCGACGGTATCGCCGTAAAAGAGCCCGGAGTCAACACTTTCGAATTCTGCAGCAAATATGTCGATGAGATTGTAACAGTGAGTGAGGATGAAATTGCTGCTGCTATCCTTGCCTTAATAGAGCAACAAAAGCTTGTGGCTGAGGGTGCCGGTGCAGTCTCAGTAGCCGCTGCAATGTTTGACAAGGTGCCCATTAAGGGCAAAAAGACCGTATGCGTGGTGTCAGGTGGCAACATCGATGTTACAAGCCTCAACCGTGTAATCACCCGCGGGCTTGTGAAGAGCGGACGCAATAGCACCCTCATCCTTGACTTGAGCGACACCCCGGGGCAGCTTTCGGACGTATGTGGCATCCTCGGTCAAAACGGGGCCAACATCCTGTCTGTCACCCATGAGCGCAATTCAAACATCACCTCAATCAACGGTTGTCTGCTCCGCATCGAAATCGAGACTCGCAACAACGAGCATATCGCCCAAGTGAAATCCGCTCTCCGCGATTCCGGTCACCACGTGGTGGAATGACAAGGAACTGACGGACCTTTTTTTGAAATAATCATGTGCCGGGACACCGGCACATTTTTTAAAATACATAAGTGAAACGTTTAACTTATTTAATAATACTAGTGGTGATGGTACTCGTTGGATGTAAGACCAATGAGAACAATTACCGTCAAGCCTACGAAGCAGCGGTGTCGCAGCGACAGGAAGAGAGCGGCGTGGATTCCACAATCTATGCCAAGATGCGTAATAGTGGCCGGGTGGCCGACCTTGTGGTCGATGGAGTTTCCATGCCCATGAAGTCAGAATATATCGGCTACACCGAAAATGGAGGCGCATCGCGCGAGACTGTCAAGAAATACAATGTAGTGGCAGGTCAATTCCGCCAGGTGTTCAATGCACGCCAAATGCGCCAGCGGCTCATCGAGTCAGGCTACGACAGTGCATTCATAGTTCATACCCGCGAACCTATGTACTACGTCGTTACATCAACCTGTTCCACCCCGGAAGAGACATTGAAAGCCTATCAGAAAGTGCTCTCGGATAAGAGCATCGTACTCCGCGCCCCGTTACCTTTCATACTTCGTCCCTCGCATTTCCGTCAATGATCTTCAACAAATTTTCAATAGTAATCTTCAAAAAATAACTTGGTAAATTTTATTCATCTTTTTGGTTCTTCTTATTTTTACATTCAGTCGCATAGCTCGCTATGCGCCATCAAGTTAAAAATAAAAATTCCTCAAAAATCTTTCATAAAATTTATACCAACTTATTTTTTAACGATTACTAAATCCCCTCAGATTTGCGGAAGTTGAAGAAAATCATTACCTTTGTCCCTTGCAATAGCCATGAAGAAAGAAGACGTAACCCACAAAGGTATAATTACACAAGTCAGTCCTCACACGCTAACCATCATGACCAGTGATGATTGCAAGTGTGAAGGATGCGCCGTAGCCGTGATGTGCAACGGCAAAGACAAGGAGTCGGAATTGATTACCATCGAAACCACTGATGCCTATAGATTCCAGAACGGAGACCACGTGGTAGTGACAGCCACATCAGGTTCCACGTTGCTTGCCACTTGGTGGGCTCTGATTCTTCCTACCGTAATTTTCGTCGGCTTAATATTGGGCTTCCGCATCAGTTATCCCGAAATAGGCGGCTGGTCAATCGCCATCGGATTTGCAGGTTTGGGGTTATATGACCTCTGTCTATACCTGTTCCGCAAATACCTTGCGAACAAGATAAAATGGAAAGTGGAAAAAGTGTAATAAGAATTAATACTCTCTAAGAATAAATTTTTTACCATGAGCATTATAGTAACATCAATCATTGTCCTCGGGGCAATAGGAATATTGGGTGCAGCAGTGCTATTTGTTGTGGCCCAACGTTTCCATGTTCAGGAAGACCCTCGCATCGACGAGGTAGAAGCACTCCTTCCTGGTGCTAACTGTGGTGGATGTGGCCGCAGCGGATGCCGCGACTTTGCCACTGCTTGTGTCAATGCTACTTCTCTCGACGCCCTCAGCTGCCCCGCCTCCGGTAGTGCTGTGATGAAAAAAATCGGTGAAATCGTCGGTTTGGCTGCCACTGAGACGAAGCCCAAAATCGCCGTTGTGAAATGTAATGGCACCTGCGATGTACGCCCAAGAGTTGCCAACTACGAAGGCGCTCCCACATGTGCGGTACTCGCTACGCTTGGCGCAGGTCAGACAGGCTGTCCTAACGGCTGTCTCGGCTGTGGCGACTGTGTGGCAGCATGTCCCTACGATGCTATTCACATGAATGAAGCAACCGGACTTCCCGAAGTTAGCGAAGATAAATGCGTGGGTTGTGGAGCCTGTGCCAAGGCCTGTCCCCGTGCTATCATCGAACTCCGATTCAAGGGTCCGCGCGGCATGAGAGTCTATGTGGCTTGCTCCAACAAGGAAAAAGGCGCAGTGGCCATGAAGGAATGCAAGGTGGCATGTATCGGTTGCTCTAAGTGCGCCAAGGAGTGTACACACGAGGCCATTACAATTGCCAACAACCTCTCTTACATTGACTTCGAGAAGTGCAAACTCTGCCGCAAGTGCGTTGACGTTTGTCCTACCCATGCTATCCATGCAGTAAACTTCCCGGTTAAAAAGGTCACTCCAGCAGCTCCAGCAGCCGGATCACCTGCAGCAAAATCTGCAACTCCGGCCGCAGTTAAGCCCGCAACTCCGGCTGTCGCAAAGCCTGCTACCGCGCCTCAGCCGAAACCCCAAACTGAAGTTACACCCGCATAATCCGACTCCATCAAAATGAAACTACATACTTTCAAAATCGGTGGCGTCCATCCCGCCGAAAATAAGATAGCCTCCGGACAACCTATCGTTAACATGCCCCTTCCGGCAGAAGTGGTGCTTCCAGTGGCACAACACATCGGCGCCCCCGCCAAGCCTATCGTCAATAAAGGCGACAAGGTAAAACGCGGCGACTGTGTGGCAGAGGCCGGCGGTTTCGTATCGGCTCCGGTACACACCCCAATTTCCGGTACAGTTACCAAAATCGACGTTTGCCGTACTCCCCAAGGTCTTCCCGTTCAGGCAATTTTCATCAAGAGCGATGAAACAGACCGTGAAACAGACCGACAGGCTCGTGAAAACGCAAAACCGGTACGTGACAAATCAGAATTGGCCGTCCTCGAAGGCAAAGCTATAATCGACATAATTAAAAATGCCGGCATCGTCGGTCTCGGTGGTGCCACATTCCCCACTCACGTGAAGCTTTCTCCACCTCCCGGCTCGAAAGCCGAAGTTGTGATTATCAACGCCGCTGAATGTGAGCCATGTTTGTCATGCGATGACCAATTGATGCGCGAACAGCCTCGTGAAATCGCAAAGGGCGTCGAATTCCTCATGCGTGCCGCCGGTGTTAACCGTGGTGTTATTGCCATCGAAAACAATAAGCCTGAAGCTATTCGGGCTATGACCGAGGCCGCCAACAATATTCCCGGCCTTGAAGTAAAGGTTATGCAAGTTAAGTACCCCCAAGGTGGTGAAAAGCAACTTATTGAGGCTGTGATTGGCAAAGAGGTACCCTCCGGCGGACTGCCAATTGCGACCGGGGCCATCGTTCAAAACGTCGCCACTGCCTATGCGGTATATCGAGCCGTGGTGTACGGAGAACCTCTCATGGAGCGTGTTCTTACCCTCCACGATGGAGTTACCGGAAAGAACCTCCGTGTACCCCTCGGGACAAACCTAAAGTCGCTCGTAGAGACTGATGATTACGAGAAGATAATCCTCGGCGGCCCAATGATGGGACGCACAGCATCAACCCTTGACACACCGATGATTAAGGGTAATTCCGGTATTCTTCTCGACAAGCGTTATGCTCATCGCCGTGAGGTAGAACCGTGCATCCGTTGCGGTTTCTGCGTTACAGCGTGTCCGATGGGACTCGAACCTTTCTTGCTCAGCACACTTTCACGTTTGAAGGATTGGGAAGAAGCAGAAGCCCAGAAGATTGCCAACTGCATTGAATGTGGTTCGTGCAGCTTCGCTTGCCCGGCATCACGACCGATAGTGGATTATATCCGCCTTGGGAAGTCAACTGTGATGGGTATCATGCGAGCACGCGCCGCTGCAGCCAAAAAATAACAGATAGAGTATGACTAACTTATAGGAATGTTATAGCAAATCCCTTATAAAGTAGAAGGTCCAGCCATCAAGCCGGACCTTCTACTTCATTATTATAGAGTAAATCTTATAAATATTATAAAATTTTACTGAATCTCCTTATCATTCAGCCGCCCATTTGAAATTATCTTTTCCGGCTCCTATTTCGAAATGAAGCTTAACTATTCCAAGGTCCACTTTAGTATAACCTGCCAATGAGAAGAGGCGTTTCGCCTCTACTGTGGGAAGTGACTCCCCGCCTTTAACCTCTAAGTATTTGAAATAGAACTTTTGTTGATTGATTGCCGTTGGGGCAAGTAGTGCAGCTTCCACACCATTTACAAACCATTCAGGGGTGTCATCAGATGCGTTACTCACATCCTTGATGGATTTACGCTTATGTTTGCGACCGGGAGCTGTACCGTAACCAAGGGCGATATATGCCACAATTTTTTCACCGGTGTTTAACGTGAACGCATCAGCAATCCTATTGTAAGTCAACCCCACCCAGCAACTGTCGATTCCTAAAGTCTGAGCAAACAATACAAGCTCTTCGCCATAGTACCCGGCGCGCTCCCCGAGAGAATCGGATTTTCCGCCGGCCACTACAAGATAATTGGTCACCCCTTTGAACACACCGTAGGCCATCCCACCCTTAAAGGCCTTAGGTTCATTGAGTACTATCTGTATATGGAGATTCCCCTTTTTGTTTATCTCCTCCATCTTCTTTTCTAAAGCTTCTACTGCATCAGTAGCCAATGGGCGTTCCTCGTATCTCCTCACTGAGTGGCGGTGGTGAATCGCTTCAAGTAATGTCATATCATTATGTTTAAATCCGTTCACTTCGATTAGAATACTCACTACATTTCATCGCAAAAATAGTGTAAATACTTAAAATTTAAAAGAAAAACGCATATTCTCTTTACTTTGTTGATTAATAATCGGGAAATTTGTACCTTTGCACTTCTAAATTCCAGCACCAGGCTATTAACTTCAAGGTTGATACCTTTGTGGTTGGCCAGTTAACCTTAAACCAAATAGTTACAAATACATTAAATTAGGGAAATTATGATAACCCACATTTCTGACCGAGTTCAGTCGCTCGCACAATCAGCCACATTGGCTATGTCGCAGAAAAGTAGTGAGCTTAAGGCTCAAGGCGTTGATGTGATTAATTTGTCAGTTGGCGAGCCGGATTTTGAGACACCGGCCCATATCAAGGATGCTGCCAAGCGCGCTATTGATGAGAATTTTACCTTCTATACACCCGTGCCCGGCTATATGTCGCTCCGCAAAGCTGTGTCGGAAAAGCTCCTGAAGGAAAATGGTGTGAACTACGCCCCTGAACAGATTGTAGTGTCAAATGGCGCAAAGCAGGCTCTCTGTAATGTCATACTCGCCACTATCAATCCCGGCGATGAGGTTATTATCCCTATGCCCGCATGGGTTAGCTACGTGGAGATGGTGAAACTTGCCGGCGGTACAACTGTCAAAATTCTTGCTGACATCAAGCAGGATTTCAAGATTACCCCCGAGCAACTTGAAGCCGCCATCACTCCTGCCACTCGCATGATACTACTCTGCTCTCCCTCTAACCCCACCGGAAGTATATATAGCCGCGAGGAACTCGAAGGCCTTGTGAAGGTTCTTGCTAAATATCCTGACATTATGGTACTTGCCGATGAAATATATGAGCACATCAATTTCACCGGATCTTTCACCTCTATGGCCTCCTTCCCCGAAATCGCCGACCGCACAATCATAATCAACGGTGTGTCTAAAGCATACGCAATGACCGGATGGCGTATCGGTTACTGCGCTGCTCCCCTTTGGCTTGCAAAGGCGGTGACAAAGCTCCAAGGCCAGTATACCTCCAACGCCTCCTCAATAGCCCAGAAGGCCGCCGAGGCCGCCTATACCGGCTCACAGGAGTGCATAACCGAGATGAATAAGGCATTTGAGCGTCGTCGCAACCTCGTGGTTGAACTCGCAAGTGCAATCCCGGGATTGAAAGTAAACTGTCCGCAGGGCGCATTCTACCTCTTCCCCGAAGTGAGCGCGTATATCGGCAAATCAACCCCTGACGGCAAGAAAATCGAATCGTCAGCTGACCTTGCCATGTATCTCCTTGAAACCGGCCACGTTGCCACAGTGGACGGTGGCGCATTCGGCATGGAGGGGTACATCCGCTTGAGCTACGCAACCTCCGACGACAATCTACGTGAGGCCCTCCGTCGCATTCGTGAGGCTCTCCTTAACTTGAAATAATCATTTTACATCTGTAAATTACCCCTGTAAATACCCCGATGGATTTTATAGAAGAACTTACCTGGCGCGGCATGATCCACCAAATGATGCCCGGCACCGACGAACAACTTAAGAAAGAGATGACCACGGCTTACCTCGGGATCGACCCGACAGCCGACTCTCTGCATATCGGACACCTTGTGGGCGTCATGATGCTAAAGCACTTCCAGCGCGCCGGTCACAAGCCTATTGCGCTCGTTGGCGGTGCCACCGGTATGATTGGCGATCCCTCAATGAAAAGCCAGGAACGCAAGCTCCTTGATGAAGAGACACTTCGTCACAACCAAGATGCTATCAAAAAGCAGCTCGCTAAATTCCTTGACTTCGAATCCGATGCCCCAAACAGGGCGGAGATGGTCAACAACTACGACTGGATGAAGAATTTCACATTCCTTGATTTTATCCGTGACGTAGGCAAACATATTACCGTCAACTATATGATGGCCAAGGATTCCGTGAAGAAACGACTAAGCGGCGAGTCTCAACAAGGCATGTCATTCACTGAATTCTCATATCAGCTTTGCCAGGGATACGACTTCCTCCATCTTTACCAGGATAAGAACTGCCGTCTGCAGCTTGGCGGTTCTGACCAATGGGGTAATATCACCACAGGCACTGAATTGATCCGTCGCACAATCGGTGGCGAGGCTTTTGCCCTCACCTGTCCACTTATCACCAAGGCCGATGGTGGCAAGTTTGGCAAGACTGAGAGCGGTAATGTGTGGCTCGATCCGCGTTACACTTCTCCCTACAAATTCTACCAGTTCTGGCTCAACGTTTCCGACGCTGACGCCGAAAAGTATATCAAGATTTTCACCGAACTAAGTCGCGAAGAAATTGCGGCTCTTGTCGAAGAGCAAGCTAAAGACCCGGGACTCCGTCCTCTCCAGAAGCGTCTCGCAAAGGAGATAACCACAATGGTACACTCAGCCGAGGACTATGAGATGGCAGTCGAGGCTTCACAGATCCTTTTCAGCAACAAGGCCGGAGAGACTCTTCGCAAGATTGACGAGCAGACCCTCCTTGCCGTGATGGAAGGTGTGCCTCAGTTTGAGGTTCCGCGCACGGCAATCGAAGAAGGCGTCAAACTCGCTGACCTTCTCACCGACATGGCTCCCGTATTCCCCTCTAAAGGCGAAATGCGCAAGATGGTGCAAGGTGGCGGTGTGTCAATCAACAAGGAGAAAATCGCTGATGCCTACGCCCCTGCCACAGCGGATATGCTTCTAAACGACAAATATATCCTCGTTCAGAGAGGTAAGAAAAACTATTTCTTGCTGAAAATTGTTTGATGATACATTCCGCCAATACAACCGGCTTGCTTACTTCACATAAGTAAGATGTTGCAAATTATTAAACAAACCTTTAATTTTGACAGTTGATTGTTGTTTGCGCTTCGACGGTTTAGGCTGTCGAGGCGCAATATTTATCAGGTGAAATTCGTTATTATATAGATGGTTCATCACAGAGCTATATATTATATATGTGGTAAGCTAACTTCATATGTGCTACTGCGGGTGGTCGCAGTGGTAGCTATTGTTATGCTATCGGGCGCACTAAAAGCTGAAGCACAATATTTTAACGACCGGCTGATGAATCGTCCCTACGCTGACATGAAGCGGTGGCATTTCGGATTCGCAGTGGGTGTCCATGCGCAAGATGTCACATTTACTCACAATGGATTCGTCACCGACTCAGGCGAGCAATGGTTCATGGACCAACCTTCGTTTTCTCCCGGATTTTGCGTTAACGGACTTGTTGACATGCGGTTAAGCCGATATTTCAATCTTCGTCTCTCGCCGGGAATGTATTTCGGCAACCGTGACGTGACGATGAGGGAATACCATTCAGGAGCTATATTGAGTCAGAATATAAAGTCGGCATACGTGGTGGTACCCCTTGATGTCAAATTCTCCGGACTGCGTTATCGCAATTCCCGACCATACGTCACTACCGGATTGATGCCAACCTTTAACGTATCACGCCAGCAGCATGACTATTTGCGTATGAATGTGGTGGATTTATACATCACGTGCGGTTTTGGTTGCGATTTCTATCTACCTTTCTTTAAACTGATTCCGGAAGTGAAATTCTGCTTCGGTCTCACTGATGTGATTGACCATAACCGCTCCGACTTGGTTGATGACCCGGAGAAGTATAAAATCACACAGTCAATCAAAAAGGCTGTGTCGAGAATGGTGGTGTTTTCCTTTTATTTTGAATAGCACGACGATATGGGTAGAAAAGCGACATATGCAATGACAATATACAGAGAATCTTTGATTCTATGTATATCCATATTTGTATTTGGTCAATCGGTTAATGCTCAGGATAATGCCATATTATCGCAATACTGGGCGATTCCCACATATTATAATCCGGCGGCAGTCGGAACTACAGATTTTATACGTTTCCGTGGCGCTGCACGGCTACAGTGGGTCGGGATTCACGGCTTCCCGCGCTACTTCGCCGCCTCGACCGATGCCCCGTTTAAGTTTTTAGGGAAGAAGTTGGGAGTAGGAGTTGTGGTCCAGCATCAAAGGTCCGGTATCAATCGGGTTATCAATGTAAATGCACAGCTCGGCTACAAACTCAATCTACTCAAAGGGGAATTAACGCTTGGTATACAGGCCGGATATATCAACAAGGAATACCGCGGTTCGGAATTTGTGCCCGACGAGAGCATAGAAAAAATTAGTGGAATTACACCTCAAGAATTCTCCGATTTACCCATCACTGACATATCGGGAGGCGCAATGGACCTTGGATTAGGCGTCCATTACCGTCGAGGTAAGACATGGTTCGGACTGTCACTTCAGCATGCCAATAAGCCATCTATCACATTCACATCAACCTCCGGAATTAACCAAACAGGAGAGATAATGGGAGATGACGCTAACCAAGTAAATAAGGATATTACATTTAACACTCACAGAAGTCTATATTTTACCACCGGAAGCAATATTAAGGTGAAAAGCACGTTATTAGAATTGATACCGTCAATGCTCGTAAGGACTGATTTCACCGATACCGATGTAATCTTGACTGGCCGTGTACGTTACAACAAATTAATTTCTGCCGGAGTGGGCTATCGCTACAAGGATGCTGTATCGGTCATGCTCGCGGTAGAATATCAAGGATTCTTCATCGGATATGACTACGACATCAACACGAGCTCACAAGGAAAAGGCTCTTCGGGTAGCCATGAAATAATTGCCGGTTACAGTCTAAAACTCGATTTCGGCGAGAAAAACCGGTTCAAGCAGAAAAGCATTCGAATATTGTAACTTATGAAGAAGATACTACATATACTTGCCACATCGCTTATCCTTTCGATAATCGTTTCGTGCGCATCAGCCAACCGCTCCCTGTACGGCGGCGAAGTGACTGGAGTTGCGGCCGGCAATTCCTGGACTGAGCCTACACCCTATGGCATGGTGCTCGTTACCCGCGGATCCGTGAAAATGGGACCTGCGGAGGACGACTCCATATTTAATCTGAAAGCTGATGCTAAGGGTGTGTCGGTCGATGCTTTTTGGATGGATGAAACGGAGGTTACTAATGCAAAGTATAGGCAGTTCGTGCACTGGGTACGTGATTCCATAATCCGCCAACGCCTTGCCGACCCTGCCTACGGCGGTAATGAAGAATACCTAATTGAAGAGGACCGCGAAGGCAATCCTATAACCCCTCGACTCAACTGGGCCAAGCCAATCCCCTGGCGCACAGCTGATGAGGATGAGCAGCGTGCTATCGAGAGCCTATATCGCACTAATCCCATCACCGGAGTGCGCGAACTTGACAATGAGCAGCTCAATTACCGGTATGAGACTTACAACCACACCGAGGCCGCCCGCCGAAAACATCGCCTCAATCCTGCCCGCAGGGAATACAACACCGACAAACCGATTCCAACCGACATCCCACTGATTTCCAAGGACACTGCATATATAAACGATGACGGAGAAATTGTACGCGAAACAATAACCCGTGGTCTTAGCGGAGATTACGACTTTGTGAACACCTACATCGTCAACGTCTACCCTGACACAACAGCCTGGATTAACGATTTTGACAATGCATACAATGAGCCATATGTGCGTCTATATTTCTCACATGCAGGCTATAGCGATTACCCGGTGGTGGGTGTGAGCTGGGAACAAGCTAATGCCTACGCCAATTGGCGCACAGACTTCCTGCGCCGTTCCCTTGGCAAGGAGGGTGTATACGTAGAGCCGTTCCGTCTCCCCACCGAGGCCGAGTGGGAATATGCAGCCCGAGCCGGAAAGAGCGAAAATAAATATCCCTGGGATGGAGACCTCCCGATGACTCAGAGTGACGGTTGTTATTATGCCAATTTCAAACCGCAAGAAGGCAATTTTACTCAGGATGGACAACTAATTACGTCAAAGGCCGGCACATACGCTCCTAACGACTTTGGTCTCTACGACATGGCGGGGAATGTAAGTGAGTGGACTTCTACCGCTTACACCGAGAGTGTCAGTAAACTAACCGGCGACCTTAATCCCGAATATCGTTACGACGCAGCACAGGAAGACCCCTACCGCATGAAACGTAAGATTATACGCGGCGGCTCCTGGAAGGATGTGAAACACAACGTGCGCTCTGATATCCGCATGTGGGAATACCAAAACGAACAGCGTTCCTATGTGGGTTTCCGCTGTGTGCGTTCATATATCGGTTTTGCGAAGGGCAACAAAGCTAAAAGATAAATAAATGACTACCAACGATATAAAATTAAAGCTGAGAACTCTCATGAAATGGGAGGGCGGTCAACGTTTGTTTAATTTCGCATTTAGCATCGGTGCAGCTATTGTGATTTTGGGCGCACTTTTCATGATTTTACACCTTCAAGGTGGTAATACTTTACTTCTTATCGGCATGGGTACTGAAGTATTGATGTTTGTGATTACAGCCTTTGATTCCCCTCCGAAGGAATATCATCGGGAATCTGATGTCCATATCGTAAACGCGCCCGAAATTGGCGATAAGCCTCAATTATCATCTGCCACTCAAATTTGTGTTGACCAGATGGCGGCGATTGTCGATCAATTGGCACAATTGCAAAGGTCTACAGAATCCCTTAATGATATTTCATCCAACCTGTTGAATAGTTACAGTGCCATTGACACAAGTTCAAATGACATTATGACTCGTTCTCCGGAATACATGGAAAGGTTGGAGTCATTGAGTCACAATATCAACGGCTTGAATACCATATATGAAATACAGTTAAAAAGCATCTCCTCTCAACTTGATGCCATCGAACGCATTAACAATGGCATAAAGGATATTCGCGACATGTTTGACAAGAGTGCGTCCCACACCATGCGCTATTGCGAAGAGACTGAGAAGATGGCTCGTTACATACAGCAAATCAATCGTATGTACGAGCGTACCCTTGACAATATGACCATTAATCTTGGCAAAACGATGACTACCTCCCAGCCGTAGTAACCGGCTATTGTTCAACGCATAAGAAGAGGATTGATGGCAGAATCGATTTCCAAACTCTCACCAAGGCAGAAGATGATAAACCTGATGTATATCGTCCTTACTGCCATGCTCGCCCTGAACGTATCGAGTGATGTGCTCGACGGGTTCACGCAGGTTGAGGATGGACTGTCACACACTAACATGAATGTCGGTAATCGTAATGATGCAATCTACAACCAGCTTCGCACATTCACCGACCTTAACCCCGATAAGGGTTCTCCGTGGCTTGGAAAAGCTTCAGAGGTACGCAGCAAGTCTGAGGTCCTTTTCACATATATCGATTCTCTCAAATTACTCATTGTGAAAGAAGCTGACGGGGAAGACGGCTCAATTACCGATATCCGCCGGAAAGATGACACCGAGGCGGCTTCAGTTGTGATGCTTGCTCCGGGCAACAGTTACGGCAAGCAGCTCAGAGACGCCATTGATTCTTATCGTGATTTTATCGTGACATTGCTCCCTGACTCGACAAAACGATTGAGTATCAGCGAGTCATTGTCTACCGCCCCCCATCGTCGGCCCGGCACTATTATTCCCTTACAGTGGGAGGAGGCTAAATTTGATAATCAACCGGTTGTGGCAGCTGTGACACTACTCACAAAGTTGCAGAATGATGTCCGTTATGCCGAGGGTGAGGCTTTGGCTTCACTACTTTCGGCTGTCGATGCCGGTGACTTGCGTGTCAACGACTTGAATGCTTTTGTGATACCGCGCTCGCAAATGGTGATGAAGGGCGGAAAATATTCTGCCAATATTGTTCTGGCAGCCGTTGATACAACAGCACGTCCTACCATTTTCATCCAAGGAAAAAGATTAGAAAATGCCGATGGCACATATGAGTTTGCCACTTCGACTACTGGTTCTTTCGATTATTCCGGCCATCTTGAAGTAACCCATAATGACGGGAGTGTCACTAAACACCCATTTCAATCCAAATACACCGTCCTCGAACCGGCCGCCACTGTTTCGGCCACGATGATGAATCTGCTTTATGCCGGCATTGACAATCCAATCAGTATCTCCGTACCGGGTGTGGCAATGACCGATATCTCAGCCTCAATTACTAATGGCACGTTATATCGAAAAGGGAATCAATGGATAGCACGTCCATCGAAGATTGGGGAGGATGCGGTGGTGACTGTGACTGCCGCGATTGATGGTGTGTCGCGACCGGTTTCCACCAGCATTTTTCGCGTCAAGCGACTCCCCGCCCCCACGGCTTTCGTGACTTTTAAGGATGAGAAAGGCGCAACAGAACGCTATAAGGGTAATCGTCCCCTAAATAGGACTAATTTGTTGGAATCGCCCGGCATTGAAGCTGCGATTGACGATGATATATTGAACATTGATTTCAAGGTTCTTGGCTTTGAAACTGTGTTCTTTGACCAGATGGGCAATGCAATTTCTGAAGTGTCGGACGGAGCTTCATTCTCACGCCGCCAAAAAGATCGGATTAAACGTCTTGGGAAGGGAAAACGCCTATATATTTCCCATATCAGAGCGATAGGTCCTGACGGGGTGGAACGTGTTCTTAATCCGGTTGAAGTTATTGTCCAGTAATTGAACTTGAAATCTGTATTTTTATGAAGAAATTCATTTTCATAGCTCTTTCCATAGCCTTCTCACTATCGACATTTGCTCAGAATGAGAGCAGTAACACCGGTGTACACCGTCGTGTCGCTAATGAGAAGAGTGCTACTGCAGAGAAGAAACAAACAGTTACCGACCGCGCTATCAAACGAAAGACTCAAAGTCAGGTGGACAATTCCGAGCTGCAATGGAAGCAGGTGATATACCGGAAACTTGACTTGACAAAGGAGAAAAACGCCACGCTCTACTATCCGGAGGATGTGATGGAGGGTGGTGAAAATCTATTCCGAATCATCATCAACCGCATGGCTGCCAATCAGTTGCCAGGCTATGAATATCTTGATGGCAAAGAGGTTTTCACCGATGAGTATCTTGTCAAGATGACCGATGTGTTTGATCGTTTCCACATTCCTTACTCTGACGCTAAGGGGTCGACAGAGAGAAATCCCTTATATGTTGTTGAGGAATCAGATGTGCCGGTTACAGATGTGCTATCTTATTACATAATAGAGCGTTGGGAATTCGACAAGCGAAACAATCGTATGCGTACCTTCGTGGATGCCATTTGCCCGGTGCTTCATCGTTCCGGCGACTTCGGCAGTGAGAATGTCCCATATCCTATGTTTTGGATAAAATATGAGGATTTGCAACCCTATCTCATTTACACCGAAATATTCAGTTCTGATGCCAATACAGTAGCTTCTTCCTCCTACGATGATTATTTCCGCCTCCGCCAATATGACGGTGAAATATATAAGACCCGGAATCTACGCAATAAGTCTTTGATGGAGTTATATCCGGATGAGGAATCGCTGTCGCATGCTCAAGATAGTATCCAGCGTCGTCTCGATACTTTTGAGAATGGACTGTGGGTGCCGAATCTCGAGGACTTGGAAAATGATTCAACCGTTACTATTTCAAAAAAATCGGGAAAAACCTATAAAAAATCATCAACAGTAAGGTCAAAAAGAGGTAAAAATCCCAGCTCATCAAAATCAAAACCGGCCAAAGTCAAGAAACCTAAAACTTCTAAAAGCTCAGGTTCAGTCACCCGCTCGGTACGCAGCCGAAAGTAAATTACAATATACCGGCCGCAATGAAGAGCCTGCTATAAAATTCTGCCTTTTTCTCGATTTTTAAAGGATAAGCTCTCGATGTAGAGGGCATCCTTGTTATATGTAACTCTCTCGGAATCAAAGCCCCCTCATTCCCAATTGGAGTTTCGTGCTTCGGGTAAATTGCAGTTATTATTTCTCCTATTTTTGGAATAGCTGTCTCAGTTATTGCAGCTATCACACCGGCAGCCTTCTCGCCCGTTGTGGCGATAAAGTCACATTGTGGCATCACATAAAGGAGGGCGTCAAGGTTAACCGGCTCAACTATCTCAAGGAATTTATCGGAAGCATTGTCCTTAAGCCGCCGCACCGCCGCACCGGTGTCGTGAAGCGCAATTCGCTTATCACGGAGAAACCGCTCAATATCGGTCTGCCGAAAACCACCGGTGGTCAAGTCGCGGAAATACTCCATGTCCCCATAGAAAATCAGGCCCATTATCCTCCAAAAATCATTAGTTTTATTAGGATAATAGAAATTCATCGACCACCGAATTGGCTTCGGTGGGAACGTGCCCATAATCAGTACCTTTGCATCATGCGGTACAAACGGCGGAAAAGGATGGTGCTCAAGCATAATTTTTTTAATTTACTTATGAAAAATATAGGATCTGTATGGTATATTTACAGGATTTATAAGATTTATAAGTACCTTAGCAGTTATAAAATCATAAATCTTATGCGAAATATCCGGAAAGCATGCCACCTCCACTTTCATATAACAAAAAATAAGGTGAGTCCGATTAGTGACTCACCATTATCTTTTTTCAGAATAGGAACATCCTACCCTGAAATTACACACTTTAGGAGGATTATTCCTTCACGCGTTCAACGTATGAACCATCGCGAGTGTCGATGCGAACCTTGTCACCGATGTTACAGAAAAGGGGCACGCGTACCTCGGCTCCGGTTTCAACTGTGGCGGGTTTGAGTGTGTTGGTTGCAGTGTCACCCTTGATACCGGGTTCAGTGTATGTGATTTCAAGCACTACGCTGGTAGGCATTTCGCAAGTGAGGATAGTGTCGGAAGCTGCGTGTACCATAGCTTCGCAGATATCACCCTCCTTAAGGAACTTAACCCCGTCGATGCTTTCGCCGGGAAGAGCAACTTGCTCGAATGTCTCAGTGTGCATGAAATTATAACCCATATCATCCTTGTATAGATACTGGTATGGGCGACGTTCGATGCGAACCTCGTTTACCTTCACACCTGAGTTCCAAGTCTTATCGATAACACGACCGGTCTTCACATTTTTCAACTTTGTGCGAACGAAAGCCGGACCTTTTCCAGGCTTAACATGAAGGAATTCTACAATGAAGAAGAAATTGCCATCGATATCGAGGCACATTCCGTTCTTAAAATCTGCTGTTGTTGCCATATATTGATTGATTTATTCTAAATTAGTGCGTTAGTTAGAGCAGCAGCCACCTTCGCAGCCGTCACCGCAAGAGCCTTCGGAGCATCCGCCTCCACATCCGCCGCAGCCGCAAGTGGGATGTAGCTCTTCGGGAGTAGCATCGCGTACCTCTTCAACCTTGCCCTTAAATGCCAAGTCTTTTCCTACAAGAGGATGATTGAAGTCCATTTTCACTGTTTTATTAGTGACTTCGATAACCTTTCCTGTGATGCGGTAGCCATCTGCTGTCTGCATGGGGATATAGGCTCCCACTCTTACTGCCTCTGCGTCAAACTTCCCATCGACCATGAAAATATCCTTTTCAAGAACTGCCACATCATCGGGATTATACGGAAATCCCTCATTTGAAGGCACTTGGACATCAAAAGATGCACCCTTTTCGAGTCCTTCAAGGGCTATTTCAAGTGGACGAAGTAAACCGGGAGTTACTCCGAAAATGAATCGTTCGGGTTCGGTTGCGTCTACGGTGTGAACTGTTGTTTCACTCCCATCGGGGGCTACCTCAAAAAGTTCGTAGCTGATTTCGACATATTTGCCGGGGAGAATCTTTTCCATAATTAATATGTTTTTTAGTAATCGTAAAAATAAGTTGGTATAAATTTTATGAAAGATTTTGAGGAATTTTTATTTTTAGTGAACGTAAGAAAATAAATAGGGGACAGGGATGCGCAGTTATCATTGAGCAGGTATGTCTTCTGAATGAAGGCTTTTAGCGAGCTAAATTACTGAATGAATTACGGCGTATATGCCAATGAGAACAAGCTGAATGTCGCAAGTTATTTTTTTGAAGTTCACTTAACTTGATGGCGCATAGCGGCTATGCAACTAAATGTAAAATAAAAAGAACCAAAAAGATGAATAAAATTTACCAAGTTATTTTTTGAAGATTACTTAGTTAGGAGTTAAAATTGGACTGATGATAAATGGGATGTAATTCCATTTTATCCGGCTAAGTGAACATAAAAAAATAAGTTCACTTAGTGATAGCGATTAGCCCTCTGTAACTCCTGCCAACTCCGGATCGATCATGATGCGGCCGCAATACTCACAAACGATGATTTTCTTGTGCATCTTGATTTCCATCTGTTTCTGCGGCGGGATGCGGTTGAAGCAACCACCACACGCATTACGCTGGATGTAAACCACTCCAAGACCATTGCGGGCATTTTTGCGGATACGCTTGAAAGCTGTGAGAGTGCGTGAATCGATTTTCGGCTCTATTTCCTTGGCCTGGACACGGAGACGCTCCTCATCCTTCTTGGTTTCGGAAATAATCTCCTCAAGCTGCTGACGCTTCTCTGTGAGACTATGGTTACGGTCTACGAGAGTAGCTTCTGCTGTGGCGATTTCCGCACTCTTTGATTCCATCTCGCGGGCATACTGGTTGATTCGTTTCTCGGAGAGCTGAATTTCGAGGGTCTGAAACTCTACCTCTTTTGTTAACAAATCAAACTCGCGATTGTTGCGCACGTTCTCAAGTTGTTGGCGGTAAGTGGCAATCTGGTTTTGTGCCACTTCGATTTTGTGTCTTTCCTGCGCTGACTTTGAACGCAAGTCCTCGATTTCGGCGTGGAACTTGTCGATGCGGGTGTGAAGACCTTCGATGCTATCTTCCAGGTCACGGACTTCACCGGGAAGCTCTCCGCGCACTGTCTTGATACGGTCGATTTCCGAAAGAATAGTTTGAAGCTCATAAAGAGCACGCAATCTTTGCTCTACTGAGAGAGCTTGTTCGGTTTTGGTTTGCTCTGTCGCCATATATTAGTTTGAATTTTTATCGTTTTTTTATACGTAATTCACCGGATTCTTCTCAATCTCCGACATACGGACTGCAAAGTTAGGAAATTTTTCCGAAATTATAGTCGAAAAAATTGATTTAGTGCATTTTTCGCTCTCAAAATGCCCTGTGTCGATTATGAAAATGTTCTTTCCATAGTCCACGAAGTCGTGATAACGTGTGTCGGAGGTGATGTATGCGTCGGCTCCTGAGGACATGGCAAGCGGGATAAATTCACCGCCCGAACCACTTGAGAGTGCAAGCGTATTGACCATTTCTGAAGCATGAGCCCCCGACGAACATCTTACCACCGGAGAACCGTAGACCTCTTTGACTCGTGAAACGACCTCCGCTCGTGTAAGCGGTGTGGGGAAATTTCCAATAATACCTAATCCGGTGTCGGGTGAGCCGGACTGGGGTGCGAGGACGTGAGCGTCAACGAGGCCCAGCAAATCGCCGAGAAGATGTGAAACGCCCTGTGGCGCACTATCAAGTGCCGTGTGCGATGAATACACCCCTATCCCTGAGCGAATGGCTTCTATTACGGATGTCTCAACTTGTGTTGCGCCGGTGAGGTGCTTTATCCCTTTGAAGATGAGCGGATGGTGAGATATGATGAGGTTAAAGCCCCCGTCTTTCGCTTCTGATATGACTTCTGGCGTAACGTCAAGGCACGTCAAGACACCTGAGCAGGGGCTGTCAGGATCCATCGGGAGCAATTGCCACCCCGTATTATCCCAGGGCTCCTGGAGACTCGGGTTGGCAATTGTCTCTATGGCGGAGATAATCTCGCGAAATGTTGGCACTTAGAGATTGTTGCTAGTTGGATGGAGGAGTGCCCGAGGATTGACACCCTCAAATCAACATATTATTTTTCTTTTAAGTCGAGTTGAATCTGGAGCTCGTCGAGCTGCGACTGGTCAATGGCCGATGGTGCGTCAATCATCATATCGCGTCCCGAATTATTCTTCGGAAAGGCGATTACGTCGCGGATTGAGTCAAGACCGGCGAGGATGGACACGAAACGGTCGAATCCGAATGCCAAACCGCCGTGAGGGGGTGCGCCGAATTTGAAGGCATTCATCAAGAAGCCAAATTTATACTGTGCATCCTCCTCCGAAAGTCCGAGCAGACGGAACATCTTGTCCTGAAGTTCGGCTTCATGGATTCGAATCGACCCCCCACCGAGCTCATTGCCGTTGACCACCATATCGTAGGCAGTGGCTCGGACGTTACCGGTGTCACTGTCGAGCTTGTCGATATCGTCAGGGTTGGGAGAGGTAAAGGGATGGTGCATCGCATAGTAGCGTTGTGTTTCATCATCCCACTCGAACAAGGGAAAGTCGATAACCCAAAGGCATGAGAACTTCTGTGGGTCGCGGAGTCCGAGGCGTGATCCCATCTCAAGACGAAGTTCGCATAGCTGTTTACGGGTCTTCATTGTCGGACCGGCAAGAATAAGCATGAGATCGCCGGGCTTAGCATTGCCGCGTTCAGCCCACTTTCTAAGGTCTTCCTCCGAATAGAACTTGGAAACTGAGGATTTGATTGAGCCGTCCTCTTCCATCTTCACCCACATTAAGCCCTTGGCTCCTATCTGCGAACGCTTCACGAAGTCGGTGAG
This sequence comes from Duncaniella sp., assembly GCA_023664955.1. GTDB lineage: Bacteria > Bacteroidota > Bacteroidia > Bacteroidales > Muribaculaceae > Duncaniella. Next base: position 141,781 of record JAMPEV010000002.1, read on the forward strand.
CTGGTCAAGCTGTTTGCGGGTATAGTTAGCACAGCCGGGGGCCACAATCATACCCACATATTCAGCATCGTCGAGCACTGCGAAATTATGGCCCTCGGTGAGATCCTTAATTTCCACAAACTCCATGCCGAAGCGGGTATCAGGCTTATCAGAACCGTAGAGGCGCATAGCGTCATGCCATGTCATACGTGGGAACGGCTCTGTGAAGTCTATATCTTTGACATACTTAAATATATGCTTTACGAGCCCTTCAAACATCTGGAGCACATCTTCCTGGGTCACAAACGACATCTCGCAGTCAATCTGTGTGAATTCCGGTTGACGGTCAGCACGAAGGTCCTCATCGCGGAAACATTTCACAATCTGGAAATAACGGTCGAAACCGCTCACCATCAGCAACTGCTTGAAAGTCTGGGGTGACTGTGGAAGCGCATAGAACTCGCCCGGATTCATGCGGGAGGGCACCACGAAATCACGTGCACCTTCAGGAGTTGACTTGATGAGTACCGGAGTCTCGACTTCGAGGAAGCCCTTTGAGTCGAGATAACGGCGTATCTCGAAAGCCATTCTGTGGCGCAACTCGAGATTGGCTCTCACGCAGTTGCGGCGAAGGTCGAGATATCGATATTTCATGCGGAGGTCATCACCGCCGTCGGTTTCATCCTCGATAGTAAACGGAGGCACTTCGCTCTTGTTTAGCACTTTAAGGTCGGATGCGATGATTTCTATATCGCCTGTGGGAAGATTGTGGTTCTTGCTTGAACGCTCGGCAACTTTACCTGTAATCTGCACCACGTATTCACGTCCGAGGTGATTGGCGGCTTCGCAAAGTGCGGCGTCAATCTCATTGTTGAACACCACTTGTGTCAAACCGTAGCGGTCGCGGACATCGACGAATGTCATTCCGCCCATTTTACGGGCACGTTGAACCCAGCCGGCAAGGGTGACATCCTGTCCGGCGTCGCAAATGCGGAGTTCCCCGCAAGTTTTAGTCCTATACATAAGAATTTTTAAAACTGTTCTGATGTTTTGAAGTAGGTGGGGTGAAATAGCACTTGGAAAGTCTCATAGACCGGCCACATAATCTCACCAAGGTGCAAAATTACAAATAAATTATAAATAAACTCAAAAAAAAGTGCTATATGTGGAGGAATTTTGTTACTTTCGCTTGTTGAAATGTAATAGACCTGATTAAACCATGCGTGGTAAACTATGTCAGTTCACCTAACGAGGGGTAATAAAAAAAACAAAGCTATCTCAAAATGGAACGAATAAAAGTAAAAATCATCAACAACTCGGGACACGAATTACCCGCATACGAAACATTCTCAGCCGCCGGCATGGATGTAAGGGCAAAACTTAGCGAGCCGCTCACGCTGCAACCTCTTCAACGCGCATTGATTCCCACCGGGTTACGTATGCAGCTCCCGGTAGGATATGAGTGCCAGGTACGGCCCCGCTCCGGGTTGGCCCTTAAACATGGCATATCGCTCGTGAACACGCCCGGGACAATCGACGCCGATTACCGAGGCGAGATCGGCATAATCGCCATCAACCTTTCTAACGAGCCGTATACGATCACCGACGGTGAGCGAATAGCCCAACTCGTCATCAAGGAGTATGTCCATGTGTCATGGGAACCGGTAAAAAAGATTGACGAAACAGAGCGTGGTGATGGCGCTTTCGGCCACACAGGCGTTAATTAGTTACCCCCCATTACCCGAATGTGACTCTATGGATAATTCCCAATAATCATCAGAACGAACATGAAGAAACTCCCCATATTCCTACTTGCCATCATAGTTATCGGCGTACTTTCGGCGATGGCCAAAACCCAATTCGGACCAACGGATGAGGATGTCCGAAAGGCCGACTATTTATACTTAGAGGCACTTAGGGCTAAGTCGCAAGGGAAACCTGATGCGGCATTTGACCTGCTGATGAGGGCACGGGAACTCAACCCCTCCGATGAGGAGATTGGGGAGGAGCTTTCCGGATACATGCTCAGCATATCCGGCGGCGACTCCGCGGTAGTTGCTGAGGGAGTGCAGATGATGAAGGATTACTACGAGAAGAATCCCGGCGATTTCTTTTCAAGCCTAAAGTATGCCCTACTGAATGAACAGCTTCTCAACAGGGATGAGGCGTTGAGAGTGTGGAAGGATTTGCACACCCGCTTCCCGGCTAAGGAAGAGGTGACATTCCATTATGCCCAAGTGCTGAGCCAGGGAGGGAATGAGAGCGACCGTGAACTCGCTGTGGCAATCTACGATTCCATTGAGGCTCTGACAGGCAAAAATATGCAGCTGTCCACAAAGAAAATTCAGCTCTTCTATAATTCTAACGACACCGCCAAAGTGCTTCAGGAGGTGGATGCGCTTCGCAACTCCGCTGACGAGAATGTTGAAAACCTTGTTTTTTCGGGCGACATCTACTCCATGTTCGGCCGAAATGAAGAAGCCCGAGCCTTTTATGATAAGGCTTGTGATATTGACTCTACCAGTGGATTGGCATACTATTCCAGAGCTTTGTTTTACAAATCACTTGGCGACTCAATAGCCTATGATACAGAGGTGTTCCAGGCTTTGAAACAAGATAATCTAAATGTCGACACGAAGTTGGTAATTCTTCGTAGCTACATCCAAGAGATGTATAATGACAGTATCGAGCAGCCGAGAATACGAGAATTGTTTGACGTACTCGTGGACCAGCACCCTCATGAGCATGACCTTCACGACATGTATGCCCGTTACCTTATATTTTCAAAAGATTACGTGGAAGCAGCCCATCAGACAGAGTTGACCCTCGACCTTGACCCGGCCGATGAGGAAGGTTGGGAAATGTTGACGTCTCTTTATCTCCAGATTGACAATCTTGACAAGGCCGAGAAATCAGTGATGAGGTCCCTGAGATACTATCCGGAAAATGCGCGACAGTATGTAGTACTTGGATCAATCAACAGCCAACGGAAGAAATACGATGCCGCTGAAAAGAATTATGAGAAAGGACTTGAATTGGCCGATTCAACCGATATATCCTTACTGTCAAGCATTTACAGTGCCATTGGTGACAACTTATATGCGCAAGAAAAAGCCGAATCGGCGTTTACGTATTATAAAAAAGCCATACTTTATAATCCTGAAAACTACCTTGCGCTCAATAACTGCGCATATTATTTAGCTTGTGAGGGAAGGGACCTTGATGAGGCTTTGAAAATGATAGAAACAGTGATGGCGGTTGAGACTGATAATCCCACTTCGATGGACACCTACGCATGGGTGTTGTTCAAACGGAAAGAGTATCAAAAGGCTCGTGAGGTAATCGACAAGACCTTGGAACTGGCGGAGGAAGAGGACCTGTCCGCCGACCTTCTCGAACATGCCGGGGACATCTATTTTATGAACGGTGACCCTGATGAGGCTGTGGAGTACTGGAAAAAGGCGCTGAAGCTCGACCCCAAAAACGAGTTGTTGGGCCGCAAAGTTAAACACAAAACATACTTCTATAAATGAGATTAAGATATTTATTCATCACATTAATAACATTAGGAATATTGACGTTGAGCTCCTGCGGCAGCGGCAAGCACACCGCAGGCAATCAGGGATACGAGAATATTAATCCCGACACCGTGCTCGATAAGAAGGAACTAAATGCCCTTTTTTCTTCACTGACAGCTCAGTATGGCAACTGGAAAGATGTCAAAGTGCCGGTGAAGGTAAGGCTGAAAAGCCCCACCTCATTCAACATTAGCGGCAATATGACCATGGTGAAGGATGAGTCAATCTCAATGTCGTTGCGATTCTTCGGAATGGAGGTAGCTTCCTTCATGGTTACCACCGATTCTGTTTTTGCTCTCTACAAGATGGACAAAATCTACATGGCCGAGGATATTTCGAAGGTTCTCAATGATTTTCCGGCCGCGGTGGGTAATTTGCAAAGCCTGTTGATGGGACATGCGTTCCAGATTGGCGAATATGACCTGCAGCCCTCCCGATGCTCGCTTGCCGGAACCGGCAGGGAGTGGCTAATCACACCCGGCGGAATGCCGGCGGGCATTAGTTATGAGTTTGCGGTCGCTCTGCCAAGTAACCGGGTACGCACAATGAGTGTCACAATTCCCGACCGCCGTCCCATTGTGGCATCCTATTCTGACTATCAGACTACCCCCTCCGGCACAGTGGCAGGAGTCACTGATATTGTCATTGAAACTGAGAAAGCCCCCCTCAATATGGAACTGGAGTTTAACTACGGCAAGGCCGAGTGGAACGCAGGTGATGTGAAGCGTTTCAACATTCCTCAAGGGTATCGTCGTGTCACCAAAACCGATATCTTTAAAATGTTTAAATCAAAGACCGGAAATCATTAAGGGGTGGCTATGCGGAGATTCAAGATGTCAAGATGGTGGATGAAGGCAATCGTTATGATGGTTGCGCTTCTTGTCGTCACGCCTGCAGCAGATGCTCAAACTCGTAGGGGAAAAGGGAAGGCAAAAACCGCACAAACAGACTCCAAAAAGAACACTAAGAAGGCCAAAGCCCGCAGCATGGAGTCTGTGAGACGAGAACAGACCTCCACTCAACGTCAGATTTCCGAAACAGCCTCTAAGATTAAGAGTAACGAAAAGAAACTCAATAGCCAGCTCAACAAGCTTAATTCGCTAAATGCTGACATTGAGTCAAACACCAAAGTCGTGAGCAGCCTGCGTGCCGCAGTTGACTCATTAGGGAATCAGATTGGTATCACCACCGATTCGATAAAGATATTGGAGAAGAATCTTGATAGTATGCGAACCGCTTACATCAAGGCTCTCAAGCAGATGCAACCTCATGCCGGTGAGATGTCGATGGTAACATTCATCTTCTCATCCAAGAATTTCAGCGAGGCTTATCGCCGCATTCGTTATCTACAGCAATTCTCTGACTGGAGAAACCGTAAAACAAGCGAAATCGAAAAGGCTATTGAGAATGTGGATGCCCACCGTCAGAAACTCACTTCATTAAAACAAAATCAGGATAACGCTTACCGCAAAGCCGAAGCAACCAACAAACTCCTTGCGAAGCAGCAGGATGAGTCAAAACAGCTTGTGGCAAGTCTGCGGAGCGCTGATGCCGAGTTACGAAAATCACTTAATGAGCAGAAGCGAAAAGCTGCAGCACTCGATAAGGAACTTGACCGCTTAATCGCCGCTGAGCAGGCAAGAATAGCACGCGAGGAAGCCGAACGCAAGAAGAAGGAAGCCACCGCTAACAAGAAATCAAGCGGCAGTAAATCAGATGGAAAAGCCACTACATCCCCTGAATCACCTTCGGCCAAGGATATAGCTTCGGCTAATGCTAAGACACAGACCGCGGCAGCAATTGGCGACGCAGCTTTAACCGGCTCATTTGCTGAAAACAAAGGTCGGCTGCTATTCCCCGTGGCCGGAAATTACAAGATTGTCCGGAAATTCGGGCGACAGCCCCACCCCACCCTCAAACATGTGGAAACTGACAACTCAGGTATAGATATAGAAGTCGGAAAAGGCTCAAAAGCACGAGCCATATTCACAGGAAAAGTATCGGCAATATTCCGTCAGGATGGATTCAACACCATCGTGATGGTGCGCCATGGTAAATACATCTCAATCTACGCGGGTCTTTCAGGCGTGAATGTGAAGCAGGGCGACTCGGTGAAAACCGGACAGACTCTCGGTTCCATCTATTCCGACCCGGAGGACTCCAACCGCACCATCCTGCACTTCGAAATTCGTAATGAGCGGCAAAAACTCAATCCCACCCTGTGGGTAAAGTAGTAAGATAACTATCATCCTACATGTGGATTAACGAGCCTCCAGGGTGAACATCCCCACGCTCGTCAACGTTTCAACTAAAAAAGACATTGTAAATGAAGACATTTGAAGAAATTGGCGTCAGCGAACCCCTGCGCAAAGCAGTCGCTGATTTGGGATTCGAAGTCCCTATGCCTATTCAAGAAAGAGTGATTCCACGCCTACTTGGCGATGCTAATGATATAGTGGCACTTGCACAGACCGGAACAGGCAAGACAGCGGCTTTCGGACTTCCGGTACTCCAGAGGATTGACCCTGAGGACAAACGCGCCCAGGCTCTTATCCTCGCCCCTACGCGCGAGCTTTGCCTGCAAATAGGTAGCGATCTTGCCGACTTTTCTGTCTATATTCCCGGTGTGAAAGTTCTCCCAGTGTATGGCGGGTCGAGTATCGAGAGTCAGATTAGGTCTCTGCGCCAAGGTGTCCAGGTGATTGTTGCCACTCCCGGCCGACTCATCGACCTCATAAAACGAGGCGTAGTGAAACTCGACGATGTGCATACCGTCGTGCTCGATGAAGCCGATGAAATGCTTAATATGGGATTCCTCGATTCGATTGAGGAAATCCTCTCCTACCTCCCCGCAGACCGAAAGATGCTCCTCTTCTCCGCCACTATGCCGGCCGACATCCTGAAGATTGCCAAGCGATACATGAAGGATTATGAGGAAATCGTCGTCGGCACTCGAAATGAGGGGGCTGAAAATGTGCGCCACATATATTATATGGTCAACGCTCGAGATAAATACCTCGCACTGAAACGTGTTGCCGATAACTCTCCAAACATCTATGCAATTATCTTCTGTCGCACCCGCCGCGAAACCCAGGAAGTAGCCGACAACCTCATCCGTGACGGATATAACGCCGAGGCTCTGCATGGCGACTTATCCCAGCAGCAACGCGACATTGTGATGAAGAAATTCCGCGACCGTGTGGTGTCACTCCTCGTGGCCACAGATGTCGCAGCCCGCGGACTCGACGTGGACGACCTCACCCATGTGATTAACTACGGATTACCTGATGACACGGCAGTATATACCCACCGTTCCGGACGTACCGGACGTGCCGGCAAGTCAGGCGTTTCAATCGCAATAATCCACTCTCGCGAAAAAGGCAAACTCCGTGAAATCGAACGGATGATTGGGAAAAAGTTTGAGCATAAGGAAGTTCCGACACCCGAGCATATCATTGAAAAGCAACTTTACAACTTGGCCGATCGCCTGGAACGTGTAAAAGTCAACGAGGAGGAAATCGCCCCCTATCTCCACGGAATCTCTCGAAAATTGGAATGGCTGTCGGAGGAAGACTTGCTAAAGAGAGTTATTTCTCTCGAGTTCAACCGGCTTCTCGAATATTATAAAGATGCCCCCAAAATCGACTTCATCGATGTCAAACCTGAACGCGACCAAAAGGGAAAGAAGGGGGAAAAGCTCCATGACCGACCAAAAGATGACCGCGAAAAGGACCGCCGAACTGCCGAACGAGGTATGGAACGCATATATATTAATGTGGGAAAACGCGATGGCTTCTTTGCAGGAAACCTTATTGATATGCTCAATAAGCTCACTACAGGCAAGCGAATTGACGTTGGACGTATCGACCTCCTGCCCGGATACTCCCTCTTTGACGTCAGAAAAGCCGACGCTCGAAAAGTGGTGGGTGCCCTAACGGGTGCTGACTTCTACGGCAAAAGAATCCATAGCGAAATCGCCGACCCCAATCGTGACTATTCTAAAATTGCCGACAAAAAAGGCAAAGCGAAGCTCAAGGGGAAGCAACGATAGATAATATATTTACTCACCTCTATTATAGAATTAAGATGAAAAAATTAGCGTTACTATTAGTGACACTTATGGCGGCTATGGGTTGCTATGCCCAAGTGACAACCGAAGTCAGCGAAGCTTTTTCCAACGCCCCCAACTCCGTGTTCCCCCTCCTTGACATGAACACCCGCCTCGACATGATCGACTACTTCAAGAACGGCATGACTACCCCGTCGCAAAATGCCTTAGAAGGGAAATCACAAATCACTGAGATGACCGCCGACTATATGGATGTCAAAATGACCGACTCCTCTACCGCCCAGCTCATCGTTCTCCCTGCAGGCAAGCAGGAGTATGTAGCTCTGATAAACACTGTTGCCGCCCCCGGTCTCGACTCAAATATGAAGGTTTTCCTCCTTAATAATGGCGAATGGGGAGAAGCACAACTGACTGTCTTTGCCAAACCGGGCTGGAAAGAGTGGCTCACCGACGGTGGTCAGTCCCACCGCGACCAAGTGGAGATGAAAGTGCCCTTTATGCTCGTGTCATATAAATATGACCCGGCAAGCAAACAGCTTGTCCTCACTAACAACCTGTCAAAATTCCTCGATAAAGATCTCTACGAGGATATCGCCATGTATCTCCGCCCGCAACTCGTGTACACTTGGAACGGCTCCAAATTCGCCATGAAAAAATAAAATCAGCCTGACTCATGAGACCCTACCGGACGAAGTTACATCGTCAATATAGAAAAACAGTGGAGATTTTCCACTGATTTACCATAATGAAAAGCGTCTGATTGCAAAATTTTTGGTAATATTTTGAAATCTAAAAGTTTTTCTCTACCTTTGCACAGTTTTTTCAACCAATATTGTTGTGGGAAAATTTTCAGAATTTCGTCTTCCATTGAAAACTATCCCCGAAGGAACTCAACAGTTTGAGTATCATCTCGGGAAGCAGTTTTTCGTCAATATGGAAAGCGCCGACATACATGACGCGGACCTTACGGTTAAGTTGGCCGTGACACATAAGCATGATATCTATAATCTTGCCTTCCATGTGTCAGGTACTGTTACGTTGATTTGCGACCGCTGTCTGGACGACCTAATCCAGCCGATTGACGCAACTTACGACATAGCAGTGAAATTTGGCGCTGACTATTCGGAGACCGACGAGCTACTTATAATCCCCGAAAGTGAGAATTACCTAAACGTCTCTTACATGATTTACGACACCGCATCTCTCGCCGTGCCGGTAAAGCATGTTCATCCACTTGGAAAGTGCAACCGCGCCATGAGCGCATTGCTGCGCAAGCACCGCGCCACCAAGGTGGACGACGAGGATGCCGAACTCGCCGACCAGCTCATCGATGAGATGGAAACGATGGACTCGTCACCTGAACCGGATGACACCCCTTCCACCGACCCGCGTTGGGACGGTCTCAAGAAGCTCTCATCTCAGGCTGACAATGAAGAATAACCACACGCACAGCCAATTAACGAATAAATTACATTTCTTCAAGAAAACAAAATAATACAATAAAGTCATGGCACATCCTAAACGAAAACAATCAAAGACTCGTACAGCGAAGCGTCGTACTCACGATAAGGCTGTAGTTCCCACATTGGCACTTTGCCCGAACTGTGGTTCATGGCACCTCTATCACACCGTGTGTGGAGAATGTGGATACTACCGCGGACGTATCGCAATCGAAAAGACTGCCGCAGTTTAATTGCTTAGCTGTCGCAGTTCCTGAAAAAAATCTCGCGCAGCTCTGACCGGGTCTGCGTGTGATTTTTTATGTACCCGGTCGTTAAAAAGGTAATTTATGCTAAATGCTCGAATTTCGGGACTCGCATCGTATGCGCCCGATGATATACTTGACAACGAAATGCTGTCAAAGATGGTGGACACTAACGATGAGTGGATCACTACGCGTGTTGGCATCAAGGAACGTCATATTCTCCGTGACCCGTCAAAAGGCTCTTCCTTCCTTGGCATTAAGGCCGTGGAACGCCTTCTGGAGTCTACCGGCACTAAGCCGGAGGAAGTCGACCTGCTGATTTGCGCCACCTCGAATCCCGACTATCGTTTCCCTTCCACCGGTTCAATCATTGCCCATAACGTCGGCCTTACTAATGCCTATTCCTATGACATTCAAGCCGCTTGTGCAGGCTTCCTCGTGGCTCTTCAGGATGGAGCGGCTTACATTAAGGCCGGCCTTCGCAAGAAAGTAGTGGTCGTCGCGGCTGAGAAAATGTCGTCAATGACCAACTACACTGACCGCGCCACTTGTCCGCTGTTCGGTGACGGTGCCGGCGCCATGTTGCTCGAACCCACTGAGGAGAATGTCGGTATTCTCGATGGCGTGTTCCACATAGACGGCAATGGCCTTGAGCATCTTTGGATGCCCGCCGGCGGTTCTGCACTGCCCGCTTCTCATGAGACCGTGGACAAACAGCTCCATTATGTGATACAGGACGGTCGCAATGTTTACAAGAATGCCGTTACCGACATGCTTGAGTCATCACTCGAAGTGATGAAGCGCAACGATCTCACCATCGAGGAAGTTGACTGGTTCATACCTCACCAGGCTAATCTACGCATCATCGAAGCTGTGGGCTCCCGTCTTGGCATCGATAACGAAAAGGTGCTTGTCAACATAGAGAAATATGGCAACACTTCAGCCGCTTCAATTCCTCTTTGTCTTGATGAATACAAGTCACGCCTGAAGAAGGGCGACAAGGTGATTCTCACGGCCTTCGGAGCCGGTTTCACTTGGGGTGCTCTCTACATCATCTGGGGATAATACTCCCACCTTTATTTGCAAAGCAGTTACCCCCATTCCGGCATAGGCCCCGGAGCTACCCCCTGCCGGCATAGGCCCGGAGGAGACGGGAGTTTAGTTACACCCCTTGGTGAACAGCGCAACCCGGGGATGACATCCACCCACACTCCTGAGCCGCGGAGCGGAGATGTAGTGGTATTCCAATTTAGCTGCATTGTATTCTTGGTTCATTCTCAACCGAATGACTAAAAAACATAAAAATAGCATCTTTTTGGATGCTATTTTTGTTTTAATATCATAGAACAATAAATATATTATCATCAATGGAACATAAAGCAGGATTTGTCAATATAGTAGGCAACCCAAACGTGGGCAAGTCAACCCTGATGAACGACCTCGTCGGGGAGCGTATCAGTATTATAACCTCAAAAGCCCAGACCACTCGTCATCGCATCATGGGCATCGTGAACACGCCCGAGTATCAGATTGTATTCTCCGACACACCCGGCGTTTTGTCACCGAAATACAAACTCCAAGAAAGCATGTTGAGCTTCAGCGAAGGCGCTCTTGTGGATGCCGATGTGTTGATATATGTAACAGACGTGGTGGAGGAGCCGTCGAAGAATGCTGAATTCCTCGCCAAGGTAGCAAAGGAAACTATCCCTGTGCTCCTCGTTATTAACAAAATTGACCTTGTAAAAGAGCAAAGCGAACTCGAGGCCCTGACCGACAAGTGGCGCGAGATGCTTCCTAATGCAGAGATTTTTCCCATTTCTGCAATGGAACGGTTCAACGTCGACAATCTCTTTAACCGCATCGTGGAGCTGCTTCCCGTATCCGCACCATATTTCGGCAAAGATGCTCTGACCGATAAACCAGCACGATTCTTCGTGACCGAGATTATCCGTGAGAAGATTCTGCTGCAATACGACAAAGAAATACCCTACTCCGTAGAGGTAATCGTGGAGAAATTTGAGGAAAAGGAAACTGCAATCCACATCATGGCAGTAATTTACGTGGAGCGTGACAGCCAGAAGGGCATTATTATCGGTCATGCCGGAAGCAAAATCAAAAAAGTGGGCATGGAAGCGCGAAAAGACATTGAGAAATTTTTCGGAAAGAACGTATATCTTGAACTCTTTGTAAAAGTAGAACCCAATTGGCGCAACCGGGAAAATAAACTACGCTCATTCGGCTATCTCGAGTAATCGTTTCACAAAAAATTATATGAATCCTCCACCCCACAGGCTGGAGGATTCTGTTTATATCCATCCCCACAATGTCACCTGCGACATATTTGGACATTGGAATAACAACTGTCACTACATTTTCTATTAATTTTTTTCATCTTACCATGCATTCTTTTAAACGTTTTGTACTCTATTATATAGATGATCTATGTACATGACAATCTAATACAACTTATTTTGTCATGCATGTTCATGGGCATGATGACATTATTCACTTCTTGTACAGAGGAAGAAATAAATAACTTTAACAGTCTTAATGTGTTGGACGAGCCAAAAGTTAGTGCTGAAATGGCTCAAAGATTGGCTGCCGGAGAGCATTTTGCAACATACGAACATATAGGATTGCGTATCTTCCATTGGAATGGGGGAAAATCAGAATATATCGAGTTAGATGAGAATGATTTTCTACCATATTACCCTCATAGGAATAAAATTATCATTAATGGGAATGAATTATATGTCTCACAAGGAATATATTCTGGTTCATTATTATTGATAGAGAGGGGATCGATATGACAAACTTTACAGGGATCATAAATACGGGCCGGCATAACCAATTGATATAATTATCAATGAAATATGAAATGATATTAAACAGCAACTGTGAAGTCATTAAAAGCTTCACAGTTGCTGTTTAATCCATCGCTCTCTGAGTCGCCTGATTACTCCTACATCTTCACAAAGGCGAGTATGCAAAGGATTCCCACCATAACGAGTCCCGCCAAGAACTCCACTATCACCATGTATGTCGATTTTTTCATAATTCCAATCTGTTAATTGATTCTTAACTGATTCATTAAAACCTAATCATTCCCCTTATCGAGATATTTCGAATAGAGTTCCGCAAGCTGCACCGGGGTGATTCCCAACAATTTAATCCTATGGAAAATATCCTGGATTTCACCCCCGAAAAACGCCTTTTGCCGCATTTCCCGGATTCGTCCACAGGCTCCATCCTCCACAAAGAACCCCACACCGCGACGATTGAAGATAACTCCTTCACCACTGAGATAGTCATAGGTCCTCATCATTGTATTGGCGTTAACTTGCAGGCTGGCAGCATATTCTCTCACTGAGGGTATACGCTCGCCGGGATGGACAGCCCCCATCATAATCTCATCGCATATTTTATCGGCAATTTGCAGATAAATCGGCTTTACACCATCTTTAAACACCATCCTACCAACGATTTATGATTTCCAATTCCCTAACACGTACATATACTGTCAGATAATTGAACACTGTGACCACGGCCCATACCCATGCTGCAATCGTATCCCAGTCCAACTCATTATACACATCGTTCTTGCGCAAAAAAGCCACTATCAAAAGCCCCGCAAACAACGTATACACCGCACCAACCACAAAAATTGATGCAAACGTCTTTAGAAAATGGTTTTTTGAGAAAAATACCGCACCTACCATGTAAATTGATTGATAGAACATGTACATTAGCACAAGCCCCCAGAATATGCCATCAGGGTAACTAAGACATTCTCCGCCCAAAAGCAGGCTTCCCCATGGCATATACATTGCCTCTTGGTGTATTACCAATCCAGTGTAAAGCACCCTAAACCAGTCGCACAACATTGCTGCCAAAAGCGAACCGATAATGAACAACGGAACCCCGGAAATCCAGCGCATGAGGAATTTCTCGAATCCCGATGCCGGACACATCAATGTATTTAACGCCGATACCGGACGGCCTAATGATTTGAAAAGCCCGGAGGTGATTATAAGCCCCGATATAAAAATTATGATAACAAACCACCCTCCCTCGCTTATCACAGGGACTGCCGGTGATATGGCATTCGAATAGCGTTCAAGATGTGCTATTAAAATCACCACGAGGAGCATGCATCCCACCATTCCTCCAAACATCAATAGGATTCTGCGCCAATCTTCTATGATATTCTTTTTGAAAAGCATCCCAAAACGTGAGATGTTAAATATTTGATTCATACTTCTTAAAGTTACTTTTCTGCGTTAAACATTTGATTAATCAATTCTGGCTTGGCCATGGACAATTCAAAGAGGGATTCGAGGTTTATTTCCGTCTCTTCCCCGTCAATATTTTTGCTCACTATGAAAGTGCCTTCAATTCCCGGCTGGGCATAAAGAGCGCCGGCTATCGCTTCGCGATCATCACTCAATTCAAATTTCAGTTTCTTTGTAATATCTACGACACTCTCGCTTAGAAGCACATGGGTATTATCCATCAACACCACATGGTCAAGTAATCGGTCTATGTCACGCACCTGGTGGGTGGAGATTATGATTGAACGGTCGTCAGTCATCTCTCCGGCCACAATACGCCGGAACGAGCTTTTACCGGGGATGTCCAATCCGTTAGTGGGTTCGTCCATCAGTAGCAATTTTGTATGGCAGGCCAATGCGAAACTTATGAAAACCTTTTTCTTCTGTCCCATTGATAATTCACCGAGATGGATATCATCTTCCATACCAAATGACTTCAGATAGCGACGCATATCCCCTTTCGAGAATTTAGGGTAGAATACCGAGTTAGCTTTTACGTATTGGCTTAGCCTGATTCGTGGTAATTCTATTTCCTCCGGTACGATGAACATATCTGACAGTGTTGACGGCAATCGACGACACGTCTTCTCTCCCTCAAACAGCACCTCGCCATCATTCGGAATCAAAACTCCACATATAAGATACAACAATGTGGATTTCCCCACGCCATTACTCCCCAATAGTCCATACACGTTCCCTGGCCGAATGGACAAATTCAGACCATCAAGCACCATCCGACCCCGACGTCTGTACTTAAATGAAAGATTCTTTACCTCAAGCATTTTCGATATACTTTTAATGATTAATATTTTTATAATCTTACTGTATTAGTGTACTAATACACCGCAAAAGTATATAAACATTTTCATTTCACAAAATTTTTTCGAAAAAACTTATAATATCCCCCTATCTGACGCTGTCGCGTCCTTTCATCACTTTTCGTTCCTTAACGATATTCTATGGAGCTTCCTCCCGAAATCATGCGACGCAGAAGCCGACCGAACATCTCATTTTCAACAAAAGTTACAGTTACCCTCGTTCTCCAAATCGGTCACATCATAGCAACCAGGGACGGAATCATTCCTTCACATCACGGGAAGACTCACTGTAGATTGTATTTAGCACAGTCTGACCCGCAGCTACGAGCGATTCCTTGTCAATATGACGGAGATCGTCGCTGGCCGTATGCCACGTAGGCGGGAATGTTCCGGTCACGGAATTCTTCGACTCTATGATGTCGACAGTGGGTATTCCGGCCTCACTCAGAAAGATATGATCATCAACAACCGATCCTCCTGTCTTATTTACAAACTGTTCGCCGAAGCCCGAACGGTTAGCGATTGACCAAATCTTGTCAACAATTCGCGAGGCATAGCGGTCTGAGAAATATTCACGGTGGAACTGGGCATCCATCCCTCCCACCATGTCGAGAAGTATTCCGTACATTGGAAGCGAATCATTGGCGTAAGGCATATTCTTCACCCAATACTGTGTGCCAAGGCACCAAGAGTCGTCGTGCGATGAGAAGCCCGAGGCCTGGCCATAGTCCTCAGCATCCACAAAAAGGAGGTCAACCCCGATTTCCGGCTTCTCGATGTTGAGATGTCGAGCTATCTCAAGCAACACGGCCACACCGCTACCGCCATCGTTGGCCCCGGGTATCGGCTTCATCCTGTTCTCCTCGCTGTCATCACTATCGCCCCACGGACGAGTATCATAATGAGCCACAAGGAGAATCCTATCCTTTGCCTCAGGTTTGTAAGAACCCATGATATTGGCAATAGGAAGGACCTCGTCGGTGAAGGCAGTCACTTCGCCATGCTGAATCTTTATGTCGGACGCACCATGTGCGGCAAGAGTGTTGACTATGAAATCACGGCAAAGAGCATTGCCCTCGCTCCCTGGAACTCTGGGACCATAGTCAAGCTGAGTCTTAATATACATAAAAGCAGTGTCACCATCGAATATCACTGACGGTGTAATTGAATTAGCCTCTATATTCGTCGCAACCGAATTAACTGACCCCGGCTTCTTGCAGCCACAAGTCATCAGCCCGGCAACGAGCAGGATCACCCCTGCCACATTTGTATATCTCATGGAATTATAGTTACTTGCTGAGTTTCACATCGCAAAATTACAAAATTGTTACATCCCACAATCAGAATCGTTACAAAATTATCATCGTGTTAACCATTATTAACCATTAAGAAGATTTAACAAATCATTATAGCTTTTCGATTGTATATATATAGAAAATAGCTACCTTTGCGCGGAATTTTCAGAACAGGCACCTGGTTTAACCCGCAACTCCCACAAGGACAGCTTCCTCACCGCCGGAAAGCGGCAGCGGCATCCCAGCGTCAAGCCCGGCTTAAATGAACCCCGGACCTCACTTACACCCGTGGGAACCTACCATAGGTTCATTGAACTTTTGCAATCTCAAAGACACTAACGTCCCTTAAGATTTTAAGTAATTGTAAAAAAATAAGTTGGCATAAATTTTATGAACGATTTTTGAGGAATTTTTATTTCTAACTTAATGGCGCATAGCGCACTATGCAACTGAATGTAAAAAATAAAAAACCAAAAAGATGAACAAAATTTACCAAGTTATTTTATGAAGATTACTAAAGACCACAATCAAGAAATAATTTAAACTAAAAAATATAGAATCATGTATTGGACATTGGAATTAGCATCAAAACTTGAAGACGCACCGTGGCCCGCAACAAAAGACGAGCTCATTGACTACGCAATGCGCTCCGGAGCACCCATGGAAGTCATCGAAAATCTCCAGGAAATGGAAGACGAAGGAGAAACTTACGAATGCATAGAAGACATCTGGCCCGACTACCCCTCAAAAGAAGACTTCTTCTTCAACGAAGAGGAATATTAATCGCCAAGAGTGACATAAACAAAAGACAATCAATCGGATAAACAACCCTGCATTTGTTTGTCCGATTGATTTTTTATGTTTTAGCCAAACAAATTCAATTTTGTAAGTAGTTGATGATTAAATTTATAACATTTTGTGTAAAATCCCCCAATCGGGTTTGTTTGGCTAAAATACATGCACTATTTCCATCTTCGTGAATACTGAAATATGCCCCTGATTTTATCCTCCGAAATCCTCCTGAGGTATAGAATTGGCACTATAATCCTTGAGGGAGAAGAGTATCCCATCTCTCCAATCTATTATCCAAGGTATTTCAATGCCATAACCATGTTCTCATCCTGCTATCGATTGTCATAGAATGACACTGAGTGACAATTTTATTTGGCTAAAAAAAGTATGAAATACGAGAGAGGTTTGCTGTAAACCAGTGATAGCGGCACCTCTGAAGAGGTGTCGCTATCACTGATTTGATTCTGATTGCCATCAACTGATGTTGACGATGTAGGAGTTCTGCAGGACCTCTTCAAGCGACTTGCCGTCAATTTTGACGGTATCCCAAACGCTATCGTCACAAGGTATCATATAAAGGATTTCTCCCTTTGCGTAGTCGTGGGTGTCTTGGTTCTCGATTTGATAGATAGGGTATCTATCTGCATCCTTTTTGAATTTAAAAAACCGGAATGGGGCAATCCTCAGCATGAATACCATAAAAATTACCGTCCTCTACAGAATAAAAGATCATGTTGAAATGGCCAACTTGCACATACGTATCCATACCGCACCGACCAGACTCTATGGGAATAGAGAGGTGAAGGAGATGCTTGGAATCCAAGACAAACTACTATGGAAGTATCGTGAATTGTCGGATATGACAAAGATGAAGATTTCGCAGTTACTCAAAGGAAACACATCCCATAACTGCCAATTTGAGGGATAAATCTGACAAATATTTATAATTTAGCAACGTATTTGGTTAGAAATATGGAAAATTGATATTTATTTTGTAATTTTGCAGCCAATTTTACATACTTCAATTTTCAATATTTTTCAATTAGTTAGATGAACAATGATCAGATAAAGGTGATATTCGCTGAGGACGAGCATGCAAAATATGCCGAGCAGATTGTCACTTTAATCTATGAATCGGCACTTCAGCGAGGCACCGGAATCGCCCGGCGTACTCCGGAGTATATCGCTCACAAGATTAAGAGCGGTAAGGCCGTGGTCGCCCTATGTGACGACCGGTTAATTGGGTTCAGCTACATAGAAAGCTGGGAACACGGTGATTATGTGGCCACTTCTGGCCTTATCGTTGATCCGGAGTTCCGACGATTGGGGTTGGCCGGTCGCATCAAGGCAAAGACATTTGAACTTGCGCGCACCCGTTTTCCCTACGCTAAATTGTTCAGTATCACCACCTCCCTACCTGTGATGAAACTTAACAGCCAGATGGGCTATAAGCCTGTGACCTTCTCTGAGCTTACCGACGATGAGGAATTTTGGGCAGGATGCCAAGGGTGTAAGAACTATGACATCCTTCAGCGCAACAACCGCCGTATGTGTCTATGCACCGGTATGCTCTTTGACCCGAAAGCCAAGCTTGAAAGGCAGTCAAAGCGCGCACCTTACGTGATGTGGATACACAATAAGATGAAGAAATTATTTCACTTAAAGTAATCCCAACATCGTTTTACTCTCTATCTCTCCCGCAAAATTCATATTTTAAACAATTTAAGAATACCCCAACATGGAAAATAATAAGAAAAAAGTAGTTCTCGCCTTCAGTGGCGGTCTTGATACATCATTCGCTGCAAAATATCTCTCAGAGGACCTCGGTTATGAAGTACACACCGCAATCGCCAATACCGGCGGCTTCTCGCCCGAAGAACTCGCTAAAATCGAGGAACGCGCCATGAAGCTCGGCGCAGCATCTCACGCAGCTTTGGATGTCACCGGCGACTACTATGACAAGAGCATCAAATACATGATTGCCGGCAATGTGCTCCGCAATGGCACTTACCCTATTAGCGTGTCGTCAGAGCGTATCTTCCAGGCAATTGCAATTATCGAGTATGCCAAGAAAATCGGGGCCGACGCTGTGGCCCACGGATCCACCGGAGCCGGTAATGACCAGGTGCGCTTCGACCTCACATTCCAAATCCTCGCCCCTGAAATCGAAATCATCACCCCGACACGCGACATGACCTTAACACGCGAGTATGAAATTGACTACCTTAAGAAGCATGGCATTGAGGCAGACTTTAAGAAGATGGAATACTCGATCAACAAGGGGCTTTGGGGCACAAGTATCGGTGGTAAGGAAACCCTTCACTCCGAGCAGACTCTTCCCGAAAGTGCCTATCCAAGCCAGGTTACTGAGCATGACACTGAAAAGATGACTATCTCTTTCGTTAACGGTGAGATTACCGCGGTTAACGGCACAGAATATGCCAACAAGATTGATGCCATCCGCGAGGTTGAGCGACTTGGTTCACGCTACGGAATAGGCCGTGATATGCACATAGGCGACACAATCATCGGCATTAAGGGCCGCGTGGGATTTGAAGCCGCCGGCCCGATTCTGATCATCGCCGCTCACAAGATGCTCGAAAAGCACACACTCACCAAGTGGCAGCAGTATTGGAAAGATCAGATTGGCACATGGTACGGTATGTTCCTGCATGAGTCACAGTATCTTGAGCCGGTGATGCGCGACATGGAAAAATTCCTTGAGAGCTCTCAGCGCAATGTGACCGGAACTGTGGAACTTGAGCTTCGTCCTTACAGCTACACTCTCGTAGGCGTCGATTCTCCGTTCGACCTAATGAAAACCGATTTCGGCGAATATGGCGAGGTAAACAAGGCTTGGAGTGCCGATGATGTCAAGGGATTCACCAAAATCCTTGGCAACCAGATGAAGATTTACCATAACGTTCAAAAACGCAACGGCAAATGCGAGTAGGAATCATCGGCGGCGCAGGTTATACCGCGGGCGAACTGCTCCGACTGCTCATCAACCATCCGGAAACTGAGATTGTGTTTGTACACTCTACGAGCAATGCCGGCAGGCATGTGACAGACGTGCACGAAGGCCTCGTAGGCGACACTGAGCTCCGATTTTCCGAGAATTATGACCTCAACGCCATCGATGTTTTGTTCCTATGCCAGGGACACGGCTTCAGCAAGAAATTTTGGGAAGAGAATGTGATGCCCGATGGTCTGAAAATCGTTGACCTCGCACAGGATTACCGGGATGAGAGCGACGGCTATGTATATGGTCTCCCCGAGGCCAACCTCGAGCGCATAAAGGCGGCACAGAAGGTTGCCAATCCGGGATGCTTCGCCACGGCTCTTCAGGTTGCATTGCTCCCTCTTGCGGCGGCTGGCAAGCTGAATGGCGAGATTCATGTGACCGGCATCACCGGTTCGACCGGAGCCGGAGTGAAGCCGGGCGCAACAACCCATTTTAGTTGGCGCACCGACAATCTTTCGGTATATAAAGCCTTTGAGCACCAGCATCTGGCTGAAATTAAGCATACTCTTGGACAATTGCAGCCGGGACTGGATGCGCAGATAAGTTTCATCCCTGTGCGCGGTGACTTCGCACGTGGAATTTTCGCTATGACTTACATTGACACTGATATGTCAATCGAGGAGGCTACCGCACTTTATAAGGAGTTTTATAAGGATGCTGAGTTTACCCATGTGTCTGACCGTCCGGTCGATCTTAAGCAAGTGGTGAACACTAATAAGGCATTGGTGTCGCTTGAAAAACATGGCTCAAAGCTTCTGATAATCTCTGCGATTGACAATCTGCTGAAAGGAGCATCAGGACAAGCCGTACAGAATATGAATATAATCTGCGGACTCCCCCAGCGCACCGGCCTTGCCCTCAAGCCATCGGCATTCTAATGGCGGCCGACTTCCTGTCGCTGCTATGACGGATGTCAAAATGACCACATGTCTAAATGTCTAACCACTACTGTTATGAAATTATTTGACGTATATTCACTATATGATATCGAGCCGGTGAAGGGTAGCGGATGCTATGTCTACGATGCCGACGGCAACGAATATCTTGACCTTTATGGCGGTCATGCCGTCATCTCCATCGGTCATGCCCATCCACGCTATGTAAAGGCTATTTCGGATCAAGTGGCTAAATTGGGGTTCTATTCTAATTCGGTACAAAATTCGCTCCAGCAGCAACTGGCCGACCGTCTAGGCAAAGCTTCCGGATATGATGACTACGAGCTTTTCCTCTGTAATTCTGGTGCGGAAGCTAATGAAAATGCGATGAAACTCGCGTCATTCCACACCGGGCGTAGCAAAATTCTTGCTTTTGACAAGGCTTTCCACGGTCGTACCTCCGGCGCTGTCGCCGCAACCGACAATCCCAAAATCCAGGCGCCCTTTAATCTCACACCAAATGTAGAATTTGTGCCGTTAAACGATATTGACGCAGTCAATGAAAAGCTCGCCACCGGTGAGTTTGCCGCAGTGATTGTCGAAGGAATACAGGGTGTCGCCGGGATCCGCATGATTGACGATGACTTCCTGCGCAAGCTTCGTGAATTGACCAAGCAATATGGCACTCTTCTGATTCTCGATGAAATACAGTCGGGATATGGTCGCACCGGCCTATTCTTCGCTCACCAGTACGCCGACATCCACCCTGACATAATCACTTGCGCTAAAGGGATAGCTAATGGATTCCCGATGGGTGCAATCATTATATCTCCTGATATAAAGCCCGTTAAGGGTATGCTCGGCACCACATTCGGAGGTAATCATCTCGCATGTGCCGCCGCTAACGCAGTCCTTGACGTGTTTGAGGAAGAACGCTTGGTAGAAAATGCAGCCAAAATCGGTGAATATCTCCTCACACGACTCAAGGAGATAGCGAAAAATCATCCGTCAATCAAGGAAGTGCGTGGACGCGGTCTTATGATTGGAGTGGAGATAGAAGGTTCTGCCCCTGCGTTTCGCAAGCGCCTCCTCTTCGAGGAAAAGATATTCACAGGCGGTGCGGGGGAACACACCGTACGCTTGCTCCCCGCACTGTGTATCAACAAAGAGCAGGCCGACAGATTTCTTGAATCATTTGTGAAACTTTTGTAAGATGTTCTAATTATGCGTAACTTCACTAACGTACATGATATAGGCGACTTAAATCTCGCCGTTAAGGAGGCCCTTGAGGTAAAGAACAATCGATTTGGATTCACTGACCTGGGGAAGAATAAGACTTTGCTGATGATATTCTTCAATTCCAGCCTGCGCACACGTCTCAGCACGCAGAAGGCTGCGATGAACCTTGGCATGAACGTGATGGTTCTCGATGTCAACCAGGGAGCGTGGAAACTTGAGACTGAGCATGGCGTGGTTATGGATGGCGACAAAGCTGAGCATCTACTTGAGGCCATTCCTGTGATGGGTTCCTACTGCGACATTATCGGTGTCCGTTCTTTTGCCGGACTGAAAGATAAAGCCGAGGATTACGAAGAACGGGTTATTAACCAGTTCATCAAATACTCCGGTCGTCCTGTATTTAGCATGGAGGCTGCCACTCGTCACCCGCTTCAGAGTTTTGCTGACCTCATCACAATAGAGGAGTTCAAGACAAAGGAGCGCCCTAAAGTGGTGATGACATGGGCACCGCACCCCCGAGCACTTCCGCAGGCAGTCCCTAATTCGTTTGCTGAGTGGATGAATGCCACCGACTATGAATTTGTCATTACTCACCCCCATGGCTATGAACTTGCTCCTGAGTTTGTTGGCAATGCTCGTGTTGAATATGACCAGCTCAAGGCTCTGGATGGAGCTGATTTCGTGTATGCCAAAAACTGGTCAGCCTATGCCGATCCCAATTACGGCAAAGTGTTGAACACCGACCGCTCTTGGACTGTAGACACTGAGAAGATGGGACTTACTGACGATGCATTCTTTATGCACTGCTTGCCTGTGCGCCGCAACATGATAGTCACAGATGATGTTATTGAATCAGAACGCAGCATAGTGATACCGGAAGCCGCCAATCGAGAAATATCTGCACAGGTGGTTATTAAGCGTCTGCTGGAGGGATTGGAATGATTAAAGTCGTTAAAATCGGAGGGAATGTCGTCGACAATCCCGAAGCTCTCAGCCGTTTCATTGCCGACTTCACCACACTACCCGGAAAGAAAATCCTTGTGCATGGAGGAGGGAAGGAGGCTACTCGCATGAGTGCGAAACTTGAGATTCCCACTACCATGATTGAGGGACGTCGTGTCACAACTCGTGAGACTCTTGATGTGGTGACAATGGTTTATGCCGGCCTTGTAAATAAGCGCATAGTTTCGAAGCTTCAGGCCGCAGGTTGCAATGCGTTGGGACTCACAGGAGCAGACGGAAACGCTATTAAAGCGGCACGCCGCCTCCCTGAGCCAATTGATTTTGGATACGTAGGCGATATCAATCCGCATGATGTGAACGACAAGCTCATAGCTTCACTTCTCAATGCCGGTATTGTGCCGGTGTTTTGCGCTATTACACATGATGGCAATGGTACTCTTCTCAATTGCAATGCCGATACGATTGCATCGTCAGTGGCTATTGGTGCTTCACGCATCGAACCTACTGAGCTGATATACTGCTTCGAGCAGCCGGGCGTGATGGAGGATATAAATCGTCCCGATTCACTTATACCCCACATTTTCCCTGGACTGTATTCCCGGCTTCGTGAGACAGGCGTGGTGAACAAGGGCATGATTCCCAAGATTGACAATGCCTTTGCCGCTATAGAAATGGGTGTAAAGAGTGTCACAATCAAACATTCCGACAATTTGAATAATTTCGTTGGGACTATTATTACCAAATAATTATTATGAACCTACCATCCCATATCCAATTGCTTAGACAAATGATTGCATCACCATCTTTATCGCGAAATGAGGATGGGACTGCTAATCTCATTTTCAACTTTTTGAGCGAGGATGGGGTGAATGTCAAGCGGTTTCATAACAACATCTATGCGGTTAACAAGGCATACGACCCATCGAAGCCTACAGTGCTTCTGAATTCTCACCACGACACAGTGAAAGCGGCGGCGAGCTATACACGCAACCCTTACAATGCAGAGATTGTTGATGGCAGATTGTACGGCCTGGGAAGCAACGATGCAGGGGCTTCTGTGGTGTCGTTGATACGAGTGTTTCTCGATTTATATGATGAAGATATGCCATATAATCTCCTCCTCGCCATCACGGCCGAGGAGGAGGTAGGAGGCGAGAAGGGAATGAGAGCATTTCTGCCGCATGTCGCCACAGAAGGTATTAAAATCGATTGCGCAATAGTTGGTGAACCAACCGGCCTTCAGCCGGCTGTGGCTGAGCGCGGACTTGTGGTGCTCGACTGTGTGACCAAAGGTGTCACCGGACATGCGGCGCGTGGAGAAGGGGTGAACGCCATTTACAAAGCAATTGCCGATATTGAGGCTATCAGGAATTTCCATTTCCCTAAAGTGTCGGAAATACTTGGTGATATTTCGATGAACATCACGCAGATAAATGCCGGTTGGCAACATAACGCCATTCCGGATGAATGTAAGTGGGTAGTGGATATTCGCACTACTGACGCATATACAAATGAGGAAATCGTGGAAATAATGCGCAAACAGGTCAAGAACACCGATTTAACACCTCGCTCCACTCGTGTGCGCGCCTCGGTTATCCCGGAATCTCATACTCTCGTGAAAGCTGCAGTATCACTCGGTCTGATACCATTTGTGTCTCCGACCACAAGCGATATGTCGCTGATGTATGACTTCCCCTCACTAAAAATCGGACCGGGACAGTCGTCGCGAAGCCATAGCGCTGATGAGTTTGTGTTATTGAAAGAGATAGAGGATGCTATTCCTGTGTATCATCATCTGCTTTCTGCATTATATACCGATTCAAATAATTGAACTGATTAGAACAAGATAATCAGTTATATTTTAAATATTTATATAATTATGAAACTTTGGAGCAAGGGCTTTGAGCCCGACAAGATGATTGAAGAATTTACCGTAGGCAATGACCGTGAACTTGACTTGCGTCTTGCCCGATATGATGTGCAAGGCTCCATGGCCCACATCCGGATGCTTCAAAGTATCGGACTGCTAACAGCCGATGAGCTCGATGTGCTTCTCAAAGCCCTTGGTGAGATTGCCGAAGTGATAGAACGTGGCGAATTTAAAATCGAGGAAGGTGTTGAGGATGTCCACTCACAGGTGGAATTCATGCTCACCGCGAAGCTTGGGGATATTGGCAAGAAAATCCACTCCGGACGTTCTCGTAACGACCAGGTGCTCGTCGACCTAAAGCTGTTTATGCGCGATGAACTCAAGCATATCGCAGCTGCAGTTGAGAAGTTGTTTAATCGTCTCCAGGCACTAAGCGAAGAGTATAAGGATGTGCTTATGCCCGGGTATACCCACCTTCAGGTCGCTATGCCTTCTTCGTTCGGATTGTGGTTTGGGGCTTACGCTGAGTCACTTGTTGACGATATGCAAATGCTTGTTGCAGCATACGATATCGCCAATCAGAATCCGTTGGGTTCGGCGGCGGGCTACGGCTCTTCTTTCCCCTTGAATCGTGAGATGACCACTGAGTTGCTCCATTTCCGCACTCTTCACTATAACGTGGTCGCTGCTCAAATGTCGCGTGGAAAGACTGAGCGTGCCGCATCGATGGCAATAAGCGCAATTGCCTCCACACTTGGGCATCTTGCGATGGATGTGTGCATGTGGATGTGCCAGAATTTCAGTTTTGTGTCATTCCCCGATGAACTTACTACCGGCTCTTCTATCATGCCGCATAAGAAGAATCCCGATGTATTTGAGATTATGCGTGGCAAGTGTAATCGGCTTCAATCCATACAGAATGAAATCGCACTCCTGACTGCCAATCTTCCGTTGGGATACAACCGGGATCTCCAGCTGCTTAAGGATATTATCTTCCCTGCCACCACAGAAATGGTGCAATCTCTTGAAATGGCCGACTTCATGCTTCAGCACATCCGTGTAAAACGCGACATTATCAATGATTCTCGCTACGACTATCTATTTACAGTCGAGGAAGTCAACCGACTCGTGCTGTCAGGAATGCCATTCCGTGAAGCTTATAAAAAAGTGGGCCTTGAGGTGCAAAATGGCTTATATCGCCCGGTACGCAGCGTGCATCACACCCACGCCGGCTCAATCAATAACCTATGCAACCCGCAGATAGCCCTCAAATTCCAGTCACTAATGGACAAAATGCGTTAATTCTCTAACATTCCTCCATGGCTCTTGAAGGAATTTCGAGTATTGTGAATAGAGACTTGGAGGGCTTGGGTACTATTCTTCAATATATTCGTTCTCTTCAACGTATTTTGGAAGGGTGAAAATGAATTCCAAGCCGCCGTTTGAGCGATTATGCACAGATATTGTGCCACCCATTGATGTCACTGTGCCTTTCACGATTGGCAGTCCGAGACCGGTTCCACCCATTTTGCGGGAACGGCCGGCATCCACTCGGTAGAAACGCTCAAAAAGGTGCGGGATATGCTCCTCCCCTACTCCGGTTCCATCGTCGTAAAATGAGAACACATAATAGCGATCGCTTTCCGACACAAGCCGCAAGGCGATGTTTTTACCTCCGGAGTGCATGGCTGCATTACGTATCAAACCGCATATCATACCGTAAATCAGTCCGTAATTCCCTGTCACACAACAGCCGATAGGAATGTCGAATGAGAATGACATATCACCGGCCAAATTGTTAGCGGGAATATCATTGTCGATTTGGTAAACCAAATCATGCATGTCAACCATCTCGACTGAAATCTTATCGCTGCCATTCTCCAATCGGGTCATAGTAGAGACGTCATTGAGGAGGGAGGAAAGCCTTTCCACATTCTGAAGCATACGTTCAAGGAAACGATGACGAGTGCCCTCATCCATATTTTCGTCAGATAGTATCGATTCCAGATAACCACGAATGATGCCGACGGGTGTCTTAATTTCATGATTAATATTCTGTGTCATCTGGCGGGTAACACGAGCCTTTTCTTCTATAGCGTGTATTGCCACTCTGCGTTCTTTTTTAATAGCGTCAATAGCTGAGCCGCGTTGACGATAGAGTGTCACAATCTCACGTGATATATCGCCAAGCTCATTGGAGGGGAATTTATCAAGGCCAGTGAAATGTCCGCCCGATGCGGCCCGATATGCGAAATCCTTAAGCAGAGTGACACTTCGGGTGAGACGTAGTAGTGAAAAATAGGTTATGAGTAGCGTTAGTGCGATTCCAACGGCCATCACGACCCATACGGTTGAGTCAATGTCAAGTTCGTCATGGATTCGCTCATTATAGGGCATCGCGGTTCGCACGATAATCTTCCCGTCGGGGCTTGAAGCACTTGAAAAGAAATACATCTGGTCGTCAGAGTCAGAGCCTACGCCATAGTCCTGAGCATCGTCATCAGTAATTTTCTTTTCAAAGTTTATCTCGCTCATGTCAAGTGGTATAGGAAGACCAAGCGAATAAAGTAGACGCTCGGTGTGACCTTTGTGTTCATACACACTGACACGGACTCCCTCCACCTTCGAACCTTCAAAAAATTGCTGGATGAAGTTGAGGAAAGGATGCAGGTTTACATTCCCTTCGTAGGCTGCGAGGACACGGTTGTCGATGAGGGATAGCTCCTTGTTGAGCATCTCCATGCGGTAGTCGGCCTCTCGCTTGTATTGATACCAAATAATTAAGCCAAACACCAGCCCCAGCCCCACGGCTATAGGGATGAAGAGTTGCCAGATAAAACTAATTTTTCTCTTTGAAGACATAACCGAAGCCTGGACGAGTCACTATATTATTTCCGTAGTTCCCTAATTTTTTACGGAGACGTGTGATATTGGTATCGATAGTGCGATTAGTGACCACTACATCATCGGCCCACACATTGTGGATTATCTCCTCTCTTGAATAGGTGCGGTGGCGGTGAGTGAGGAAGAAGGAGAGAATCTCAAGCTCTGTTTTTGTCAAGGGTACCTTGTTGCCATCGAGATAGCACACTTTATCATTAGGGTCAATTCTAAGCCCCTCGAACACGATGTCAGGCTCCATCTCGGGAGCATCGGTAGAAACATGCGCGGCGGCTCGGCGCGCCAACTGGGTGCGGCGTAACACGGCGTTGACTCTGGCTATGACTTCGCTGATTTTAAACGGCTTGGTAATATAGTCATCAGCTCCGATATTGAGCCCCATCACTGTGTCGTCCTCATCGGTGAGGGCCGAGCAGAAGATAATGGGCACATCTTCGGTTTTAGTGCTGTTACGCAGGCGTTTAGCAAAGTCGAAGCCGCTAAGTCTCTCCATCATAATGTCGACGAGGAAAAGGTCGTAGACTGACAAGTCCATATCAAGCGCCTCTTCGGCACTGTAGGCTGTGTCTACTTCATAACCTTCCTTAAGGAGATTGTATCTCAATATTTCACAGATTGCTTCTTCGTCGTCGACAACTAACAGGCGGGTACTCATATTTTAAGATTGTTTTTTCAAAGATTGTATCTTGGTGATATTTGGTCGCTAAGGTACAATATTTTCTTTGTATCTATTGTTAAAATACGTTAAATCGAAAAGCTTGCTGAACTTTTCTACATCCCGATAGTTTTAAGAGTATAGTTACTATATTTGCACTGTGTTTTCATGGTATTAGATTTAAGGTTAAAGAATATAGGCTGTCGTGAGACAGCCTAATTTTTTTGTTTATATCATATCCATTAGAAATTCTTCTATGAATTTGATAGTCAAGGGTGGTGAATTAATAATTCCCTCGGAAGGTTGGCATGTAATAAAAACCACAAGAGAATTTTTCAACTTTGAAAGTTGATGATTTGTCTATTTGCTGATTCAGCGTGAAATGACCGATGGTCAGGCAAGCCTCATTCTGGAATATTATCTCGGTAGTACTCGAAGCCCCGTCTATGACGATGATGGCAACCACGTCCTTTACGAAAAGGGAGCGATGAAAGGGAAACCGAAATACAAGACCATTCACGACCGCAGGAAAGAGTCGCTGAATCTCTACATCTGGATTGCTCCGCGCACTCCGCAGGAACGCCAACAGAACAAAAATACCCTCCAACTCGCCGAGAAAGAATTACCATTGGTTCAAGAAAGTATGTACCAATGCCGTTGACGAGGAATAAGAGATTTATAATGTCTTGGCAAATTGATAGCTATCCATAATAATTTTTCAATTTGCCAAAACAATAATTTGCTGAATGCCTTATGTAAATAATGTTGATTAAACGTAAGTTATCCGGCTGAGAAGGAGAGTATTAGCCATGTGGATATGCCCATATAGATTAGCATTCCGATGATGTCGTTGGTGATGGAGATGAAGGGACCGGTGGCAAGCGCAGGGTCAATTTTCAGTTTTTCAAGGGTTAACGGCACGAAAGTACCAAAGACTGATGCGAACATCACCACGCAGAAGAGCGATATTGACACAGCAAAAGTGGTCACCTCGTGTCCTTGACCTATGGTGAAGAAGTTGTAGGCAAAAACTAACAGAGCTATTATACAGCCGTTTAATAACCCCACTCCGAGTTCGCGGAGGAGCTGCCGCCCGGAATTTTTAATGTCAAGCGAACCGTTGGCGAGACCCTGTACCACTATTGCCGATGATTGGGTACCCACGTTACCACCCGTACCACCAATTAGAGGAATGAATAATGCGAGTGCCGGATCAACCACAAAACCACCCTCAAACTTTCCGAGGATGAAAGAGTTACAAAGACCGCCCACCATCCCGATGAGAAGCCATGGCAGACGAGCTTTGGTCTGGGTAAATAGTTTGTCATCTGACTCCACATCTCCCGAGAGACCGGATGCCAACTGGTAGTCGCGTTCGCTTGAATCTCGCACCTTATCCATCACGTCATCAACGGTGATACGCCCTAAGAGACGTCCGATTGAGTCAACGACAGGCATAGCTACAAGGTCGTATTTCTCGAAGTCAAGAGCCACATCGTCGATATGAGTATCGGCCTTCACTGACACAGGGTCCGTCTCCATGACATGTTTGATTTTTGAGACGGAGGGGTGAGTGATTAGCTTTTTCAACGGGAGAGTGCCGCGAAGTCGGTCTTCATTATCAACCACATAGACATAGTAAACCTCATCCATGTCCTCAGCCTGCATACGCATCTGCTTGATACATTCCGGCATACTCCAGTTCTCGTTTACCACAATCATCTCAGTACCCATGAGACCGCCGGCGGTGTCCTCGTCATACTTCAAGAGGTCGATAATATCACCGGCCTGCTCCACATCGTCAATGTGGCTCAGAATCTTATCACGCTCATCCTCATCTAGTTCCTGGATGATGTCAACCGCATCGTCAGTGTCGAGATGCTCAATCTGCTTTGCGATATCCTCGGCATTCATCCTCGAAAGGAGCTTGGCACGCTCATCCTCGTCAAGTTCCATCAACACGTCGGCCTGGGCATCTTCGTCAAGGAGCTTGAAAAGATACTCTGCCTCGTCGAGGTCAAGGTCCTGGTAAAGTTCGGCTATGTCGGCAGGGTGGAGGTCGGCAAGCTCGTCGCGAGCTGCGTCCTCGGCATGGTCCTCAATGATTTTACGCAGATGCGCTAAGTATTCGGGGGTATATTCTTTCATTTTGCTTCAGAGTGGTGGTTGGTGATGATGTTTGTAAGCTCAATAAATTGTGCCACTGAAAGCTGTTCAGGGCGCATAGCCAACAAAGGGTCATCAGGCAACGGCACTCCGGCCGGAAACATCCCGCGCAAGGAGTTACGCAACGTCTTGCGGCGTTGTCCAAAGGATGTTTTCACCACCGACTTGAAAAGACGCTCATCGCAGCCGAGTGAGACCACGCCGTTGCGTGTCATGATTATCACTCCGCTTTTTACCTTTGGTGGTGGGTTGAACACATTCTCGTTGACGGTGAAGAGGTATTTTACGTCATACCAAGCCTGAAGCAACACACTGAGGATGCCGCGCGCCTTAGAGCTTGGAGCGGCGGCTAGCCGCTCTGCCACCTCGCGTTGCAACATACCTGAGCAGCACACCACTTGCTCTTTATAGTCGAGAATATGGAAGAAAATCTGTGATGAAATGTTATAAGGATAATTACCTATCACGCAAAACTTTTGTCCGTCGGGATACACCTTCGCAAGGTCGAGTTTCAGGAAATCTGTGTCATGAATTCTTCCTGCCAAGTCAGGAAAATTATACCGGAGATACTCGATGCTTTCTTCGTCTATTTCAGCCACTTTCACATCATGACCGGAGGCAAGGAGATATTTTGTGAGCACACCCATCCCGGGTCCCACCTCCATGACGGGAAGCCCTTTCCAAGGGTCAAGAGTAGATGCTATGCGGGCAGCGATTGACTCATCGGTCAGGAAATGCTGACCGAGGGCTTTCTTTGGGCGAACATCGCCGCATCGTGATGCTGTGGACTGTCGTTGTCTTGCCATTGGTTGATAATTTGTGCAAAGTTAGGGGTTCAGAAACTATTTTCCAAATATGTCAACTTCAAAAACTGAGAACAAACCGAGAGTCCCAACTTCTTTTTTGAAGTTCACTTAACAAAACTTGACGAAAATTAAAATCATTTGATAAAACAGAGTCGAACCTTGGTGGCAGTGGGACGTTTTATTAGTACAGTTTAGGAAAGCACCGCAAGGTGTGACACCCACTGATTTTGGTAGCCTCCGGTATTAAACCCTATGGCTATATCGATAAGGATGACGCATCGCCTTCAGGCGACGCCATCACCCCGAAAGAAGTTCTTTAGCCCTAAAGAACTTGGGGACGGAAATAATTCCCTCCCTTTTTAGTACTCTGCCCGGCAAGTGGTGCGACTCACCCGCCGGGCTTTTTTTTATATCTGAAATTTAATACATTAACTTAATTATCGCAGCTCACATTGCTTTTTATGGGATTTGTGACTATCTTTGTAATCTATTTATAGAATCAATAAATTAAATAAGTAAGTGAGAAAGACATATTTACTCGTTGTGATGTCCGTTATGACTTCCGTATGGCCGGCTAATACTTACGCCCGTGATCTGAAGAATTTACTAAATGGAGCTGGCGGAAGTAATTCCACAGGAACCATGCAGGGGAATGACAAAATCGTCTCTTCCATTCTGAAACGGAATGATGGAGTGACAGCGGGATTTTCTCTCAAGCGTTGACTTTCTAATGGGGGATGGCAAGAGCAGCGAGCTGATTTCGGTAATCATTCCGGCATACAATGCTCAATGGCATCTCGATGAGGCCATCGGGAGCGTGGTTGCACAAAATTATCCCAATTTTGAAGTCATCGTTGTTAATGATGGCTCCGTTGACTTTACGCAGAAAATTGCAGAAAAATTTGCTAATATCGACTCGCGGGTGAAGGTGGTGAATACTGATCACAAAGGTCTTTCAGCCGCCAGGAATATTGGGATAGAGTACTCCAATGGCAGTTGGGTGACTTTTCTTGACTGCGATGACCTTCTGTATCCTGATGCTCTTGTTACACTCTATCAAGCCGCTTCTAAATCCGGTTGCAAAATCTCTGTTGGGAGAGTGGTAAGAAAATGGAATCCGGGAAAGAGAACCGGCTCTAAGTTTACGGTCCTGTCAGCAGATGATGCAATTAAAAGCACCCTATACCAAACTTCATGGCTTCTTCCGTCGGCATGTGGCAAGCTATACGGCAGCGATCTGTTTACACTTGAGAAATTTACTGAAGGAATTTGGTATGAAGATATTGATTTCTTCTACCGAGCTTATTTAGAGGTAGGTAGAATCGCTGTTACCGATGTCCCGGTCTATTTTTACTATAAGAATCCATTCGGGATGACGGGCAGATTTTGTGAGTCACGACTCGATGTACTGAAAGTGATGGAGCACATGGAGAAACGTTTCGGTGAAAAAATGCCCCACCTTCTGCCAGCTGTCAAAGATAGGCGTATGAGCGCTAATTTCAACATGCTTGGCATTCTAGCTGCACAAAATTCTATTGATTATAAGGAGATGAAGAGAGAATGTTGGAGTCAAGTCCTGAGAAACCGTCGACGGAGTTTGTTTAGTCCGCAAACAAGGTTGAAAAATAAGTGCGGCGCATTAGTAAGCTATCTCGGATACGGAATGACAAAACAGATTCTTGGGATATTTTACAAAAGTGGAGGAAAAGTCATAACCTTGTCGCACAACCTGTTTCAGGAAGAATGTCTCCGATTGGCAACATCAATCAGAGCCGAGGAATTCATCCCCGATTTAGTGATTGGGATTTTCAGAGGGGGGACAGAAGTGGTTAACTGCCTTGGTTTTAACGAGGCAAAAAGGGTTGACATCGTAATAGGAGAAAATGATTCCAAGAATAAGGAACGATTAAAAAATGTCCTTAAGTATATTCCACGTCCCGGATTGAATCTTCTGCGGAGGATTGCCTTGTGGCAGAAGGGAAAAAGGAATAGAACTTCACAAAATTTGCAATATTCTTATGAAAATGTGATTTATGAATCCGTCGCTGAAAAGCTATTATCAATTGCGGATAATGGCAACGTGCTTGTGGTGGATGATGCTGTGGACTACGGAGTTACAATGCATCTCGTACTCACTGAATTAAGAAGAATTCATCCCAAGGCAGATATTCGTTCAGCTGTTATCACGGTGACTACCGAGTCACCTATCGTAATGCCAGATTACTACTTGTATAACGATAAAACTTTGATTAGATTTCCATGGTCGGCCGATGTGTGAAATTAGAAAATGAGTGCGTGGTGGTAGACCTTGATGGCACCCTGCTTCGTGGCAATTCCTTGAGGGAGATGATTAAATTCATGCTCCATGAAAGTTTGTGTAAATTTGAATATGGTACTTTCATAA
The DNA here is from genome assembly GCA_023664955.1 of Duncaniella sp. GTDB lineage: Bacteria > Bacteroidota > Bacteroidia > Bacteroidales > Muribaculaceae > Duncaniella. The sequence continues at coordinate 175,252 of JAMPEV010000002.1, forward strand.
AGATAACCGTACTATTATCCCTGAGAAAAGCCGGACTAATCAACCACAGACAGCTGAAACATCCCATCCATCGAATCTCTCGAAAGTGGATGACGAAAGAGAACCGACTTCATCGTTTCGCAGATATACTTAACTCACTCATTAACGAGGATGTATACAATTTAATTGAAAATATACGTCAGAAAGGCACAAAAGTAGTCATTGCGACTGCTGCTCCTGATATTTATATGCCGCATCTGCTTGCCCGATTAAGCTATGATGAATATACCGCAACACCTTTCATGACCAAACTAACCGATTATGAGGAAAATAGAGGAAATAATAAGCGACGTAACCTGGAGGCATTGGCAAAAATAAGGGGGTGGAAGATTACCCATGTCATCACCGACCACGTCGATGACATACCTATTCTGATGCTTCCCGTCCGCGAGCGTATACTCGTCTCCCCTTCCGACGAACTTTGCAATAAACTACGAAATCTGAATCTCTCTTTTAATGTCATTTCATAATCACCACGTCGCAGATTCCAACCCACCCGACCATCGAGGCTCTGCCCGATAGTCGATAATCTTGTGAAGTGCTTAATCATACAATTGGATTTATCAGTTAGGGCGATTTTGAGAGTGCATTGAGAGTATACACTAACTTTTGGGTAACTTTTGGGACGTTAGCTTTTGGTTATGCCGATGATGTTTAGTAACTTTGCGTGGGCTAATGTAGTTCAATCAATGAAGCAAAGAGATTATGAAGATATTTACTACCGAAAGTATACGAAATATAGACCGAATCACAATCGAGGAGGAGGGCATAAGCTCGCAGGAGCTTATCCGCCGCGTCGCAGAAGGGGTTGCAAATGAGGTTATCGCCAATTTTAGCCCTTCCAAGCCTATTGTGGTATTTGCCGGCTCAGGTAATAATGGCGCCGATGCACTTATCGTTGCAAAGCTTCTAATAGAAGCCGGATTCAGTCCTCATGTTTTGCTCTTTAACTTCAAGGGCAACAGCCTGTCACGCGACTGCCGCGAAGCTCGCCAACAGCTGCTGGAGCTTGGTGATATAAACCTGACTGAAATTACCGACCGTGCCGATCTTCCGTCATTGTCACCAAACTATCTTGTGATTGACGGACTCTTTGGCACCGGTCTGCATGATCCCCTTTACGGAGGATATGTCGTTCTTGCACGACATATCAGCGAATCGGGAGCAACCGTGATATCAATCGACGTCCCCTCCGGTCTGTTCAGTGACTGGAATTCACGTATTATCGCCCGAAATGTGGTACATGCCACTTTGACCATGGCGGTACAGTTCCCGAGATTGTCATTTTTCCTTAGCGATAACGCCCAATTGGTGGGAAAATGGAAAACAATCGACATTGGACTGAGCCAGCGGGCCATCAACGAGACACCCACTAAATATTTCTACGTGGAGCGTGATGATGTGCGCCGGGTGCTAAATGAACGTCCCTATTTCTGTTCAAAAGCCGACTTCGGACATGCTTTGCTCATTACGGGTTGCTATGGCATGATGGGAGCGGCATTAATGTCAGGGAAGGGTGCCCTGAGAGCCGGCGCCGGGAAAGTGACCATCCACAGCGCAAAGTGCGGCTTTAATATCATTCAGTCGCAGATTCCTGAGGCTCTGTTCCTTCCGGACCCCAATGAAATAGTGATTTCTAACATGACCCCGCGCTACAATTATTCAGCTATAGGTGTAGGCCCCGGCATTGGCACAAACGATGCCACCAAAGGGGCTTTTGAGACACTGGTGAAGACCATCAAACGCCCGATGGTGATTGATGCCGACGCGCTTAATATAATTGCAATGACTCCATCACTCTTGGACCACATTACGCCCGGAAGTATTCTCACCCCTCATTCGGGTGAATTCGACAGGATATTCGGTTCGCATGCCACCGCGGAGGCTCGACTTTTGAAAGCCATGGAGATGTCCCACAAATACAAGCTGATAATAGTACTAAAAGGCTATCACACAGCCGTTGTGCGTCCCGACGGCAAAGTGTTCTTTAACTCTACAGGCAATCCCGGCATGGCTACCGGAGGCAGCGGCGATGTGCTCACCGGCGTAATCACATCACTTCTCGCCCAAGGCTATAAACCGGAGGCCGCAGCCGTGGCCGGTGTGTATATCCACGGACTTGCAGGTGACCTCGCAGTGAATATGCACGGAGAATATGGCATGACCGGCATGGATATCGCTAATAATGTCGGGAAATCCATTAAAACGATTATGAACAAATAATTGTTATTTCCTTAGTTATAAATAAGTGAGCATTTTATACCGATACAGATATGAGAAAGATAATGACAATAACATTAATGGCGGCAATGGCAGCGGCACCAACGCTGTTTGCCCAGTCCACCACTAAGCTCACCGCCTCGAAAGCTAATGAGTACGGTCTGATATACACACTCCCCCGCACGGCTTTTGAAGTGACCATCGCGGCTGAGAAAACCATGAAAACTCCTGGGGAGTTTTATCAATATTCCAAGAAATACCTTAATGCGGAGCCAATTCTGAAATCATCCACCACATGGAAGGTGATTGACGGCGTGGTTAACCCCATCGCCGAAGCCGATGAGAATGAGCAGTATATCGTGACATTGAAGGGAGGTCAGGGTACTTTCATCATGATTGATGACCAAAATTTTCCGGTGTCAATCAATGATGACTCATACAAGGGCGAAATCACTGTGACACCACTCCCCCAGGCAATAGCCCCTGAGCCGACAATCTTGCAGAAACCAGTGGCACAGCAGGCTGTTACTCCCGAGATGATTCAGAGCAAGTCATCGGCAAAGCGGGCCGAACTCGCTGCCGCAAAGATATATGAACTACGAGCTAACCGTAATGAAATTATCGCCGGGCAAGCCGATGCAATGCCCTCGGATGGCGCAGCGATGAAACTTGCTCTCGAACAGATTTCAGCCCAAGAGGAGGCCCTCACTGCCATGTTCCTCGGCACAGTTCAAACCTCGGTCGAAGTGCGCACCTTTATAGTCGACGTCCCTGATGAGGACACACCTGAGCGTAAGGTCGTGGCCCGCATATCTGTACTTGATGGGCTGGTGGATGCTAACGATTTGTCAGGTGACCCGATTTACCTTACAGTAAAACCGGTGACAAAGGGCACACTTCCCTTGAATGAGAAGGGCGAGGAAAAAAAATTCCCGAAAGGCGGGGTGGCATATCGTATACCCGGATCAGCCGAAGTGACTCTGAGCGTGGATGATAAATCACTTTTCCAACAGAAATTTGATATTGCTCAGTATGGCGTCGTGTTCGGACTAGACCCCTCGGTGTTCACCAATAAAAAAGCTCCGTCATACCTTCACTTCAATCCTCTGACCGGTTCTATCCGCGAGCTTGGAGTGATTGAAAATCAGTAATATATAAGCATTTAGACTATCTATAAATATTTTATTATAGTAATAAACCATCTTATATATCCTGGGTCAGAACATCGCTGACCAGACAAAGAGATCGTATAATTTGGGAAAATTTGCTACCTTTGCAATGTCATGATTCTTTCCCTTGCTATACCGGCTCAAACGCCCTTGATTAGTCAGCCTGTGCCCATTTTTCTGACGGTTATGGCGATTATCTTGGTGACTCCGCTTTTGCTGAATCGCCTTAAGATTCCGCATGTCATAGGGTTGATACTGGCGGGTATAGCTGTGGGTCCTTACGGTTTTGGGCTCTTGGCTCGGGATATGAGCTTCGAAGTGTTTGGTCAGGTAGGTATCCTTTACCTTATGTTTCTTGCGGGTATTGAGATTGATATGTACCACCTGCGCAAGAATTTGCGGAAGGGGCTGACTTTTGGTGCCTATACATTTTTTATCCCATTGATACTCGGTGCGATAGTCGCTGTGGTGGTGCTTCGCATGGATGTGCTTGTGGCTGTGTTGCTTGCTTCAATGTTCGCGGCTCACACGCTAATTGCTTATCCGATTGTGGCTCGTTTCGGGGTCACGAAGTCGCCAGCGGTAATCATCGCTATTGCCGGTACAATTGTCACAGTGCTCGGCTCTCTAATCGTGCTTGCCGGTGTGCTTGGAGTGTATCGCGAAGGGTCTATTTCATCATTGCTTCATGTGTTAGGCTATCTGGTGGTATATTCCTTCGGAATTATTTACCTATACCCGCGGCTTACTCGCTACTTTTTTAAGAAATATAACGATGGTATCTCGCAGTTCATCTACGTCATGGTGATGGTGTTCTTCGCCGCAGCCATGGCATCGTGGATCGGTATTGAGGGGGTGTTTGGCGCATTCTTCGCCGGACTTGTACTCAATAGTTTCATTCCATCGCGCTCCACGCTGATGGGGAGGCTGGAATTTGTGGGTAATGCGATTTTCATCCCCTATTTTCTCATCGGTGTGGGAATGCTCATTGACGTCCACGTGGTCATGGATGGCTGGGGGACGCTTTACATCGCAGGTGTAATGAGCGGCGTGGCTATGCTGACAAAGTGGATTGCGGCTTTTGTGACACAAAAGACTTTCAAGCTCACAGGCGTTGACCGCTCGATAATGTATCAGCTCTCAAATGCCCACACAGCCGTGGCCCTTGCCGTGGTGATGATCGGTTACAGTATGGATTTGTTTGGCGTGGAGATTCTAAATGGCACCGTTGTAATGATTCTCGTGACTTGCACGGTGTCATCAATCGGCACAGCAAGGGCTGCCACCAAACTAAAGTTGCAACTTCTCGAACAGGAAGAGGAAGAAGGTGGCAAAGATGCCGGAATTACCCATCCCCGCACCCTTATAGCAATCTCCAATCCCCTCACTTCGCCAAGCATCGTGGAGTTGGCTTTGGCCATGCGATTTCCTGATTCTTCCACTCCCGGTGATTTCTACGCACTTCATGTGCGAAATGACAACTCTGCTTCCTCTAAGGCGATAGGGCGAAATTCTCTTGACATTGCCGAGCGTTCGGCGGCTGCGGTGGAGACCTCCTTGACCCCGATTGAACGTTATGACCTGAATTTCATTACCGGTGTACTCAACACCATGGAGGAGAGGGATATAACGGAGGTGATTATCGGTCTGCACCGACGCACTAACGTGATTGACTCATTCCTGGGCGATAAAATCGAGCGTCTGTTAAAATCAACGAATCGCATGGTGGTGATAACCCGTTGTTACATACCTGTGAACACTGTGCGACGCATTGTAGTAGCCGTGCCCAAGAAGGCTCAATTTGAGACCGGTTTCCGCCGTTGGGTCCAGGCGGTCGGTAATCTTTGCCGACATGCAGGATGTCCGATTACCTTTTGGTGCGAAGACTCTACAGCTGTGATGATTAAGACCGTTTTAAGGCAGGCTCGGCTTGGAATAAGCAGTTCCTTTGCCCGGCTTGAAAGCTTCGATGATTTCGTGGTAAAATCCGCCGAAGTTACTGAAGATGATTTGCTTATCGTGGTGAGTGCACGTCGCGCCTCAGTGTCGTTTGATAGCGACATGGATGCTGTGCCGGAATTCCTGCAGAAATATTTTGCCACTAACAATCTGTTGATTATCTATCCGGGACAATTTGGCACCGAGCCACCGATGACCATGGCTGAGACGATGGCTACCGACATTGTTGTCACTCCCTCACCTCTTTATCTATACACTATTAATTTCCTTCGCCGCGTCCGTCGCATCCTCTCCCGGAAATCATCAAAATAATAGAACACGGTACATATAACCAAATCTCGAATAAAGCAGGCGAGTGTAACAAATCGCACAGTTTGTTACACCCTCCTGAGTTATGAGTTGCACTACGTGATTCTTAGAATTTGAATGAGGCGCCGATTAGACCGGTGATGCCTTGCGAGAGTCGCTCGCCAAGGTGGAGGTATTTTCTGTCCAGCAAATTCTCTCCTCTCACAAAGAAAGTGAGCCGGTCGCTATATTCATACCCTGCGCCAAGGTTGAGCACTGACATATTACCCATTGGTTCGAGCTCTGCGGCATACATGTTCATGTTACCGTTCACCTCGTCGAAGCAATATTCATGTCGTCCGGAGCGGAATTCCCAATTCAAGATGACAAGTAGCGGCTTGATAGGGCGCACGTTGAGTTCGGCGTTGACTACACTCTTAGCACGGTCGCGCCACATATAATACCCTTTGTCATACTCATCGTTAGGAGCTGTCTCATAGCTGATTCGAGCTGAGGCAATTTTTCGATATTCATATCCCAAAGCAGCCCCGAAATGCCAACCCGACATGTCAACGGCGTCAAACACTCCGGCTTCAATCCCGTAGTCAAGCATGTAGACCGGCATTAGCCAATCGTTAGCCTTGGCATATCCCCCGAAGAATTCCAACGTTGCTCCCATAAAAGGACCAATTGCCAGCTTTCCGTCAAGGGCGTATGGAATATGGGACTGTGAGTAGAAGAATGAACCGTTAATATAAGGTGTTATGTCGTAAAGCGATGCGAGGGAATTGAGCTGAGAACCTCCATGGGCTTTAATTTCAAGCCCTACAATCTGTGTCGGTGTCCATGCAAGCATTATATCGGGTGAGATATGGAAAGCCTTTCCATCCTTGACTGAAAGATTTACCTCGGCACCGATATGGGCGGTGAAATGCCCGCTATTATATAAATAATATGGTTTGAGCGAAATTAACCCGGTCGTTTTGCTCCCTTCGTTCAGATATTCATTCATGTAAGGATACAAGGGTACGTTATGTTCTGAGGTCATCAGGAAATCAGCATCGGCCTCTAGTCCGATGAATGAGTCATCGCCCATCGGCGCGAGTCCGTCAAACGAAGCCCCGATTTTATTTTGTTTAACCGGTGTGTACTTGTATTCCCTCATAAATTCGCCGGGATCGCCAAATCCGAAATACTGGTAATTAGCCCCTACAGCATAGAGGAGTCCTTGCGCTTTAGAGTTGAAGCTAAGTCCGAAATTGATGCGGTTAGTGTTCTGCGGCATCATGTCATTCTCCCAAATCACTTTTGAGTTGTGCGAGCCGTATGTGTAGTTAAGACCGCCGTCAAGGAATGAATTCTCCCCTATCGCCTGGTGCAGGTCAAGTCCGACAGAGGCGGTGTGATCCCTATAATATAATTTCTTTTCCACTAAAGGACTGCCTCCAATGGATATATCATACTTTTCACGGTACACATCCCCATTATACTGTCCCCATGCGCTCAAGCGCGTCTTGTCAGTGTCAACGAGGCGGTATCCGGCCGATAAATCCGCATTGAAAAGTGGGAAAATCCCCCCTGCCACATATCCCTTATAGGGTGACACGTATAGCTGATCGCCATACGATACCGGTTCGAGAGTGGCAATAGCCCCCGGCACACGGGCGGTGATTACGCGGTCGCTAAAATTCAGTTTGGCCGGTTGCAAAGCGGGTAATGATATTGTTGGGAGTACCGAAATTCGTGATGCGTCCCTTTTCTGAGGAACAATTTCCTGCTCGACGGTGATTTCCTTATGAAGACCCTGTGCCGACATTCCAACTACGATAGTGAGTCCGAGCGCAAGGGTGATGATTCTCTTGTTCATGTTACAAATCAATTCTTTATGTTATGCACAGTTGTCAATTATCATTTCAATCTTTCATCAATCATCTGGAAGATGTCGGCTTCAGTGCCGGGATAATTGCTGCGAAGTGATTTCAGATATTCATTGGCTTCAAATTCTTTTCCTTGCCTGCGGAGCACGTCGCTGTATAAGATGAAGCCGCGGGCAAGCCAATACTGGTGTGGAGTGTTTGACGAGATGAGGGCATCAGCCACTTTGTCGGCCTGCTTGGTCTTGCCTGCGTCGAGGAGCGACTGTCCGTAATAATAAGCACTCTTTGCTCCGTATATGTCGGATGTTTTGCCGGCAAGCTCTTCCCAATCCTTATAGGCTTCGTCATGATTGCCAAGACGGTCGTTGGCCATACCTCGCATGAATTTTATCTCGCTCTCGTCGGTCGATGAGCTGGCGGCGGTTGAAGCGAGTAGTTTATCAGCCACATTTACCACATCGGCATATTTTCCAAGGTCGGCCGCTGTGCGCATAAGTCCGATACGGGCTTCTCGGAGCATATTCGAGCCGGAGGCCTTTCCCTCGAGTTCTTTGTAAGTTTCGTATGCCACTTCTGTCTTTCCAAGCGCACTTTCCGCCGCACCCTTTATCAACATGGCGTCCTCGGCGGCTTCTGCGTCGGGATGGTTGAGTAGTAGCTGGGTTGCATATCCTTGTGCCTCGGCAGTATTGCCAGAATTCCACGCTGCTTCAGCAAGGTAATAGAGTGCCTGTGCTTGCCCGGATCCCTGGGGATATTCTGCGATATAGGATTTAAGTTTGGAAGTAGACTCCGACTTTATATAATCATTTTCGGCAGCCTGGAACGCAAGTTGTTCAAGCTCTGACGCCTCGAAACGAGGAGCATTGGGTACTGAGTTGATGAAGGATAGGAATTCGCCTAATTTCCCGTCGGCTGCGTACAGCTGTTTGAGGTCGTCGGCTGCGATGCGGGCTTCCTCGCTTGACGGGAATGTGTTGATGACTTTCTTATATGCATCGATACCTTTCTGTCGCTGCTCATTATTAATATAGGTGATAGCAAGCTGGAGATAACCGTTACGTCCGGGGGCTGTGTTGGCATATTGCTGCACGAGCTGGCTGTAGGTATTGATTGCCTGGTCAATCTGTCCAAGTGCTGATTGGCTTTCCGCTTTTTCAAGCAGTGCCGAGGGGAGTAGTCCGGATGACGGGAAACGGTCAACCAATTTATTGATAGTCGAAATCTTGGCATTGTGGTCCTTCTTCAGTCCCTCCATAATTGCAAGTTGATATAGGGCATAATCACCGGCCGAGGGGTTAAGATCGTAGGCTTTGTTATAATCTTCAGCGGCGGCCTGGAAGTCGGAATTGTAGTAGCGGCAGTCACCCATACGGTCGTAAGCATCGGCAATGAGCGATTTAGGCAACCCTGTGTTACCGCTTGCGAGGAGGTCAGCGGCATTGCGGAAATCACTCAGTGCTTCGCCGTAAAGCTCCTGTGAGAAGCGGGCGTATCCTAAGTCGTAGTATGCGAGTGCCCGGTTACCGGTTTCAGTCTTGGGTGCTGAAGCGAGATACGCAAGATATGACGATGCCGCAGTCTCGAAATTGCTGCGCGCATAATAGCAGTCGCCAAGCCACATATCGCATTGGCGGCCGATGTCTGAATTGCGTCCGGCAAGTGCCTTTGCCTGCTTGAGATGTTCGATGGCTTCCGCAAGTTTTCCTGATGAATATTCGCGTGTGCCAAGCACGAAGAGGATTCTCTCTTTTGCCTTCAGTATTTCGGCGGATGGATTTTTTATCTTGTTGATGGCATTGAGGGCGCTGTTGTAATCGTTGTCGGTCATGTAACCGGTCACGATATATTTCTCAACATCTTTACTATAGGTGGAGTTGGGATACTCTTTGAGGAAGTTTTCGAGGAGCGCCACGGAGTTGCCGAAGGGGACACGACCACCGTCCATGCGTGCTACTGCGTAGTTGTAGAACGCTACTTCTCTCACATCGCGGTCGTAATCGACTTTATAAGCGTTCTCGAACGCCATGAGGGCAGAATTGTTGTCGCCGCGTTTCAGATAGCACTGTCCGAGAAACAGATACGCACTCTGCTCCATTGCCGACGGTGTCCCTATCACCTGCTGGAGCATCTTGATGGCGGCATCGTAATTTCCTTGGCGGTATTCACTGACTCCCAAGATATAAAATGCCGAGGGCTGGGGGTCTTTTGCCTCAGCGCAATATTTCCAAAGGTAAGGGATAGCCGCGTCTTCGTCGCCGAGATTATAAAATGACTCTCCTGCAAGACGATTACATTCGGGGACAAATTCAGCAACCTTCCCTGATTTGAGCATATTCTTAGCAAGTTCGAGTGACCGGGAATAATTACCTTGCATGAAAGCAATCTGCGCTTCGTAGTATGGGACTGCCTCTCCGGGTTCCCGACTGGTGTCCACGCCCTTGAAATATTGGAGTGCCTTTGCATAATCTTTGTCCACGTATGCCAAATAGCCCAAATAAAAGCGTGCGGCGTTTCCCCACTCCTTCGTTGCGGTGACGGAGCGGAAATATGATTCAGCCGCGCCATATTCGCCGAGCAGCAGGTAGGAGTAGCCGCAACGATAGTTCAACTCTTCGGCCCTTATGCTATTGAGTGCAAGCTGGTTCACCTTGTTGTATCCGGTAATCGCCTCGGCATAATTGCCATGGTTGAAGTAATAGTCGCCGATTGACATCATCACGTCGGCTCTGCGGGTCGAGACGGGATAGTCAGTAAGAAATTTTTTGAATATAATCAGCGCCTCGTCATCGCCGAGTCCTAATGTGGCTAATCCGAGATAGTACATCGCTTCTTCGCTCTGCTCCGGGTTGGCGTTAAGACTATGTAGGCGTGCAAGTTGGTCGATGCATCCCTCGTAATTCCGTTCGTTGAACATCAGGACACCTCTTTCAAGGTAGCCGGCTGCATCGGGACTATTTACCTGTGCTTGCGTGGTGGCACCTATCACGCAGCATAATGCGGTAAGAATTATCTGTCTTTTCATATTACACTTGATCTGTAACCCCATATGATTCTACCATATCTTACCCGTTTGCCGGGTTAAAGTGGGGTTATTTTGGATTCTGTGACAAAAGTACATAAAAATTTGGGATTTTTTGCGTAATTTTGTAGTCGCAATAATAATATTTTTGTGGCAAGTCGAAAATATGAATATCCTTACCGAATAATTAATAACCATAAAATAAAATCTTATCATGAATTTCTTCCGATTTAGCGCATTACTTACTCTGGTGCTGATACTTCAGCAGGCCAAGGCTGTGGAAAACTATCCCTACCGCTCAGATGCGCTTTGGGTGACAGTGCCCAATCACTCCGACTGGTTGTACAATGTCGGCGACAACGCCGAAGTGGACGTACAACTATATCTCTATGGCACTCCCGTTGATGGCACCGTGGTGAAATATGCCCTCGGTGACGATATGCTCCCCGATGACACGACAGGCGAATTCAAACTTAAGGATGGTAAGGGACATGTCAATATGGGCACTATGTCAAAACCCGGCTTCCGCGACTTGCGTCTTTCTACTGTAATCGACGGCAAGAAATTCGAACACCATATCAAGCTCGGCTTTTCCCCCGATAAGCTTGTGGCTTACACTCAGGAGCCTTCCGATTTCGCGGAATTTTGGGAAAAGGCCGTTGCAGAGGATAAGAAGTTCCCTCTCACTTATTCGATTGAGCCTTCCGAAAAATATACCACTGACAAGATGACTTGCCAGTTGGTGAAGCTACAGCTCAATCCTGAAGGTCGTAGCATGTATGGGTACCTTTTCATCCCGAAGGGTGAAGGAAAATATCCGGCTGTGCTCTGCCCTCCCGGCGCCGGTGTAAAGACAATCAAGGAGCCGCTGGCTCACCGTTATTATGGCGAAGGCGGCATGATTCGTGCTGAAATTGAGATTCATGGTGAACATCCGGAACAAACTGAGGAGCAGTTTGCAAAACGTCGCAAGGAAATCGGCGACTACTTCAAAATCGGCATCGAGAACCCCAATGACTATTATTTAAAAGATGTGTATCTTGGTTGCCGGCGTTGGCTCGACCTGCTCACTTCACTTCCAGAATGGGACGGCGTGAACCTCTTTACCCAAGGTGGCAGCCAGGGGGGAGCGCTCGCCATCACCACTGCCGCTCTTGACCCCAGAGTGGTGGGGTGCGTGTCCAATCACCCGGCGTTGAGCGATATGACAGGCTACCTCAGCGATAAGACCGGCGGATATCCCCACCATTTCCGCAAGGACCGTTCGGAAGCAACCCCTCAGGCCATCCGCACACTCGAATATTTTGATGTGGTTAATTTCGCACGCCACCTCCAGTGCCCCATAAGAATGACCTGGGGATACAACGACAACACATGCCCTCCCACCACAAGCTACGAGGTGTTCAACGTAATCACTGCTCCCAAGGACGCATTGCTTTCACCCATTAACGAGCACTGGACATCCGTAAACACCGAACGCGGCCATTACGACTGGATAAAATCACATGTAAAGCCGGTCAAATAATACACCCCCGAAAAGAACCTACGCGCCATGGCAGTTTCCACCACATTTCCTTAATAAGATGGACGTGCCATGGCGCAATGTGGCTCAAATAAGTCGTTTCAACAAAGCCGCGGAGAGGCGATGCCATAGAAACATCGAAACATCATCAAATAAATATAAAATTAACCAATCTTGGTAAGTCACTACATATCAACTATATATACAATTGCTACACCTAATTCAAATGTGAAACGAGAAAAATTAAATCAAAAAAGAGTAAAAAAATTTGGTGGATAAAAATATTTACTGTAATTTTGCATCGCTTTTGGGACAAAACACCTACCCTAATGAGCAAGCGAACAACTACTTGATGCCTCTTTAGCTCAGTTGGCCAGAGCACGTGATTTGTAATCTCGGGGTCGTTG
>JAMPEV010000002.1:187854-257495 GCA_023664955.1 Duncaniella sp.
CTCGGACGAAAGTCTCATGATAGTTGTAGCCAACCTTTATCTCGGCACGTGGATACTCCTTTTTCTTCGCCGATACATCAAATATGGCAATGAGGGCTATTATTGTGATTATGATTGTTTGTCGGTTCATTAGCCACAAATTTTTATATGGCAAATATACAACTAAATTTTTAATTAATTTCAGATAAATGTTGATAAATTTAGTTATCCACGAAAAATTTCTCACATAATCCTAAAATTTCTGAAATAATCATCCAAATTAACATTTTTACCACTTTTATTTTGTTATTTCCGTAAAAGACTGTAAATTTGCCTTTGGCTCATCAGTTCTAATTCTCATCAGTTCTAAGGGAATTAATCTTGTTTAACCGTAAATTTACACAGAATTTGTGAATGTTCCTGGACTTAGGCATGAGTCTGATAACATTACTAAAACCCTAAAATTAATATTTCATCCACATAATTAGGATTATGGAAAACGAACAATTATTGAAAGAGGTTACCGAGAAGGCAAAAACTTGGCTCGGTGACGGTTATGACGAAGAAACTCGTAAGGAAGTGCAGCGTATGCTCGATGCCGACGATAAGACTGAACTTATCGAAAGCTTCTATAAAGATCTCGAATTCGGCACCGGCGGTCTCCGCGGTATTATGGGAGCGGGCACTAACCGTATGAATATCTATACAGTTGGTGCTGCTACCCAGGGGCTTGCCAATTATCTTAAGGAAGCCTTCAAGGACCTTCCCGAAATCAGCGTTGCAGTGGGTCACGATGTCCGCAACAATTCCCGCAAATTTGCTGAAATTGTCGCTGACATTTTCTCTGCCAACGGTATCAAGGTGTACTTGTTTGATGATTTCCGTCCCACTCCGGAGCTTTCATTTGCCATCCGTCATTTTGGATGCCAGAGCGGTGTGAACATCACTGCTTCTCACAATCCCAAAATCTATAACGGGTACAAGGCATACTGGGAAGATGGTGCTCAGATTATTGCTCCCCATGATGTCAACATCATTGATCACGTTAACCGTATCAAGGGTGTAAAGGAAATCAAATTCAATGGCGATAAGACAAAGATTCAGATTGTAGGTCCCGAAGTTGACCAAGCTTTCTTGACTGCGATCAAGGGACTTTCACTCAGCCCGGATGTGATAGAACGCCACAAGGACCTTAAGATTGTCTACACTCCGATTCACGGTACCGGCGTGAAGTTGATTCCTGAATCACTCAAGAATTACGGCTTCACCAATATTATCCATGTTCCCGAACAGGATGTGCCAAGCGGTGAATTCCCAACAGTAGAGTCTCCTAACCCTGAGGTACCCTCTGCAATGGCGATGGCTATCGCAAAGGCTAAGGAGGTTAACGCCGACATAGTAATGGCTTCTGACCCTGACGCTGACCGTATCGGATGTGTGATCCGTGATAATAACGGTGAATACGTGCTCCTTAACGGTAATCAGATTGTGATGATTCTACTTAACTATATCATCACCCGTAATAAGGAACTTGGCTTGCTCAAGGGTAATGAATTTGTGGTTAAGACAATCGTTACCACTGAAGTTATCAAGTCAATTTGCGATGCGATGAATGTACGCATGTTTGACTGTTACACCGGCTTCAAGTGGATTGCCGCTGTGATGCGTGATAATGAAGATGTGCTCCGCTATATTGGTGGTGGCGAAGAGAGCTATGGCTTCCTTGCTGAGACTTTCGCTCGTGACAAGGATGCTGTTTCTGCATGCTCTTTGATGGCAGAGGCTTGTGCTTGGGCTAAGGATAATGGTATGGACTTCCAGGGTATGCTTGCGGATATCTATTTGAAATATGGATTCAGCCGTGAAGTTGGTATTTCTGTTGTGCGTCCCGGTAAGTCAGGTGCTGAGGAAATTCAGAAGATAATGAAGGAATTCCGTGAGAATCCTCCCAAGTCTCTTGCTGGCAGTCCCGTTGAGATTATCAAGGACTATGCCACACTCGACCTCACTCATGTTGGCGATGGCAAGGTAGAGAAACTTGACTTCCCCACAACTTCTAACGTGCTTCAATATTTTACAGCCGATCATACTAAGGTGTCAGTACGTCCTTCAGGAACAGAGCCTAAGATTAAATTCTACATCGAGGTTAAGGTGCCTATGGAAAAGGTTGAAGACTACAACGCATGTGGTGAAGCCGCAGCCAAGAAAGTCGAAGCAATCAAGAAAGATCTCGGTATCTAATCGCTTAATGAATATAAAATTATAAGTTATATAAATCTTATAAGTTATATAAATCTTATAAGTTTTATTTGAAATATATAGCTTAGATCTACTTAAAATACATCAGGGCAGCCGTAATTGTCGGTTGCCCTGATATATTTATTTAACGGTCCTCAGTTTATTGTCAATTGATTTGCCACCGATTGAATGAACGATAAAGGAGTACTGCTGCTACCATGAGAGCTCCGGTGAAACTGTAATAAACACCTACGCTACCTAAATTGAGACCTTTGGCAAGGAAAAGTAGAAATGGAACTCCCACCACGAGGTAACTTACTATGGAAATCCAAAGCAATGGCTTGACATGTGATGTTCCCCTCAAAGCATTAGCATATGTGAGCTGGATTGCGTCGCCATATTGATACAGAATTAGAGGGATAACGAGCATCAATGCCGCCGCTGTAACTTCTGAGTCGGGTGTAAAGGCATGAATAAGCCATTCTGCTTTGAAGAAGAACACAAGCGAAGCAATTGTGCATAACACGAGATTGAGATGAATCCCCGCTGTTGCGATGCGTCTCACTCCCACGAGGTCACGTAAGCCGGTGTAATTGGCTACTCGTATCGATGTCGCTACTCCAAAACTCATATAGGTCATGAATCCCAATTGTGCTATGGTATTGACAACCTGATAAGCAGCCAGTTGAATCTTTCCAAACCATCCTGACACAATAGCGCCAAATGACCATAGGAAACATTCCACACCGCTTTGAATCATTACTGGATATGAAGTCACCCAGACTTGCTTTCGTATAGCCCCGTTCCCCCCATGGGTGCGTAACCCTTCGTGGTATATCCTATATCGTTTGCCGAAGAGGATTGTAGCGAGTATGCCTGCCATTGCCACATATCGTGCCGTCAATGTGCTGAGACCTGCACCTGTCAGCCCTAATTCCGGAAATCCCAATTTACCGGAAATCAGGCAGTAGTTTCCAAATATATTGAGAACATTTGCACAAAGTATCATCCACATCGGCGATGCCGTGTCGGTGGTGCCGTTGGCTGTCTGCTGGCAGCAGTTGAACACAGACATCGGTAGGAGAGTGGCAAGGATTATGAGATAGTAAGTGCGGATTAATGGTAATAGCTCTTCAGGCTGACCGAATCGGTCGAGAATGAAGTATATGCCACCCATTATTAATGTGAAACATGTTGAAAGCAAAACGTTTATCTGTAGTCCGGCTCTGAGCGTTCTTCCGACTTCTCGATTTTCACAACGGCTGTATAATGCCCCAATAAGAGGGGTGATACCTGAAGCAAACCCAATTTGCATCACTGTTGCGATTATGAATAGACTGTTAACAAATGCGGCCGCTGCGAGTTCCTCCGTGCCATATGATCCTACCATCATGGTGTCGGCAAAGTTTACCACAATGATACCTACCTGAGTGACCAGAACGGGTAGACCTAACTTAAATAGACTTTTGTATTCGTCTTTGAATGATTTGATATATCGTGCTCTATTGGAAATGCCCATATATATGTGTTCAATGATTCTTCTACAAAGGTACGAAAAATATCTATGTGCAATTAAAAAAACATCGTCTGCCCATGATTAAATCTCATTACAGACGATGTTGTGAAAAAGGTGATTATCCTTTGATGCGAGCTTCAGTGCAATTAGGCTTCCTGTGCGATCTTCTTGAACTCGTCAAGGCTTACAGTCTTCTTGTCGAGGGTTACAGTTTCCTCGATGGTCTGATAAAGCTTCGAGGTGAGGACTTGCTGAGTCATTTGCTGCTTAACTTCCTTCTTGTTGAGCTGCTCTTGGGCATAGCGAGTGATGATTTCATCATCAAGACCTGTCATGCCATATTGGGCAAACTGGCGAGCGGTGAGGATTTTGGCCATTTCAAGAATTTCATTATCGGTGACATCGATGTTAAGTTCTTTCATGAGGTTATTTTCGATAATCTCATGCTTGATGCCGTTTTCCTGTGCCTTATATGCTTCGTCAGGATTTTCTGCGTCAGCGAAGAATAGTTTTTTGATTGTTTCAGCGGGAAGCTGCATGTCAGTGTACTTTTCTGACATATCCTTGTCAAACTGGTTGCGGAACAAGATGTGGCTGTTTTGGCTGAGCTCGCCTTCGATGAGTTCTTTGACAGCTGTGCGATACTCTTCCTCGTTGTGAACTTTATCTTCCCCAAACACCATCTTGTAGTACTCGTCGTTGAGTTCTGCGGGAACGTTTACGATGATTTCTGAAATGGTCATTTCGAAGTCGCTCTTCACGTCGCCGGCTATTGCCTTGTCAACATGGAGCATCGATGCGAGTTCTCCTGCGTCACCTCCGGCTGCTTTCCAAGGATTGAACACCACCTTGTCGCCGGGCTTTTTGCCGTCAAATTTTGCAGTTTCTTCTTTATCCTTGAAATAGAGGGGGAATACGATACCATCGGTAACTTGGATAGCGCCTTCGTTCTGGTTGATAGTGCCATCTTCGCTGAGCTGCATGAGTGTACCCTTAACCACGCCGTCTTCGGTCATCTCTTCGCCGGGCTTCTGAGCTCCGAAACGCTTGCGCATGTTCTTATCCTGCTCATCAATCATTTCGTCGGTGACTTCGATTTCGTAGTAGGGATAAGTCATCTCTTTGTTGAGGTTTATGTTAAGTTGCGGAACGAGTGCGAGGTCATATTTGAATTCCTGAGGACCTTCTTCTACTGC
Source organism: Duncaniella sp. (assembly GCA_023664955.1). GTDB lineage: Bacteria > Bacteroidota > Bacteroidia > Bacteroidales > Muribaculaceae > Duncaniella. The sequence goes on from JAMPEV010000002.1 coordinate 192,784, forward strand.
TTCCTTAACTTCTACCGGAACCGGATGACCCATTACGGGAAGCTTATTCTCTGAAATGTAGTTGACAACTTCGCGGTATACAACGTCGTTGATTACATCACTGGTTACATGTTTGCCAAAACGACGCTTGAGTTCGCCGAATGGTACGTGGCCTTTGCGGAATCCGGGTATCACGTGAGTGCGGCCAATTTCTTTTATGCGCTTGGTTGCCTCGTCTTTATAGTCATTTTCGTCAATCGCTACCGTCAGACGGATGTCTACGGGAGTAATTTCTTCCTTTGTAATGTTCATCTTGTTTGGATAATTATCTGATTTGTGAATATTTACGGTTATCATACACTTGGTTAAACATCTGAAACGGGATATTTCCCCAAATGAACGTGCAAAATTAACAAAAAAAATGCAAAAACCAAAATGCTTGTTGATTATCTTACTACTACTTTGATCGGATTAGCATCGATGGTGACAATATAGATACCAGGTGATAGTCTTGAGTCAAGTGGCTGACTGACTCCGTTGACGTTATGTATGGTGAGGGTAGAGTAGGGTGTGAGTACTCTTATTTGAGAGTTTTCTACTATTATTTCGGGTGTCGGTGTTGCTGTACCGCCATTAATTTCGTTTATACCGGAGGTGACAGAGGCACCGTATACTGCGAATGCTCCGGCGGGGAGACGAACTCCCGATGTCTCCATGTTGGGAGTTACACTATGGCTGCATGTCAAGAGCGTGTACTTTGAGTCGGAGAGTTTGGCTTCTGATTGATTCTTTGGGTTTTTAGGAAATGGAATTGTGGTGGCCGAAGTTCCCGGATTCACAATAAGATATAATTCTTTGCTCTCATTTGCGAGAGCTATTGTGCGACCTATCCAGCTTGAAAGTTGTACGTCGGTTGATACTCCTTCCTTGAATAGGTCGGTATTGGACGAACGTATATCGTTGAGGGCGGCAAAGGTGTCGTAAAGTCCTTTACGGTTGGAGTCGTTAAGGTAGCTCCATGGGACTTTCTTTGGCGATGTGTTGTTTGAACCATCGTTGTTTTTGGTCGATTCATCATCGCCGAGTTCCTCGAATTGCCATATCATGTGCGCACCGGGCGTCAGTAACATCTGTGCGGCAAGTGAACCGAGCCGGCGCATTGTGTTGACGGTGTTACCTTTAATTCCAGTCGCTCCATATTGTTTTACTTTGTAGGCCACGCGCTCCTCGTCATGACTTTCGGCATAGCTTACTGTCGAGCCCCATTTACGGTTGCCATCCTTAGGCGCGTAAAATCTGTTGAGCGAGGCGTTGTCATTGTATCCCATGGCATATTGACAAGCCTCGGTGTTGACATTTGCCCAGTTGATTTCGCCATCGGCTGCCATGTCATTTTCCTCTTCCGCTCCTGCAAGATTTTCATTGATGAAGTAAGCGTTGGGCTTGATTGAAATTATGTGGGAATGTAGGGCTTTCATCCTGGCTACACGTGTGGCATTAAATCGATTGGTGTTGGCATCGGTGACATTACTCCATGAGTTGGTGTCAACTTCGTATGTGCTACCATAACTGTCGTTGTTGCCAAGACCTTTCACGAGGTCGAAGCGGAATCCATCTACATTATAACTTGTCATCCAATATGTCAGGGCATCGCGCCATTGCTTCTGCACGAGTGCACAGTCCTGGTTCCAGTCGTTGAGCACACTGTAGGCGTGGGGGGCTGATCCATTGTAGAAGGGTGTGGCTGTCTGGGTGTACATATTGTACCATGGATGCTGGTTGTCGCTTTGATTGAACACTATGTCAAGGATTACGGCGAGTCCTCGTGCGTGGCATTCATCGATGAATCGTCTATAGTCATCGGGGGTGCCGTAGGCTTTGTCGGGAGCCATGTAGAAGTTGGTGTTGTAGCCCCATGAGTTATTGCCGTTAAATTCCATTATAGGGAGCAGTTCCACGGCATTGACGCCTAAGTTTTTGATGTAGTCAAGTTTGTTTTTACCCTCTTTATCAGTAGCAAGAATGGCGTTGATGGTCCCGGAACCTTCAGCTTTGTTGTCAGTGCCGGTGAAATCACGTACTAAAAGTTCATAAATGATTAAATCGCTCTGGTCCACACCTTTGAACTCATTGTGATTCCATGAATAGTTATTGGTTGTGGAATTTAACAGTGCCAAAGGAACCCCTGTGATGATTTTAGATGGGTAAGATGGTAGATTAGGGAAAACAGTTGATGAAATATCCCGGTCATCCCAGGGGTCGAGAATAAGATTGGCGTATGGATCGCCTACATAAGTGCAACCATCCACGATATAGTAGTAAATATGATTTTTCGCATCGGCAAGTCCGGGAACTGTAACCCAGAAATAGCGGAATCCTTCATAATCCTGATAGCTCATATGCTGCGATGGCTCTAATGCGTAGTTATTCCAGTCACCGACAACTGTAACTGAAGATTTACCGGGTGCACCAAGGCAGAATGTCACTGAGCCATCGGTATTTATAGTGGCACCCATTTTGGGCGTTCCACCGGGGAAGTTCGCTTGAGGTGAGTTTGAGGGAAATTTATCGGGATAAATCGGCACGAATATGTCGCCGCCGGTAGCTGTTTTACCCTCTTTGCTATTGTTCGCATTGCGAAACACAAAGCAAAGTCTTTCCACCTTTTCGCTTGTATCGGTAATACCGTAGTATGTGCGTATGTTGTTGATGGTCAGAGACCATGTATCAGTACCCACGTAGGTTAGTTTATATTTCTCTGAGTTGTCACCCCATGTCGGGGTATATTTCCAGTCTCCGTTGCTTTTGTTGGTGATTACTCCGGTGTGGGCATAGATTGCAGTTGATGCCGATGATCCCATCAGCCCTTTATTACCACCATCGGCGTGAAAAGTGATGACTATGTCGCTACTATTTTTAGTAACTACTACCGGGCTGGTGGTCAGAACTTGGGCATTCGCCTGACATAATATGGTCAGAAAGGCGAAAATTAGAGCAATACGGGAAAATAATCTCATAAATATCGAATCGTTTTTTTATGTTAGAAAGAGGGTATTGTGTTCTAAATCAATGGGTCGAAGTCGTCAGTGGGAATCAATTCCGGGCTTTCAAGTGCTCTGATTATATTGTCAAGAGTAACTATATATCCGGTGAGGATACATTTAGTGGTCCCTTTTGAGTAACTGATGACTGATTTTAATGACTCTTTATTGCCCGACTGGTCATCACGGAATTTCTCAGCCTTTCCCAGAGCCTCTTTTGCTGCGGCAAGGGCTTTGGTGCGATTGTCAAGGCGTATGAGCGACATTACGTAAGGGAAAGTGATACTGGGGATAGGGGAATCCTTAAGTTCTTGGTATACGCTGTTTTCATACAGGTCGACTATCTCTTTGAATCGCTCGGCATTGTAGCAAATTTCAAAAGTAAATTCATAGCCAAGTATAAATCCGTGAATGCGCTGATAGGTTAACAATATCACCGATGCCGCGTAGTATTGCTCGTGGTCCACGTGCTCTTTTGCCCAAATAAATGCATCATTCTCAGTCATAGTGACATTTTCTATCTCTTTCTCAACGTAAGGGATAGCTGCATCCAAGTCGAGCACCATTAGCACGTTTATTGCAGTGCGTGGGCTTTCATGCTTAGGGATGTAATCCTTAAGCAGTGCGGCTGCCTCTTTTTGGCGGTTGACTGCTACGAGGGCGGCTGCAAGGGTTGCGACATCGCTTTCTTCTACTTCAGGTCCATTTACTATTTTGGTGTATAGTTCTACCACTGTGTCCATGTCGCGGTTGAGTTGGTAAAGGCTTGCTCCCTTAATGCGTGCGGCTACCACCGACGATGGCTCGATGGCGAGGGCATAATCGGCTGACGAGAGGGATGATTCGTAGTCGTTCATGTTGATTTGAACCACGGCGAGCCTTTGCCAGAAGTCAAGGTTGAATGGCTCCAGCATGGTGAGCTCTTCGAAAAGTTCTGCAGCTTTTTCAAGTTCACCTTCCTCTTCCAAACCATCGGCAAATTCGTATATGAATGTTTGGGGAAATGAACATTTGGCTTGTATGCGGTCTTTGTTTTTTGCGAGCCATTCTACTTTGCCAAATTCCATGCACAGGTCTACCAGCTGTATTGAACTTTCATCATCAAAATCATCGGTGGCGTCAATGATTTTGTCCAGTCGCTGCTCTACTTCCGGCGAATCGATTGGGAGTGTGACTCTTATGTCGAGAATCTCATTCAACACACCGCCGCCGGTAACGCGCTTGTTGATTTCTGTCGCTGTCTCAAAGTCACCGAAGGATGAATAGAACCAAGCACGCCGAGTGGCGAGGGCTTCGCTTTTAGGATAATGAATGGCCCCGTAGATTAGCACCTCCATCTTTACGATACTATTGTCCAAATCAGAGGCATAGTCGTAGATTTCGATAAGGTCATTTTCATCGAAAAAGGCTTCCTGGTTGCCATGTTTTACCACCTCCGACTCAAATTCATTATAGAGGTCCTGGCGGTCGTCGTTTTCTTCATCCATACACTCTTTCCTATCTACTGTACTCTTTTATTTTCAATTTTACCGCTTTTCCCACCGTTTCTACGTCTGAGAAAAACTTTCCCGGCAGTAGGGATGCACCATGGTGCATCCTCCCGGGATCGCCATTGCTGAAACATCATTTCCCTTTGAACTCCGGAGAGGCGATATTATGCTATACTTAGGCTATTTATTCGCCTTTTCCCAGCTGTCCTTCAGTGCGATAGTTCGATTGAAAATCAAATTATCTTCAGTAGAGTCAGGGTCGAGCGTGAAATACCCGATACGCTGGAACTGGATGGGAAGCCCCGGCTTTGCGATTTTTGCGAGATACGGTTCAACCTTGATATTCTCTACTACTTTAAGAGAGTCGGGGTTAAGCATTTCGCGGAAGTCGCGGTCTGGCTCGGCTGCAGGATTCTCAACGTCGAACAGACGGTCGTAGATACGGGCTGTGGCATTGATTGCCTTATCAGCAGATACCCAGTGTAGTGTTCCCTTTACCTTACGCTGGCTACCGGGAAGACCGCTGCGTGTCTCGGGGTCGTATGTGCAGTAGATTTCTTCGATGTTACCGTTTTCGTCTTTCTTCACGTCGGTGCATTTGATGATATACGCACCTTTCAGACGCACTTCACCGTCGGGTGCAAGACGGAAGAATTTCTTTGGCGGATTCTCCATGAAGTCTTCACGCTCGATGTATATTTCGCGGGTGAAGGGCATTTCGTGAGTGCCTGAGGTGGGGTCTTCCGGGTTATTTTCCATCTCCACGGTCTCAACTTGTCCTTCCGGATAGTTAGTGATGATAAGTTTTACGGGATTTACCACTGCCATGCCGCGGGTTGCAACTTTGTTTAGGTCATCGCGCACTGCATGTTCGAGAAGCGAGATGCTGTTCAATGCTTCATATTTTGTATAACCGATAGCGTCTATGAAGTTGCGTATAGAGCGAGGAGTGAATCCGCGGCGACGCAAGCCTGAGATGGTCGGCATTCGCGGGTCATCCCATCCGGCCACAAGTCCTTCTTTCACGAGCTGAAGGAGCTTGCGCTTTGACATAACGGTGTAGGTGAGATTAAGACGGTTGAACTCAATCTGTCGCGGACAGTAGCTTTCATCAGCAAGTTCTTTGACGAAGTATTCGTAGAGGGGACGGTGAGGCACGAACTCGAGGGTGCAAATGGAGTGGGTAACACCTTCGAAGTAATCGCTCTGTCCATGAGCGAAGTCATACATAGGGTATACTTTCCATGTGGTTCCGGTGCGATGATGAGGGTGCTTGATTATGCGATACATAATCGGGTCGCGGAAGTGCATGTTGGGGCTTGCCATGTCAATTTTTGCACGGAGCACGCGTGAGCCTTCCTCAAATTCGCCTGCATTCATTCGCTTGAAGAGATCAAGGTTCTCTTCCACTGATCGGTTTCTGTAAGGGCTTTCAGTCCCTGCTTGGGTAGGAGTGCCTTTCTGTGCGGCAATCTCTTCCGATGTCTGGTCATCGACGTAGGCTTTGCCTTCTTTAATAAGACGAAGGGCGAGGTCGTATAGCTGGGGAAAATAGTCGGATGCGTAGTATTCACGGTCACCCCAGTCGAAACCAAGCCAGTGAATATCTTCACGGATAGAGTCGACATATTCCACATCCTCTTTAACCGGGTTAGTGTCGTCGAATCGGAGATTGCATGTGCCTCCGAATTTTTCTGCCACGCCGAAGTCCATGCAGATGGCTTTTGCGTGTCCTATATGTAGATAGCCGTTGGGCTCAGGGGGGAAGCGGGTGTTTAGTCGTCCGCCGTTTTTCCCTGCCTGAAGGTCCTCGAGTACTAATTGTTCAACAAAGTTCAAGCCTTTTGGCTCCTGTGGAGTGGTCTGATTATTTTCCATTACTTGCAAGTTTTGAAAATATGCTTTTTGAATTCGTACGATGGTAAAGAATGAGTCGTTACGATTACTAAACTGCAAAGATAGTGAGAATTTTTGTAATCAGCAACCTCATGCAGGTGATTTGTTTTTTATAAGTATTTATGTTATCTTTGTACCATATAATGCTCACTTACTTTTATCATGAAAATTAAACAAATTTTGCTACCTCTATTTGCTGTCCTAATGACATCCGGTGTCAATGCAGAAACCGTGCAGGGCCTTGATGTTAATATAGAATTCTTTTCCCCTTCTATTGTAAGAGTTTACAAGGTTCCCCATGGCAGCGGATATAATGCTAAGAGCTTGTCAATAATAAAGGAGCCGGAAAGCGTGACTGTTGCAAAATCAATTTCCGATGGCAAAACAATTTACAAATCTTCTGCACTTCAAGTAGAACTTGACAATGCCACCGGAGGTATAATATTCACGAATAATGATGGTGATATTCTGCTCCGCGATAAGGATTATGGAACACAGTTCACTGCCATAGACGATGCCGGTAAACCATCGTATAATGTCCGGCAAGCCTTTTTACTTGAACCGGATGAGATTATATATGGAATGGGACAACAACAGACCGGACGCCTAAGCCAAAGAAACCAAAAATTACTGTTGCGAAATTCAAATACTAATATATGTATCCCTTTCATGCACTCTGAAAAGGGTTATGGATTGTATTGGGATAACTATTCACCGACTACCTTCACCGACAATCGACAGGAGACATCTTTCGATTCCGAAGTGGGCGACTGTGCTGATTACTATTTCATTTACGGTGGTGATTCCGAAGGAGTGGTGGCAGGAGTGAGAGACCTTACCGGTTCCGCTCCAATGTATCCCCTATGGACGCTCGGACTATGGCAATGCAGGGAAAGATACAAAAGTCCTGACGAACTTTGCTATGTACTGGACAGATACCGCAAGGAACGTGTGCCTTTGGATGGAATTATACAGGATTGGCAGTACTGGGGGTGTGATTCAAATTGGAATTCAATGGCTTTTGAAAATCCCCGTTACATTAATAAGTTGGGTGATGAACATTTTATGAAATTCCTCCCAAATGATGAAAATCCAAACGCTGATTATGGTGTGCCGCATATAAAGTCTCCTCAAGAGATGGTTGATTACGTTCATGACAACAATGCTCATATCATGATTTCAGTTTGGGCTTCATTCGGCCCATGGACCGATATGTATAAGAAGATGGAGGAACTAAACGCTCTTCTACGATTTGAAACATGGCCTCCTAAGTCAGGCGCACAGGCTTACGATCCATTCAATCCGGGGGCACGGAAGATTTATTGGGATCGGTTGAATCGGAATATTTTCAGCCTTGGGATGGATGCATGGTGGCTCGACTCTACGGAGCCTGACCATCTCAACATCAAGGACAGTGATTTCAATACTCCCACTTATTTAGGCTCATTCCGCCGTGTGCATAATGCTTTCCCCTTGATGACTAATAAGGGCGTGTATGAACATCAAAGAGCCACATCTGATACTAAACGCGTATTTCTGCTAACACGTTCATCATCCTTCGGTCAGCAACATTACGGTTCACATTCATGGAGTGGCGATGTGACCTCGACATGGAGAAACTTCCGCAATCAGGTCACAGCCGGAATAAATTATTCCTTGTGTGGAATCCCGTATTGGAACACTGACCTCGGTGGCTTTTTCGCATGGGAGTATAATAATACAGTTGATAATGTCGCATATCATGAATTGCATACACGATGGTATGAATGGGGTGCTTTCCAGCCGATAATGCGTTCCCACAATTCTTCCCCTGTGGCAGTGGAAATATATCAATTTGGTGAGCCGGGCTACTGGGCTTACGATGCCATTAAAAAGTATACTCATCTACGTTACCGCTTGCTCCCTTACCTCTATAGTACCACTTGGGATGTGACGAACAATAATGGCAGTATAATACGTCCATTCGTGATGGACTTTGCCCATGACCAAACGGCTAAGGAGCAGGCTCTGGAGTATATGTTTGGTAAAAGTTTCCTCGTGCGACCCGTCACTGATTCGTTATATACATATCAGGACGATAAACGGAATGGACTTATAAAGGATATGTCAAATATAGGGAAAACGGATGTCTATCTGCCATCCGGGGCAAAATGGTATGATTTTTGGACTAATGAATTGTTGGCAGGAGGTCAGACAGTCAGCCGTGAAACACCAATCGATATAATGCCTGTGTATGTGCGTGCCGGCAGTATCGTGCCTTGGGGTCCGGACGTGCAGTATGCCACCGAGAAGAATTGGGATAATCTTGAAATTCGTATATATCCGGGTCAAGATGCTGAATTTATACTCTATGAGGATGAAAATGATAATTATAACTATGAGAAGGGAGTCTATTCTACTATCAAATTCTCATGGAATGATGCGACCAACACTTTGACCATAGCTGATCGAGAGGGTGATTTCCCGGGTATGCTTTTGAATAGAAAGTTCCGGATAGTGAGAGTCAACGATAAGTCGGGAATTGGTGACGCACCCATGAAAGGCGGTCGAACGGTGAAATATAATGGCAGGGAGATTAAAGTGAAAATTTAAATTTCACATCATGCAGAATAAATCCAGAATAATTGATGGGTTGGCGAGAGTTGCCACGATGGAGGATTTGGATGAGATGATAGGGATATATGAATATGCTCGCGGGTGGATGGCTGAGAATGGTAATCCCAATCAGTGGATTAACGGCTATCCTTCCCGTGAGGTTATTGCAATGGATATCATGAAGGGTGTAAGCCACGTGATTATTTCAGGTGACAGAATCGTCGGTGCTTTCTCGTTTATAATAGGTGAGGACCCAACCTACAGTGTGATTGAAGGTGCATGGCTTAATGACAATCCCTATGGCACGATTCACCGCATTGCTGCTGCTCCCGGAGTAAGCGGGATAGCTGATGCTTGTTTAGATTTCTGCTGTGCTTGTTGTCGGGGTAGGGGACTGGATCTCCGAATCGACACCTATAAGGATAATGCTCCGATGCTCGGCTGGGTTACTTCACGCGGATTTAAATATTGTGGTATTATTTATATCGCAAATGGCACTCCCAGAAAGGCTTTTCAGCTGTTGCTGAATTGAGAATTAATCTTTGAAGTTCACTTAGTGGACTTTAAAAAATAACTTGGACTATTCTGCTTGTTCTCATTGGCATCTATGCCGTTCTTCATCCAGTTATTTAGCTCGCTAAATGCCTTCATTCGGAAGACATATCTGCTCAATGATAACTGCGCATCTTGACCCTATTTATTTTGTTACGTTCATTTAATCGGATAAGTGACGATAAAATTAGACGCACCATGTAGTGCCGCAATGGTTGTCTACATGGTGCGTCCATTTTAGAAATTTACCTATCAGAATCGCATAATATGCTTACTGGAGGTAGGGAATAAGGGTGTCTGATGATGAGTGTCAAACACCCTCAATATAATTCAGATATGATTAGTTAGTCTTGTCTTCGTCGGCCACTGCATCTTCCCAGTTGGTGAACATTTCAACTGAGTCGTCATAGCCATCGTAACCGTAGTTTTGACGTAGCTGGCCACCGATGTTAGCTTCGAGCACGTCATTAGGAACTGGCCAGAACAGGTTGCGCTTGTCAACACGGTAGTTGAGGTCCTTCTTTGAGTGGATTACGCCGTGGTTGAAGATGTTGTAGTGGATACAACGCTGGTACCAGTAGCTACCGCCTGAGAAGTCGGTACCTGACTGCTTGTCCCATGTGTTGATATCGTAGGTGTTACCCCATTCGTCGGGCTGACCGCTGCGTGCAAGACACCATGAGATACGAGTCAACTCGGGTTGACGCCATTCCTCCATGTAAAGTTCGCGGGCGCGTTCGTCAGTAATATCACCGATTGTGACAGTTCCGAACATCTTCTTGGCATTCGCACGTGCGCGGACTACATTGACATCCTGAGCTGCACCTGCTGCATTGCCCTGATAGTACTTAGCCTCTGCGCGGAGAAGATAAGTCTCAGCGAGACGGAAGATGTACATGTTACCATTAGAGCATTTAGACCCCTTGGTAGCACCGTTAAACTGGTTGGCTCCCATGTTATCCTCTGCTGACTGGTCGAGGATATACATCTTGAACAAGGGGATAGGATACCATGAGCGGATAGTGTCGTTGCAGAGAAGCTGACCCTTGTGGATAGTAGTCTCGCCCTTTTCGTTCACGTAGTCCTCCGTGGCATAGAGCTGCATGTTCTTGCCGTAGTACTTAGAGTTCTTACGGTTATACTTGATGTCTTCCATTTCAACCCAGTTACCCATTTCGCGGTTGTGGCGGAGGTCCTGAGTGTCCTCTTCACCATTATACCACCACATATATTTATTGAAGTGATAAGAGGTGCGGAAACAACCGATACCACGGCCGAGTACACGGAGCCAGTCGAGATTTTCTGAGTAGTTACCGTCGTTGCGTGACCAGTTGTTGGTGGGAGAACCGATACCATCGGGTGAGATGATGTCGCCGTTTGACCAGTGTACACCGAGAGCACGCATGGTGAGATACTGTGTGAAGTTTTCATCGTGAAAGTTGAGCACAGGGAGGATGGTCTCAGTGTTGGCCGGATTCACGATGTTCTGACCGCGGTGGAGATCCCAAAGTACGTTGCGCTTTACCTCCCAAGTCTTAGGATTACCTGAGGGAACATTCTCACCGAATGGCTGCTGCATGAGCGCGAGACCATGATTGTTGATGAGGTCAGTTGCCATATCCTCTGCCTTCTTGAATTCACCAACTGCGAGGTAGCACTTGATAAGAAGCTGCATACATGCTTCCTGGTTCACTGTTCCCCAGTAGGGAAGTTCCTTTTGCGGCGGAACGTGTTCTACGGCAAATTCCAAGTCATGTACGAGCATCTTGAAGATAGCTTCCTTGCTTGTTGACTTATAGTTCTGCTTGGGAGTTTCGATGATTTTAGATACCAAAGGTATATCACCGAATAGTAGCACCATGTGATAGTACTTATAAGCACGGTGGAAGTAAGCGCGACCTTTGTAGATGTCGCGAGTCTTCTCGTCAAGGCCGGGCACGCGGTCTACGTAAGTAAGAATTGTATTGGCGTATTTCACACCATTGTTACCTTCGTTATAGAAGCGTTTCATGGCGTTCTGGTCACCACCGCCGTAAAGCCAAGATGTGGGCTGAAGGTTGTCGGCGAAGTTGTCCATTGGTACACCGGCGTCGGTCTTCGCATAGAGACCTATGTCAGTCATGAAATAAACTGAGGCGATGGGAAGCACGTTGCCATTACCGTCCATCAAAATGTCTTTGTAACTGCGGTCGCAGCGTGCCATTGCTGCCTGGAGACCTGATTCGGTGGAGTAGGTTGACTCCGGTGCGAATACTGACAGCGGATCTGAGTCAAGGAAGTTGTCCTTGCACCCTGTGAGCATTGCCACAGCGGCAAGCCCCATCACGCATCTGCTGTATATGTTATTGTTGAATGATTTCATGATTTTTAAGATTGGATAGAAGTTAGAGTGTTACATTTACACCGAAGTTGAATGTGCGGTTGGAAAGTCCGCCGTTTTCTGGGTCGCCATACTTCCACTGGCTTGAGTGGAATGTGCACACGTTGTTGCAGCTTGCGGTGACGCGGATGCGCTCTACCATGAAGCGGCGTGTGAAGTTCTGTGGAATAGTATAACCGAGGGTGATGTTGTCGAGACGCACGAAGCTGCGGTTGATGAGTTTACTTGCTGCGCTTACTCCTGCTGGGCTTACTGCCTGGAGACGGCAGAAGTCGTTGGTAGGATTATCAGGTGTCCAGTATTCCTTTGCTGGGAGATTGAAACCGTTAACCATCTGTGAGCCGCCGTTATCGTCATTCAACCAAGCGTTTGATGTGCTCTTGTGTCCCATATAAGAATATAGTGAGAATGAGAAGGTGAAGTCCTTAAAGAAAGTGAAGTCGTTGCGTAATGACCAGTATATCGGAGGATTGGTTGTGCCGAGGAACACTTTATCCTTGTCGTTGTATACGGGTGTGCCATCTTCCTTGTCATCCTCAGTGTAAACGTTCACAACTTTCGGGTCACCGGGCTTCTGGCCTACCTTGGCTGCTGCTATGATATCCTCAGGAGTGTTCTGCCATACACCGTCAGTCTTGAACCACCATATCTCACCGATAGGCTTGTCGATGTACCAGCCATTTGATGAGTCGTCAGCTTCTTTGCCGTTCTCATCCTTGTTGCCATAGATATGCTTGATGGCGTTCTTGTTGTAAGAGAATGCGAGGGCGGTTGACCACTGGAAGTCCTTAAGGTCTATGTTGATTGAGTTAAGCCCGATTTCAAACCCCTTGTTGCTAACTTCACCTAGGTTGGCTGCAATTGAGCTGAAGCCTGAGAAAGAGGGAAGTCGCTGGCTCATAATCATGTCCTTGGTGGTCTTGGTATAGATGTCGATATTACCGGTCAAGCGTGAGTTTAGGAATGAGAAATCAAGACCGTAGTTCCATGATTCAGTGCGTTCCCAGCGGAGGTTGGGCGCACCGAGACGATTCATTGAGAGAGCGTTGACAACGGTTGGAGTACCATTGTTGTAGTAAACCATTGAACCGTCTACGCTAAGGTTAGCGAGGGGCTTGTATACATTGTTGATATCATTCTTAAGGTCGCCGAACTCACGGTTACCGTTAGTACCCCATGACACGCGGAGTTTTGCGTTGTCGAGCCAGTCACGCGAGAATTCCATGAATTTCTCATCGGAGAAGTTCCAACCGAGACCAACAGAACCGAAGTTACCCCACTTGTTGTTAGCTCCGAATCCTGAGAAACCGTCACGACGGAATGAACCGGTAATCATATACTTATTGTCGTAGCTATAGAATGCACGACCAAGATATGAGGTGGCGGTGTAGTGGGCATCCTTTGTCGAGAAGTTACTCTGCTCTTTGTTGGCACCTGCAGTGTAGTGGAATCCGAGTGCGTCGGTGGGCTGGATGTTGCGGGCCTCGATGCGGTCCTGCCAGTATTTGTGGTCCTCTGCTTCCTGTACCAATGTCACTGTGAAGTGATGAACATCAAGGAATGTGCGGTCCCAAGTAAGGGTGTTGTTAAGGTTCCAGTCAAATGTCTTGACATTTTCACGGTTTACACCGCGACTTGAAGCCGATGCATTGGGTAGGTCAGCTTTCATCCAATAGCGGTCGTGGAACCACTGGTAACGGGGTGCGATATTGAATGTGTAAGTGAAACCTGCGGGGAGGTTAACCTTGATATTAAAGATTGAGTTGATTGTGGTGTACCCCTTGTCGAGTTCGTAGTACTGACGGTCATGGTAGTAGTTGTAACCACCGTTGGTGGGAAGACCTGACATTGGATACTGCTCGTACTGACCGTCGGCTGTGCGGAGGTTTGAGTAGGGTGAGTTGCGAAGCATATTGTTGTCCCAGTAGTTAGTGCCGAGCGATACTGAGATGTCACCGTCGGAACGATCCTGGAAGTTAGCCTGCGCACCGAGTTCCAACCATGGTGTAATCTTGGTGTGAATTTTCATTGTTGCGCGGAATGCTTCGTATTCTGTTCCCTGAATCGGGCCTTCATTTTTCATGTAGCCTGCAGAAATATAGTAGTTGGAACGTTCGGTAGCACCTGATACAGCGGCGTTGTAGTCCTGCTTGATACCGGTACGGAACACTTGGTCATTCCAGTCCATTGTCTTTCCGTCAATGAAGTTTTGAAGCACGTAGGGCGAGTTGTACATGGCGAGACGACGACCCCAAAGACCCATGTATGTTTCGCCATCTGAAATACCAACACCTGATGCACCAGTCGCTGATGCCCATGCTGCCTGATCGGCTGCTTTACGGGGATCATCGAAGTAGCCTGCGGGATAAGCGGGTGAGCCGTTAGCTGTTGCATTATAGTAGCCATAAAGACCGTCAGCCCCCTGGGCGTATGTCCATTGCATTTTGTTCCAGTCAACGAGGTGCTGGAGATAACCTTCGGCATCGTAATAGTCATTATAATGCGCCTTATTAGTCACACCTACGTTTGCGCTGAGGGTGATGGTCGGCTTGCCCTCTTTACCTTTCTTTGTGGTGATGATGATGACACCGGCTGCTGCGCGCGCACCGTAGATGGCAGCTGATGATGCGTCCTTGAGCACGTCGATCTGAGCGATGTCGTCGGGGTTGATTTCTGAAAGTTCACCGTAGAATGCCATACCGTCGAGCACGATCATCGGGCTTGCGTCAGTACCGAGTGAGTTCTGACCGCGGAGACGGATTGATGCACCCTGACCCTTTGCGGATGAGTCGTAACCAATCTGCAGACCGGGTACGCCGCGGAGCACATCCTGTACAGAGCCGGGATTCTGGTCGGCAATCTTGTCGGGATTGATTTGAGTTACAGCACCGGTCAAGTCTTTCTTGCGGGCTGTACCATAACCGATCACCACTACGTCTTCGAGCATCTGGGTGTCCTCTACAAGCACCACCTTGATGTCATTTTGACCGGTGACGGGGATTTCCTGGCCTTTGTAGCCCACATAAGTGATTGAGACTACATTGCCTTGGCTGACCTTGATGGCAAAATTACCGTCAATGTCGGTGGCGACACCGTTTGTGGTACCTTTAACAAGCACGGAGGCGCCGATGAGCGGCTCTCCTGTGCCATCTTCTACTACGCCTCGAAGAGTATACTCCTGGGCGCTCAGGCTGACTGTGCCTATTATCAAGGCAAGTAGCCATGTCAGAAACCGATGTTTTTCCATTGGTAGTTACTATTTGGTTATTTTCATGATGAATTTCCAAAATAAAGTCAAATATAGTGAACCGAGTAAAAAGTAAAAAAAATAGCGATTCCTTTGCTATTTACTTAAAAAACAATCTAAATTTACCTTAAAAACTATCCGCTATTGGTATGAACCTTATATAACCATTAATTTCATCTGTTAAAACAAGTGCTTTCCATCAAAACCGCGGAGCGGTGGTGGTTGTGGTTAACCCCGGGTGGAACACCAGCGTAACCCGGAGTATTTGACCCTTTTCCCCACTAATGCCCGGAGGTGCGATGTCGTGGTAGCCTTATTTTAACTAAAATCGCAGTCGTTAATTTCTATTGCAAAATTACAATAAGAGTTCAAAGCCATACTAGCCCGAATCATTCTAAAATGCGATTAAATCATTCACAAAGTGCCTTGTGAACGATTGGGAACATACTCTAACCGATTCTGACTATTGGATTTTAAATTTAATGTGGTATATTTGCAAATACAAAATCACTGCTATGTTATGAGCGGCCGTCGCTGCCTCGTTTCACCATGAATCGGTAACATAATCCAACCATGAAACCAGGAAAGTTCAGACGTATTTTTGCCCTGTGGCTTATGATTCTCCCGGCTCTCTTTTTAAGAGGTGAGGGGAGAATGGTGAGCAACTATGGAATTGCCTCCGGGTTGTCTAACGGTTATGTAATGTCGATCACTCAGGATGCCGGCGGCACAATATGGGTGGCTACCGAGGAGGGGTTGAATCGTTTTGACGGTAACCGGTTCAGAAGCTATACAAGGGATAATTCGGGGCTTTCGGGAAACGAACTGAATTGCTTGGCTCAACTACCTTCTGACCCCGATCATCTTTGGATTGGGACCCAGCGTGACGGTGTGTGCGTGTACGACCGTCGTACGGGAGAAATCTCACATTTGGGGTACGATATAATAAAATCGGCAAATGTCACTTCTATCGTGCCGGCTTTGGATGGTGATGGGCTTTGGATTACCCATTATTATCAAGGTGTACAGTATTATAATCCATCTACCGGTGAAACAAGGGTATATAATGAAGAGAACATCAATGGCATGCCGGCTGAGTTATGGACTGTGGCTGAAGGAAATGACGGTCTGCTGTATGTAGGGACAAACCATGACGGACTTTGTGTGATTGACACCGCCGCTCATTCAATGGAACTGTTTAGCTATCACGGTGATATGGCTTCATTTCCGAGTAACTCCGTTTACAGTCTGTGTTTTGATACAAGCGGAAACCTTTGGGTGGGAACCGGACATGGCGCTGTGTTGCTGAATCCCCGTACAAGGGTAATTACTCCATTTGTTCACAGTGAGAATGATCCCAATTCTATTGCTCCCGGACGTATACGCGACATAAAGCAGATGAGTAATGGAGAAATTTGGTTTGCTTCCACTCAGGGCGGGGTGAGTGTTATTTCACCGGGAAATTTTTACCATAATAACTTGCGTAATGCCAAGTTCTTAAGGATAAAGGTGGAGGGTGTCCCTCAAGGCTTGTCAAGCAATTATGCTCGTTGCTTGTTCCAGGACTCATTTGGTAATGTATGGGTGGGAAATTACCGTTCAGGGGTAGACGTTATAAGCCATTTGCCGCCGATTTTCTCACGCATAGATTACATTGATAAAAATTCAAGGAATGTTACTTACAAGGCTGTGTGGAGTTGTGTCACTGATCCCGGAGATGGCACATTGTGGATCGGTGGCGAAAATGAGATTGTAAGTGTTAGGGGTGGAAACGTTTACACAACTCAGCTTCCACGCTCTGTGGATGGTTCTCACACGTATGTGAGGGCGCTGGCAATGGATTATAAACGAACTCTATGGATTGGCACTTCGGATAATGGCGTGCTTATGTATCAGCCGGAATTTAAGAGGTTTACAACGGTAAAGGGTGCCCCGGATGACATTAGGATGATTTTTGAAGATGTTGATGGAACTATGCGAATTGGCTCAGATGTAGGTGCTTTTATTTACCGAGATGGAACCCTTATAGCTGATTCGGCCGTAAATATTCGATTGATTGACAAGGTTATAAACTCGATGCTCCGTGATCGGCAAGGCAATCTATGGGTGGGAACTTTCGGAAAAGGTATCACAGTCCTTGACAAGGATTATAGAGTGATTCATTCTTATACGATTGACGAAGGTTTCCCCTCCAATGCCATCAATGCTATGCGTATCGATTCGCATGGCAGGATATGGGTGGCCACTCGTGGCGGTCTGGTGCTGTTTGCTGATACTCGTCAACCGGATGATTTCAAGATAATTGAGAATGTGGAGCGTCCCGGCATTTCTCACATAAGTTCTGTCGAAGAGGATATCGATGGCAGTGTATGGGTGAGTTCGAGCCGCGGAATAGCCCGCATAAATCCCAATACGTTAAAAGCTTCTATTTATGATGGTATGGAGATGATGCCGCTTCATTCTTTTGCCGAGAATGGTTCAACGGTTGATGATTCCGGCCGGATTTATTTTGCATCCGCTAATGGTGTGTTCTCTCTGATGCCTCATGATGTAGATGCTACATTAACCCCCCAACCGATAAAAATTACTAACTTTACGGTTTACAAAGGTGGAGGAAGTCGTGATAATGAGCTGGATATCCCGATTAATTCCGATTTTTTGGAATTGCCACACTACCTTAATACTTTCCGTATCAAGTTCAGTGTGATGGATCATGCTATGGCACAACGTGCTGATTTGTCATACAACATGTTAGGCCTTGACGATGTGTGGATTGAGACATATGGCAATAACGATGCTATGTACCGTGATCTTCCTCCGGGTGAGTACAAGTTTCAGGTCCGTCAGCGTTTGAAAGGGCATGATTGGGAGCAGCCGGTGACGGTGCTCACTCTGAGAATATCCCCCCCTATTTACCTAACATGGTGGGCGAAAGTTATTTACGTTATTTTAATCATTGCTTTATTTTTTGCTATGGCTTTGTTTTATCAACATAGGGTGAGATTAAAACAACGTCTGGCAGCGGAGGTGGAAAAGAGTCGAAACCGTCAGAAACTCAATGACGAACGACTACGTTTCTACACGAATATTACGCACGAACTCCGCACTCCGCTCACGCTTATTATGGGACCGTTGGAGGATATGGTGAGCGACCCGGGTATGCCCAGCCAATATTCCTATAAGCTTCAAATGGTTAGGGATAGCTCTAATACCCTGCTTAATCTTATAAACGGTATTCTTGAATTTCGCAAAACAGAGACTCAAAATCGTCCTCTCACGGTAAAGTGCGGTAATCTTGGTAACTTATTGAGGGAGATTGGTATACGATATAAGGAGCTGAACCGCAACCACGATGTGCAGTTTAACATAGATATCGATATTGATTCCCCTGAGATTTACTATGATGAGGAGATGATGACGATTATTGTCAATAATCTGCTCAGTAATGCGGTGAAATATACTCCTAAAGGCTCAATTTCACTCTCTTTCCACAATGTCGAGGATAATGGCGTGAGATATTCGGAAATAAAGGTGGCAGATACCGGCTATGGCATATCAGCCAATAAATTACCACGGATTTTTGAACGCTACTATCAAGTGAAAGGTGAACACCAGGCTTCCGGCACAGGCATCGGACTGTCTCTCGTAAAAAATCTTGTTGATTTGCACGAGGCTGAAATATCGGTTTCCTCGAAGGAGGGGGAGGGCTCGGTGTTTACTGTGCGTCTGTGTACAGATAATCTTTATCCAAATGCTTTGTGGGCTGAGGACTCCAACAGTTCTCAATCTTCTGAGAAGGAGGAGATTTTAGATGAAGAGTCTCTCCGAAATGATCGCACCAAGGTACTTGTGGTTGAGGATAATGACGATATTCGAGAATATATTCGTCAAGCACTCGAGGTGCAGTTCTCTGTGCTGACTGCCCGAAACGGATTAGAGGGCTTGAAGAAGGTCCAGGAAGAGAATCCCGATTTCGTGATTAGCGATATCATGATGCCTGAAATGGATGGTGTGACGTTGTGTCGGAGTATCAAGGAAGATATTCTTACCAGCCATATCTCCGTAATCCTTCTCACAGCCAAGGATGCATTGCGCGATAAGGAAGAGGGTTATGAGGCCGGCGCAGATTCGTATCTTACTAAGCCTTTTAGCGCAAAACTGTTATTGAGCCGTATTCATAACATCCAGCGTCAGCGTCGCACTATTGCATCACAGCTTATGTCGTGTCCTATACCAATTTCTGGAGATGCTGAACAGGGTAAAGTGACTCCTCCGGAGGATGAGATTAAAGAGAAATCAGATGCAGAAAAGTCGCTGAATCCTCTTGACCGCCTGTTTATTGACAAGATCAATAATATCATTAACGAAAATATTTCTCTCGAAGATCTCGGCGTGACTTTCTTGGCCGAACGAATGTGCATGAGTCAGTCGTCACTCTATCGTAAACTTATGGCGATAGTCGGGGTGTCGGCTAATGAGTATATCCGCCACATCCGACTTAGCAGGGCAGTGGAGATGCTGAGGAGTGGCGAACTGAATATCACTGAGGTGGCTTATAACACAGGTTTTGGTAGCCATTCTTCGTTTGGTAAGGCATTTAAGAAGGAGTATGGGCTGTCTCCGTCGGAATATATTAAAACAGTCAGTGATAAATGATTGAAGTAGAATAATTTTTACTATGGTTAGAAATGAATAAGATAGCGAATTTAGTAATGATAGCCATGGCATCGTTGATGGCAGGGTGCGCTGACTCTTCACTTAGGATGCCTGTTGTTAAAGGGAAGATATTTGATACTGATAATTATCATATAAATGCCCATGGTGGCAATATCATGGAGCATGATGGCACTTTCTATTGGTATGGGGAGCATCGCGGTGACGGTACTCCTGTGTCTTACCAGCAGGGGGTGATGTGCTACAGCTCCTCCGACCTAAGAAGTTGGGATAATCGCGGCTTGGTTCTTAAGGTGTCTAATGAAGTGGGTAGTCCTATCGAGTCAGGTGGCATTATCGAACGTCCAAAGGTTGTGTATAACCCCGAGACTGAGAAGTTTGTAATGTGGTTTCATAATGAACTTAAAGGGCAGGGTTATGCCGCTGCCAACGCAGCTGTGGCAGTGTCTGATAGTCCTACCGGACCGTTTGAATTGCTCAATTCCGGAAGAGTAAATCCCGGCATTTACCCTATGAATTTTGCTGATAATCTTAAGGGTAAGGAGTGGAATGATTCGTTGGAGTGGTGGACGCCTGAATGGATGGATGCTGTCAAGGAGGGTATGTTTGTGGAACGAGATCTTCCAACTGGTCAGATGGCTCGCGATATGACTGTATATGTGGATGATGATGGCGCTGCCTATCACATCTATTCCTCTGAGGATAACCTTACTTTACATATAGCCGAACTCGACCCTTCGTACACTAAACACACCGGAAAGTACATTCGAGTTGCCCCCGGTGGACACAATGAAGCTCCTACCATGTTTAAACATGGTGGTAAATACTGGATGATAACCTCAGGCTGCACAGGATGGGCTCCAAATGAGGCTCGTTTGATGAGTGCCGATTCGATAATGGGGGAGTGGACTCAGCATCCTAATCCTTGTCGTGGTGAAAAGGCTGATAAGACTTTTGGCAGTCAGGGAACTTATGTTATGAATCTCAATGGCAATTTGACTTTTATGGCTGATTTGTGGAAGCCAAAAGCTCTCTCTGAGTCTGGTCACTTATGGTTGCCAATACAGTTTGACGAGAATGATATGCCATATATTACCCTTGATGTGGAAATATAGATGTAATATAGATAATAAACTTATAGATATATGAAATTCAACAGACTAACTCTAACGGCAATATGTGCGGTATTGAGCTGCAATTTTGCCTTTGCGACCCCAACCAAGGAGTCGAAACAGGTCCGTGACATTATCACGAAGGTTAACGACCATTGGCAATCCACTCATTCCCCCGAAACTTGGGCTTTTTGGGATAATGCTGCTTACCACACCGGAAATATGGAGGCGTATTTCCTAACCGGTAATGAAGTGTGGAAGAATTATTCTGAAACTTGGGCCGAACATAATCAGTGGAAGGGTGCGAAAAGCGCCGACCGCAGTAAGTGGAAGTATAATTATGGTGAAACTGATGATCATGTGCTTTTCGGTGACTGGCAAATCTGTTTCCAAACTTACGCAGACCTCTATCGTATCCTCCCCGATGATCGCCGATTGAAGCGGGCTAAGGAGGTGATGGAGTATGAGATGACAACTCCTAATAATGACTATTGGTGGTGGGCTGACGGTCTTTACATGGTTATGCCTGTAATGACTAAACTTTACAATATCACCGGCAATGAGAAGTATCTCGAAAAGTTGTATGAATACGTTCAGTATAGCGATAGCATAATGCTTGACCCAGAGACAGGTCTCTATTATCGTGATGCCAAATATGTGTATCCCAAACATAAAAGTGCTAATGGCGTGAAGGATTTTTGGGCGCGTGGCGATGGTTGGGTGCTTGCAGGGCTTGCTAAAGTGTTGAAGGATCTTCCGGTTGATTATAAGCATCGTAAGTTCTTCGAGGATAAGTATGTGAAACTCGCCGATGCTGTGGTGGCTTCTCAGCAGCCCGGTGGATATTGGTCTCGTTCCATGCTCGATGAAGCTCATGCCCCGGGTCCCGAAACAAGCGGTACGGCTTTCTTTACTTACGGTTTGCTTTGGGGTGTAAATAATGGCTATCTTAATGATGCTAAGTATCTTGATGCAGCTAAGAAAGGTTGGGATTATCTCTCAAAAACCGCTCTACAAAATGATGGCTCAGTAGGTTACGTCCAGCCGATTGGCGAAAAGGCTATCCCCGGCCAGGTTGTGGACCGCAATTCTACTTCTAATTTTGGTACGGGTGCTTTCCTGCTTGCAGCTTGTGAATATGTACGTTTACTCGAAAAGGAGTCTAATGAGGACCGTGCATACTGGACTGATCTTGCCTACAAGATGGCAGCTCCGGTGCTCAGCAAGATGGCTGAGGGTAATCTTAAGAAAAATATGTTGGTGGAGGTTAGTCCTAACTGGGATGGCAGAAATAAGGGTGTCACATATCTTGAGACTTTTGGCCGCCTGATGGCCGGTATAGCCCCTTGGCTTTCTCTTCCTGATGATGACACAGCCGAAGGTGCGAAACGTAAACAGCTCCGTGAATGGGCTTTGAGCAGCTATAAGAATGCCGTTGACCCTGATAACCCCGACTATCTCCTTTGGCGCGGACACGGACAGGCGCTTGTGGATGCCGCTTATGTGGCTGAGTCTTTCCTCCGCGCATACGATGCTCTGTGGATGCCTCTTGATGATGTGACTAAGAAGCGTTACGTAGAGGAGTTTTCACAACTCCGCCGTGTGGATCCCCCTTACACTAATTGGCTTCTTTTCTCTTCTACTATTGAAAGTTTGCTTGCAAAGATTGGTGCTGAGAGCGATGAATATCGCGTAAATTCAGCCATCCGCAAGGTTGAGGAGTGGTACACCGGCGATGGTTGGTATGCCGACGGTCCTGATTTCGCTTTCGACTATTACAGTAGCTATGTGTTCCACCCCATGTATCTTGAAACACTCCAAGGCATGAGGGATGCCGGTAAAAATACCCGTATACATTATAAAAAATATTACGACCGTGCTTTGCGACGCACTCAGAAGTTCAGCATCGTGCTCGAACGTCTGATTTCTCCCGAAGGTACTTTCCCCGTCTTTGGCCGTTCGATTCCCTACCGCATGGCCACAATGCAACCTCTCGCTTTAATGGCTTGGTACGAGAAGCTGCCTGAAGGTCTTACCAATGGTCAGGTTCGCGCCGCTCTCACCGCTGTGATGCATCGCATGTTTGACGATAAGGAAAATTTCAATGAGGATGGTTTCTTGACCATCGGTTTCAGCGGCCGCCAGCCAAATGTGGCCGACTGGTATACCAACAACGGATCGCTCTACATGACCTCATTGGCATTCTTGCCGCTCGGTCTGCCTTCCACTCACCCATTCTGGTCCGATGCTGCTCTACCATGGACAAGCCAGAAAGCATGGGGCGGCCAGCCCTTCCCCAAGGATCACCACTGGGCCAACGGCGCCAAAATCGGCGACCTCTGGTAATCTATCTCTGAGTCAATTACTTTCTAAAAATCCCCAGAGTCTTCAGAGTTCTCATAGTTCTCAGAATTGATTGATAAATTCTCCAATCTTCTTTCTCATATAAAAGCGTCGTGGTTAATCACGACGCTTTTATATTTATGTGAAACATTCCTTAAACTTTTTAAGCATGACACGGTTATATAGATAGTATTGTAACTCCAAAAATGAGGATACTATGAATCGTTTCAACTTATATTGCGGCTCGCTATTGAGCCTTGGATGCGTAATAGCTGTTTCTTCCTGCAAGACACACGACAAACCGACAGAATCACAGCCTGTTAGGGTGGAAGTCATGGTCATCAATCCGGAATTAGGGGGATTTTCTGCCAATGGTTGCTATTCAGGTACGGTGGTTTCTGATGAAGAATCTGTAGTTAGTTTCTCCGTTCCCGGCACCATTACCCATATATATGTCGAAGAAGGACAGGCAGTTGCCAAAGGTCAGAAATTAGCTCAGGTCAAGACTGAAAGCCTTAATGACGAACGTAATATCGCCGTGGCTGAACTTGAACAAGTATGCGACCTTTACAACCGTCTCAAAATTCTACATGACCAAAACGCACTGCCGGAGGTGAAATGGGTGGAAGTGCAAGCCAAGCTCAAACAGGCTGAAAATGCGGTTTCACTTGCCAATCGTGCTGTAAGCGACGCCACAATCACCGCCCCGATTTCAGGTTATGTGTCAGAAAAGCTTGCAGATGAGGGACAGAGCGTCATCCCGGCCCAGCCTATTATGAAGATTGTAAACATCAACAATCCCCAGATAGCTATATCAGTCCCCGAAAATGATGTCAATACATTTAAAAAGGGCTTAAATGCTAAAGTGACCTTTGACGCTTTGGACGGAATGTCGACGCAAGGCACATTGACATCAAAGGAAATCGTGGCCGACCCGCTAACTCGCTCATATAAAGTGAAATTTGACCTTGCGAGAACTGATGGAAAAATACTCCCCGGAATGATTGGAAATGTCTATTTGGAAAAAAATGAGCAAAAGTGTGATTCTGCCTGTAAGAATGCCATTTACATCGTCCCGTCGCAAGCGGTCCAACTTTCTTCTGACAATCGTCAATTCGTATGGCTCGTAAAGAGTGGCAAAGCCCGCCGACAATATGTTAAGGCCAATGAACTTCGGTCCACCGGTATCGCCATAGAGGATGGGCTTACAGTAGGCGATAGCCTTATCGTGGCTGGAATGCAGAAAGTTGGTACCGGTACTGTCGTAGAGCCAATTTTAGGACAACATCATTAACCCTAACACAGCATTACTATGGCAACTGATACTAACAACAGTAACATTAGTGCGAGTTCCGGTAAGCAACCGAGTTTCCGCACCAATCCTATAGTCGCTGCCGGTATGAAATACAGTAAGGAGGTGATCCTGCTGGTGTGCGTGTTCATTGCGTTCGGTATCTATGCATTGAAAGTGATGGATAAAAACGAATTTCCATCGTTTACAATTCGCGAAGGTGTGGTAGCTGCCATTTATCCCGGTGCTACTGTCGAACAAATTGAGCAGGAGGTTCTCAAGCCTTTAGAGGATTATGTGTTCTCCTACAAAGAGGTGAATAAGAAGAAAACTCACTCACGTGTCACATCTGGCATGGTGATAATCTTCGTGGAACTCGACAACGATGTTGAGAATACTGACCCGTTTTGGAATGAGTTCAAAATTGGGATGGAACAGGTGAAGATGACCCTTCCGCCGGGCGTGCTCGGTGTGGAGACAATGAGCAATTTCGGCGACACTTCGGCACTGCTTATCACAATGCAAAGCGATGATAAGACTTACCGTGAGCTTAAGGATTACATGGATGACCTAAAGGATCGTCTCCGCACCGTGGAGAGTGTGGGTACAATGAGTGTTACCGGTATGCAGACTGAGGAATTCGCCGTGTATCTTAATCCGGAGAAACTGAAACATTACGCTATTTCCGAGGCTACGGTCGGTGCTACACTTCTCGCACAAGGGTTTAAAACGACTGGAGGTTCTCTTCAAAGCGACAATTTCTCTAATCCCATCATTGTTAAGCGGATGGTTAACTCCATTTCCGATATTGCTGATATGATTGTATTTACCACTACTGATGGTGGTGTGGTGCGTCTTGGTGATATTGCAGAAATTAAGCGTGAATATCCTGAGCCGGATAGCTATATAACAAATAATTTTGAGAAGTGTATACTACTTTCGGTTCAGATGAAGGAGGGTTACAACATCGTGGAGATGGGTACGGAGGTGGATAAGCAGATCAAGGATTTCGAGGCCGGTCTGCCAGAGAGTGTGACTCTGTTCAAGATTACCGATCAGCCGGTGGTGGTTAACAGTTCAGTCAATTATTTCCTTGTGGAGCTTCTTGTTGCCATAATCGCCGTGGTGGTTGTGATTATGATTCTTCTGCCGCTAAATGTGGCTTTAATTGCAGCGTCAACTATCCCTATTGCGATTTTTATCTCTCTGGGTTTGTTTAATATATTTGGCATAGAACTCAACACCGTTACTCTTGCCTGCCTGATTGTGTCGCTTGGGATGATTGTGGATAACTCTGTGGTAATTATAGATGATTACGTCGAACTTATATCGGAGGGGATGGACCATTATTCTGCAACTCTTCGGGCTGGCACGGAGTTCTTTAAGGCCATTTTTTCGGCCACTCTCGCCATTTCGGTGACTTTCTTCCCATTCCTTGTCACTGTGACAGGTATGTTCCGTGATTTCCTTACCGATTTCCCATGGGGCATGACGATTATTTTGCTCGTCTCTCTAATTGTGGCTGAGCTGCTTGTGCCATACCTGCAGTTTAGGCTCATCAAGAAGCCTATCTACAAGCTACAGCAGGAGGCTTTGGCTTCAGGTAAGAAGAAGTTCAGTTTCTTCAACTCTATGCAAAAGGGTTACAATAAGCTTATCGACGGGTGTTTCAAGTTCCCAAAGACCACTATTGCCATCGGTATGTTGTGTGTGGTTATCGGGGGATGGCTATTCGTATCCCGTCCGTTACAGTTGATGCCAATTGCCGAGCGTAACCAGTTTGCCGTGGAAATAAACCTTCCCACCGGTACATCTGTCGAGCGTACCACAATGGTAGCAGATTCTCTTGAATCTATCCTCTCAAAGGACTCGCTGGTGGTGTCAATAGCCTCTTTCCATGGTTGTTCTTCTCCAAGATTCCAGACTACTTACGCTCCGCAAGTGGCTGGTCCCAACTATGCACAGTTCATTGTAAACACTAAGAGCAACCAAGCTACTATCGATGTGCTTAATAAATACACAGAAAGGTATGAGGGTTACTTCCCCGATGCTTTTGTGCGCTTCAAGCAGTTGAGCTATTCGATGGCTGATTACCCGATTGAAATTCGTCTATCCGGTGCTTCTATTGATGTGCTGCAATCGGTGGGCGATTCGGTGGCTGCTATAGCTAAGAAGGTCCCCGGTCTCCGAAACGTACGCCTTTCCCTTGATAATCCACTGGCTTCAGCGGCAATTTTGCCTGATAAAACTCGTGCTGAGCGGCTCGGACTCAGTTCAACTCTCTTAGAGACAACTCTCGCTATGCGTTATTCTTCGGGACTACCGGTAGCAACTGTATGGGAGGGGGATTACGGTATTCCCGTGACTCTGAAGACTAATACTTCCCGGCGAAGTACTGTCGAGGAACTTCAACAGGAGCCTATGCCGGTACTCGGTTTCGGTACTGTTCCTCTGAGTCAAGTGTCTGATGTCAAGGCTGAATGGCATCCGGGTATGCTAATCCATTATAATGGCTTACCAACCGTTTCCGTAATTGCAGAGGTGCAACGCAATGTTAATGTGATTGACAGAACTGAGGCATTGATGGATAGTATTAATAAAACCACCTTGACTGAGGGCGTTACGTTGATTCGTGGCGGCGAGTGGGAAAACAGTATGGAGACTCTTCCTCAGATTCTTGCAGGTCTCGCTCTCGCTGTGGTTGTTATCTTCTTCATCTTGCTTTTGCACTATGCCCAAGCCGACACCTCCATTCTGCTTGTGCTTTCGTTGCTGCTCTGCATTCCCGGCGCTTCATTTGGGCTCATACTCCAGGATACCGCCCTGTCGCTTACTTGTGTGCTCGGTATCGTTTCTCTTATGGGTATACTTGTCCGTAATGCAATTGTTCTCCTCGATTATGCGGAGGAGCTGCGTAATCAAGGGCAGTCGGTCTATGATTCTGTGCTCAACGCCTCCAAGCGCAGAATGCGACCGATTTTCCTTACCTCTGCGGCTGCGACTATGGGTGTACTGCCGATGGTGATGGGCGATAGCGCATTGTGGAAACCGATGGGTGTTGTAATCTTCTGGGGTACACCTATCACTATGATTTTCATCCTCACTGTAATTCCTGTGGCTTATGCGCTTATGAAGGGTAAGGACAAGGGCGCCGATAAGCCTCTCGAACGGCCCCTCGAAACTCACATGCTCTAAACAGCCGTGTGCCAGATGATTATCTCTATGGAATTTCGTCTTTGATTATAATTATGTAATGTTATGATTATGAAAGGAAAAATTTACATATTAGCTGTCTCTGCTGCGCTGCTCCTAAACTCTACCGGACTTGCGCATGTCAATGACAACGACTCAATATACACGCTCGACCAGTGTCGTGATCTCGCCCTGCGCAATAATGCTGCAGTAAATATTTCAAGCAATAGTGCTAAAATGGCTGCAGAAACTAAGCGCGAGGTTTTTACAAAGTATTTCCCAGAGGTGCAAGCGGGGGGGACTGCCTATCTTGCCAATCATGATATGCTGCAGTACACTCTCCTCGAAAAGTTTCCTCTCGGCTTGATTAAGAAGGGGAAAGCGGCCGGTGTATGGGCGGTACAACCGGTTTTTATGGGCGGTGAGATTGTGAATGGCAATAAACTCGCTAAGGTGGGAGAGGAGGTTGCTAAACTCAAGCAGGAGCAAACACGTGACGATGTTTTGCTACAAACCGATAATATCTATTGGAATCTAACCGCTCTTAAAGCTACCCGTTTGGCGGTGATAAGCGCGGTGGAGATGCTTGATAGTTTATCCGCTACCGTAAAGGCTGCTGTCGATGCCGGCATGGTGGTTCAGAATGAGTTGCTTAAGGTTGAGATTAAGCGCAATGAGTATCAGAATACTCTCGTGGATCTCGACAACGGCATTAACCTGATGAAGATGCTTCTCGCTCAGCAAATGGGACTCGGAGCTACTTCCTCGTTGGAGACCTATGACTTTATTCCTGATTCCGTTCCTGATCTACCTCTTTCGCTCTTCGTTGACTCTGCGTCTGCTCTAAGGGAGACGATTGATCATCAGCTCCTTTTGAAAAATGTTGAGGCTAAGAAGCTTGAAAAGCGTATGGCTGTCGGAAGCAATCTCCCCAAAGTAGGCGTAGGCGCCGGATGGTTCTATCACGATATGCTCGAACAGAATCATAATTTCGGTGCCGTAATGGTGACTGTGTCTGTGCCTATTTCCGGCTGGTGGGGCGGTTCTCACAACATCAAGAAGAAAAATCTCGAACTCGAAAACGCACGTCTGGAACTTAACGACCTGAATCAAAAACTTGAGATTGAGATGTCGGACAAGTGGAATAATCTCACGGGAGCATACCGAAAAATGAAACTTTCCAATAATGATATTACCCAAAGTCGTGAGAATCTGAGAATCACGAAGGCTTATTACGATGCAGGAATGAATACCATAACTGACCTCCTTGATGCCCAGACGCTCTATGTAGAAGCGCAAAGCAAGTACATAGCAGCCTACGGCACTTTCCAACTCTCAATAACCCAGTACCTTGACGCTACCGGCCGACTATAATACTCCTAATATATCAATAGCTTTGTGGTGTATACCTGCTGAAAGTGGTACTTTTATTGGAATGGGCAGATTGAATGTCTCGTTATATTTTATCGTTTAGCAGTCGGTGAGTAAGAGGGGGAAGTAGAGTGTGGGCTTGTCGGGTGTGGAGGTAGCTGGTGATGATTTCGACATGATGATAGTGATGAATGTCAGTCCCGAGGAAATCAACGTATCCTCGCTGGATTAGTAGCTCAGCTGCTTGTTTAGCTTCTTTGCCATATGCTCCCGTAAGTGATAAGAGGTTTATCTGAAACAAATTACCGGCTTGATGTAGTTGATTGTACCTCTCCGTTGAACCGTGATAGTATGAGAACCGTTCTGGGTGTGCCATCACAGGGATGAAACCCTTAAGTTTCAAATCAAATAGAAATTGGTCAAGTTGCCATGGCTCTTGGAGATAGGAGTTCTCAACGAGAAGATAATTGCCGGGGAATGATTTGATCTTTTCATCTTGAATCTGAGAAATGAAAAAATCATCAACACGATTCTCCGACGAGCGATGTAAATCAATCTCGATTGCAGCCCGTTCAATTCCCTCCCTAAGCGAAAATAATGCCGCATCCAAAGTCTCAGCATCGTTTGGGAATCCCTCAGCCACGTGCGGAGTGGCAAATACCTTGCGGATCCCCCATCCTGACATTTCACGGAGAAGCGACAATGATTCCTCAATATCTACGGCTCCGTCATCCACGCCGGGTAGCACATGAGCGTGCACATCGGTGGTAAATGGGAGCTTCGCAAGCTCAGTATTCTTTTTCAGAAAAGTAAATAGATTCATAATTCAAAGTTTTATTCCACCCTTATTAGGGGCATCATGATGGAATTGGATATAAACCATTTCGCCTCGGGTATTGTCAGGATATGGCCTTCTGAAATCATCAAATCGCCTTTGTCGAGTAGGGGCGGAAGCTCACGGTCCAATTCATCTGCCATTTTGTCGCCAAACTCTTTACGCAACAGAGTGAGGTCCAACCCTCTCGCCGTCCGAAGTGCCGTCATCACGACATCGTTGAAACGATTATCTATCGTCTCACTCTCTACCATATTAAAATTCAGCCCTTCGCTCTCAATATATCTTCTGACATCCGAAGGATTATACGACCGATTCACGCCATCCCACGAAAATGCACCGGGACCAATTCCAATATACTTTGACCCATTCCAATATGCCGAATTATGCTTCGCCTCCTTTCCAGGCAATGCAAAATTGGAAATTTCATAATGTCGATACCCGGCATCACGTAGCATCTCGCATAAATCGGAGTACATGCCAAAAGCCGTGTCATCGTCCACCTCTTCAATCTTTCCGGCTAATAGCATTGCATACAGTCGAGTCCCTTCTTCATAGGAAAGCATATAAGCTGAAATATGTTCCGGTCGTAGAGCAATTAAGGCCGTCACTGATTCGCGCCATGATTCTCGTGTCTGCCCCGGTAAACCGTATATCAAATCACAGCTGATATTCTCTATGCCATAATCTCTCAACAGGGTATAGGCTTCAATGGCATCTTTTGCATTATGCCGACGTGACACTGCATGAAGCTCTTCATCGGAAAATGACTGTATACCCATGCTCACACGATCGATGGCTGTTTCCTCCCGTATAAACTTCACCCAGTCATCTGTGACATCCTCCGGATTAGTCTCGATGGTAAATTCTTTGAGATTTTCAGTCGGGAGACCGTCTATCAGTCGTTTAAGCAATTTGATGGGCAATGAGGAAGGGGTGCCCCCTCCGAAGTAAATCGTGTCAATCCCTTCGGGAGCAAGATTCCTGCGATTCCTCCATTCTTTAATTGCGGTCTCCACATACAACTCCATCCAGCGGTGATGGGGCGTGGAGTAGAAATCGCAATATGCACACTTCGCATGGCAAAATGGCACATGGACATACAATTTTGTTGGCTTTCCAATCATCGTCTATCGTCAGTATATTTACGACATATATCCTTGAAGGTACAGAACTTGCACCAATGTTCGGATTTGGCCTGCGTAAATGGCACCTCAGGGTCAAAAATTTCCTTTATTACCCCTCGAAAACGCTCCATGAATTCCTCATTAACCTCTCGGTAATCCATGAATGGCTCTTTGCCATATTTCAGGGGGTTAAGCCCTTGATTGGATATGGTCTTGAATAGGTAAAGTTGAGGTTGAATAGGTGCGTTGACTCCTTGTTTTGCAGCATATGCGTTGCAATAGAACATAAGCTGCAATATAGCCTTGGCTCGGTCATCCTTCTCCGGATTAAAAAGATCGTCCATGCCGGAGAACGAACTCTTATCCTCTCCGGTCTTGTAATCGACAATTCTTAGAAGTCCGGTGGATTGATAATCCGGTGGATATATCCGGTCGATACGGTCTATGTACTGGCGGAAATTGATAGTGATATCATCGCTTATCCACATCCTATCCTTGATTTCATGTTCTCCGTCAATGAAATCAAAAGGGGCAATTTTCTTTTCCTCGTTAAACATCTTTCTGAGGAAGTGCAGCATCACATGACCAAGTACCTTTGACTCGCCCACAAGCGGAGTAAGTAATTCTTCCTTGGAAAAATGATTATAATGCTTGTTTATAAGTCGGGTTATCAACTGTTCAAGTTTCCATTTTGACTTGTCTGCTGTAATTGAGTCAAGAATTTCCTTTGTGATTCTCACTTCGGAGTGTGTACCGCGCAATTCCTTGTAGAGAATCTCGGCTGCTTCGTGGAGGATGGTTCCGTATGTGCTTGAATCCATATAGTCAACTATCTCATCCTCAACATTCAACCCACACACATTTTGGAGATAAAACTGCAATGGACAGTTGATGTAAGTGTTAATCGATGAAGCTGAAAGGTTGGGTCCTCCTTCTATTGTGTATTGTCTGAGTCGATCCATAATCTCCTCAGTCTTTTGAATCGAGATAATGTCGTCCTCGGCAATCTCCATTGGGTAAGAAGCCACATCGTGAGTGATTTTACATTCCGGGAAGAGATATATCAGCTGTGAAATGTAGCGCGACACTTCGCTATTCCTCGTCCCCACAGTGCGAGCATCGTAAAACAGTCGTACCTTCTTAGCCCTGGAAATTAGGCGATAGAAGTAATAAGCGTAAATCGATTCCTGAAAGTCGGTGGTTGCCATTCCGTAGCTTTTACGCAAGGAGTCAGGGATGAATGAGCGAGTGTAATGTTTTCTAGGGAATACTCGTTCATTCATTGACAGCATTATTAGATTATCGAAGTCAAGCACACGTGTCTCCAACACTCCCATAAGCTGAAGCCCTTTGAGCGGTTCGCCGGTGAAATTGATTGAAACGGAGGAAATGGTACGTTGCAGCAATTCTATGAATGTGCTATCCTTCATCTCTATTCCCCACTTTCTGCAAGCTTCAATTAATTCTTCGAGAGCTGCGCCGTAAGCTTGTAGGAAAAACCTTTCCACACCATAAGTGTCATCCCTACCGATACGAGCAGAAAACGAGTTAATCAAAGTACGGAAATAGGCGTAAACCTCCTCCACGCCGTTAGTATTGGTGATAGGGGTGAAAATAAAAGCCTCGTCCGGCATCTGCTCCATTAGCACATTGGCGGGAATCATATAGAGACGTTTCTCGGAAATGAGGCGCAACATACGCTCACACCCTTCTTTGTCAATTGATTGCAAGAATGGATGAGAGATGACAAATTTAACATCCTCATAGAAATATTTCCATACGTCCCGTGATTTCCTTCCGCGAAGATGCAAAGATACGATAGCTGCGATGAACGATGCGAAGGAGGTGGTTTTCATAGGATATCCCATTGTAACATTGAGGGCTGTAATCGAGGGGGGCACTGAATGTATCATCGGGATAAACAAACTCTCATCGGGTAGCACCACGGCAGTATCGATGGAATTCTCAGGATTAGGTATTTCCCCGTCTTTTACCCACTGTTCAAGTTGCTGGCCGGCAGCTTTGGCCTGACCTATTCCGCTGGGCACACCTGTAATGTATATCTCAGGGAAATAATTTTCAGGTATAGTATATTCGGAGTTAATGTCATACTTAGAGGGGAAGCATTTCACATTGTTACGCATAAACCTGGCTGCGCGATTACCTTTAGCTTTGAATGCCGGGGAAGCAATATCCCAATAATAATCTCCACAACCGCGAGCTTGAAGCCGTTCAAATATTTTTATTTCCGATAGTGTCAGCACATTGAATCCCACAAAGATGTATCGACGATATGGCAGTACGGAAGTGCGTGCAAGTTTCAAATAGTCCACTGCGTTTCGGCTAAGCATTCCGGCTGTAGCCATTCCATTATCCATCAATTTCTTTTTGAAGTTATTGAACAATGGGTCAAGTACCTCCCAAAGCTTTAGAAATTTAGCTTCCAGCTCGGTAGATTCCTCATAATGAAGGTGATTCCAAAACTTGTCAGGGCTTTGGTGGACAAATTGATCACCCCAGTAACGAGCTATCAATTCGCGCTGTTCATCAGTGAGATAATTGGCACTCACCTCCTTAAACCGTTTCAGGTTCACGAAAAGAAGATGTGGATCCACCAAGTATCGGTCAACGTCATTGAAATCGCTCAGCAACATATCGCCCCAGAACAGGAATTGGTCAAAATCGGCAATGTCTTTGCTAAGTGCTTTGTATTCATTATACAATATGAATAATTGCTCAAGCCGAGGTGCCTCAACAAGCGAGGAAAAGCTCGATACCATCTCCGCAATAGTTGAAATCTCAGGGAAAATGAATGTCATCCCCTTGGCCTCTTCTTCCAAAAAATGCCGAAAGAATACACCACTTCGCTTGTTAGGGAACACGAAGCAGTAATCAATCATCTCTTCGCGCTCATTCTCGAAATATGCTTTTGCTACCTGCTTTAGAAAGGGAACCATGGAATAGATACTCGTAATCTACAGAATTAGAACACTCTTAGAAATTCTTAATTAATATTATCATCTTGATTGCCAAATCAAAATTCACAATCTTTCCGTTGGCATTGCCGGCTATATCAATGGCCGCGGTATTCATCACGTCAATAATCTTTTCGGCATTATTTTCTGTGATAAAGCGCGCGAAATTCTTGCTGAACTGTGCTTCCGTCCTATTCAGATAAACAAGGTCGGGAATGTTAAAATTATAAATGAAATTTTCTCTTATGAGCCGTTGACAATAATCATAGAATTTAATCTCCTGTTCACGTCCCATAGCGGTAACATCAGCACTCCATTGCTTAAGCCCTTTAACGTCACGCATATAGGCGAGGCGCATTAGTTGCACGAAATAGTCGAAAAACATTCGGCTCACGCTTGTTGCATCAAGTGATCGGATTGCAGTAAGCATATTTCCTGAAGCCACATGAGCGATAGAAAGGGCATCCTGAGGGTCGACAGCCATGCGTTTGGTAAGGTAATTGGCTATCGTGTCATCGCTAAGACGTTTCAGCTCAATAGGTCGGCATCGAGAATAGATGGTGGGGAGAATTTCCGCGGCATTGTCGGACACGAGGATAAATATTGTGTCGGAAAACGGTTCCTCTATGAGTTTCAACAACTTGTTTGCTGTCTGTTCGTTCATCTTTTCCGGAAGCCACATCAACACTATTTTGTATTTAGCTGAAGTTGTGGTCACAGCAAGTCGTTGCTCAAGTTGTTCGCTTTCCGAAACATATATAACGGGCTGAGCATTTTTCTTATCAAAGGACTGAGCCCATCGATCAAAGTCCATAAAGGGACTAATGTCCAGAAACTCGCGGAAGTCCATAATGTAATCGTCGGAAATCGGTGCCTTTATCTTATCAGTTTTCACCACCGGGAAAACGTAAAGCATATCTACGTGATTAAACGTCTGGTGTTGAATGCAAGAAGGGCAATTTCCGCAAGGCTCTCCTTCCGGTGTCGGTGACTGGCAGTGTAGAAATTGAGCAAACGCTCTGGCAAGCATGAACTTACCTATCCCTGCCGGACCATGCAGAAGCAGTGCATGAGGGATGCGCCCGTCCGAAATCATGTCACGCAGTTGTCGCTTCGTATTTTCATGTGATGGTATGTCGCTGAATTTCATAATTTTATTTGGCAAGTATTTATTCTTGAACATTTGATTCGTGTTGGGCAACTCATAGTCCGTATATTCATTCAATGAATGTAGTGAGTATTGGAATCAGTTCATTGCAAATGTACGAATAAAAGTTGATTTTTGATGTTAAAATATGGAATAGAGGTGCAGCATTCAACGAAAAAATTGTAATTTTGTGGCTGTCATGCTGGATATGTTAAAATTTTCACGGAAACCTTATAAGGTAGGACTTGTGCTCAGCGGAGGCGGGGCTCGAGGGTTTGCCCATGCAGGCGCACTTAAAGCACTTGAGGAGATGGGAATAAAACCCGACATTATCGCCGGCGTGAGTGCCGGATCGGTAGTGACAGCCATGTATGCCGCCGGGCTTCGTCCCGAGGAAATACTTGAGGCATTCTCCAATGCGAGTTTCTCAGATTTTGCAGAACTTAGCATGCCGCGCGATGGTTTTTTCTCGATGGAAGGCTTCAAGAAATTTCTCCGGAGAACAATCCCGATAGAGAATATCGAAGATTTGAAAATCACATCGCTGATATGTGCTACAAACTTTGACGAAAATTGCCCGGTGGCATTTGACAAAGGGGCGATTGCTGAAAGAGTTGCGGCATCGTGCAGCATTCCAATTATTTTCAAGCCTGTCAAGATTGACGGAGTATCCTACGTGGACGGTGGTGTCCTTGCCAATCTCCCAGCCTGGGCTGTAAGGGATAAATGCAAATATTTGATAGGAGTCAACTGCAGTCCGGTCCCCAGGAGAGGAAGTCCTAAATCGATTATCGACATAGCGCAGAAAACCTACGATCTATTAGTTAAGAACAATGCTGTTCCCCAGATGCAGCTTTGTGACTTGGCGATAAGCCTGAACGATATAGCACGTTACAAAGTATTTAATCTCAAAGAGATAACAAAAATTTATCGTTCAGGTTATGATGATACGCGTCGAGCTCTGTTAGCAGCCGGATTTAAGGACATGGTTGAACTCCATCATGAAGACATAGAGCAATAGTAACATACTAATAATATCACGAAAACATTAATTTTTTTCAAGGCAATGTATAGTAAACCAATAATTTACCAACTTTTTCCTCGAATATTTACTAATACCACCAATCGTTGTATCCCCAATGGTACCTTCGCTCAGAATGGAGCCGGCAAGATGAATGATATCACTGACACAATTCTCAGCAAGATTAAAGAACTCGGGGTGACACACGTTTGGTATACGGGTGTAATTGAACATGCTACCAAGACCGATTATAGCAGCGAGGGAATTCTACCTGACAACCCCCACGTGGTGAAAGGTGAGGCAGGTTCTCCCTACGCTATAAAGGACTATTATGACATAGATCCCGATATAGCGGTTGATGTCAAAAACAGGATGGCAGAGTTTGAAGATTTGGTTACTCGAACCCATGATGCGGGGTTGGAGGTGATTATCGACTTCGTGCCTAACCACACAGCCCGACGATACAACTCCGATGCCAAACCGGTGGGCATAAGAGACTTCGGTGAGGATGATGACACCAATATGTTCTTCACACCCAACAATAATTACTATTACATCACGCGCCAACTTTTCGCTCCATCTGTCGATATGGGGACTGGGAAAGGAGCATACGTCGAGTTCCCGGCAAAAGCTACCGGCGACGATTTTTTCTCAGCTTTCCCCACCGCCAACAATTGGTATGAGACCGTGAAACTAAATTACGGACATGACTACGGCGACGGTTCGTCACACTATAGTCCTATCCCTGACACATGGTATAAGATGCTGCATATATTGAGATTCTGGGCATCAAAGGGGGTAGACGCATTTCGCTGCGATATGGCACACATGGTGCCACTCGAATTTTGGCAATGGGCTATTTCCAATGTTAAGGATCGCTATCCCCACGTAAAATTCATCGCTGAAATTTACGATGTAAGGCTTTATCGTGATTTTATTAATATAGGAGGCTTTGATTATCTATATGACAAGGTGAATCTCTATGATACTCTCCGTGGCATTATGTGCTCTAATTATTCCGCAGCTACTATCACTAACTGCTGGCAGACAGTTGAAGGAATTGCACCAAATATGCTAAACTTCCTCGAAAACCATGATGAGCAGCGTTTCGGCTCGCGTTTCTTTGCCAAGGATCCGGCAAAGGTGATACCTTCGCTCGTGGTCAGTTCGATGATTTCCACAGGTCCGATGATGATTTATTACGGTCAAGAACTGGGTGAACAAGCTACTGATGCGGAAGGATATAGCGGTAACGACGGGCGAACAACCATTTTCGATTATTGGAGTGTGAATACCTTGCGTCGATGGTATAACAACGGCAATCCGGACGGTTCGCAGATGACCCCGCGTGAACGTTGGCTCAGAAATAAATACAAGACTATCCTGAATCTCTGTAATTCAGAGAAGGCGATAGCCCATGGCCGATTCTTTGACTTGATGTATGTCAATTATCAGAATCCCACGCTCAATCCCCATCGGCAATACGTGTTCCTGCGTAGCATGAACGGAGAGACGCTCTTAATTGCTGCCAACTTCTCAGCCGATTCATGTGACTTGGCAATCAACATTCCCAAGCATGCATTTGAAACCCTCAATATACCTGAGGGAGAAGTTGTGGCACTTGAACTTATGTCAGGCGATCGTGAACTCAAGCAGCTCCGTTCCGACAAGCCATTTGCTACGATGATATCTCCCTACGATGCAGTGATATGGAGAATCCGCCATAAAAATATCCGCAAAGGCTAAGTGTAGGCTGTATACTAAGATAAATTTAGAGGGTGATTAGGCGCATAAGCAGCTAATCACCCTCTAAATTTTAGTTTATTTTATTGATTATAAGATATAAGACTTATAAATCTTATAAGTCTTATTAATTTTAAAAAAAATCATGACTCACAACTCACGATTATTAACGGAGTGTGCGGTACTCGCGTGAGTAGCGGAGCACCTGGGGGAGGTATTCCTCTTCGTAGCTGACTGTTACATCTGTGATATTGCCATCTTTATCCATTACCGGAGTATACACAGGGTTGACAAAGCCTTTGTAGGGAGCGATGTTGAGTTTTGCATAGCGATCGAGCACCTCCTTGTGGAGTTCTGGGTTTACCTTCACCGCATATGTTTCCACGAGATCACGTCCGGCTTCATAGTCACCCTCGCTCTTGATGCGTTGCACTTCTGCGAGAAGCTGGCCGATGAGGTCACGCATCTTTTCGTAGTCATTAATCTTGATGAAAGTTTTTCCATCACGCTTCACAAGTTCAATCACATTGTCATCTTTACCCTTTTCATAAACCCATGCAGAGATGAGTTGACGATTTCGCATATGGGCCTCTTCCACATCCTTTCCGGGCTCGATACGCATGAGCTGGGTCATTAAGCCGTTGAGTATATAATGGTAATATTGGGCCTTGTAAGCGTCAGGATTGTCAAGAAGGCCAAGTTCCAAGAGCTTCTGGTCAGCAATGTAATATAGCGCGAACAGGTCAGCACGAGCTTCTTCGAGAGTAGAGCCATGAGCCTTTAGAGCGTCAGGGTCAACGCCGGGAAGAAGTTTGCCCGAAGCGTGTCCAAGACATTCATGTAGGTCGGTGTGGAGATTGTCTGTGACAAAGAGGTTCTTATCCAAAAGGTCAGAAGTCTCTTGGTCAATCACAAATTCCTCATTGAAGCCGTTTCCATGAGAAGCCATGTCGTAGGCCTGAGTGATGTTCTCCAAAGTCACAGACTTAGACCCGTGTGCTGCACGAATCCAGTTTGCATTAGGAAGATTGATGCCGATAGGGGTTGCGGGGTAAGAATCGCCGGCAAGGATTGCCGCAGTGATGACCTTAGCAGTCACACCCTTAACCTCATCCTTGCGGAAACGAGGGTCAACCGGTGAATTGCTTTCAAACCACTGCGCCTCGCCTGATATAACTTCAGTGCGGTGAGAAGCCTCATTATTCTTGAAATTCACAATTGATTCCCAAGCACCGGTCATACCTAAGGGATCATCATAGCTCTCAATGAACCCATTGATGAAATCCACCCGAGAGTTAGTATCTTCAACCCAAGCGATAGAATAATCGTCAAACAATTTAAGGTCGCCTGTCTCATAGTACTTTACAAGCTTTTCAATGACTTCTTTCTGCTTGTCGTTTTCGGCATACTCTTTAGCCTTATTAAGATTCTCAACTATCTTGCTGATAGCATCAGAATAAACGCCACCTACTTTATAAGGTTGTTCCTTAATCACACCGTTTTCCTTTACCACACGAGTATTCAGACCCCATGAAATCGGCGATGCATCAGTAGTGTCCTTGCGGGCATTATAATATGCCTCAACCTCAGCCTGGGTGACACCCTCGTAGAGATTATTGGCAGAGGTGAGTATGAGATCCTGACCTTCAGCCTGGTTAACCTTCTTCGGCATCACAGTAGGATCAAAAATCACCGGTAGGATAACCTCAAGATTCTGAGGTTTCTTGTCTTCGGGTAAAGCAGCAATTTGCTCCAAAAGGAATTCCTGTGAGAAGCCTGGTCTGAATTTATCCATTGAATAATGGTGGTGGATACCATTAGCAAATTCTATCTGTTTGAGATATGTTTCAAGAGCCTTATAATCAGCACTGTTCTTGTCGCCGTTATAATTACCATAAACATTCTCAATGAGGTCGCGTATTGCGAGATTGTATTTGCCGTTTTGGTCCCAGAGTATATCACGACCGGTGAGAGCCGCCTCTGTGAGATAATATACAAGTATGCGTTGTTGAGGCGTAAGTTTTTCGAAGTCTGGTACCTGATAACGTAGCACCTCAATGTCGGCGAAACGGTCGACAGTGTAGTCGAAGTCATCAGAAGCCACTTCGTTTGTGCTTCTATTGGCACAAGAAGAGATGGCTAATGCTGCCATAGCTGATAAGATGAATTTAGTTGACACTTTATTTACTTATTTTATAGTTATTATATTCACGGGGTATTATACGGATAATTATATGGTATGCAATTAATTATAATCACATATTTACTTCAATTCGCTATTCCACGTAAAGTACTAACCCTTTAAGGTATTCACCCTCCGGGTGATATATATTCACAGGGTGGTCAGCCGGCTGGGTAAGCTGGTGGAGGATTCTCACCTTACGTCCCGATATGGCAGCAGCGGTGAACACAGCAAGACGGAATTGCTCTTTACTGATAGCTTGAGAACATGAGAAGGTAAAAAGGATGCCCCCCGGTGCGATTTTCTCGAATGCTGCTGCGTTGAGCCTGCGATAGCCGATCATGGCGTTTTTGATGGCTGAGCGATGTTTTGCAAAAGCCGGCGGGTCAAGGATTATAAGATTATACTCACCCTTCTCCATTACCGAAAGAAACTTGAACGCATCCTGGGCGAATGATTTATGGCGGGTTTCACCCGGGAAATTTAGTTCGACATTGGCATCAGTAAGAGTCACAGCCTTAGCGGAACTATCGACAGAGTGGACGAGCTTGGCTCCTCCTCTCATTGCATAGACAGAGAAACCGCCGGTGTAGCAGAACATATTAAGCACTTTAGCCTCCCCACTGTATTTTTGCAGCAAAGCTCGATTATCACGTTGGTCAACAAAGAACCCCGTTTTCTGGCCTTTTAGCCAATCGATATTGAACTTCAAGCCATTTTCCACGGCAATATTTGTCTCGTATTTGCCGATAATATAGTCATTTACCGGGTCAAGACGAGCCTTGAACGGAAGAGTGGTTTCCGATTTATAGTACACATTTTCAATACCTGCTTCCGGAAGATTAACTAAAGCATTGGCGATGATGTTACGCGCATAATGCATCCCCGGACTATGGGCCTGAAGCACGGCAGTTTTTCCATATATATCCACTACGCAACCTGGCAAGAAATCGCCTTCGCCATGCACCAATCGGAATGTGGAATTATCGGGACGAATCAATCCGAGGTGTCGACGAAGTTTCCAAGCCTCGAGTAGTCGTTTATTGAAAAACTCATCATCGATGGGTCTATCCTCACTATCCAGAATGCGCACTGCAATTGAACCAATCTCGTAGTGTCCAACACCGAGAGTCTTACCATCCGATGACACCACTTTTACTACCTCACCTTCTTCGATATCGTCAGGAAGATGGGCGATAGCGCCTGAGAATACCCAAGGATGGAAACGGAGCATTGACTCCTCCTTGCCATGCTTTAATGTAATGGTTTTGAGTTGTGACATTTTACTTTATAGATTATAAGTAACTGGACAGAATTATTTTAGGAAGGCTCTGAATATATCATTTCCGTTAGCGTAGAGCAATAGCATAAGGAGGAAAGCCATGCCGACATACTGTGCATATATAAGTACCTTCTCCGATGGTTTGCGGCGAGTTACCATCTCCCATAGGAGGAACATAACATGTCCGCCATCAAGTCCGGGAATAGGTATTATGTTCATGAATGCAAGAGCCACAGAAAGGAAGGCTGTGATTTCCCAAAAAGAAAGCCAATTCCACTTTTCCGGGAACAGATTACCGATTGAGCCAAAACCGCCAAGACTCTGCGCTCCCTCCGAAGTGAATACATGCTTCATCGAGCTTACGTAATTGCCAAGCGTATTTGTGCCAATCTCCCATCCTTTGGGAAACGATTGGAAGAAATTATAGTCGACGGTAACAGTTTTATATACTGTTGTGATGGGACGCAGTTGGAAACCAAGTTTACCAAATTCATTAGGAGTGATAGGTAAGGTAACCCTCTTGCCATCACGTTCCACTGTCACAGTGGTTTCAACACCGGCATACTTAGCCAGGGTGGGTGTGAGTTCTGTGAAAGTGGGGGTTGATATAGTATCGATAGCCACGATGTGGTCACCCTCTTGCAAGCCTGCTTTAGCAGCAGCCTCACCTGGGACGGTACGGTCGATATACACCGGGATACGATAAGCCAAGAATCCCTTGTCATCATTAAGTCGGAAAATGAAATTCTCCGGAATCTGAATGTTGACAGTATCCCTCTTGTTTCGTAACACCGTTACCACATCGGCCTCAGCCATCTTGTAGGGGTAATCACCCTTCGAAGCATCAAGTTTTTCACCATCAGCCATCAAAGGGATGTCACCATTTCTAAAACCTACAGCCTGAGCAGCAGGAACGAAGTCAAATCCCTCAGTGGCAGCATCGAAAGGGATATACTGAGAGCCCCAATTCATAGCAATGCCGGCATAAATCAAAATTGCGAGGATAAAATTGAAAAGCACTCCGCCAAGCATCACCAAGAGACGCTGGTATGCAGGCTTAGTACGGAACTCCCAGGGCTTTGTCACAGCACTCAGGCTCTGATTGGTCTCATCAATCATTCCGTTAATGGCACAATAACCGCCTAACGGTACCCAGCCTATACCATAGATTGTGTCACGCCAGGATGTTTTGGTGTCACCCTCAACGGCAGGATGAGGTTTGCCTACCGAGAAAGATATCATTGCTTTATCCTTAGTACCTTTCTCCACATCGCCCTGCTTCACGAGTAAACCCACCTTATTGGTACGAGGATCGTAACGAAGGATACTGAACGAAGGATTGAAAAACATATAGAACTTATCGACCTTGATGCCGAAAATTCTTGCAAAAATATAGTGCCCGAACTCATGGATTATCACAAGGAAGGCCAATGCAACAATCAGTTGGACAGCTTTTATTAACACAGTTTCCATAAATGTATTTCTGTTCTAATATTTTTTTCGTAAGAAAGTAGTATTAGTGATGAATTCTATCGATTTACCCGGTTATTAGCCCATTCGATGGTGGCATGATGAACAGCCACATAATCATCTAAAGAAGGCGATGAAACGAATGGTATTGTAGACAAAGCCTCGGTAATAATCTCATAGATTTGCGGATACCGGATTTTGTCCTTCAGGAAAGCATTAACTACCACCTCATTGGCAGCATTGATGACACAAGCCGTAGTGCCACCTTCGGTTAGTGCGCGATTGGCAAGTGTCAGACAGGGGAATTTCTC
The DNA here is from genome assembly GCA_023664955.1 of Duncaniella sp. Lineage (GTDB taxonomy): Bacteria > Bacteroidota > Bacteroidia > Bacteroidales > Muribaculaceae > Duncaniella. The sequence continues at coordinate 236,040 of JAMPEV010000002.1, forward strand.
CGGGTCTGGTTGCTCGAATGTCAGTGTGGAATAGTCAGTCAACGATAGTGGGCGTTCCCCGCTTACAAGACGAGACGAATCGCCAAGCGCATATCGTATGGGAAGATGCATATCAGGGATGCCCAATTGAGCCTTGACCGCGCCATCCACGAATTCAACCATGGAGTGAACTATAGACTGAGGATGGACGACTGCCTCGATTTTGTCAGGCATCATGTCAAAAAGCCATCGAGCCTCGATAATCTCAAATGCTTTATTAAGCATTGTCGCAGAGTCAATGGTAATTTTCGCACCCATGTGCCATCGAGGATGGTGTAATGCCTGTTCAGCCGTTACGTTCTCAATCTCCTCCTTCTTCCAAGTGCGGAATGGACCACCTGAAGCGGTGATAATCAACTTTTTAACTGTAGTTTTATCTTCGCCTTGCAGACATTGGTAGATAGCGGAGTGTTCGGAGTCCACCGGAATAACCTTTGAAGAAGAGTTGGCAAGAAGATTTGATACTAGTTCACCTGCCACCACCAGCGTCTCCTTATTGGCAAGAGCTACTACCTTACCACCCTTAATTGCATGGATGGTTGGCAACAGTCCACTGTATCCCACCGTGGCAGTGACGACTGTGTCGAAATCGTCACGGTCCATCGCCTCGATAATTGCTTCGTCACCGGCCGCTGTGGAAATACCTAATGGATAAAGAGCATCATGGAGCTCGTTGTATTTATCGGGATTAGCTATAACAGCAAGAGCAGGACGATGTTTAATAGCCTGCTGTATAAGTAATTCAACATTATTCCCTGCCGTCATAATTCGGGCATTGAACCTATCGGGAAATTGAGATATGACATCAAGAGTCTGCGTTCCTATAGAGCCTGTGGAACCAAGGATTGCTATATTTTTTGGCATCTGATTTTCAATATTTCGCCCATTACCAAACACTGGCCGGGCAATCCACACGCAAAAGTAGTAAAATTTACATTCACTTAACGCTTTTTTGGCACGGTTTTTGTAGAATTTATCTTAAATTTGCAACCAAATGAACAAGATAGATATAACAAATGACATAAAAGAGCTCTTGGAGGAACAAAGAATCTCAGCAGCTCTTGACTTTCTCGACAACACTGTCATGAGCGAAATCTCGCTTCGGAAACTCAAAGTTGACATTGACAAGATTAGGGAAAGTTACTTACTCATGAGCCGGTATGCCATCGATGGTATGGCTGACCCGTCACGCCCACAGCTATTCAGTAGCCTTGTGGATTCCATTCTTTCACTCGCAGAGTATATTGACAGACAGTCACGCATTAATGAAGCTCCTACGCTATATTTCAACACATTGCGTTTTATAAATTTACAACGCACCGATACTCTCAGTAGCTTGGTGGCTGAGTATCGTCGTATCAACGACAAATTGTCACTCTCAGTGCTTGCTGAGAACGTTGACAAAGCCCAGCGCGAACTGACACTGAAAGCTGAGAACCTGGAGAAGCGCATCTTTAACTTCGTGTGGACATCCCATCCCTTGACCGTAGATGACCAGTCGCTCATTCAATCCGTAATCATGGATCCGGCTCTCCCAAGCCATTTCAAATGTATTGTTATTTCAGCTGTAATGATGGGATTGATGGAATATTATGACGAACGCCGTATGCGCATACTTATGGACTCCTATGAAAGTGAGGATTCCGGTGTGTCAATCCGCGCGCTTTGCGGGATTCTTCTCGGATTTTGGAGACACAGCTCTCGCCATCTAAGCCAGAAACTTCAGAATAGGTTTGACGCACTCACCGAATTGCCTATATGGAAATCAGACGTGAGCATGATGCAACTTCAGTTTATCCGTGCCCGCTCCACAGAGCGTATTATAAAGAAGATGGACGAAGAAGTGATTCCGGAGATGATGAAACTACGTCCGGAATTAGAGAAATTGAAGAACAATGTCTCTGATATCGAATCACTTGAAGCTAATCCCGAATGGGAGGAGATAATCGAAAAATCAGGTGTTGCCGATAAACTGAGAGAACTTCAGGAAATCCAGGAAGATGGTGGCGATGTGCTGATGGGGACATTCAGCAAGCTGAAGACCTTCCCCTTCTTCAACGAAATGCCCAACTGGTTCCTACCCTTCCACACCAACCATTCAATGATTACCACATCGGCTAACCCGAACATTGGCATCTTCTTTGACATGATGGCAGCTTCGCCTTTTTTCTGCGACAGTGACAAATATTCCATGTTCCTGTCACTTTCACAAATACCGGAACAACAATTGAAGATGATGTCAGAGCAGATTAAAGCTCATTCCGACCAGATGATGGAGGCAAATCTCAACAGCATCAATGCCGGTAATAAAAATCGTAAAGACCTTGCCAACAAGTATATTCAGGATATCTACCGCTTCTTCAAGCTTTTCCGCCGCAAGGGTGAATTCATTGATCCGTTTGAGTCCTCACTAAACTTGATAGATCATCCATTGCTTTGGAAATCATTTGACGATGTGGAAACCCTTGAACTGCTTGGTGAGTTCTACTTCAAGCATAAATACTTCAAAGATGCTTACGAAATATTCAAGAAGCTCTCCGACATGATGCCCCCCTCAGCTGAAATATTTCAAAAATTAGGATATTGCAAACAGACACAGGGTGACGACGAGGAGGCTCTGGAATGGTATGAAAAGAGTGAACTGCTCGACTCCAAGAGCCGATGGACCATCCAAAGCATGGCCACATGCCACCGTCACCTTCGTAATTGGGATAAAGCGTTAAAGTATTACCGGCAGTTAGAGGAAAACGAGCCTGATAATTTGAAAATCGCCAACAACATAGCCCTATGCCTATTGTCAATGTGGAAACACGAGGAGGCATTGAACTACCTCTTCAAAGTGGAGTTTCTCTCCGGCATCAACCCGAAGTTGGCTCGTCGTATCGTCCGCAGTTCCATAATGGTTGGAGATTATGAGAGAGCAAGAAAATACTCTGGAATAGTACTTACTGACAAGCCGAACCCTAATGATTATTTAAATGCAGGACATATAGAGCTTCTCACCGGCAATTATAATCAGGCGGTGGAAATGTATGCCCACTCGATTGTAGAGGATGATTTCGATACTTCAGAATTTCTCTACAAAATAGCTGATGATGAAATTCTTTTCTATCGGGTAGAAGGGATGGACGAACTTCTGAAAGGCATAATTACTGACCGAGCAGAGGTACGCGCCCGCGAACTTGGCGCTCCCATTTAGATAACATCAAGAAGTAACTTGGAACACATTGATAATAAACCACCTTTTTTACCACTTTCATGCGAAAAATTTTATTAACGGCATTAGCCGCTTCAACAATTATGATTCAAGCACAGAATCCTTTTTTCCAGGAATTTAGTGGGACACCTCATGGCACCGTCCCCTTCGACAAAATATCAGTGACCGACTATGAGCCGGCAATCGACCGAGGTATCAAAATCGGTTTAGAAAATGTTGATGCCATAGTCAATAATCCCGAGGCGCCAACGTTTGAGAACACTATTGTGGCACTCAATGAAGCTGATACAGAACTCAATCGCGTGTTGAATGTATTCTTCCCGCTTCTTTCGTCACTAAGTGATGATTCAATGATGGACTTGTCAATGAAGATCACTCCGCGCCTTTCCAAATACTCGACTTCAATCTCCTTAAACGAGGGACTATGGAAGCGTATAAAAGAGGTGTATGACAATCGTGACAAATCCAATCTTGACACTGAGGACCAAATGCTTCTAAAGAAAACCTACGACTCATTCCGTCGGTCAGGAGCTCTTCTCGAGGGAGAAGATCGTGAGACATATAGCAAACTGTCAAGCCGTCTCAGTGAACTTACCACAATCTTCGGACAGAATGTGCTCAAAGAGGTGAACACGTATGAAATATGGCTTAATGCCGACGATCTCGCAGGGCTGCCGGAAAGCTCAGTCGAGGCAGCTGCTCTTGCCGCTAAGGAGAAAGGACGTGAAGGTGAATATCTATTTACGCTCGATCAGCCTGTTTACATGGCGTTTATGAAATACAGCGACCGACGCGACCTGCGCGAGAAGATGAACCGACTGTACACCGGACGTAACATGAAGGGTGAATACAACAATCTCCCGGTCATGAAGGAAATAGCTGAAACACGCTTGAAAATCGCCAATCTTCTCGGATATGAGACATACGCCGATTACTCCTTAGAAAACACGATGGCTCAGACTCCTGACAAAGTATACAACCTTCTATATTCACTCCGTGATGCTTATCGCCCTGCACAAAAAGCTGAATTTGCCGAATTGACTGAATACGCATCAAAACTCGAAGGTAAACCGATGGAAATCAAGCCATGGGATTACAGTTACTATTCTAATAAGCTCCGCAATGCAAAGTATGCCTACGATGAAGAGAAACTTCGTCCATATTTTGAGCTTAACAATGTGATCGACGGAGTGTTTGGTCTTGCAACTAAGCTTTATGGCATCACATTCAAGAAGAATCCCGACATTCCTGTTTACCATCCCGATGTCACCGCCTTTGACGTGATTGATAAGGATGGCTCATTTCTCGGTGTTATTTACACCGACTTCTTCCCGCGTGCAAGCAAGCGGCCGGGTGCTTGGATGACTGGTTTTAAGGATCAGGAGATCACGACCGACGGGGTGAATTCTCGTCCCCATGTTTCAATTGTGATGAATTTCACCAAACCTACTGGCTCTAAACCCTCATTACTTACACCCTATGAGGTTGAAACTTTCCTCCATGAATTTGGACATGCTCTCCACGGACTTCTTGCCAATACGAAGTATTCATCATTGTCAGGCACCAGTGTGCTCCGTGACTTTGTGGAACTTCCCTCTCAGTTTAATGAAAACTATCTCACTGAGAAAGAGTTTCTTGATGGATTTGCACGTCATTATCTCACCGGCGAGCCGATACCGCAGGAGTCGATTGACCAGATTATCTCTTCATCACGGTTTGGGGCTGCTTACGCTTGCCTTCGACAACTAAGTTTCGGACTTCAGGACATGGCATGGCACACCATTAAAGCCCCTGTCGATGACCCTGAAAAATTTGAGCAGGAATCAATCGAAAGCGTTGCAATGTTCGAGGCAATTCCGGGTTCAATGTCCGGGCCTACATTCTCCCACATCTTCTCTGGCGGTTACGCTGCCGGATATTATAGCTACAAATGGGCAGAGGTGCTTGATGCTGATGCATTTGCCCACTTCAAAGAGAATGGTATATTCGATGAAAAAACTGCCGAATCGTTCCGCGAGAATATTCTTGAAAAGGGTGGTACAGAGCACCCTTCCGTACTATATAGAAGATTCCGTGGCCAGGATCCCACAATCGACGCACTCCTCGAACGCGACGGCATTTCCCAGAAACCTCACGGCAAGCTCCAGATTCCGACGAAGGACTAAAACTCCATATCCACAACTCACTCAGAGTCGTTCCGGGGATTTTCCGGAACGACTTATTTTAAGTTACATTGTGAAGGCGATTGTGAGGGTGATTGTGCGGGGACGAAGACGATAGGAATAGTTATAACGATCTAAGCCGCTGTAGATTGAGTAGTAATATGTCTTGGTGTTGAGGAGATTGTCGGCTTGTAGGGTGTAACGGAATTTCTTATGTTTGTATTTGACACCGGCGTCAAAGAGTGAAATGCTTTTATGTGTGTTATCAGTTAATTCCTTGCTGATGAATTCCATCGTACCAAATATATCCCAACCCTCAGCAGGATAAACTGAGAGTTTGAGCTCATTACTAAATATGTCGTATGACTCCCGGATATCTAAATATCTGTTGAAGTTTTTTGAGAATCGCCCTTCATAATTCAGCTCCATGAAGCTCCATGGGGCAAGAGTGATTCGACAACCAACATTGTAACTTTGACCATAATAGGGGATAATCCTATCTTGTTGCATCATCTCATTTCTGTTCCAAAAGTGTCCACCTGACAGTGAAAACTTGCCTCCAATCGAATTGACATGCTTAGCCACAGTTACATTGGTGGAAAGTGAGTGAGAATGTCTATCGTGTGCCATCCCGCTTGAAGTTATGTCGGAATCGGTAACATATTGAGAATTAAGAATATTATGTTTCTCATCATTATAAGATACCGAAGCATTGGCAAACCAGAATTCCATCGGCTTCTTGAAATCAAATCGTAGTGACGAACTGAACGATCTGCCTTTCGCCAAAATTCCCGAAGCCACTTTTTGAGTGCGATAAGAAGTAATGATTGGGCTTGTGAGCAGGTCAAGAAGATCGCCCACAGAGTGGGATATAGAAGAGTAAAGTGTCACATTGAAGTCGGGATTGAGGATATACTTTACCCTGAGATTAGGCATCACGTAGGGAGATTTGATGCTTGTCTCTGTGGCAGTAGAGTGATTTCGTGCTTTGAAAAGTTTCATTTCAAGAGCCACTGTGCCACGAAGTTCCAACTGTCGATTAGGAGAGGTGTATTCATAGGATGGAGATGTGCTGAAAGTTGCACGATTACCAACCACATTGTTTATGCTTGAAGTGGCTGAAAACACGCTTCGGAGGTGACTATTGTCATAATCTATGACAATAGGAAGGTGAAGGGTAGAGTGCTGGAACTTAAAAGTGGTGGCTCCCTCGATTTTGGCCTTGAAAGTGTGGCTCGACAGATGCTGGGTTGCAGGTAGTGAATCAACGATATAACCTGATACATACAATTCAGCTTCCGGCGCGCGGTTGAAGCTTACAGTCGACCAAATGTTCCAAATATGATTGCCTGTTTTGATGCGTCGTGTAAAAGAATTTTGAATAATAACATCCTTAATGTCCGATTGCTGAGTAAGGTCACGTTCATCACTCAGTGTCATGAAATTGTCTTTAGAAAACCCAGCCTTGGCATTGAAACGGTTGCTTGTGTAAGATTTGTCGGAATTTTCCACATAGCTGACCTCGATGGCAGGACGGTGCTCACTTTCAGCCGGACGGTTGAACTCGCTGAACACAATCTCCTTGTCGCCGGCATAGTAACTACTTTCCTGTGAGTAACCATAATTGGTGGCACTATAGGCATACGATGTGTTCACCTTAATGCTTCTGTCCTCATTGAATTTCTTCATGAAATTCAGACTCACTGATCTGTCACGCAATGAAATATAACGTCCCTTACTCACCGGCGGATTACTACCGCCAAGTTTCCCGGCAGCTTGCTCTGCCAGGCTCGTATTACTCCCGCTTGACATAATAATTAGATCAGTGTCATATCCCCGGGCAAATTCCTTGATATTCCCCATCTTAGCCGATATTATGGTCTGAAAAGCCGGTGTGAACATCATGCCGGTACCACCCAATTGGTAAAGCCATCCGTCACCATAACCTCCCGCAGCCTCAGTGGTGCCAACCGGTTTGAATTTCACTTTCGAACGGAGTTTGACGTTAAGAGCCACATTATCGGAATGGCGACCGCGGTCAATTTTTGCTTCATTGTGATTACTGATGACCTCTACATCTGTCACATAAGTGGCAGGAAGATTCTGTGTGGCGAGATTATATTTACCACCAAGCATATCCATCCCCTCGATATAGAATTTGCTTATACCCTTCCCTTGGTAATTAATCTTCCCTGATTTATCCACGTCGACACCGGGAAGTTTCTTAAGGCCGTCCTCCAATGTGACATCGCTTTTGCCGAGATATAAAGCGAGATTATATGTCAAAGTGTCACCTAACACCCTTATTTTTGGAGCTTCAACTTTTACTTCACGCAGTGCTACATTATCTGCTTTCAACAGAAATTCAATTGAAGATGCGTTATATGGAATCACACGTTCCTGTTTAGTGTATCCGATACATTGCACACTGATAGTCAGGCTGTCAGTGGCTATTTTGGGTACATTAATTCGGAAGGTGCCGTCGGATTTAGCAGAACCAAACGATTTCATCTTTCCATTGGCATATACTTTCACTACTGCCCCGGGAAGTGGCTCATGGTCAGTGTTGTCAGTCACACTGCCCGTAAGTGTAATTTGGGCGCAGACATTCAGTGCTGTTAGTAGAACCGATAGTAGAAAGGAATATCGTTTCATCATGATTCTGGAGAATTTACTTTAGTTCAATCGGAGTGTAAGCATTGGGACGTTTCACCAAAGGGACTCCATTGATTCTGATTGATTTGTCTTTGAGAACATCAATTGATTGGATTGACTGCACTGGGATACGATTCATTGGGTCTTCCTCGACATAATTCTTATTTTTCACGAATTTGTCTCGTGAAGTATGTTGGATGCCTGCATTCTGGACCTTTACAATCTTGCTATCTGCCTTGGAGAATGATACAGCAGTAAAGGTATGAATCCCTTCATCATCAGTAACCTTCATGATTAACCCGGGAAGTCCGCTGAATTTCCACGGACCAAAACTTGCAGGAATCTCATCTGTGAACCATGCAGTCCATTTTCGACCGCCATATTCACAAATCGCTTTCATGCAGGGATATGAGCTTACGGTTAGAGTGTCTTCACTGATTTCCCAATCGAAAGGAGGATACTCTTCAGTATAATCAACATAATTGGGCGTGATAATGTCAACGTATGTGATTTTACCTTCCGGATAATTCTGGTACACTTCACTTGAGAAAAGAAACTCGGTGGCATCCCGGTCTCGTGCCATCCTTTCAATCTCTTCAGGGCTTGTGCCCGGGGTGTTGGCGATGGAATCAGCACGGTAAGTCGCAAGGTCAACGAATTTAGCCAGCGTGGGGTTGAACTGAAGGATTGTGGCATACTTTTCGTCAACCTTATCGCCATTTTTTTTCGTGGCAACTACATCATATTGATATACGCACTCGTAGTCAGCAGTTCCAAGTTGGTCGTAACCCTTCACCTCAGGAATCCTTTTAGCAGCAGCTTCTGTTTTAGTCTCATGGACTACTATTTTATCACTCTGCGCATTGATGGTTATGGAGGCTATCACACTGGACAGCATGGCGATAATGATTGGTTTCATGTTTTAAATATCGTTTTGAAGTCGGTGACGATCAGAAGATACAGTTATATTCTTCTAATCGTCACCATTTTAGTTGGTTATAAAGTTAAAATCTCGATTCTGTTAATATCCTTGCGGATGTCATTAGATTTGATGGAGTTTGGGCTAATCGCTAAAAGTGTTTCTCTATCAGCTTTCTCTCCGTTGATGAAATAGCTGATATTTTCGGGGAGAAGGTTTGAATTCTTCACTTGTGAGGTGGCTTCAGAATCGGATGCGCAGGTTTCGTCTGTGTTCCTGAACACAAGTGGAAGAGTGTACCATACGCTCACCGGTTTGCCGTCTATCTTACCAGGAGTAAATTCGGGCAGGCTTTTTATAACACGAATTGCTTCGGCATCTATGTCAGGATCCACGCCGCGAACGATATTCACATCTCCGATTGAACCGTCGCTGTTAACTACGAATCGGGCTACCACTCGACCTTGGATGTTTTTCTCCTTGGCGGATTCAGGATAGCGGATGTTTTTGGCGATATAGTTTACAAGCCCAATTTCTCCCCCCGGAAATTCCGGTTTCTGTTCTATGGTAGTGAAAACCTGATTTCCTGCATTGACAGGAGCCATCTTGCTGCCTGATGCATTGTCAGATTGTGGAATTCCTTCTTCGTCAGTGAGTTTGAAAATCAGTGGAAGAGAGTACTGCACATTCACAGGCTTGCCATCGACAGTGCCGGGTGTGAATTTTGGTAGTGACTTTATAAGTCGGATAGCCTCGGCATCAATGTCAGGGGCGACACTGCGAACGATTTTCACATCGCCGATTGAGCCGTCGCTCTTTACCACAAAAGTAGCGATAACACGTCCCTGAACATTGGCATTTTCAGCTGCCTCCGGATAGCGAAGATTGGTGATAATATGGTTCATTAGAGCTCTTTCGCCACCGGGAAATTCAGGTCTTTTCTCCACGATAGTGTAGACTTTGTCGTCAGGTGCAGCAGTGGTAGCAATAACAGTGGTTTCAGATTCAGAGGCTTTGGTCGCATCGGAAGCAATAACGGCAGCTTCTGCAACATCGAGCATCGATTCTTCAGCATCATTGATAATGGGTTGCACATCTGAAGAGAAATCGTTACCTTTGTCGGTGGAAATCACCGACTCCTTAAAATTGTCAATAACATTGGCAATTGCCGGGATGTTGGTTACAAACAGTGCCACTGCGCAAGCAGGCACCATAGCGAGCCCGCGCATACGGCGGATTCGTGATGTTTTTGAGTTGTACATCATAGTTATACGTTTTTTAAGTTTACTGTGATTTAGGCTGTTGGCAAGTGACGGGAATCTCGCGCCGACAGCCTTTTTAATTAATAGCATTTGATAATCCTTGGCATTGACCCCTGTCGATAGGACAGCATCGTCGGCCTGGTACTCATGCACCGATTTCAATTCTTCACGCATAAGCCATGCAGCAGGATTGTACCATTGAATAATTCCTACAAATTGGGCTAACAGAAGGTCGAACCAGTGGCACAAACGGAGGTGTTGTAATTCGTGAGTCACAATCATTTCACCGCTCTCCTCCCAGTCACTACGGTTCATCACAACGTATCGGCACCAGCTGAACGGAGCCACATTGCTCTCGGGGAGGAGTACGAGAGTGTAGCCGTAAATCTCCTTGTGTTCGCCGCTGCCAATCAGTCGGGAAAGTCGCATGGCAATCCAGACTGTGTGTAGAGACACAACGATGATCCCCAACAGATACACTATTAAGATGATTGTCATGTAGACCGGTTGCTCAGGCTCTACTACACCTATAATATCAGTCACAATTGTTACGTCACCAAGTCCGACCTCGATGCCTGGCGGCTTCCCGGGAGTGTATGCCAGTTTTGATATTAACAATGCAACCGGAAGAGCGCTAAGTGAGACGGTGTAAATTCCCCAAAGAGTCAAGCGATTGAACCAATGCTGGTTTTCGCCCGCAAGAACCCATTTGTAACAAAGGTACAAAGTGGCGAGGATTATAGATGAAAATAGGGAAAAGGAGAATAGGGTGCCCATATTGTAAGTGGGGGATTATTGACGGTTTTTACTTTCTATATAATCAATTATTTCACGCAGCTCATCGGCCGATATTTTCTCTTGCTCGGCGAGGGCTGACACTGCGTTCTTGTAGGAGTTATTGAAGAAATTTCCCACTAATTCCGCGAGAGACTTCTTCTGGAAATCCTCCTTTGGAGTTGTTGCGAAGAATCGGTGGCTCGACCCGATGACTTCATGACCCACGTGGCCTTTTTCTTCGAGGATTCTCACCAAGGTGGCGATAGTGTTGAAGTGAGGCTTCGGGTCAGGGTACAGGGCTAACAACTCTCTAACATGGAGTGGTCCCTTTTCCCAAAGTAATTGCATAATCGGCAATTCCTTCTGGGTGATTAATTGACGTTGGCGTCCTGCTTTCATTGCTTTGTCATTATTAATGTATGTGTTGTAAAATATGAAACTCATTGTCATTAGAATCATCGCAAAGGTAAAACTAAAAATTTAGTAACACAACTAATTTGTTGGTTTTATTTGGTTAAAAAGTGTAAAATAATTTTTTATATATGAAATGTTGATATTCCGTAACTACTATCGGCAAAAACAGGCATAGGGGCGTGTCGCTGTGAAGGTCATGACTGGTCAAATCAAGGTTTGTTCGTCGTCCACGATGAAGTCGGAGAGGGGGTGGACGCAAAGACAATAAATTTCACTGAAAATTCATTGTCGTTTGGAATAAAATTATTAAATTTGCGTTAAATTCAATTATAACCTAATCATGGAACAAGACATTAACCGCATCAAAGTGGTTCTCGCTGAGAAAAAACGTACCAATAAGTGGCTTGCACAACAACTTGGTAAAGACCCCGCGACTGTGTCAAAATGGTGTACTAATTCAGCACAGCCCGGACTTGAAACATTAAGAGAGATTGCAAATCTCTTGAATATTGATATTAAGGATCTGCTTAATTCTACTCGCTCCGACAATTTTATGGTTTATCGCAAATAACGCTTTTAAATTATGGCTTCTGATCTCGGCACCAATGTTAACGAGGATGTTGTCCTTGCTGTGCACGTTGGAAGTGGCTCTCTTTGAGCGATCATTTGCCGATTTAAATTGTAACGGAATGAGAATCATATAGGTATATTCTACCCTAAGCAAATATAATACAGCAAATTATGGCAACATATATCTTATTTTGGAATCCGGCCATCTCAAGTTATAGCCATGAGCGTTTTATGAACGACTTTTGGGAAGGATATGGTGTCGGCAACTGGAGTTTCAACGAATATGAAAAGATTCAACCGGGCGATAGGATCTACATGGTACGTTGCGGCTAAGGTAACGTTGGCATTGTGATGAAAGGACTTATCTTGACTGAGACATACGAGTCGCATGACTGGTCACCGAAAAACAGAGCCCATATTCATTACGCTGACATATATCAGAACTTCACCATCAATTCTTTTGAAGATGTGAAGTTGCTGACCCCGGATGTCCTTGCTAAGGAAATACCCGATTTCAATTGGTATGGCGGCCATTCCGGAAGACTTCTCAACGAAGAAGATGCCAAAATACTTGATGCTTTGTTGATACAGCCACTCAGATAGAAGCAGATCATGGCCGAATTGAAACACGTGACTGCCGCATTCTTGATGCAGAAGCCATTGAGGTTAAAGACGTATCCGGCCGATGGCCCGGACTTAAAACTCTCGTAGAAATCACTTCGACAGTTGATTATGGCGATAAAACCACCGTTACCAAACGGTTCTACATAAGCGATGAGAATTTCCCCAAGGCAGCATACTTCAATATGCTGGCTCGTGGCCATTGGTCGATTGAAAACCAATTGCACTGGAATCTGGACGTTACATTCAAAGAAGATGCATGTCGCTCGCACAAAGGATATGCAGCTCAGAATCTGTCTACTCTGCGCAAAATGGCAATGCAAATTGTAAAGGGTCATATGGACAAGCGCAGCATTAAAAAGAGACTCTTTCAGGCTGCTATATCCCAGGATTACCTGAGGCTGATGCTCCTATCTGCTAAATTTTGATGCGGTTGCCCTGGATTGGGGATGGAATAAATTGTGATTGTGGGTAAAAATAGTTAATTTTGCATTATAATCGAAAAAAGATTTACGATGCGAACAGATCAAGAATTATCCGGAATGTCACTTTTAGGTAACACCCATGTTGATTACCCTACACAATATGCTCCTGAGGTGCTTGAGACCTTCATAAACAAGCATCCTGAAAATGAATATCTTGTCACATTTACCTGCCCGGAATTTACATCTCTGTGTCCAAAGACCGGGCAGCCCGATTTTGCCAAGATTCTTATTTCATATATACCTCGTGAAAGAATGGTTGAGAGCAAGAGCTTAAAACTTTACCTCTTCAGCTTCCGTAACCATGGGGATTTCCACGAGGATTGTGTAAACATTATCATGAAGGATCTTGTAGCATTGATGGATCCCAAATATATCGAGGTAACCGGGTTATTCACACCTCGAGGTGGCATATCGATATATCCATTTGCCAACTATGGAGATTCCGACCATCAGGATTTAGTGAAAAATAGGATGTTAGCATCTTTCCGTAATGATTTCTGAAATATGGCAAAAGATTGTTTATTAGTTCTTTCAGGAGGCATGGACTCAACGACCATGCTATGGGAATACGCATCGGAGATTGCATTAGCAGTGACATTCCAATATGGCTCTAACCACAACAAACGAGAATCAGAATGTGCACGTTGGAATTGTGAACAACTTGGGATAGAATGGATTGAGATTGATCTCCAATTCATGAGTAAATATTTTAAAAGTTCACTCCTTGAAGGCGCTGATGCAATTCCTGAGGGCCATTATGAAGATGAGAATATGCGCTCCACAGTGGTGCCTTTTCGCAATGGTATAATGCTATCAGTAGCAGCCGGGCTTGCTGAGAGTCGCGGACTTAAGGCAGTGATGATGGCCAATCATTCGGGCGACCATGCCATATATCCCGATTGCAGGCCTGAGTTTGTGAAAGCCATTGGGGATGCCATCAGTGCCGGGACATACGAGCACCTTGAACTTCGAGCGCCATATACCGGTGTGACAAAAGGGGAGATTGCCCTCCGAGGCAAGCATCTTGGCGTAGATTACAGTCACACCTACTCATGCTATAAGGGAGGAGAGAAGCATTGCGGAAAATGTGGCACGTGTGTAGAACGTCGCGAAGCATTGGAATATGCGGGCATAACAGTTGAAAATGATTAAGCAAAACATGACAAATACGCCAAGCCCGGGGAATGAGAAACGACGCATGCGCCGCCGTAAATTTAGCTGGCGTAAGACATTGAGATTGTTTACGCCAATAATTTTCTTTGTGGTGCTCTGTGTGGTTATGTGTACGCCCACATCAGAAAAGCCGGAGCCGGAGGATACACCAGTGCTAAAATTGGGCAAGAACTCCACAGTGTACGACCTTGAAGTAGATACTGTTAGTCGATTCCTTTGTCGCCTGGACTCTATGCCAGAACCGACACAGCGTATTAAAGTGAATTATTTTGGTAATTTGCGACCTTATTTCAATGATAGTAATTATGTGCATTGGGCAGAGGCAGAAAAAATAGGTATTCAACCGCTGACCGACACACGCTCACATTGGAAATTGAAACGACCGATTGTAAAAGTGACGACAAATGCCGATTTCTATCTTGACACATTGATATTTTCTCGTCCATACCTTGTGCCGGAAGCCGCAGTCACCCTTCACGAGATAGGGAAACGATTTCGTGATACCCTGAGAGTGAGAGGAGGGGGGGATTATCGCATAAAAGTCACGAGTCTCTTGCGCACTCCAAAAACTGTCAAGCGATTACGTCGAAGGAATAGGAATGCGATAGACTCCTCGGTACATCAGTTGGGTACTACTTTCGACATATCCTATGCCTCCTTCATAGCCAATAATGACAAACATCCCCGCAGCGTCGAAGATCTCAAGGGTATTCTTGCTGAAGTGCTTAAAGCAATGCGCGAAGAGGGGAAAGTATATGTGAAATATGAAGTGGGGCAACCATGTTTCCATATCACAGCACGAAAGCCTATAGATATTAAGGAAACGAAGTAGCGACTATGGAAAAGAATAAGAATGCACATCGACCTTGGTTGGTACGGATATTGATAGGAATGGGAATTACGCTATCAATAATCGTAGTGCTTATCCTTGTCCTTATCACAGTTGCCGTTAACTATTTAAAGCCTGAAAAGTTAACCCCTTTGGTGTGTGAATACGCCAACAATTACCTTAATGCCGAAGTTGTGATTGATAGGTTAGAGATTTCATTCTACCATACTTTTCCTAAGTTTGAGATAGAGGTTGACGACTTACATATAAAGAGTAATGCATTTGAATATCTTCCTGATTCGATAAGGGCAGGTCTTCCTGTTTTCGCAGATTCTCTTCTGTCAATAAAGCAAATAAAGGGGGCATTGAATATCCCAAGTTTAATGGTGGGAAAAATTTCTCTTTATGATATTTTAATCGTACATCCGGAGATTAATGTGGTGCAAGCTACCCCCCATCTTGCCAACTATGACATATTCCCTGCAAGTGAGGAAAAGGGTGATGATACGAGAACTATACTTCCGGAAATCGGATTTGGGAAATTTGAAATTGAAGATGGCCTAAAAGCGAGATATGTTTCATTACAGGATAGCACTGATATGGGGGTGTCATTGACCACGACACAGGTAGATGGAAAAAACTCCCCAAATTATTCTATTGCCTTAGACGGAGTTGCTAATGCTGAGTTGACGGCTTGCCATATCCAAGATTTACAGTTTGGTATTGGTGGTGATATTCGGTGGAGTCAAAAGAATCCCTATGAAATAAGACTGGATAAATTTAAAATAGACATTGGTAATATCAATACTGAAACAACGGCTAAGTTCAGTATTGACAACAACATTGTGGTCAAGATGCTCGCTTTTGAAGCACCTTCAGTAAAGATTGACGATGTGTTGGCGGTGATTCCCGACGAAAAGAAGGAAGGAATCAGTGACCTTGAGACCGACATGTCAGTCAATGCCTATATTCAACTTACAAAACCATTCGTGGTAGGTCGCGACAGTATACCTTCCTTTAAATTTTCAATTAATGTCCCGATATGTTCAGCTAAGTATGAACGAATGAATCTTAGTAGATTTGAACTTAAGTCAACGGGGAACATAGATGGCGATAATCTTGACAAATCGAAGATAAACATAGAGCGCATGCTTGTAATTGGAAAAGCAGTGGGATTTGAGCTTAATGCCGACATATCGAATATTATAAGCGATCCGACAGTAGTGGGCAGTTTCAGTGGAGGAGTTGAGATACAGCGGCTTCCTCGAGTCCTTTTAAGTAAAATGCCACTCGAAATAGCCGGCGAATTACGAGCAAACAGTAAATTTTCATTTAGAAATAGTTATTTCAATAAGGATGAATTTCATCGAATTCGACTTACGGGGGAAGCAACACTGAAAGAATTTTCTGCTGTTGATTCTACTCTGCCCGCAAACCTTTATATCCGAAAGGCAGAACTTAAGTTAGGGACTGATAATAGATTCACATATAATAATTTCACTGTTGACTCACTACTCACAGCCTCATTGAAGATGGATAGCCTTTCACTAAAGGCATCAGGCGTGGATTTACAGGGTGTAGAATTGAGTATGGGTGTAGGATGTATGAACAGGGCATCGAGTGCCGATACCTCAATGGTTAATCCAATCGGAGCGAATATTAAAGTTGAAAAACTTTCATTTATTTCCACACAGGACTCAATAAGAATGAGACTTCGCAAGGCGATAGTCAGAGCAAATCTCCAGCGTTACAGGGGGGACGTAAGAAAGCCACAACTCAGACTTGGTGTGGAAACAGACCGAGCTACTTACGCCGATAAATGGAGCATCGCATTGCTAAGGGATGCATCGGCCGACGTGGTGGTTTACCCGAATATCCGACGCATGTCTCCACGTATGAAGTCACGTATTGACTCATTGCGGGGTCTTTATCCCACATTGCCTATTGACACTTTGTATCGAATCGCTTTCAATACATTTAGAAGGGATATCATGACGCATGAAGTCCCTGATTCTACTAAAGGTGAGGAAGTGATTGATTTGGAGCTGGATAACAATATGAAGACGCTCGTTCGCAAGTGGAGAGCATCAGGTGTATTGACAGCAAAAAACATGGGGCTTTTTACGCGGATATTTCCTGTGAGGAATCGCATCTATGACTTGAACGTGAGATTTAACTCAGACTCACTGATAATATCCGACACAAGATATAATGCCGGGAATAGCGATTTCCTCATCAATGGGACGATAAGCAATATCTCAAGGGCATTAACTTCATCGAGTGGCAAGCAGAGGTTGAAAATCAAACTTGATTTGAAGAGTGACACAATCGATGTGAATGAGGTCTCAGCGGCAGTTTTCGCCGGGGCGGCATTTCTGGATAAAGATAGCAAGGGGGTGGTTCAGATGGTTCCTATTATGGAAGATGAAAACCAACTGCAGGCCTCGATAGAATCCGTGGCTGATACGACATCAGTGCTTATCATACCATCAAATATAGAAGCGGAGTTGATAATGAATGCAGAGAATATTATTTATTCCAATATTGTGTTCCATGATTTCAGCGGTACGCTTAACGTATACCAAGGGGCATTGAATCTTAATCGGTTGTCAGCGCACACCGACGTCGGTTCAGTGGATTTAAATGCGCTCTACAATGCGCCTAATCCTCGTGACGTGTCGTTTGCGTTCGGAATGTTGGTGAAAGAATTCCATATTGCGAAGTTCCTTGACCTCGTTCCAGCAATTGATTCCCTTATGCCACTTCTTAACGATATCGATGGAATTATCAACGCCGACCTCGCAGCCACAACGCAAATTGACTCATCGATGAATATAGTGATTCCATCCCTTAAGGCAGCAGTAAAACTGTCGGGTGACAGCCTGAAAGTAGTAGACGAGAAGACCTTCAGGACTATTGGTAAATGGCTGCTTTTCAAACACAAGGAAAAGAATATAATTGACAGCATGAATGTGGAGCTGATTATTGATAACTCACAGTTGCGTTTGTTTCCGTTTATGTTTGATATAGATAGATATAGATTAGGGGTAAGCGGCTACAATGACCTCTCGATGAACCTCAATTATCATATTGCGGTACTTAAATCACCGTTGCCATTTAAATTTGGTGTAAACATCACGGGGAATGTCGATGACATGAAGATACGATTGGGAAAAGCGAAATTCAATGAGAAAGAGATGACAAAGACTGTCTCCATAGCAGATACCACCCGTGTCAACCTCATAAGGGAGATTCAGAATGTGTTCCGCCGCGGGGTCAGAAATTCCAATATTAACAAACTTGACTTCAGCAGAGTATCAAATGAGATTCTTAATAAGGATATCAAATCAGATACTATTTCCCACAGTGACTCTCTATATTTTATCAATGAGGGATTGATTACGGCTCCTGATACAGTTATAATAATGTCGCAACCGGAAAATGTTGTCAAATCAAAAAAGAAAAAGAAATGAAAATGCAACCTCCATATTATGAAGAAATCGTGGCATTCCTTCATCGCCATCATTACACCCGTGTCACTCCGAGAGCAGCACTAATAGACATGGACGGAACACTATACGACTCCATGAAGAATCATTCGGCAGCATGGTATCGTCTAATGACGGAAGCCGGCATTAGATGCACGAGAGACGAATTTTATCTTTACGAAGGCCGCACCGGCGCATCTACGATTAATCTGCTATTCAATCGAGAGTTTCACCGAGATGCAACTGATGAGGAAAAAGAGGATTATTATCATAAGAAAACATTGTATTTCAATCAATTGCCATGGGTAGAAGTGATGCCTGGCGCGGTCGAAATGGTGTCAGTGTTCAAGGACGTGGACATTAAACGCGTGCTTGTGACGGGTTCAGGACAAAGTAGTTTGTTGAATAGGATACCGGAGGATTTTCCCGGTCTATTAGACGAAACAATGAGAGTGACATCGCGTGATGTGAAACATGGTAAGCCTCATCCAGAGCCCTATATACGAGCAATGCAGCTTGCAAGGGTGACACCATCACAGTCGATAGTGGTGGAAAACGCGCCACTTGGAGTAGAAGCCGGTGATAAGGCAGGCGCATTTACAATAGGAGTCACAACGGGTCCCATTCCTAAGCGGGCTATGATAGAAGCAGGGGCAGCTATTGTCTTTGACTCCATGCTTGAGTGTGCCGATAGGCTGCCTTCGTTATTATTGTCATTACTGACAGTGTCAGTGGAAAAGTAAGAAGATATGCAAAAGATTATATATACCAATGAGGTAGGAAGGGCAATAAAAAATCTGGTTGCGGATATTGCCCCGGTTAGTGTTCATGTGATTACAGATGAGAATGTGGATCGTGAAGTGCTTCCATGCCTTGAAATACCATACCGGAAAATTGTGGTGAAAGCCGGAGATGAACATAAAGATTTGTCATCCCTTAGCCGGATTTGGGGCGGTTTAATGGCTCAAGGGGCAACACGTCATTCACTTGTAATTAACATAGGTGGTGGAGTTATCACTGATATGGGAGGCTTTGCCGCTGCTACCTACAAGCGCGGAATAAAGTTTATTAATGTTCCTACAACCCTCCTATCGGCGGTAGATGCTGCTGTAGGAGGTAAGACCGGAATCAATTTCGAAGGTTATAAAAATGAGATAGGTTCGTTTTGTCCGGCAGATGCAGTGGTGATTTCCACCATTCTATTTTCGAGTCTCCCTAAAGAAGAACTGCTCTCAGGTTATGCCGAGATGTTAAAGCATGGATTGCTATCATCAGCAGAAGATTATACTGAATTGCTTGACTACGACATTGTGAGAAGTGACCTTAAATCTCTCCTTCCGCTTCTTGAAAAGAGTGTGAAAGTAAAAGAGCGTATAGTCGAGGAGGATCCAAAAGAACAGGGAATTAGACGCGCGCTTAATCTTGGGCATACAGCAGGTCACGCTTTTGAAAGTCACGCTTTGAAATCAGGACACCCGATACCTCACGGATATGCAGTGGCCTACGGAATGCTTGTGGAGATGATCCTGTCACATGGCGCATTGCAATACCCGTCATCGGAACTTTACCGCTATGTCGATTTTCTTAAAAAGAGCGGCTACGGTGCTCCTGATATTGATTGTAAAGATTATGATGCTTTGATTGAATTGATGCGTCATGACAAGAAGAATCTTACTCGCGATAAGATTAATTTCACCCTTCTTTCAGCTCCCGGTTCACCTAAGATTGACTGCACGGAGACTGAGGCCGGGATTCGCAATGCTCTCGATATATTCCGAGATTTATTGGGAATATAGAGAATAATAGGGGACGGAGAATCACAGCCTGTATCCCACACTGCAAAACACATTGAAATTGTGAGCCGATGGCTTTACAACGCCGATGGAATTGGCCACATTGCTCAATCCAATGTGGGTGAAAACGTTAATAGAAATCTTGTCATAGAAGGAAAGTCCGGTGCCGATGTGCAGGCCGAAGTCGGATTTATCGTAGGAGTTTATGAATGCCTTACTATCGTCAAAGTATCCGGCTTTGTGGGTTTGAGTGTTACTTATAAGTTGTCCGAGGTCATTAACTTTTGCATTATATATGGTACTTTTTTGTTTACCTCCTGTCCCATGGGCGAAGTAAACGCCACCATCGGCAATCCATCGTATGCGTGAAGCAAGATTAAATGTGAATGACATATAGACAGGAATGTCGATATAGCGATATGAATTTCGGATGAATACATTTGAGACGTTAGGTGCCCCTTCCCGAGTCACTGCCATGTCCATTTTATTCTTGTTGAGAAGATAGTTGAACTGAGTTCCCAAACCAATGAAATTTGAGAAATTGAACTTGACAGTGGCACCAACACCATAGGCAAACCCCATGGTTGAATTTATGTCGGTTATTTCACTGTAGCAGTCAGTGTAATTGTTGGTTACGTAGGAGCCGCCGAATAGAATATGAGCGTCGATGGCTATGAACGAGTTCGGCTTTCCGTAATCAATGAATGACGGGTTTACTGCCTTTGCGGTAAATGATGAGATGATAATGAGGGAGATAAGGGTAAAGAGAGTCTTCTTCATTTTATTTTGATGCATCTAATTTTCAGGACAGATTGATGATTCTTGAATTTAGTTGAATTTGGGTTGTTGAATCTAAAATTCAGATGTCAAAATTACGCTAAAAAGCTTTTATTAGCAAATCTAAAATAAAATTTGATTAAAAATGCGAAATAATTGCGATAATTGTTGCACAATTGCAGAATAATGTCTAATTTTGCATCACCAAAACAAAAGACAACGGCTCCTTAGCTCAACTGAATAGAGCATCTGACTACGGATCAGAAGGTTACAGG
>JAMPEV010000003.1 GCA_023664955.1 Duncaniella sp.
GGGGTCACTTGGCTTCACTGCGAATACTATGAAAATAATCCAGCCAATCAAGGGTATGAGATTGATAAGCACCCACCAACCTGAACGGTTAGTATCGTGCATACGACGGACGCCAAGCCCCAAGCTCGGCAATAGAAGAGCCAATTCAACGACACCATTCACAATCATGAGGGTATTATTCTTTAAAATGAGGCTGATAATGGCACTGATAATGAAAGTGAAGAGTACAAACCACCAGTACTCAGAGAGTGATGCGCGACCGTTGAAGTTGCAATAGTTCTCGGTGAGTGCGCGCTTCACAGCTTCACCGAATGTTAGTTGTCTTTGATACATAATTAGTTGGTTTAATAAGAATAATCTCTTTTTTTGCAAAGATATGAAAAATTACTATTTAATGGTCAATTATAACAACAAAAATAACCTCAATAATGATTTGATAAGTGATATAAATCCCTAAATTTGCAAAAAGTAACAATCACTCAAAACAAATCTATATCATTATGTGCAAGATTAATTGCGGGTTCATGAAACCGCTAATATGTGCGTTTGGCATCGGGATGCTTGGCTCTGTGTCAAGCATGCTTGCAGTCAACCCCATCCTGCCCCTTTGGGAATATATCCCTGACGGCGAACCTTACGTGTTTGAGGATCCTGACAACCCCGGATCATATCGTGTGTATCTTTACGGTTCACATGACTCCGAAAAGACACAATATTGCGGACGCGAACAGGTGGTGTGGTCAGCACCCATTAACGATCTCAACAACTGGCGTTACGACGGCATAATCTTTGAGTCGGCTCTCGATGCTAACGGTGACCCCATTCATCCCGACGGTGCCGGCGATATTCTTTATGCTCCTGACGTGGCTGTAATGGTGGGGAAGGATGGTAAAAAAACATATTATCTATATCCCAATAATCAGGGCGGAGGACGAAACGGCATGGTGGCTAAGAGCGACCGCCCCGATGGTCCATTCGTGGTGATTAATTGGGACAAAGAAAACCCAAAGGAGACCGACGGAGTGCTGGAATTCGATCCGGCAGTATTCGTTGATGACGATGGGAAAGTGTATGGCTACTGGGGATTTGACCGCTCTTACGGAGCCCAACTCAATCCCGAAACTATGGCGACAGTTATGCCGGGCACCGAGATTGTGGAGGATATGATCAGCGGACGCCATCAGGAAGGAGATTTCCGTTTCTTCGAGGCTTCATCAATTCGTAAAATCAAGGACAAATATGTGTTCATCTACAGTCGCTGGACCGGCGAAGGTGAATTTGGTCTGTATGGTAGCAACTACACCTTGGCTTACGCCTACAGTGACAGTCCATTAGGACCGTTCACCTACGGTGGCACAATCATCGACGGACGCGCTCGTGGCGAGGATGAGAATGCCAACGTCATCCCCACAGCTACACCCTTCGGAAACACCCACGGCAGCATTGCTGAGATTGATGGCAAATGGTATGTGTTCTACCACCGACAGAGTGGCACAGACGAATATGCCCGCCAAGCTATGGCCGCGCCAATCGAGGTGGCAGTAGAGGAAGGTCCCGGCGGCAAAGTAGTGATTTCGGAAGCCGAATATACTTCGGAAGGGTTTGAAACCGACGGATTGGATCCGTTCAAAAGATACTCCGCAGGCATAATGTGCTACTACACCGGCGATGGCATCGCTTCGCATAATTATCCTTACGTGAAATTCACCGGTTCATACGTGCAGCCTTTCTATGGCGATTACCTGAAATTCAGAGAGCCGTACAATCCCCGTTACAACCGTAATATCGTGGTAAATAATGTCAATAATGCCACTATCGGTTATAAGTATTTCAACCTCGACAATATGGACACCGATGCCGATTTGATTCTTGCGCTCAAGCCGTTAGGGATTGATGGCAACATCGATGTGATGATTGACAGCCCATGGGAAAGTAAAGGAGGAAAGAAAATCGGTTCGCTCGCTATCTCCAAGGATGCTCCCCAGGAAACCGTTGACATGACAGTAAAAACTACCGGGCTTAAAGGTGAGAAAGGGAAACACGCCCTATATCTGAAATTCACTTCACCCGAGGAGAATAAATCTATTTGTGACCTCTACGAACTTCAGTTCAAGAAATAGCATCACACTTAATATCCATTGAACAATGTGGGGTAGAACGCATCGGGGATGTGTTCTACCTCATAATTTTGCTCACTACCGATTACTATCAGGATATCGAATTGAGGCTCGTGAGGCACGTCAAACATACGTATATAAGTATCAGCAGCCCTCACCATTCTCATTCTCTTCTTCCTGTCTATGGCATCAGCCGGGTCCGTGACATGGGTGGAACGGGTCTTAACCTCAACGAAACATATCCTATTATCTTTCAGGACTATGAGGTCTATTTCCACATTGCCGACACGCACATTTTCAGCCACAATGGCATAGCCGGAGGCAATGAAATATTCACGTGCCACCGCCTCTCCCCATTTACCAAGCTCGTTGTGATATGCCATTAGTTATAATGCCGATAGTGTCAGTATTATTCTTTTTCGGGGTCATCGTAAAATCCTTCATCATCAGCCACTTCATAGCCGCCGGCATCGTAGTCATCGTCATCTCCGTAGTCTTCATCGAAGTCATCGTCATATTCCTCATCGTCATTGCCGGGAGTGGGAACATTTTCAAAGATGAATTCATCCTCTTCTCGTACACGATGATGGCCGTCGAGTGGACGGTGAGTGATTGGATTAACCTCGATGCGGTTACGCTCATCGGTGATTTCACCCCAAAGGATATCCTTCAAATCTGTTATTCCGTAGCCGGTTACAGCAGAGATAAACACATGAGGAATTCCCGCGGGCAGAGTTTTTTCCAACTCCTGCATGAGCTCATCGTCAAGCATATCACTCTTAGAGATGGCAAGGATGCGCGGCTTGTCGGCAAGTTGAGGATTGAATTGTTCGAGTTCGCGGACAAGAATGTCATATTGAGCCTTAATATCATCAGCATCAGCAGGAACCATAAACAATAGCACAGCGTTACGCTCGATATGGCGCAAGAATCGCAATCCCAAGCCCTTGCCTTCACTGGCTCCCTCGATAATACCGGGAATATCTGCCATGACAAACGATTTGTCGCCTCGATAGGACACAATACCCAGTTGAGGCTCCATAGTGGTAAATGGATAGTCGGCAATCTTCGGTCGTGCGGCTGAAATTGCTGATAAAAGGGTAGATTTTCCGGCATTAGGGAATCCAACAAGACCGACATCGGCAAGCAGTTTCAACTCCAAAATGATACTCCTTTCAATGGCCGGTTCTCCAGGTTGGGCATAACGAGGAGTTCGGTTGGTGGCACTTTTGAAATGCCAATTGCCAAGGCCACCACGACCGCCGCGAAGCAATTTCACTTCTTCGCCATCGTAAGTAACTTCACAGAGGAATTCACCGGTTTCAGCGTCAAACACTACTGTGCCGCATGGAACGTCAACGATAACATCCTCACCATCCTTGCCAAACGACCTGCCGCCGGAGCCGCTTTGTCCATTCCCGGCAAAGATATGGCGACGATATCGTAATGGCAACAGTGTCCACATATGGCTATTGCCGCGAAGAATAATGTGTCCACCGCGGCCACCGTCACCCCCGTCCGGTCCACCTTTGGGGATATACTTTGCGCGATAGAAATGACGAGAGCCGGCACCACCTTTGCCAGAACGGCAAAGCACCTTTACATAGTCTATGAAGTTGGAATCAGCCATGACTGAAATTGATTTTAAATTGATGATTATAGGAGGGAAAATCTCTTTGAAATATGATGCTACGAGCCAGCTTATGAACAGTCATATTGACAGGCAGGAGCTATTTTATTGATATAACAATCATGAATGGGAAAAAGTCATCTGCACATGCTTCATTAATTCTTTGGCGTGATTGAAGTCAGTGGGCGAGCCTATGTCAATCCATGTGCCATTGATAGGAAAGTAGGTTACTTTTTTTCCGGCGGCTATCGCATACTCTATAAGGTCAGTGGCATCGGTGCGCTCATCGGGTGAAAGTCCTCTAAGCAACTCGTTGGCAATTATATATATTCCGGCATTAGCATAGTATGAATATGACGGTTTCTCCTCCAAGCTACGAACCTCCGAACCTTCCGTGGCCAGGATTGCGTAAGGTACAGAGACATTATAAGGCACAGCGGCGATTGTTATATCAGCTTTTTCGGCAACATGCCGAATGTACATATCTTCAAATGAAATAGAGGTGAGAAGGTCGGAATTCATCACGATGGTGTCGCCGGTGGCGGGCAGGTCGACGAGCGATGCCGACCCGATGGTGCCCAAAGGTTTATCCTCCTTGACACATTTCACATTTACCCCGGCTACCGGTGTGGAGAAATGCTTTTCGAGCTGTTCGGCGAGATAATTAGTGGTGACGTATATATCTTCAATTCCCACTCCGGCAAGGGCTTCAATATTATAGTCGATTATGGCTTTATCGCCAATTTTTAGAAGCGGTTTAGGGGTGTTAAACGTGAGCGGGCGCAGACGTTCGCCTTTACCTCCGGCCATGAGTAGCGCGCTCACCGGGAGAATAGTCCCAGTAATGCGAGTGTCAATAATTCGTCGCACTTTCCCCTCAGCATCAAGCACCGGTATAAGTTTCAACCCGATCATACGCATCTCACGAAGAGCGCCGACATCTACCTTGTCCTCCTTCAAGAACCTGAAATTACGATGCATAGCGGCAGTGACCGGAGCTTCAAGTGACACTCCGCTAATCAGTGCGCGACGCACATCCCCGTCGGTCAGAGTTCCTGCCATCACACCCGAATCGTCAGTGACAAGGAGTGTCATCACTTCCCCAGACAGTGCGTTGAGATGATGCAGAGCTGTGAGAAGTGTCGTTTTTTCGTTGATAAGATGCTTATCCATAGATTATTTTCTTCTATTTATTTGCTTCCTTCATTAGCATTTCGGTAATTTTCCAGTCAATTGGCGTGTCAAGGTCGACGGATCTTGATCGAGGCATTTCGTAGGGAATCCTAACCGGAAACTCACCCAATCCCATTTTTCGGATTGAGTCAGGATTGATTACGTACACCGCACCATTGTATTGCCATGCCTTAGGCACATCTTGACGGCGAGTGTATTTCCCGTCCCCTTTGGATATATGCAGACAGCCATCTTCACCGGTCTCAAAACAATCGTAATAGGGATTACAAGCGGCTTGAGTGACTGACACTACCATGTCTACCTCCGGACGGTAAAGCTTTATGCATCCCTCCACATCTTCCACAGTCCGCATGGGGGAAGTGGGTTGAAGGAGAATCACTTTATCATATACAATCCATTTGTGGTCAGCATAATCCATGGCATCAAGAATCACCTCACGGGAACCTACGGTGTCGCCACCTAAAGCAGCCGGACGCCGATAATTCATTTTCAATCCGGTAAGCTCCGCCACATGACGAATTTCATCATCATCAGTTGACACTATGATATGAGAATCGGGAGCGAGAGCGCGAGCCACTTCGATTGAATAGTGTATGAGTGGCTTGCCACACAATTCTTTGATGTTTTTGCGTGGTATTCCTTTGCTACCACCTCGGGCAGGGATTATGAAAAGAGCATTGTTATCGGTCATAAAATTTCTTTGTGCGAAGGGTTTCGATCGGTGTTTCTGCAATAGCTTCCACTATTTTGTGGAGTGTGTCGGCTTGGTAATATGGGTTGCTGCTTTGGATAGCACGTCGTTTACCTTCGTCGCTAAGAGCAAGCCTGATTGCAGCGGCAATTTCATCGGACAAGTCGCCACAATGTATCACACTGTCGCAACATAAACGCCCCTGCTGCCTCATTCCTATGTCCACGGTGGGTATTTTCATCGTCGGGACTTCGACAATGCCACTTGAGGAATTGCCCACAACTGCGCTGACATAGCGTAAAGCCGACAGATAGCGTTTCTTGCCAAGCGAGGGTATGACTTTAACCCTTTCCGGGTGTTTTCTGCCATACTCCTCGATAAGGTCAATGATAACCTTACCGCGAGAATCGTTATTGGGATAAGTGATAATCACGTGTGACTCAGGGAATTTATCCAATGCCATTAATAAATTGGAACATCTCAGTGTCACATCCTCATCGTCGAGGGTGGCAGGGTGATAAGTGACGAGAAGTGATCCTTCCGGTAGCGAGAAGCCGATGGATGCTTCAAGCTCCTCACGGCTCATGGAAGGCTCACGTATAATGTTGTAGAC
Organism: Duncaniella sp.; assembly: GCA_023664955.1. GTDB lineage: Bacteria > Bacteroidota > Bacteroidia > Bacteroidales > Muribaculaceae > Duncaniella. The sequence continues at coordinate 6,246 of JAMPEV010000003.1, forward strand.
ACCTATTGCGCCGGTGTTTATGACTCGGATGGGCTCTTCCCCCATGGCGATAACTCGCTGGCGGTAGGGTTCGGTGGCTGTGAGATGAAGCGATGACATTTTAGTGATGGCATGACGGATTGAATCGTCAATCGCACCTTCGGAGATTTCTCCGCCTGCGATATGCACGATGGGTACGCGCATCATCATAGCAGCTGACGCTGTTGCAAGCATCTCAAAGCGATCGCCAAGTATCACAATCATGTCAGGCTTCAACTGTTCGAGTGCCGCGGCCATCCCCGCCATGCAGGTCGACATAGCTTTGACAGTGCCTATGGGGGTGTCGGTGGTGTCATCCATGGTCACTTTTACAGGGTGGAATCCATCGGCTATAATCTCATTGATAGTGTTGCCATATCGAGGGAACAAGTGCATGTTTGTGGCGAGAATGGTCACATCGCAATCCTCCCTCTTGTTGAGGGCTTTTGCGATACAGCTGAGAAGTCCCCAGTCGGCACGTGTACCTGTTGCTATGGCTATTTTTCTCATGATTAAGTTGATATGCCTTGACCTTACTTGACCTTAATAGATATATTATTCTAATACTCTCTTTCGCCGAATATGTTTGTGCCGACGCGTATCATGTTGGAACCCTCCTCAGCGGCAATTTCCCAGTCATGGCTCATCCCCATGCTTATGATGTTGAAGTCACTGTCAGTGGCAAAAACTGTTGATTTTAAGGCATAGAATGCCTGACGTATTTCACGAAAGTCTTGACGAATGCGTGCCTCGTCATCTACATTTGACGCCATTCCCATGACACCGACTATCCTTATTCCGTCCAGTTCGGATAAAAGAGTTGTTGTGACCGTGTCAAGTAATTCCTCGGGGGTGAAGCCAAATTTGGTTTCCTCCTTTGCCACATGAAGCTGCATCAGCACGTCCGTAATCCGATTGAGTTTAAGTGACTCGCTGTTTATCAACCGAAGCAATCGCTCTGAGTCAACACTGTGGATAAGTGTGACGTAGGGGAGTATCTGACGCACTTTGTTGGTCTGTAAGTGTCCGATAAAGTGCCATCTTACATCCTTCGGCATTTGCTTGGCTTTTTCTATAAGCTCGTTGGCCCGGCTTTCGCCAAACATGCGCTGACCCTCATCGTAGGCTTCTTGCAGTGCTTCCAATGGATGAAATTTGGACACGGCAACTAATTCCACCCCTTGCGGAATGGTGCTTAGCAATTGCCGGAGATTTTCTTTTACTGACATGTTGGAGCGATTTTTTTACCGTTTTGAGGTTGCTACAGCCTCTTATTCAGCACTCTTTTCGCCGCTTAGATTGGCGTCGTATACATCCATGATAAGAGTTTCCTGGATGGTATTGATTTCAAAGTCAGCCATAGTGCCCTTCATGCCTTCCATGAAGTTGTCGTAAGCCTCTTTGAAACTGTCGGCCGACACGAGAATCTGGGAGATTGACTTTTTTTCCACGGCGGTCTTTTCATCGAGGGTGATGAATGCCACTTTCACGAGATACCATTTGTCACCGATTTTTTCACGGAATATTTCAGCGATTTTGGTGCGCTTTACTGCGGAAACAGAGAATTCGCTTGTGAAGTGAGCGATTTCTTCTGAGATGCGGGCTTCTGCCTCTGTGAATGAAAGGGCATCTACCATATAGGCCTCGGTAACTTTCTTTATCGAACCGTTATCCATTGTCTTATCGTAGCGGACCTTAGTTTCAAACCATTGTGCCATAGTGATTATGCTTGATGTTTAAATTTTTATTCAGTTATTTTTGCAAATGGACTGATTTAAATCAGTCCATTATCCCTGCGGGATATCACACCACAAAGATACAACATTTTTTTGAATCAATGTTGGAGAACTCAACATTGTAACACACATATCCGATCACATATAAACCGACATCCTCTCTCGAATTAATCAATTCGAAAGAGGATGCGAAATTATATAACGACAAAAAGTGTCACTAATTCATCAAAGGTCAGCGATTCTGCCTGAAAGCAGACATGCTCTGGTGCTATATTCATTTATGAAGAAATAGAACGGCCGGTCGAAAGTCACAATGTCGGGCTCTGTGATATTGCTTGACAACATATCGCTTGATTGTGAAACCGCGGCTGCCTCAACACCCTTTTCATTAATTTCAAAAGAGCAACCTTGGTGAAACAAAGTGATATGATCTCTGACTGCTTCGTTGAACAGGGTGAGTTTGGAATTGACAAGGTCAATTTTCCCATATTCGGTAAGCACTTTAGTGAGGTCTCTTTTATTTTCCAATTTGAACTTTGGAATATAAAGGTCAAACTTTTTCCACTTCATGCCATTCTCCAATGAACGCAGCATATCTGCTGTGAGTAATTGATTCGCTTCTGAGGTGCTTAAGTCTTCAGCGGGGAGAACAAGCGTGATACTGAAAGCTCCATTCCCAAAAGGAATTTTAACCGCTATAAAATCAGCTGTGACGCAACGTAGCAGTTCATGCTCGTAGGATGACATGAAGTCTATATTATTATCACCGTTTATTCCATGAAAGGTTTTCTTTTTGGTGGCTTCTTTCCTGAAATATTCCTCTTTCCATATATCTTTGAAATACATTGCATTTATCATCATGAAGTTGGTATATGGGTCGATATTGTCGTTGAAATTCTTGATAAGACCATTGGTACTGTTTTCAATCCAACTGTTGACTTTGTTCTTAATTGTAGAGGAGGCGAAGTCAACAGGTTTTACAGCTGGCATATAGAATTCATCCACAACGGAACTGAAATTGCTGGTCAGGCTGAATTGCTCATCGTACCAAATTGAGTTGGCAAGTGTCATAGAGGCTTTACTATCAGCCTTTGGCAACTCAAGCTGCAGTTGGAGCATGAGCTTGTTTAGGGCATCAAGATCAGATGTGCCAAGATAGTTATAAACCTGCTTACTTGTCACATCGTCAACGCCATTAGCCAACATACCCAATGACATAGATGCTGAAAGTGGCGATAAAATTACATTTTTTGAAGCCTCAGTGGGTGATTGGTCCACATGACTGACCACGTCAGTTGTGAAACGAACATGGAAATCATTGATTGCATCGCTGACTGCACGACTTTTAACATCAAGTTTGATTTCTTGACGGTCTTTTAATCCACCCGGTTCATCTGATGAACAGGCTGTGCAAAATCCTAATATCGACAAAATAAAGGATAAAAATAATGTTTTGTTCATAAAGTTATAATTTGTTACTGATTAGTTACGTTTTGTCCGTACATGAATTGTGTGATTCAAGTTATATTTTAGACCACCAATAGACCATGATTCATAGGGGGAATAAAATATTGAATTATAGTATTCTCCATTTTGGTTTGCTCCCCAATTCATAGATATGTTGTAACTTGGAATAGTGTTGATTATCTCATTAGTGTAAGCCCATGATATGACATTACCCTCTTCATCCATGTCATCCCAATCCCATATGTCCTCTGTTCCTGAAGGAAGTGGGTCTCTTTTGTAAACATATGTTAATTTATATGTACTTGTTTCTACCTTATATTGGTCGATTAAGAAGGAATGACCAGTCATGGATGATTCTTTACCTTCCGATGTAATGTCTGAATTGGCGTCAGTAATTATTGGTAGATTGTCATCTATAGAGGTTTTGATTTTGCCAATATTTAGCTCTTCAGAGGAAAATTCATCTAAGTAAATTGCTTCGAGATATGGGTCAATCTTGTCTCTTTTGATGATTGTACCATTATATTGATAATCTGCTCCGAGCTTGTGACCTATATCTCCGATAAATGCAGCTACATAGTCGAAATTGCCCACATCATTACTTGACAATGGCATTTCATACCAAGACATTAGACTTGGCTCAGAATATGTGAAGTCTTTGCCATCTTCTGTCAGAGTCGCAGTTGTTACGGAAATCTTAGGCCAATTTTCGATGAAATGAGTATAGAACATGTATTGCGCAATCGATACCGCCACACAGCCATTAGGTGCTAACACATACTGCTTAGTGATAGGATTTTGCACATATTTGGAATATTTATTCCACGGGGATTGCTGATGCCAATATGTGGTCGTTAGTTTTGGAGAAATATCTGTAGTTTCATCAATTTTTTCTGTTGAGTACCATTCCCAATGTCCTGGCGGAAGGTCGCTATAGCTTATTACTCTTCTTTGTGCTGAGCGAGATTTTACTTTGGCTGTTATGTGTCCATCTCTTAAATCTGCTTCTGTTATAGAAGCTGCGCCCCAAGAAGAATGAACCTGCTCTGGTCCCGTTTCACGTGGCAAGTATTTAATCTCCTGTGCATTCGCTTCAATTATGAATCTTAAGGACTCTGGAAGTTCATCAGTGAAATCAAAGATGCCATGTTCTGAGGAAAAAAGCACCATGTTTGTCAGTTTACTACCGGAATAAATTTCCCAGCCATCGGCATACTGAGCAATATAAAGAACAGTGTCACCGTCCAATATATGAGGTGTCAATCTTACATCGATGGATCTTGATTTAGGACTTGTTTGAGTTACATTCCCAGTCCGGTTTAGCGCAATATTCATCACGATATCACGCTGGATTCCCTGTAATTGCTCGATTACGGGATTCTCTTCAATTTCATTAATGAAATCTCCTTCATATTGGCATGACGAGAGTGTTAAGGCAAATAATGAAGCAAAAAGAATTTTTTGTTTAAGGCTACTTTTTGTCATAAGTGTGATAAATTAGTTTACAATCGTAAAATAAGCTGTTTTAATCCAAATAATCAAGAACAATGACCTTATTTAATATAATTTAACAAAAATATCTAATTCTTATGTATGATTAATAACATTTTTTATCAAAGTGTGATACCTCAAATCCGCAACTAAATTTTTGAGAAGAGCAAATCGGTTATAGGAATTCAATCAGGCTGAATTCTATGAAAGAATAGGGATAGAAAATAGATATCAAGGCATAGTTTCTACTTTCCCCATATTGCAGGGACAGTCAGTTTTTGCCCGCGAAGATGATTTTGTCAGATTTTATTGCTATTTTTGCTTCCATGTCAGATGTTTATCGCAACACCAATTTAGGCGAAATTTCTGACATGGCAAAATCTTTTGAGCACTTTGTTACTCAAAGGTTTGGTTTTTTTATGCAATATTCAGTTGCGGATGCGAGGTACATGACTTCGGAACAACCACATCAGCAGTGTTACCACATACTGCAAAGTATTTAATCGTCTATTACAAACTAAAAGTTAGATTTCTCCGTTATAAACCTAAAGAATCTTCTCATATTTGCAAGTATTATGAGCTATATTCCAGACTTATATAAATTCTTCGCTGAGCTTTCAGCTAACAATAACCGCGTGTGGTTTGCGGCTAACCGTGAGCGTTATGACTATCTGAGGGCGTGCTGGATGGCAGATCTTGACCGCATGATTGACCACATGAAGACGTGGGAACCGGCTCTTGATGACCAAAATGCCAAAAGTTGCGCTTACCGCATTAACCGCAACCTCCGCTTCTCGCAGGACAAACGTCCTTATAAAGACCATTTCGGAGCTTCAATCCACGTGGGAGGCCGTCGCAAGGGTAACGCCGGCTACTATATCGACATCGGTTGCCCCGATGAATACGAGTCAGGCCTTTATGGCGGATTATGGCATGTGGAGTCTCCTATGCTGCGTAAGTTGCGACACGCAATAGTCGACAATATTGAAGAATTTGAGGAAATAGTGAATTCCCCCGACATGCTGCGTGACTTTCCGGGATGGTGTAGCGAGACGATTAAGACTATCCCGAAGGGGTGGGATAGAAACCATCCACAGGCTGAGTACCTTCGCATGACTAATTATGGGAAAATGAGAATATGCACCCCGGAGTTTTACCTCGACCCCGACTGGCCGATTCATGCCTCCAATCTTTTCCGCACCCTCAAGCCATTCATCGACTTTATAAACTACTCAATGGAGGAAGAGCTTTGACAATTGAAGATTGTCAAAGCTCTCAGAGTCCTTTCTTAAGCCATGCGCCTGATATGAGCCTCCAAAGGAATATCGCGCCGCGGAAACAAAGTTCGATGCACATTGCAAGCCACACTCCGGCAAGACCCATCGTAGGTGCGAGAAGCGCGGCAATAGGCAGGCGCACAAGCCATATACTTCCGAAGTTCATCACGGCAGGAATAATGGTATCACCCACACCGATCATAACTCCGTAGGCCACAATCGCGGCGGCAAACATCGGTTCGGCAAAGGCTTCGATTCTCAGTGACTCCACTCCGAGGTCGCGGATAGCATCAACCGGAGTCATCATCTCCATGACATAGGGGGCGAAAACGTATAGAATCACTCCCATTAGTGTCATCGTGAGCATTCCTAACCCAACGGTGATATATCCAAATCGTTTTGCCAAGTCAAACCGTTTAGCCCCATAGCTTTGCCCCACGAGGGTTGTTGCGGCATCTCCTATACCATAGCCGGGCATGTAGCAAATGCTCTCGGCAGTAACGGCAAAGGCGTTGGCGGCGATTGCCATAACACCAAGTGGTGCAACAATGACTGTGACAGCAATCTGGGCTCCGCATATCACAGCGTGTTCGAGGGTCATCGGCGCTGATACTTTCAGTGCTTTTTTCAGCACAACTCCGGTGGGACGGAAGCTTCCAGTGGTCCCCTTCAGCTTTATAGTCTTTTCCCTTATGCAAAGATACCACATCATAGTCCCTGCTGTGATAATCTCAGCTGAAACTGTGCCTAAAGCGGCTCCTAATACACCTAAATTAGCACCCGGGAGTGTGATATGTGTACCCAGAACGTCGAAATGGTGGGTAGGAAAAATCAGAAAAAAATTAAATACCACATCCAACACACACATCATCACGTTCAAACCGCCCGGTACTTTCATATTACCCACGCAGCGGAGCATTCCGCCGGACAGGTAATTCATGGTAAGCAGCGGAAGAGCCAACACGAATACGAGAAAGTATATTGTGGCTTTGTGACACACCGCTTCAGTGCCACCAAGCCAATGAGGTAGCGGAACGCAGATAGCCGCTCCGATAGCTGTCACAACAAGGCTGAACAGCAGGCATGCGGTAATTGACTGTCGCAGAATGGTGCGCGCGGTGGTGTAGTCAGATGCACCGATACGGTGGGCCACCTGTACCGAAAATCCGACTGTCACTGCCGAGCATATTCCCCAAAATAGCCACAGGCTTGTAGAAACCAATCCCACGGCGGCCGAGTCGTCAGCTCCGAGCTGCCCCACCATTGATGCGTCGATATACTGCATCATGATGCTCGAAAGCTGTGCCATCATGGCCGGCCACGACAATTGTGCGGTCAGCTTAAGTTGCTGGCCGAATGTCACCTTTTCGCCTGATTGTATAATGGATATGTCAGCCATTATTTCACGTTACCCTTTATGTAATTATCCGGTGATTAGTGTCTTCTCCATTTGCTCGAAAGCTTCCTCAAGGATAGAACGCGGACAAGCGATGTTGAGACGCATATATCCGTCTTTGCCATACATTACTCCGGAATTGACCCACACTTTGGCTTCGTTGAGCAGTTTCTCTTCAAGTTCATCCCCTGTCATCCCAAGCGGCGAAATGTCCACCCACGGCAGGTAGGTGGCATCAAGCCGGGTTATAGGACAATGTAGCGTCCTGGAAATGAACTCTTTGGTATATAGGTAATTTTGGTATAGATACTCTCTCAGGTCACTGAGCCACGCATTTCCAGCCGGCGAATAAGCAGCGATGAGTGCTTCCACGCCGAAAGGGTTAACGTCACACACCTCGTTGATGTTTATTGCCTTGTCAATTTTCGCACGTAGCTCAGGGCTAGTGCAGATGATGTTGGCTATCTGCAAACCTGCGGTATTAAAAGCTTTAGAGGGAGACAGGCATATTATGGCATTTTTGTCAATCGTCCCATAGGGGGTATATCGAAGCCCCGGCATGGTAAGTTCGCAATGGATTTCATCGCTCACCACCATCACTCCATGGCTGCTGCAAATTTCGTGCAAGCGTTGTAATTCCTCTCTACTCCAACATCTTCCGGCCGGATTATGTGGATTGCAAAGTAAGAGCATTTTGTTGTCATGGTCGGAGGCGAGTCGCTCAAGTCCCTCAAAATCCATCCGGTAGGTAAACTCGAGGTCGTCTAAGTCCTCACGGATTAGCTCGTTTTCCACAATCTTACAATCATTGTTGCGGATAGAGGAAAAGAAGCAATTATACACCGGAGTCTGCACTATCACACCTTCGCCGGGTGCAATTAATGCCTTGATTATTGCCGATATAGCAGGTACTACTCCTGATGTGTATATGACATCATAGCGTGAGAACATATACAAATGGCGAGTGGAAAACCAGTCGATGAGGGCATCGTAGTAGTCATCGCGCACAAGTGTGTACCCGAAAATACCATGACGCACACGCTCTTCCAATGCATCGATGATACATGGTGCAGTCTGGAAATCCATATCGGCAACCCATAGTGGGGTGACATCTTTGCGAGAGTCCCATTTATATGACCCGGTGCCATGGCGGTTGATGATTTTATCAAATTGACTCATATGTGGATATTATGCAGTATTGTTAATCCAATCTAAACAACTGCTTAAATCTCAGTCTTGATTTTACAGTCGCCAGGCGCGAGGATATTGTTGTCGATAATCACTTCTCCTATCGCAAGAGCGTTGATAGAACCTGTGCGAGGGTTCTTGACGCTGACAATGTTGGACTTGATGGTGGCGTTGACTTCAGAGTCCTCAAATGCGAGGTTGGCATCGTCGCCAAAAATGCAATCCTCCATTACGAGGTTGTGGCAATAGCAAAGTGGCTGAGTGCCTGAGATTTTGCATCTCACGAGCTTGAGGTTCTTAGAGTGCCAGCCAAGGTATTCGCCTTCAAGTTCGGAGTCGTAGATAGTCACATCCTCAGAGTTCCAGAATGCATCCTTGGAGTCGATGCGAGCGTTGCGAATCTCCACGCTCTTGCAGTATTGGAATGAGTAGTTACCCTGCTGACGGTAGTCGGAAATCTTTATGTCGGATGAGTGCATTAGGAGATAGTCTGCGTTCTTTACTTCTACATCGTGTAGGGTCACGTCATGGCAGTGCCATAGAGTCTCTTGGGCATCGGGGATACGCACGTTGGTGAGGGCCAATTTAGTCATTTCGCGAAACATTTTCGGAGCCTCAACCAGAGTGTTGGTCATTACTAAATTGGTTGAATACCAAAGAGCGGCACGAGCGCCGGGAGTGAAGACACAGTCGTTAATGCGAAAACCGTTAGTGTGCCAGAATGGATACTTCCCCTCAAAGCGGCAATTGTTGGCGGTAATCTCAGAGCAGCATTTCAGGGCTGACTCACCGGCATGGATTGTTACGTTTTCGAGTGTGAGGTCATGGGTTGCAAATAGGGGGCGTTCCCCACCGAATTCAATATCTGATACTATTTTCATGATTATAATTTGTTAAGTTAAGTGAACAAATGTGTCCGTATTTGCCGTGCAAATGCGAATAACTCTACAAAATTAATAACCTTTCAAGTGTCCAAAAGGATTATTTTCCGGATTTTCCTACCATTTTTCAAAAATTATCCATACTCAAAGTCTGAGTTTCGGAGCTGCGGAGTCGTTGTGATTACTTAACGAAATGTGGAGCTTCGAGATGTGCGCCGCGAAGATATTCTGACGTGGTGACACGTCGTTTGCCGGGCACTTGCAGACTCAATATTTCGATTGTGCCATCGCCGGTTCCGACCATCATGTGTGAATTTTCTATCTTCACCTCGCCCGGTTGTAGATTCGGCTCTGAGGTAATCAGTTTGGTTTCGAATATTTTAACAGCTCCAATCTCTCGGTCACCGTCATAAAGCGTAGACCAAGCGGCCGGGTATGGGGAAAGCCCTCTCACGAGATTGTGGATGGCAGTAGCTCCCTTTTCCCATGCTATTTCGCAAGTATCTTTGAATATCTTTGGGGCAGGGGTGGGATCGGTGTCGCCGATGAGTTTATCTTGGGGGGTAGGGGATAGGGTTCCGGCGATAATGTCGTTGATAGTTTTAATGGTGAGTTTTGCTCCCAATTCCATCAGTCGGTCATGGACATCGCCCACATTGTCGGTGGGAAGGATGGTGATTCTCTCCTGTGCGATAATGTCGCCGGTGTCTATCTCATGTTTGAGGAAGAATGTGGTGACACCGGTTTCAGTGTCGCCGTTAATCACTGCCCAGTTTATCGGGGCGGCTCCACGATAGCGAGGGAGTAGGGAGGCATGGAGGTTGAAGGTGCCGAGTCGCGGCATCTGCCAAACCACCTCAGGCAGCATTCTGAAAGCTATCACTATGAAGAGGTCAGCATCGAGAGAGCGTAATTCATCCACGAATGCCTCATCCTTGAGCTTTACCGGTTGCATCACTTTTAAGCCATGCTCAAGGGCGAAGAGTTTGACGGGTGATTGATACATCTTGTGGCCACGTCCGGCCGGTTTGTCGGGCATTGTCACAACTCCTACCACGTTGAAACCGTTGTCTACAATCTGACGAAGGCTTTCAACAGCAAAATCGGGAGTGCCGAGGAATACTATTTTGAGGTCTTGTTTTGTCATAATCTAATTACTGTTGTCGGGGGAGGACGCACCGTGGTGCGTCCCTACGATACGAAAATGGTTGAGTGTTGAATCGTTGTTTGGTGGGGAGGACGCACCGTGGTGTGTCCCTACATCTCGAAAATTGAGAAGTTAACGGACCCATATACCCGATGGTTGACGAAATGGGGTAGTGAGGAGAAGTCGTAGGCTTTGGAATGTTCGACTATGAAGATGCTTCCGGGGTGGAGCAGCTGCGAGTCGAGCACAGCCTGCGGGATATCGCCAAATCCGTCAAGGTCGTATGGCGGGTCGGCGAAAATGAAGTCAAAAGAGGTTGTTGCTTCGCGGATATAGCGCAAAGCGTCCGTACGCAGTAATCGGAGATTTTTATCGCCAAGTTCATGTGCCACTTTCTCGATAAATCGAGCCTGGGTGGCCGATTTTTCCACTGCCGTTACGGAAGCGGCACCTCTTGAAAGCAGTTCAAACGAAATAGCTCCTGTGCCGGCAAAGAGGTCGAGACACTTTTTCCCTTCGAGGTCGATCATATTGTCGATGACATTGAAAATGTTCTCGCGGGCAAAGTCGGTGGTAGGGCGGGCTGTGATATTCGTGGGGACGGTGAAACGTCGTCGTCCGTATTTTCCTCGTATTATTCGCATAGTGGTGTCACAATTAAGTCAAAGGGAGAGAGCATGGCATCTTTGCCAGCGTTAAACATCTGGGGCGGGAAGATGGCAGGCATTACTCTTGCAAGATATTTGCGCAGCTCAAGCATTATCTTTTCTCTCACGGCGTTGTCGCCGGCGAGAAGCAGTTCGTCGTTGTGGGGGTCGAGGCCGATGTCGTTGCGGGAAGCGAGGATGTAGTATACTGCATCCATCGGATTGCGGAAAGAGAATGTGTTGGCAAGCATGAGGTTACCCCCTTGCATCACGATGATGTCAAGCGAAGACTCTCGGAGGTTTACAAGTGTTTTCACGTTGTTGCTCCTCCCGGCTTTAGCGGAAAAAAATCGGCATAGCGAAGACAAGTGGGTGTTAATTTGGGCATTATGGAACGTGCGATGCAGAAATGCCATGAGGTTATTGTCGATTCCGGCTATGATGGCGGCGTTGCGGCATCCTGTGGGGTCGATATGCACCTCACCTTTGAAGTCGGGATAAGCTGTGGCAATCAGGAGTCGACAGTCGGCTTCCGAGGAATATCCGGAGGGCACAACCATAAGCCGTGAGGTTTCTACAAGGCAGTACATACGGCGGAAGTCGCACAGCAACAATGGATTATCGTAGATATTCTCCTCAAGTGCTGCTAAATACCCTTTGGACTTGCCGGTAAGTGGAAATGCGCGGTAAATCAGCGAATTTTCCTCCACGATGGAATATGCCACCACATGCAGCGTTTCGGGGCTGACACGCAGCAACAGATTCCAAATCTCCGGATTGGGGATAAGTTCTTTGTCAAGTATGCTTAGATTCATACCGCAAAGGTAGCAAATTCCCACGACAAATCAATCGCCATAATAGAAATGCTACCATACATGCCGGAAGAAAACAGGAAGGCAAATATGAATAATCATTGTCTAACCGGACGGACGAAAACACCGGAGCTTTTAGTGTATGTCACGTATGAGAATGAACTTCCGGAAACCCAAAATAGTGTTCCATTTTTTTCATTTGCCGGAGTGTTATACCAATAAGCAGACCAATTATTCTTGGATACTGCATTTTCTAAATATCTATCGATGGGACATTTGGTCGTAGCACTGTTGTCAGTCCCGGCAATTCGGCATATTGAGTATTTATTTACGTACCTGAGGAATACATAACTGCGGAATGTTTCCGGCTCGGGTATCCTCCATCCCGGAGGACACGGGTCAAAGATGCTTTTATCCTTGGAACCCTTGGGGCATTTCGGGTCAGACCATATTATGTCGGTACGATCCGCAAATTGGGAGTTATAATCATCGTGGCCGTAATATACGGTGGTAGGATGCAACACCCCTTCATAAACCTTCACTTGCGCCTTTTTGAAATTAAAGAGGCCCAATCCACCCGAAGCAGCGGCTCCGGTAGTTCCATCATCCGTGAATTTATGAGTTATGGGATTGCCGTCTATGTCGTATAGTTGATTAAATGTTATAGGATCCTTACGGCCATAGTGGTAAATTAAACCATTTCGGTTTTGCACATATTCGGTTCCTTCAGCCCCTAATGGACGGTCCATTACGAATTTATTCTTATACGTCGGGTTGTCGCCACCCCAAAGAGATATGTTGCCATCAACAGGTGCATACCTGTGGACTTCACCGTTCATTCTACTTGCCGTGTAGATATATTTACCGTCTTCCCAAGTTCCTTGGTAATCATCGGGGTTATAATCAGTGAGCCATAGATGCCAGCTCCATAGATATTCACCGGCTTTTGCCATCTTTAGCCTCACTCCAATCAGCACATTTCCTTTTTTAGAATGATTTGCTTCGTCAGTTACGAAATACACTCTTGAAGAGGAACCTATGCCATGGAAAGTTTTCCCATCCTCAGAGGCGTAGCATTTGCCGTCGGGTGAACTGACAAACTTAATTACCGGAGCATTGATGTCTTGCCATATCACCTCAGCGACCCATTCAGTTTCATCGGTGAGCGCGTGTCCGATGCGCTCCTCTTCATCCTCGACGTATTGAGAGTCATTCCAGAATTCATTGATGCGTTGAATGGGGAATGAGAACCTGCGTGAAGTGAAAGATGAGTTTATTATGTAGCTGTTGGCTGTGTCAAAATCTACCGGAGAGTAATCATACACCCTTGAGTCTAACGATTCTACACCGCAGTCTTCAATGGTCAGATTATATTTATACAGATTGTTGGGCTCGATGTTGAAATCATTAATCAGGTTTGCCCCGAGGTAGAAACGGTAGACGAACATCACGTTGTCAGATATACGTTTAGCCGCTATGTCGAGATATGTAGCATCATCCGGGGCATAATTGTTTTTCTGCCATGCGGAAACGTTTTGAGGGAATACGCCTCGTTTATTACGGCTAAGGTAATATGTGAGGGATGATGAGCCGCCTTCTGATACGCCACCGCCGAGATTATCCCATTCGTATTCCACCATCTTCTGATTATCAGTGTTCACGGTCAGTTCGTCGCCGGCAAGTAGGCGATCTGCATATGCGATACGCGGAGCGACATTGCATAACTTTGCCTGTAAAATCTGCATTCCGGAGTTCACCTTATTGCTAATCGTTATCTCCACCTTAGCAACGTTGCGATAAAGAGTGCATATAAACCGGTCTATACCGTCGGAGTTGGTCACTTCGCCCTCTCCGTTCATCATCAATTCATAATTGTCAGAGCCGTCACTCACAAGGAGGTCTTTTTCCTCAGAGATTGTTTTATATAACCCTTTGAGCTGATTGATGTCAGATACCGATTTCAGATCATTGAATGATGGTTTAAAAGTGTTGGCAATGACAAAGTATCTCACTTTGTACTCCTCGGAGCTTTTCATAATCTTCACTGTGGTGGAACCCTCCTTGGAGAGGTCGTAGTACACGGGAGAGCCTATGCGCTTGTTGTCCGGGCCGAATTGCAGTAGCCAAATGTCATGCGGCATATAATCAGTAGCCACACCTTCATCAATGTAGCGAGAGCCGGAGACCGTTTCAGTGGGGACTGACTGTGACATTAACTTTGCGGCAAAGGTTAAGGTGATTTCTTCGCCATGCGTCTCGTCCTGTTGTATATTTTTAATAATATCGTCATCGTTGCAGCTGCATATAGCTGTAGTCAATGCGATAAAGATTAAATGTTTAAATAGGTTGCTTATATTTACCATGTTGTCAGTGTTTTAAATATTGATTATATGGGGAGATTCTAATATTTGTTGCTAATAGAGGTGTTGCCTGAATCACCGGGCGTACCTTGTCCCCATCCATTGATATTCCATGTGCCGAGATTGTATTCACCAGCGAGGCCGCTGTTGATTTCGGTTGAAATGCCGTCTATTACATTCCATGGTGAGATGACAAGCGTGAGTTGTATGATTTCGGATGATAGAAGCACTCTGTAACTGTATTCCAATCCCGGCTCCAAGGTCTCAAATAGGTTGTCGGTAAGGAGCAGACTCTGAGGGAGTTCTACGCCATTCTGATATACTGAGAAGTTTAGGTAAATGTAATCGGAACTTAGTGAGCTTGTCAGTGTATGAGGGGAGTATGTGGCCGACACTACATGCATATTGCCGGTTGTCTTCATGAGCTTGAAGTTCTTTCCTTCAAATGTTATTTCCTTGGCGGTTTCGGGGTCAATGAGAGTTATGGTTCGTATCCTGTGGGAGTCGTCAGTCACAACTCTGTTTGTAGGAAGGTGATACAGGACTTCGTTAAAGGTGCCGGCGTTGTGTAACTCCACATCCTTTATTGTGGCTCCGGTTTCCGTTGAAAATTCCGACAGCTGAAAGAAGTTAACAATAAGTCGGCTTCTTCGGTTTTTCAATATGTCACCCGAAAAATCGAGAGGTGCATAATCCATAAGAGCGGCGTAGTAATGCTGGTTAGAAACATATAAAGGCACTTCGGGGTTTACTAAGAGACATCCATTGTTTGTGTTAATGTTGCACGCCGGTGATACGAGGTAGATTTTCACTTTCGTTAAATATTTGTGGAGAGCCTTTTCCCTGCACTCGGTTGTACCGGTGATTATGTTATTATTGCTGTCGTAGGTGATTTCAGCCGGGGTTAGGTTGTTGTCACCATCGGTTTTTATGAAATATGTACCAGAGTCGTAATAAGCCCCGTCGGCATTACCGAATACGATGGCGCGGAATGATGTTCCGGAGGCAAGTTTTGTCCCGTTGTCAGACCTTGACGGTATTGTTATGTCGATAATATCATCGTCACACCCCGGCTCCGCGGTACTGTCGGTCCCGCATCCTGTAAGTGAAAGGAGCGCTATAAGGTATGGAATTGTTTTGAAAACGGTAAATCTTCTCATAAGCCAATTGAGGATTAAAGGTTTTATTATCAGACTTTATATTATCAAATCTGACTTTTCAGTAGTACTCCATTCACCTTCTTCGTCAATGGCTATGCCGTCAAAAGTGAATACATGGTCAAGCATGAGGTTATAGACATATTTCTTTCCTCGTTCAAGAGAAACTATCTTATTGCCGTCGGAGAAACTGAAGGGGAGAGTGTATTCCGTGGATAATTGTTGTTTATCTTCGGAATTTCTTTTTTGGTATGTAAGTTTGAATTTCAAGTCGCCTTCCTCCACGTTGTTTATTTCGGGGAAAATATACAGGAAAGAACTACCGCTTTTTATGAGATACAAGTTCCCCCCATAGGTCTGTTCAATCATACTTGCCTCCTCATCCGCTGTTATTTCTTTGGTCAATATATTTATATGCCCTTTTGTGACAATGCGGCTCTTACTATCGGAAAGAGTTACTTTAGTAACGTAGGGATAAGTTTCGTATTTAGTTCTTACGTTTATTTGTAGGCAGGTCATGATGTGGCTGAATTTCAGCGGCACAGTGATTTTGTCGTTAACACCGTTTGTCTGATTTGCTTTTACCAACACCTTGTCGCTTACGAGCCAGTCATCTGTCTTTGAAGTGTCGAAGGGGACTCTTTCAGGATTTACTGCTTCGTTGGTATAGGGATGGTAAGCATACACGTCATATGGAATGCCCGGCTGCACTGACAAAAAATTGTATATATAATCGTCAATGTTGTATTGCCAGGACGAATTAGTGCCGTCAGTGTTATATTTTGCAAGGAAATTGATTAGTGATTCATTGTGTGGGTAGTGACTTTTGGTGGTGTCGTTGTCGACGAATCGATAAATGTAAACACCAAAATTGTAAGAACCTTTGGACAGTTTACCGTTGGAGCTGCTGACAGCTGCTCGTGTGCGTTCTGCTGTAGGGGCAATGATAGGATTCAGTTCAAGGTGTATGGACTCCGCCTCGTTGTAGTGTGGAGCTTCGGGCGTGTCAGAACAGCTGACAAAGGTCAGAGGCAGTATGATGGGAAGGATAAGTTTAATATAAAAATGCATGTGCTAATAAATTGTTTCTTCTTTGTTTTCTATAATGATCCAATCGGTTAAGTTGCACACCAGTTCTTTTTCCACCGTGTTTATATTGATGGTGATATTAAGGGCTTGACCACCTTTGGCATTATTAATGCTTGATGTGTCAACATGGTAGTCAATTCCGTCAATGATTACATACATATTGTCGAGAACCCCGTCAACCGGGGGCAGGTATGCCACGCTATGAGATGTCTCGTTATGGTGTTCATTGTCGAGTTTTACATCAGCGGCAATCTTGATAGTGCTGTTGTCACCTTCGATGTAATCTTTGTCCCAACCGTCATTTGTGTCGAAGGTTTCAGTTGAATTACCGGGAAAAGTGTATGTGAACCTTCTTTTTGCTTTGTTAAAGACGATGTAGCTTACAGTTCCGGAATAGCCTGAATTGTTATCGGTGTGAAATTTCACAACGATTTTTTGAAGGAGATGCTTAAACACGAGTGGCACTTTGCCGTTATTTTGAGTTATGATTGACTCTTTAGAAAATGGTTCTGTCGGGCCGGCAATGCGAATGTCGGTTTCACCGTCGGGTACAATCCGGATGGTGGCTGGCTTGTTTTTGTTGTAGCTGCTGACTGTCACCTGGCCGTTGCTGTGGGAAGAGTGGGGATACACACTGAGAAACCTTACGTGTGAGCCCTTTGTGCCGGGCCAATAGGCAGTCTCGCTTTCTTTTAGATATATCCATTGCCTACCAGTGTTGAGTATCAGAGCATTGTTGTACATTGTGTTAGGCGACGTTACACTTTCAGGTTCGGATTCGTAATTTTTTATTTCGTAGGCAAACACTCCGATTACGTCACCGGAATAAAATTCATTGTCGGATTTAACTTCTGAGGCGTCGCGTGAAGACAATTCACCCCATCCTTTTGTTGCGACTGAGCCGGAGAAGTCGATGGCAATCCTGCCGGCTGATGGATGTTCCGGCTCCACGGGAGGTGCATCCTGGTCGTTGCATGACACCATGAATGTTAAGAGAGCCATACTTATGACAACGCATGTCACACTGCGGAGTGTCCTAAAAATTTGTAATATTCCGCAGTGTGTTGTCGTGTTGAATTTATGCAACTTTATTGTCGTCATCAGATTTATGTGTCGGTTATAAATAGTGTGATTACACCGACTTTAGATTATCAATTTAATTCAGTCTCGCTCCAAGAGCTAATTGATGAGGTAAACTCTATAACATTAAGACTGACATTCAGAGTAACAGTATATGCTTTTCCCTTTGCTAAGGTTAAGTTCTGATCTTCACTTTCGGAGGGAAGTGGAAAGTTTTGCTCAATCACATTGTGCTGAGCTTCTCCCCATTGTTGACTCACTGTATAATAGACTTTTATCTTGGGTAAATTGCCATTATGAAAGGTCTGAGGAATAATCATCAAAAAGGAGTTATCACTATGGACACTTTGGGCGGTAGCGGTTAACGGGGTTTCATTGCCGGTGATGGTGAAGGTCCTGTTCTCGAGTGAGGCTTCAGCGGCGCTCCATAAATGGCTTTCATCGGAGTTGATAGGCAATGTTATTGTGCCTTCTTTGTAGAACGTTCCTGTCACTTCAATCTTTTCGATTGTAACCGTAACGGAATTATATTGGCTTGCAGTCTTGGCTTTGAATCCGATTGCAGCAAGAGCATGCTTGAAGGCAAGATTTACATGACCATTAGAATCGGTATTTTTGGGGGTTTGATTCACGGCTTTTGCCCAAATCAGGTCAGTTTGCTTTGTCACATCATCATCCACTGTGAAGTTAAATTCATAACCGACAGTGTGTTTGGGACTTTCAGCGGTGTGGCTCATTTTTGTATAAGTCAAATTTGAATTGGCAGCGTTGGGTGTGTTTGGACCTATTGCAAAGAAGGAGACTTTGATATTTTCATCGTTTTCCCAGTATCTTAAATCATCATAAGTCCAGTTGCCGTCTTTCTGATAGACTTTCACGTTACTCATAAAACCGTCGCATTGGGTGTCTGAAGCCAAATTGCCGGTGTGTTGTGTCGCGAATACGAAGAATTGGTTGTGGTTGGCGGATGTGATTTTTTCGGCACGTGAAACGGGGCTGCGTCCGGTATAAGCCTCGAATGAGATCACATCGCTGAATTCCTGAGCGGCCTTTGGCTCATCGTCCTGGGAGCAGCTGGTCAACATTACAGCGGAGACTGCAATCAAAAAAGAGAATTTGTTCATAATCACAGATTTATATGTTTATTTGTTATTATTGTTTGCGTTGCGTTTTAATTTTATATGTACACATCCGCTTCGACTTCATCCCATGGCGTTACTTTGCTGCTGAAACCGCCGGCATATTCTCCTTCCGGTACCACGTTGGGAAGCACAATTGGTTTTCCAAGGTCATCGAATTCGATATTAATAGTTTCTTCGGCAACACCTTTGTGTATACAGTCACCGATGTGAAACGAATAGTCTACCACTGTCTTGTTGTCAACCAGCAGGAATGATATTGTAAGCACATTATCCTCCGGGGAGCCAGAGTGACTTTCGGGCAGACCGAAGCAAGTGAATGTTGACTCAATGTATCCATTTGCGTGATTGTCATTGTCAATGCTCATCGTCCACTCTTCCACAAGGTGAGTTGCCTTTGTGTCAAGCCTTATTTTCCCCTTTAGTATGATACCTCCGGCCAGGCCGCTAACACCACCGCGGGCGGAACGAAGATTATATATGTTTTTGATATTGATTCTAACAGTTTTTTCACAGACGATGTTTTCCGGAGTTAATTCAGCAATCATAGTGCCGGTTGCTTCAGAGTCCTCTTGCTTCGATGTGATCGTCTTTTCGGCTGACACAATTATCCCGGTTGCCTCCGCCAGTGCCAGCCATTCTGGGTGATGAGCTGTGATTTCATCCTCGGAGCGAGACACATACCAGCGTGAGGTGAATCTTTCCGCCTCGATTCTGGCCCTATCGCGGTCGTATAAGTCGAAGAAATTGAATGTGCCGAATTCGATTTCGCTTTGGTTGAACACTACAATATCGTAAACTCCGGGGGATAGCTTAAGGTTTGCCCGGTGTGTGTTAGCTGAGATGTGTTTTATTGTTTCAACACTTGTTTGCGACGACGAAGGGTAGAGTAACAATGTCATTCCGGTGGGCTTCTCATGTCTTTCGAGCTCCGACCAATCCACATTGACGTATACAGTTGTGGTAGTATCTAAATCGGAATCACGGCGATTGCAACTGCTAAGCAGCAGAATTGCAAGCAGTAATGAGAATTGAAAAAGAATGATGTTAGCTTTGGCTAAATGTGGTATAGGAGCGATACCCCCCCCCTAAAATATTAAAAGACAGTTTGTTATGGTGGTTGTGGTTGTTAATCGGATTTGAGGGTGGAAGGACGCAAGCATATAATTCCGTCATCAGGCCGGTGGCGAAAGAAGTTACAAAGTTACTATTGTGTTTGCGGTGTCCTAACATAATGATTTAATTAAAAGGGCTCACGCATTTCATGGCATAAGCGTGATGAATCGCACAAATTTATGTCAATTTTCTATTAAATGCAAGAAATAATTAGAAAAACATCGTGATTTTAACTAAAACCCTCGAAAATGAATAAGAAAATAGATGATTTGTAAGATTTATAAGATATATAAAAGATTTATAATTATTGTGATTTTTGGTAATGAGGCTTAAATGTTATATCTTTGCAAGTGAATAGATTTCTCCATAATGGGCGAATATAGTAACCATTTCATTTTTTTTAGCAAAGGAATATAGTATGAGAACATTGGTGAGATGCTGGATGCTGCTATTGGCGGCTATACCCGCAGTTAGCGTTTTTGCGCAAAATTTACAGAAAGGTGATTACGGCTACCTCTATTGCCACATGAGTGGGCGGGGGGAGTGGACGGCTTATGCTCTAAGCCGTGACGGATTTAATTACCACGACCTCCTGAACGGCGATTCAATTTTCAGCGCGGCAGAGCATGCCAGGATTGAAGGAGGCACACGCGATGCATATATCACACGCAGGCATGACGGCTCAGGCTATCTCATGGTTACTACTGATATGTGTGTGGCAAAGAGCCACAAGTGGCATAACTATGGTATCGACCTTCTCCGCAGCGATGATCTCATCAACTGGGAGTCAGTCACATTCGACTTCCGCGACGGTGCCAAGATTTTCTCCGACCCTGAATCACCTGACACCTATAAGGACTATTCAACCATAGTGAGAGTGTGGGCACCACAGATTTTCTGGGACCCCAATTACGATTGGGGTAATGGCAAAAAAGGTGGTTATATGATTTACTACTCACTCTGGAATCCCGAAGATGGTGAAGAGTATGACCGCATGTATTACTCCTACGCCGACGAATCATTCACAACATTGACAAAACCCAAATTGCTCTTCGACTGGGGATATGCCACCATCGATGCCGATATTAATTATCTTGAAAAGGATGGACTGTACCACATGATGATAAAGAAGGAGGGTGGTACACCGGGAATTTTCACCTCCACAGCACCCACTCTCCATGGTCCATGGAGCGAGCCTGACGAATCCGACTACGTAAACTTCGAGGGTAACAAGAAATGCGAAGGGGTTTCTGCATTCCAGCTCGTGGGTGACCCCAACTGGTGCATCGCCTATATCGAATACTCCTCCAACCCAAAGCATTACCGTATATGCCGCGCCGATGAGTATATGAAAAACTTCCACGACCCGGTGGATATTAAAGGAGTAGATGCACCCCAGCATGGCTCATTCATGCGTCTTACCAAGGAGGAATATGACCGTCTTGAAAAGTGGGCTGCAGAGAAGGGCAAGAAATAAGGCCTGCTTTGAAAGAATACCTGTAATTGCAATGGATGGGAGCCTCTCGTTTAGAAATCCACCAGGCAAGGTAAATGTGTCACTAAAATATAGGAAATACCATGAAAATAAAATTAGCGATACTCGGCATAGCCATTCCGGTGTGTATGGCAGGTCAATCGTATGTTAACAACTTTAATTACAATACAATTGACAAAGACGCCAAGCGGGAACTCCAATATGCACCCACCTCGGGAGGGTATATAACATCGGTAAATGGAAAAAATCTCTACACTCGTGCCCTTTACGGCGGTAACACGGCCTTCAGAATGGAGACAAGCGACATGCCGATTTTCGCGGCGTTCTACGGGAAAGAAAATCGCAATATCCATTTCATTGCCGATGTGAACGGTCATAAACTGCGTCTCGACTCCGTGGCCGCATGTGTATCGTCGTACCGAGGGGGCGAACGCCTCTATCGGATCTCCGACCCCTCGTGGAATGGAGGTGAGATTGAGATGACACTTGTTGCTCCACGCGACTATGAGGGCGGCATTTGGAAAATTGTTGCTAAAAATATGCCAAAAGGTAGCACCCTCACTGCGGCGTGTTGTGCCACCATTAAAATAAAGTTGAATCGTAATGGAGATATGGGCGCCGACCCCGCCAACTGTCTTGCGCCCGACCCAGAGCGACTTGAACTAAGGGAATGCACCGCACAAATAGGAGGGAGGAATAAGACGGTATACTTCGGATATGCCAATTATGGTATCACCGTAGCTGACCAAAAGAATCTAGCAAAAGAGTATGCAAAAGCTGACCGTCAGAAAGAGGAATTGAACAATATGCTGGTTATTGACACCCCCGATCCGTATTTCAATGCTCTAGGGCCAGTGATTATGAATGCTGCTGATGGCAATTACGATGGAAAAGTGTGGCTCCATGGAGCTGTGGGCTGGAGAATGCCTTTGAGCGGCTGGCGCGGTGCATACAATGGTGATTTTCTTGGATGGCACGATCGAGCACGCTCGCATTTCGACGCATATTCTAAGTCGCAGGTTACAGATGTAGAGCCTGTTATCCCGCATCCAACACAGGATCCGGACAAGAATATGGCCCGCGCATTGAAAAAGTGGGGTACACAGATGTACAGTAATGGTTATATATGCCGCAATCCCGAACGCAACGACCAGATGCACCATTATGATATGAATCTTTGCTACATGGATGAACTCCTGTGGCATCTCAAATGGACCGGAGACCTGGATTACGCGCGCAAAATGTGGCCGGTGATCACAGCCCATCTTGCTTGGGAAAAGCGCAATTATGACCCAAATGATGACGGACTTTATGACGCCTATTGCTGCATCTGGGCGAGTGACGCACTCTATTACAATAGCGGAGCCGTAACCCATTCATCAGCATATAATTACCGTGCTAATAAGATAGCCGCTGAAATAGCTGGGAAAATCGGAGAGAATCCGGAGCCATACTTGAAAGAAGCTGAGAAGATTCTGAGCGGACTTAACTCAACGCTATGGATGCAGGACAAGGGCGTATGGGCTGAACATAAGGATTTTATGGGATATGGAAGAGTTCATGACCACCCCGGCCTATGGACGGTCTATCATGCGATTGACAGCGATGTGGCTGATGAATTCCAGGCTTATAGAGCTACCCGGTATATTGACAATAATATTCCTCATATCCCGGTTGTGGCTAAAGGCCTTGACCGTGACGATTATGCCACAATTTCAACAACTGACTGGCTGCCATACGCATGGAGTATTAATAATGTGGCATTTGCCGAAGTCCTTCACACCACTTTGGCATATTGGCAGGCCGGGCGACCAGACGCGGCAGCACATCTCTTCAAAAGTTCGATGCTCGATGGTATGTACCTTGGCAATAGTCCCGGCAACATAGGTCAGGTGAGCCACTACGATGCGGCCCGCGGTGAATGTTACAGGGATTTTGCCGATCCGACAGCTATGATGTCGCGAGCAGTGGTGCAGGGCCTTTTCGGATTTCGCCCCGACGCTCTAAATCATTGCCTCTCCGTGCGTCCCGGTTTCCCGACTGATTGGAACCATGCGTCAATCAAACATTCTGATTTCACCCTCGATTTCAAGCGCAACGGGATGCATGACAATTATAAGCTCACTCTGGGGCTCGATTCCATCCGCACAGTTGATTTCACTCTGCGAGCTTATGCTGACAGGGTTAAGTCGGTAAAAGTTAACGGTAAACCGGTGGAATGGAAGCAGTCAGAAAGCAGTATTGACGCACCTTACATAGTGATAACAATGCCTGTTGAGGATACTATAGATATAAATGTGGAATGGGCAGGCACACCGATTAAGGATGTGAAAGCTGCAAGTACCGGAAAGGGTCGAGATGGTTTTCGCCAGGTGAAATCAGGCGACCTTACATGGTGGGAGGAGAGTGAAAGCTATTGTCATCCGTCACTCGACCCATCGAAACTCGGTATTGACCTCATGGTATCCGAAAATGATGAGTATGAACCGGTTGATCTCAGCGGGCACTATAATGCCAACATTAGTGACATCTTCCGTAATCAATATCTTTCACCACGTTCGCCTTACACCACACTCCAGATTCCGGTACAAGGCATAGGGGAATGGTGCCATCCGGACGACACTGCCCACATTGACGACTCGGGACTACGCAAATTAGCAGTGAATACCGGCATGTTTACGACATCGCTTGGGATTCCGTTTTCAACGCCTGTAGAGGGACGGAATGTGATATACACTTCATTGTTTGATAATTATCCTGACAGCGTTGCTATTCCTTTATCAGGGAAGGCCAGAGCATTGCAACTCCTACTGGCAGGTAGCACCAACCATATGCAATGTCACATTGAGAACGGCAGGATTAAAGTGATGTATGCCGATGGGACCGAAGGAGTGTTGCCGCTTATAGCACCAAACAATTGGTGCCCGATAGAGCAGGATTACTATGTTGATGGTAAGTCTTTTAAAATTGACACTCCACGTCCCTATCGTGTGACATTCAAGGAAGGTATAGTGAGCAAAGATTTGGGCAAAGAGCTTAATATTGAAGGTGTTTATGGCCGTCGTATCGACGGAGGCGCCGGTGTTATGCTCCGTATGCCACTCGACCCTGCCAAAGAGCTAAGGTCTCTTCAATTGGAAACCCTGTCGAATGACGTAGTGACCGGAATTGTCGGAGTAACCTACGTGAGATAGGGAAGTAGTCACTTTGAGTCATTGGCATGATTACATAATATAGATAAATATATGGGACTGCATGAAAGGTTCATTAAATTGGTAAGTAAAAAGCTTGGATTCATCTAAAATTTGTGTAAAATAATGTTAAATGGCTTGGAATTGACTTAATATTCCAAATAATATGCTTACATTTGCATGTGTGTTTTTCATAGTATTAGATTAAGATAAAGGTTTAAAAAGGAAAAGAGCTGTCGCGAGACAGCTCTTTTTTTCGTCACTAAGTGAAGTGAAGTTACCTTTGTGACTTTAAAATAACTTAAGTGAACTTCAAAAAATAACTTTAGTTGGAAAAAATTTGCATTTAGCCGCTATAAGCACTAATTTTGCGGTCGAAATTTAGCTAGATTAACTTATGAAACATCTTGACCTCATCCTCGCAGAGAAACTCTTAAAGATTAGTGCCATAAAGCTTCAACCCGAAAATCCGTTCACATGGGCATCGGGCTGGAATTCACCAATTTACACAGACAATCGCAAAACTCTCTCTTATCCGGATGTCCGTAACTTTATCAAGGTTGAGCTCAGTCGCATAATTCTTGAAAACTTTGGAGAAGTAGACGCAATAGCAGGCGTGGCCACCGGCGCGATTGCTCAGGGTGCACTCGTGTCAGACAATCTCGGACTCCCTTATGTATATGTCCGCTCAACCCCCAAAGACCATGGCTTGGAAAACCTTATTGAAGGCGACCTTCGTCCGGGTCAGAAAGTCGTGGTAATCGAAGACCTTGTGTCAACAGGAGGCAGCAGCTTAAAGGCAGTCGAGGCTATACGCAACGCAGGTTGTGAAGTTATAGGAATGGTAGCAATATTCAGCTATGAATTCCCCGTAGCCACCAAGCGATTCAAAGAAGCCAACGTCAATCTTATCACCCTCTCAAACTACTCAGCCCTCATTTCAGCAGCCCTTGAGACAGGCTTTATCCGTGACAAGGATGTAGCAACCCTCAAGGAATGGAGAAAGGACCCGGCAGAATGGGTTCCCGCCTCGGCTGAAGAGTAACCAAGGTGCAGAATCACCCTCCCCTGTCAAATCATAACTCATTCATATCCAGAGCCACCAAGTAGAGCATAATGCCTGCTTGATGGCTCTGATTAACATCTTTTTAGCGATACAACCATGTCAGTATATTCCGGTAAGACTGTAACTTTACCTCGCCCTATCGAGGAAATTTATGCAAAGGTATCCGACCTTGCACAATACAAACCATTAGTAGACCAACTTCCTGATGAACAGCGAGTAAAGCTACAGGGAGTCGAGTTCAACGGTGACTCAGTGAAAATGGATGCGCCTTCTATCGGACAATTAGTGTTCCGGATCTCCGAGCGTACAGCTCCTACTCACGTTGGCTTCGAGGCTGAGGGCTCACCTGTGCCCCTTAAATTAAGCCTTGACCTTGCAAGTGTCAGCGAGAATTCCACCTCGCTCACACCGAAGATTGACATTGAAATTCCGGCAATGCTGCGTCCGTTCATCGGTAATAAACTTCAGCAGGCAGCCGATCATTTCGGTGATATGTTTACATCTCTCTTCCAATAATTATCAACCACAGTTGCGACGCTTTTCACATATAGCTTTCCTCTTCACAGTGTTAGCAGCGTGGATTTCATGCGGCTGCAGTTCTGTTGACGATAATCGGATACCATATGCCGAAGTCCATCTCACATTTCACACTGTGGGTGATTGGAACATTTATGGAGTGAAGGGAGCGGCTGCCGACTCTCGAAGCTACATATTCACCCAAAAGGAACATATACCAGCCGGCTTTCCCTACACCGTGCTCGACCGAACCGGTTTTGGGGGTCTGCTTTTGGTGAACGATGTGATAGGTGAGACTCTCGCATATGACCTCGCCTGCCCTTACGAGTGTCGTGCCAATGTGAGAGTAGAGATACCCGCGGGTGAATTATATGCGCAATGTCCGGTGTGCGGAAGTACTTACGATGTGTTTACCAACTTTGGCAAACCGCGTTCAGGACCGGCCGCCGACAAAGGATATGCGCTTGCCCGGTACTCCGTGATATCAGGAGGCGCTACCGAATACCGGGTTGTTACTCGTTGAAAAAGTCCAAAACCGACATACTTGTATCAGTAACTGTTATTAGATAATCACCAAGCGCAATGGGGAAAAGAATAATACTAATAACCGGCGGTCAACGATGCGGGAAAAGCGAATATGCTGAAAAGATGGCACTTGAGCTATCTGATTCACCGGTATATCTTGCAACAGCCTATCCCGGCGACGATGAATTTCGCCACCGCATTAAGCTCCATCAGGAAAGGCGTGGCCATCAGTGGTCTACGATAGAAGAGAAGATCAAGCTCAGCCGGCATAATATAACAGGAAAGACGGTGCTTATTGACTGCCTGACCCTTTGGAGTTCTAACATATTCTTCACTCACAACGAAGATGTAAGTCAGTCGCTCGAATTCCTTAAGCGTGAGTTTGACCAATTCACGTCGCAGGATGCCACTTTCATCTTCGTAACAAACGAGATAGGGCTCGGTGGTGTGAGTGAAAATGCCATGCGTCGTCATTTTACTGACTTGCTGGGCTGGACCAACCAGTATGTGGCAACCCTTGCCGATGAAGTATATTTTGTAGTTTCCGGTATACCGGTAAAAATAAAATAACAATGCGCCAATTCGACATCACAGCTCCCGACCAAAGCATCTTGCCAAGTCTTATATCCAAAATTGACAATCTTACCAAGCCGAAAGGTTCACTTGGCAAACTTGAAACTCTTGCAACAAAGATAGGGCTCATACAGCAAACACTCTCGCCGGAATTAAAGAATCCCCATAACATCCTCTTTGCCGCCGACCATGGTATCATTGAGGAAGGTGTCACAGTTTCACCTAAAGAAGTTACTTGGCAGCAATTAAGTCATTTTTCACACGGGGGAGCGGGAATCAATTTCCTTTGCGAGCAACATGGATTCAGGCTCGTACTTGTTGATGCGGGAGTTGACTATGACATTCCCCAGGGAAGGGGTATCATAGATAAAAAAGTGCGAAAATCCACCCGCAATTTCCTTCATGAGCCAGCCATGACAAGCGAAGAATTTGACCTGTGCATCCAGCGAGGTGCAAAAGTGGTCGATGATGTATACGCGACGGGATGCAATGTGGTGAGTTTCGGAGAAATGGGGAGCGGCAACACTTCCCCCTCATCACTTTGGATGCATATTTTGACCGATATTCCTTTGGCCGACTGCATCGGCGCAGGAGCCGGACTTGATAATGAGGGAATTCGACATAAACTCAATGTGTTGACGCAGTCTCTTGAGAACTATCGCGGTGATGGTACATTAAAGAACCGTCTCGAATGGTTTGGCGGTCTGGAAATGGCAATGGCTGTCGGAGGAATGCTACGTGCAGCCGAATTGGGAATGTTGATAATAGTTGACGGTTTTATAATGACCGCATGTATTGCTGCCGCGGCTTCATTCTATCCTGTAGTGCTCGATTACGCAGTGTTTGGTCATCAGGGAGATGAGTCGGGACATAAGCTCATGCTTCAAGCACTCAAAGCTGACCCTATCCTGCACTTGGGAATGCGTCTTGGCGAAGGTTCGGGAGCCGTGTGCTCATATCCGATTCTTCAATCTGCCGTCAACATGATAAACCGAATGGACGAGTTTGCCGATGTGGCAGTGACAAAGTATTTTTAAATCAGCACAATATTTCTACAACGGAATTCCCTATAACGATGAAAAGGCTTCATGCGGCATTGATTTTCTTCACCCGAATACCCTTTTGGAAGCTTGGCGATGTGCCTTCGGAGTGCTATAAACGAGTGGTTGACTGCTGGCCGATAACCGGTTGGCTTACGGGTGGAGTAATGGCTTTAACATTATGGCTTACCAGCTATTTATTCCCTGTGGAAATAGCGGTAATCCTCGCTTTCCTCTCACGCCTATTAGTAACCGGCGCACTACATGAAGATGGAATGGCCGACTTCATCGACGGAATGGGTGGCGGCATCAACCGCCAGCGCATACTGGAGATAATGAAGGACTCACACATAGGCACATATGGAGTGATTGGGCTTATAATGTATTACATTTTGGTTATCAAACTGATAATAGCAATTCCTAACATTGAGATAGCCTGTGTCACACTTTTTGCCGGAGATACATGGAGTAAGAGTTGCGCATCCCAGATTATCAACTTCCTTCCCTACTCACGCAAGGAAGAAGAAGCGAAAAATCGTACCGTATATGGTCGCATGACACCTTTTGCGTGGGTAATTAACCTCTTGTTTGGTATTGTCCCTCTCCTTCTTCTCCCAATCAACTTGATGTTAGCTACTATCCTCCCGATGATAACAACTGCAATTCTCATCCTTTACATGAAAAAGAAAATCGGTGGTTACACGGGTGATTGCTGCGGTGCAACGTTTTTACTTTCAGAGCTTTCGTTCTATATTGGAATCGTGGTGTTATACTATAATTAAAATGAGAATCACATTTATTCGTCACACATCGGTTGATGTACCACCCGGCACATGTTACGGGCAGACAGATGTGCCATTGAAACCGACATTTCGAGAAGAAGCATCGGCAGTAAAAGGTCAACTAAAGGGTAAAGAATTCGATGCAGTATTCACAAGTCCTCTTTCACGATGCACACGTCTTGCTGATGCTTGTGGATATACGAATGCCATTCGTGACTACCGTCTTAAGGAGCTGAATTTCGGAGAATGGGAAATGAAAACCTACGACGAAATAGATGACCCGCGACTCCAGGAATGGTTTGAGGACTATTTCAACGTTGCTCCCACAGGTGGTGAGTCATTTAAAGATCAGCGTGACAGGCTTCAAGAGTTTATTAAAGAAGTAAAGGGTAGTGGATATGATTCGGTTGCAGTATTTGCCCATGGCGGTATTTTACTGCAAGCCATGCTCATGGCCGGAGTTATCACCCCTGAAGAGACATTCAAACGGCAACCACCCTATGGCGGAGTTATCGAATTAGAATTCTGACGACGATAACCAATGCTATCATCATAAACTCGGACAATCGATTGATTCTAACGGAAGTGAACATATCCTCAGTATTGACAGCTCGTTCATTAGAGCCGATGTGTGGTTTATACACGGTTTCTCCAAAATAATCATGACTACCACCAAACCGACAATTCAGAATCCCGGCCAGTGCTGCTTCGGGATAGCCCGAATTGGGGCTTGCATGGCTTCGACCATATTTTTTAACGAAGGAGAAAAGATTGAGTTTCCCGGATGCTATTACCATAAGCCATGACGTCAGTCGTGCGGGAATGAAATTAGCCGCATCGTCGATTTTCGCTGCGAAGCAACCGAAGTCGCGATACCGTTTATTCTTATATCCAATCATCGAATCGAGGGTATTTACCATCTTGTAAGCCAACATCCCGGGCACGCCAAGTAACATATACCAAAATAATGGAGCAATTACACCATCGCTCAGATTCTCTGCAAGTGTTTCAAGCGCAGCTATACGTATTTGCTGTGGATTGAGATTGGCAGTATCTCTTCCCACTATTCTTCCCACCTGCTTTCGTCCCTCTTCAATGGAACAATCGACAGCGAGAAACACCATTTTTACTTCTTTAATTAAGGTGGTTCCGGCAAGGCAATAATATATCAATAAGCTCTCTACCGCCACTTTCACCCATATCAACGGTGTGAGAAAATGAAGTAGTATGGTTGATGCCATAAACGTTGCAAGTATCAGACCGATAGCAGTTAAAGCACCGTTTCGTTTCCGATGCGGTCCGTTGTTTAAACGATGCTCAAAAAATGATATTAGTTTGCCGAAGCCAACCACGGGGTGTGGTAGTTTTGTCGGGTCGCCAAATATCAAATCAAGGCACCAACCTATTGCTAAGGGGAATACTGCTATAACGTAATCCATTGTTTTACTGCAGATATTAACAAATCATTTTCTTCTGGAGTCTGGGCGGCAACTCTGAAATAATCATAACCAAGCGTTCGGAAATTTGAGGCATCACGTATCAAAATGCCATGATTCTCCACAAGATACTTCTTAAGTTCAGGTGCAGAGCCATGGGGAAGTTTGCATAGAATGAAGTTGCAATCAGTATCATAAACCTTTATTCCAATCACCCTGAACGCCTTAGCTATTCTCAGAGCTTCTTGGTGAAGTGTCTCAGCGTGTATGGGATATTCATCAACATGGTCAAGTAGGTAGTCGGCGCATATTATAGCAGGTGAGCTAACACTCCAAGGCATCCTATGGTCGCGTGCGTTTCCAATTATACATTCGTCACCAACCAAATAGCCTAAACGAATACCGGGGACAGAGAAACGCTTCGTGAACGAACCAAGAAGCGCAACATTTCCTAACCACACAGCTTCAGCGGGGGTAAGAACCGAACAATTAGTATAATCAGCATAGGCCTGGTCGAGGACGAACATAGTGTCGGGATTATTCTTGATTATTTTTTTTAGCTTCTCACATTCAATCACCTTTCCGGTAGGATTGTTAGGATTACAGATCCATACTGTATCCATACCAGTGGTATCTTCTTTTAACTCATCCCAGAATATCAATTTATGTTGATATAGTTTGCAGGCATCCTCGTATTCCCGGAACGTAGGACAAACGATTGCCGTATGACATTCTTTAAATGCATGAGCCAAAAGATAAATTGCCTCAGTGACACCGCTCGTTACCATAACATTAATCGGAGAGATATTAAGCCACTTAGCTAATTTTTCCTCCAAATCGAATGGTTCCGGCTGGGGGTAATTGCCCACCAATCCGCCTTGTTTTACCATCACCTCTATCATCCGGGAATGGTCAACACCCGAAAGTATATTCGAGCTGAAATTATGTTTTATCTTGCCTTTGTAAGCATATAAATCATCACCGTGTCCTAAAATCATATTATCGTCCCATTATTTCATACAACTTATCAATATCGACATACTCTCTCATCCTCTCTGCCAATAAATTGTATTGTTCCTCTTTAAAGGATTTATAATCCATATTATCATACACTACCGGAGCTTCCAGTGAGTGGAGATACGGTGATAAGAGGTAATCCACTATATCCGTATTATCCAATATGCCATGGATATATGTACCCATGCACTTGTCGTTGACAAAACATCCGTCATTATCACCGTCAACGAACCGGTTCATTGGCTGATAATTTCCAACCGGAGAGGTAGTCCCAGAATGTATTTCGTATCCTTCATTCACAATCTCGCCTCCAAGAAAGCTGAAACGCACTTGCCGAGTGGTCTTTCCGTCCTCCATTACGGTGTGCATCGGGAGAAGCCCGAGTCCCGGTAAACTGGAAATTTCACCTTCAATGCCGGCTGGATCATCCACCTTGACTCCCATCATTTGATAGCCGCCGCAAATTCCAAACACGGTTTTGCCATCATCTGATGCCCTCAGGATGGCTTGTGCCATTCCCGATTTTCGGAGCAGATACAGGTCATGGAGAGTAGACTTTGTCCCGGGTATTATCACAATATCAACATCGTTTAAATCCTCCGGATTGTCTGTGTAAAAAAGGTTAACCCTCTTGTCGTGTTCGAGCTGGTCAAAGTCGGTGTAGTTGGAGATGTGCTTTAGGAGTACCACGGCTATTTTCACCTTCCCCATCTTATTCTGTTTCGAGGACATCCGCTTATGAGATAATGCTACGGAATCCTCCTCTTCTATGTGGATGTCAGTCATATATGGCACAACACCGAGTACCGGCACACCGCAAATCCCCTCCATCAGTTTCCTCCCGGATTCAAATAGGCGCATATCACCCCGAAACTTATTTATAATTATTCCGGCAATTCGCCGGCGATCATCTTCGGATTGGAGCATAATTGACCCGTAGGCACTTGCAAACACACCACCGCGGTCAATGTCGGCAACGAGTATGACCTTTGCATTGGCATATCGCGCCATCGACATGTTAACTAAGTCAGTATCACGAAGATTCAGTTCGGAAATGCTGCCTGCACCCTCCATTATAATCGGATTATAGCAGCTTGCCAGTCGGTCAAAGGCTTGGTGTACCTCTCTACGCAGTTCCTCCCTCCCGTCGCGGAGGAAGTAGTCATATGCGTCACGGTTTCCAATTGGTTTGCCATTGAGCACCACCTGCGATGTGCGTTCGCCTGATGGTTTCAGAAGCAAGGGATTCATGTCGGTGCAACAATGTATTCCGGCAGCCTCCGCTTGCACTGCTTGCGCACGCCCTATCTCGAATCCATCGGGCGTGGCGTAGGAATTAAGAGCCATGTTCTGGGCCTTGAAGGGTGCGGGAGAATAGCCGTCCTGCTTAAAGATACGGCATAATCCGGTGGCTAAAATGCTTTTACCCACATCACTGCCTGTCCCTGCAAGCATAATCGGGGTGAGTTTTTTACTACCGTGTTGTCTCATCATTTCGACCTATGTTTTAACAGAACCCATATCACCACCGGAGCCCCGATTAATGGCGTCACCGCATTAAGCGGAATCACGGAATTGGCAGGAAGTACACAAAGCAGATTACAAGCCAATGCCACAGCTGCCCCTGTCATCATGGTACCCGGTATCAATATCTGGTGATTATCAGTGCGGTAAATCAATCTGGCAATGTGAGGCACAGACAGACCGATAAAAGCCACCGGACCGCAAAAGGCTGTGATCCCGGCCGTAAGAATACCAGTGGCAATAAGAAGCATATTTCTGACTCTGTGCAAGTTGACTCCAAGATTCTTGGCATATCCGTCTCCCAAAAGCAACAGATTCAAAGGCTTCATGAGCAGGATTGCCATTATTAGCCCGATGATGATAACCCCGGAGAAAAACGGTAACTGTTGCATAGAAACACCGTTGAAGCTGCTCATTCCCCACATTACGTACCCCTGTATACCATCGGCCGTCGATGCGAAATTCAACAGCATTATCACCGACGAGGTCAAATATCCAATCATGATTCCCGTAATAAGGAGCATCAGCGAGTTTTTTAACACTGTGGAAAGGAACAACAGTAGTCCCATTATGAGGATGCTCCCTACAAACGCACCTACCATCACAGCAGCGTAACCGCCTATTGTGTAAGTCCCTGCAGTAATTGTCCCTCCAAGGAAAAGCATTACAATAGCCACGCCAAGGCTTGCCCCGGAGTTGATCCCTAACACTGATGGTCCGGCCAAAGGATTGCGGAACGATGTCTGAAGCATCAAGCCTGACACCGCCAAGCCAGCCCCGGCGAGGAGTGCTGTGATTGCCATTGGAAGGCGACTACTTTTAACTATAAATTCGGCCGCACCATAGCCTGTGCCGCCAGTCAAAATGTCAAATACATGACCGGCAGGTATTTCCACTGAACCAAAGAACAGGTTTAGTAGAAAAAGCAAAAGTATCAAGATGGCGACACATACAAATTTCATTGCATTTCAGTGTAATATTGCTTCGTCGGTTCCACGCTTGAAAGCTCCGGGTGGAATATTGAAATCATATCTTTAAGAAGCCATTGTGGATGAAACGGCACCTCTTCGTAAAAGAATACATTAGACGTGTTGCACCCGTAGACCCTCTTATCTTTAAACGCTTTGAATTGCGGATATATTGCATTGTCAGCGGCAAGTTCACGCAACGTTTTGTCAGAATTTTGCGAATATCGTATCAGCCAGATATCAGCATCCTCTGCTTTTAAAAGCACTTGTTCACCGGCCAAGCCGACACTTCCGCTCCCCTCGAAATTGTCAAACGGATTTATTCCGCCCGCATCTTTTATAAAAACCCCCATTGTAGAATTAGCGGCCGGAATATGCCATGATTGGCCATACAAGCGGTCAATCAGTACTTTAGGCTTATTTTCGACATCCTTAACAAGGGATTTGAGCTGATTATACTCCCGCTTTGTCAATTCAAACATAGAATCAGCTTCTTTTTCCTTTCCAAAAAGTATTCCGTAGAATTTCATCCATTCAGCCCTCCCTAATGGAGATGTCTCCATATAGTCGGCACACTCGATAATAGGAATTCCCAATTTCCCCACCTTGCCATAACTACCTGAATTTTCAAACGGAGAAAGCATAATTCCATCAGGGTTAAGGCTTATAATCTTTTCAATGTTAGGCGATGTGCTGACACCGCAATCCACCACAGTCCCATTAGAAATCCTGTCGGCAAGGTCCTGTTGATGAATATACCTTGCGCCACACACGCCTGAAATAGCATCAATGGCGCCCAATTCCGATACTAAGCTATTGTGGACTGAGGAATAAATCAGAGCTGATTCCATGGGGATGCGAACCACGGTTCCGCCGGGAAGATTTGCCGGCAGGTCAATGCTGTCAGGGACAAGCAGGTAAGTATGAAGTGTGGTTGTGGTGTCCCATGGATTCCTCACCGTTGCTTTCATATAATCATCGTATTTCACCATGGTGATATTAGTGGCATACTCCATACGGATAGTGTCGCCACCGTCTTTTGAAACAAGAGCATTGCCGCCCTTGCAAGAAACAAGGAGCGGCAACACCATCGGCAGAAATAGACTGAATAAAGGTTTGATTGTCATCTATATTTAATATCTACACTTAATTGTCTGTTTTAATGCGATCTAAGTGAACTAAAAATTGTCCAAGGCTTATTCTTATTAGTCTACATCAAAGAACACTGCGGCACGGGGATTCTGACCACCACAGTCGAACTTCTCTACGAAAGTCCCATCTTTTGTGAAACGGTACATATCACCGTTGCTGTCGCCATAGTGGGTAACACCGATATAAATATCACCGGTTTCATCATCTACGACCATCATATATACGCTTGCGGTAGTAAGTTCAGCTGGAGCATTCTTGAGGAATGAACTGTTGTTCATTGTTCCGGTCTTGATGTTATAAGACGCAAAAGTATTGGTGGTTATGTAAGGTTTTGAAGAATAGTCTGTACGAGAGTCGACGAGATAAAGCATATCATTTCCTGCTGCCATGTTTGTAGCATATCCAAGTTTTGAAACAGTGTTGTTCTTCTTCGGGTCAATCATCTGGAGCACATAGCTTTCTGCAGAATAATCCCATGAAATTAAGAATACCTTATCGTCCTCTTCTACAAGCTGATTAGGATTCTTGGTTACAACGAGGGTTTCGGAAAGTGTGAAATTCCGAAGGTTGATTACGAAAACGTCTGTCTTGTAGTTGTATACATTCTTATCCTTCACGGGGTCATATACTTTTTCGTATGAGTTGGCTACATAAAGATTTTTATCTTCGATTACCACGCCTTCGAGGTTATGACCGCCAGTCTGGAGCTTAGCTACAACCTGGAGTGTCTTAGCATTGATTTTGGCGACGATACCACCATAGAATGAAGCATAGATAAAGCCATCCTCTGCGTCTATATATCTGATACCCGCGCTAAGATCCGGGTCGTTAACAAATGACACTCGACCTTCCTCAACGCAAGATGCATTGAGCTTTACGAGGTAATTTGATTTATATACCGCTACGTAGATGCTTCCATTGTACTCAATCATATCCTGACCTACATCACCAAGGCGCATTCCGTTCTGCTGATAGAAGATATCACCAATAGTTGTGGCGTTGTTACGCGGAGCAAAGAATGCGATACCGGCATTATTCTGGTTGATTGATCCTTCGTTGAGGATAAACATGCGGTCGGAGGGGAGTTCTACCTTCGAGCCATTGTCATTCCATTTCGGTTCGTCATCGTTGCTACATGAAGCAGCTGCGAATCCAAGTGCCAGCACGAGGCACCAGCTTAGAAATTCATTTACTTTCATTTCCTTTTTTTAAAATATATGTTCTTAAGATATATGTTCTATTGTATATGTAATTTTCTTTATCAATTAGAATTTCACACTTGCCACCAGTCGCCACGAACGTCCCGGCATCGGGTAGAATTTTATCACGTCATATTGCTTGTTGGCAAGGTTGATTATCTCACCTCTCAGGTTCACCTTACACCCTTTCAATCCGAATTCATGCCCAAGGGTAAGCGTCTGTTCCACATATCCGCCTATCTCATTTTCCGGGATATTCTGCGACATGTAGTATCTTTTTCCGACTCCCACAAGTGAATACCCCAGCGTAATCCATGGCGATTTCATTATCACGGAGGCGTTTCCGGTATGTTCTGGGGTATAAGGCAATTGTGCCTTGTAGTTCTTAGAATCTTTATTGGTAAGGTCGCGTGCTTGTTGCCATGTATAGGACGCGGAGAGTGATAGGTTTAACCTGTAAGGCAGGGAAAAAGCGGTAGCGACAGTCACATCCATGCCTTTAACATGAACTTTTCCATAATTGGCCATCTTCCATGCGTAGGTGGTGGGAAATGCCACAATCTTGTCGGTCACATCGTTATAATATCCGTCAAGTGTGATTGAAAAGTAATCCATGGCGGGGAAGAAAGAGCTGCTCCATGTCACACCAAGGTCGTACTCACTTGCTTTCTCCGGGCGGAGAGAACGGTTACCCAAGCGGTCGTAGTATAAATCGTTGAACGATGGAGTGCGGAAGGTGCTTTTATACATGGCTCGGAGGAAAAGCATCTCCTCTTTCCAG
Organism: Duncaniella sp.; assembly: GCA_023664955.1. Lineage (GTDB taxonomy): Bacteria > Bacteroidota > Bacteroidia > Bacteroidales > Muribaculaceae > Duncaniella. Next base: position 43,512 of record JAMPEV010000003.1, read on the forward strand.
GGCTGGACACTGACTGACAGACTCGGAAGAAGCCGGTGAAGATCCTTTGGAGCTTTTCCTTGCTTAACATCCTCAGTGACGTATGTTCCGCTCAATGTGCCGTTAGCGGTGAGAATTCCATATTTCCACCGTGCGCTCAGCGCGGTGAGTGAGGTATAGCGGGTAGGGAACGGGCACTCTGCTAATGTGCTTTTAAGCTTGTTTATAACGCCATCCTGGGCAAGTGCAATGGACAGCGATTTCAATGGGGTGTAGACAGCAGAGACCGTAAGATAATACTCCTTTTGGGTATGAAGGTCTTGGTACATTCCACCGGTAAATTCGTTGCCATACTCGCGGTCACGATTCCATGCGTAGTTATATTTCCCTATTGCCTGGAAATTCCACTTAGGGTTGAATTCTTTATGGTATCTCACCTGCACGAAGCCGTTTTTATCCCAAAGAGTCTCTGTGGATAATGGGTTATAGAGTGTGACCGCGCCGGGCAATCCGCGCTTAGAGTAAAAGTAATACCCTTTCACCTGTATCTCACCTCCGTCGGCCATGTCGTAATATACGTTTGCCTCGCCGTGCCATGAGTCAATTGCGGAATTGCTGCGCCGCTCTTTAGTGACGTATTTTCCATTGACAAGCGTGTAGGGGTAATTACCATCGGCGCGCATGAAATTGCCATCGAGCGATGTGCGTATGCGGCTACCTATTTTCTGCCACCATCTCATCATTGGGTTGACGTAGCCGAAGGAGCCGCCTTTCATTTGCACTTCTAAGGCTGAACTACGGTTTCCCTCAAAATTCGGCGTGTTTGTGCGGATGTTTAGTACAGCGGCTGAAGCATAAAGTTTTGCAGGCTGTAGGAGGTCATCGGCTTGGCCGATGGCAAGTGATAGCATCGAGATATTATCCAAGGAGAATCTACCTATGTCTATCTGTCCGGCCTGGCAATTGCTGATAGGGGCTCCATCGTAGCTCACTCCGGTGTGAGATGCGCCCATATTGCGCACAGATACGGTTTTCAATCCTCCAATGCCGCCGTAGTCTTTCACATTTGTTCCGGCAAATCGCCGCACAGCGTCTGCCATGTTTTGGATTCCTAATTCGGAAATGCTCTGTGCGCTGATGGTTTGAACAGGCATTGCTGCCGATACTCTGATTGGCGATCTCTTGGCTGTGACTGTGACTTCCTCAATTTTTTGCTCAGTGCCGGTACTGATTGTATCGGTACGCACCGATTGACACATCGCCCGAAGGGGTAGCAATGCGGATACAAGTAAAAGCAATATTAATGGATGTTTTACTTTTCCCATCAGTGATTGAGTCCATCAAATTAAACCGGGCATTACCGGCGACGCCGCAACTCACCACTCCAGCTCTTCTCCTATCTTAACGATAGGTGGAACTCGGAATCTGATGGAATTGTTTTGTCGCTTTATTCCCCGAAAACTTCAAAACGTGTAAAGACTGGCAGTTACGCAGATGAATAGATGCCCGGTTAAATGAACGACCATTCATTCTTGTATTGTCAATCTGCGATTTTGGCAGGTCTTCTGACTTTTCCCATCACCGGTCGCCTTCCCGATTAGTTATCAGTGGCTTTATTGACCGGTGACTCAAAGGAATCACAGCAGCGGGTCTGTCCGGGATTCTCACCCGGTTCCCTTTTCATCGTTCATCCGTGAACCACATTTATTTTTTACGTTCACCAAGCGACACCAAAATCGTTTACAAAATTATATATTTTTTCTCGTATTAACAAAATTAAGACTGATTTTTGATTTTAAAGGGCATGAAATCGTAGCTAAGACTTCTAAGATTACTATCTTTGCGGTGAATTATCTTACAGAATAAATGTTATCAAGCCATTTTTTGAAGATTGCCAATACATTTACGGATTATGGATTTAAAGAAACACCTTTTTGTATCTGACATGGACGGTACGCTGCTTAATGAGGAAAGTCAGATAAGCAGTGAAACTGCAGAAATTATAAGTCGCCTGTCGCAGAGTGGGGCTATGATCACTGTTGCCACAGCCCGTACTCCCGCAACGGTGGAGGAGCTTATGAAGGATACTTATATTAATGTTCCGGCGATTGTGCTGACCGGCGCGGCGATGTGGGATCGTGTGGCGAAGCGTTATGTCAATCCGGTGCTTCATGAGCCGGAGGCTTTGCCGGCATTGATGGAGGCGTTTCATACCCACAATATTAATCCTTTTGTATATGTGCTGGATGAAGAGATTCTCAAGGTGTTTCATAATGGAGAAATGAACCGTCATGAAAGGAAATTTTATGAGGAACGTCGTTATTTGGGACTTAAAAGGTTTATTCTTGATTCACCGGAGGGAGAACAGCCGTATATTCCCGGCACGATTTTAGTGTTTGCCGTTGGAAATTATGATGATATTGAGAGAGTGGCTATGACGCTAAGGAGTGACACACGGCTGTCTGTGTCGTTTTATCGTGATATTTTCAATCATGATATAGCCTATCTTGAGGTGTTTCAGGCGGGGGTTTCTAAATCAGCTGCCATTAAAAGGTTGGCTGAGATGGTTGGGGCAACGAGTATGACCGTGTATGGCGATAATCTTAATGATTTGTCAATGATGGAGATTGCGAATGATTCTGTGGCTGTGGATAATGCTGTTGAGGAGGTGAAATTAAGAGCTTCCAGGCTGATTGGTTCTAATAAGGAAAATTCCGTGGCCAGGGACATTGAAAAGATATTTTTAGGCAGAAATAAAAAATGATTTGGATATTTGATAAAAAGTATTTAACTTTGCAGTCGCAAATCAGAACTGCGCACGTGGCGTAATTGGTAGCCGCGCTAGACTTAGGATCTAGTGACTAACGTCGTGGGGGTTCGAGTCCCTTCGTGCGCACAAAGAAAGTCCCCTTGGCGAATCTCGCCAAGGGGACTTTCTTTGTGCGCTAATATGTGTTGCCTATTAGGGGTGTTCTGCGGCGCGATAGAAATAGGGATACCACGACATAGCCACTCCGGGGCTCAGGGAAGGAGGGGAGGCCATACCCCGGGTGGAACGAAGCGGAACCCGGGGTATGGCCACAACCATCGCCCCTCTACGGCTCTGCTGGAATATTATTGGATACACTCTAAGTTATTCACCGGCTGTTGGGCGGGGAATTCCGTCCTTTTCGCAACGCTTGGTCATAGCTTCAATGCGTGCCTTTGTTTCGGGGTGGGAGGAGAACATTTTGGTAAGCATGCTCTGCTTGCCGGCAGCGTCACCTTCGAGCGACTGGAGTTTTTCAAATGACATCACGATACCCCACGGATTTTTTCCTTTGGATACCAAGAAGTCGTAACCACAATCGTCAGCTTCTTTCTCCTGCTTTTGTGAATATTTGGCGTTGATGAGTGATTCGCCGAGGGTGCCAAGTTGTGATTCGGTCAATGCTGCGGCTTTTCCTCCGGTTGAGGCCACGGCATCTTTCATCGCACCGGTAAGGAGCTGGGTTTTGAATGCGTTTTTTGAGTGATGCTTCAACACATGGCCTATTTCGTGACCGATGACACCGAGTAGCTCGTCATCGTTCATAAGGTCCATGAGCGATGAGAAGACGCGGACGCTACCGTCTGGACAAGCGAACGCATTCACATCAATGACATCATAAACCTTGAAATTCAAGGGTATTCCATCGGCATCGGTGATACCTTCGGTAAGTTTGCGGAGGCGCTGAGTGTAGGCGTTGTCTTCGGGAAGCACTGGATTGTTTTTGTCCATCCAAACCACTGATTCCTTAACATATGCAGCCATCTGTGCATCCGTAAGTGTGAGAGCTTGAGCTGCTTTGGTAGCACTGCCAACTGCTTTTTTGAGGTTAAACTGAGCGAAGGCAGGAGTTGTCACAGCAACCATAAGTGAAAATAGCAAAAGTTTTAGATTGATTTTTCTCATAGCATGAAATGTTGTAATTTTGTTTTTGATTTTGAATGCAAAGTTACGATAAGAAATCGTAAAAATAAGTTCATCTAATAGGAATTTTGAATTCGTGGAGGTTTACTATACAAGTAATCAGCTAACTTACTTAGTATGAAAGGTGGTATCAGGATAGCCGTAGTGATATTTTTGACGGTCGTATGCTATATTATGGCCGTGACGATCGGTAATGATGCGTTGATTGCCTGCTGGGTACCGTTTGCCATTTGCGGCATGGTAGCCGCGGTGTTATCTGTCGTAGCGATCAGACTTTTCCGGTGTATCACCGGGTTCAAGCCGAGATGGATTAACTATTTATGTGGAGTTGTTTCGCTTACGGGGATACTAACCGCTATATTCCTTACTTTAAATTTCTCGCTTGCGGATGATTCAACTATACATGAACAGGAGGTTAAAATCGATAGGAAGTATCATAAAGTACGGCATCACATCAAGCGTATCACCCGGAAGTCATATGCCCAAGGTGAAGCGTATAACGTGTATTTCATTCAGATACAATTTGATAACGGCATGAATCGTGACATCATTGTCTCCTTCCAAAAGTATCGTAAACTCAAAGTTGGTCAGAAGATGAATGTAAAAATCGCTGACGGACTATTTGGAATACCGGTTATGAAAAGACACATCTCAGGGTCAGCAAGATGAGTAATCAACTTTCTCTTATTTTGATGACGTTTCGTCGTTGACGGATTGAGTGGGGGTTTCTTGCAGTAACTTCTGCAGGAGCTCAGGTTGATTTGTGGTGATGAAGTCGGCTCCGTTGCCGATACACCATTTCATATCTTCCTCCTTGTCAACAGTCCATACGTTTACCAGCAGTCCAAGTTGATGGGCCTGCTCAAACCATTGAGGATGACGGCGCATAGCCCCTATGGAGTAGTCCAGTCCTTTGCCTCCCATCTCTGCTATTTGTGCCGGGACATAATCTCCGTCAAGGTAATAAACATCTGTGCCTGCGGGTGCTGATTTAATGAAATCCTTGAATGCATCCTTTGAGAATGTTATATACTCCACACGATCCTCCAGTCCGTATTTCTTCATCATTTCAAGGATGTCCTTAACCGCTTTGCGTTCTTTCGCACGACTGTCGTGGGTCTTTAATTCGCAAATAAGCCGACATTTAAGCGGTTGTGCTGCTGAGAGATATGCGTCGAGAGTAGGGACAGTCTCACCATTAGCTAATCGCTGGGCGAGTATGGTGGCAGCATCGGTGTTTTCGATACGGTAACCATTGATTATGGCATCATGATTTACCACAGGGACATTATCGACAGTCAACCATACGTCAAACTCTGAGCCATAACTACCTATAGAATCGGCCTTTATGAGCGCACGGATGGAATTCTGTGCCGAACCCTCGGTTTTCCAATATCCGCGGTGGGCAATTACTTTGGGGGTAGCGGCTTGCAAATGGCAAACAATAAAGAATGCCATGAGCATTGTTATGGAGATGATCTTTCTCATGTCAAGTGTAGTAAATCTGTTGGTTTTATTGTCTCTGCAAAGATATACAAAAATTCCCGAAATAGATGCGTGGTTGTTGGTAATAAAGTGAACATTTACGGAACGGTTTACATTATTATTATTATATTACAACTATTTATTATGAGTTTATCTTCAATATCTCGTCCATTTACTTTCGATAGAGTAGTGCGCATAATTATCGGCATAAGCCTGATTCTGGGTGCTGTATGGCTGGTTAACATTCTTAGCAATGTCCTCTTGCCATTCTGTTTGGCATGTCTCATTGCTTATATTCTTGAGCCATTCCTTGAATTTAACCAGCGACTGCTTCACCTGAAAGGGCGTGTGTTGGTGACTTTCATAACTCTTTTTGAGGTGGCTTTCTTCATTGTAGTGATTGCCTATTTGTTCCTGCCGTCCGTAATTGATGAAATTCACCAGATGGAGGATATGATAAAAGCTTATACCGGAACTGATTATGCTCCATTGCTTCCCAAGGAGGTTCATGAGTACATCACTGAGCATTTGAATACTGATAAATTTCAGGAACTTCTAAGCGGGCAGCATATTGGTGCGATTTTGAATAAGGGTACTTCTCTTATCACCCAGACTATCGACTTTATACTCCACACCTTAGAATGGTTTTTGACCTTCATCTATGTAATTTTCATAATGATTGACTATAAGCGGCTTATGCGTGGATTTCGTATGCTTGTCCCGCCGAAGTACCGCCCGATTGCTTATAAGGTGGGCGATGATATCAAGTCGAGCATGAACCGTTATTTCCGTGGTCAGGCTATTCTGGCACTCTGTGCGGCTGTATTCTATTGTATCGGGTTTTCAATCGTTGGCATTCCACTCGCAATCGTGTTGGGAATCCTCGTCGGAATATTGTATATGATACCTTACTTCCAGTATATCACTGTGATACCGGTGGCATTGGTGTGTTTCCTATATTCGTTGGGGGGGACTGAGAGCTTTTGGTCGCTTTTGGGAAAGTGTGGACTCGTATACGTGGTGAGCCAGTGTATATGTGATTATATTCTCACGCCGAAGATTATGGGAAAAGCGATGGGATTGAATCCGGCTATAATTCTGTTATCACTTTCAGTGTGGGGTACGCTTTTGGGGCTTATCGGCATGATTATCGCTTTACCGCTCACTACATTGCTGTTGGCTTATTATGAGGAATATGTGATCGGGGATAATGATGATGATGTTATGCCGGTTATTCCTAACAGGAAAACGGCCAAAAGCTCTTGATGGATAAGCTTTCAGCCGTTTTGGGGATTCGATTGGATTTTGGATAAACCCTTATAATTTAACCCTTTTAGAAATCGAAAAGAGTGGGATGATATATGCCATATCTTTTGTCCCTCTTAATTTCCATAGGGCTTTGTTGACTCAGTGAAGATTGATAGAGGCCAGTAGAAGGTCTCGGGGTCATCGGGCGTAGCCGGGTCGAAGTCTTCAAAGTTCACGAGGTGTTTTGCAAGCTCCGGTGCGGCGGTTTTCAGACCTTCCGCCACGCATTTTGCAATTTCGTAAGCGCCATATGTGTTAAAGTGGGTATTGTCAGCGAGAGCTTTTTCCTGTCCGGGGAAAGTGCCTGCCGGGTAATGCACAAGAGCTTTCTTGCTGCCTTCTTCGCCGAGGGCTTCATATAGAGTGGTCGACATGTCGGTAAGCTCGATTACCGGCACATTTTCACGCTCCCCGACTTTACGCACGGCATCCACGTAATCACCGTGGGTATTAACATTTTTGCCATTCTCGAAACGGCGACGTGCGGTAGGGGTGAGGAGGATCGGGTTAAGCCCCTTTGCCTTGGCCTCGTCGATGAATCGCTTGAGGTTGTAAGTGAAATTATAGTAGGCACCGCTGCCGGGCCCACGGTCTTTCTCATCGTTGTGTCCGAACTCTACGAGGATGTAATCACCTTTCTTTGCCATGTTCAACACTTTTTTCAGACGGTTGGAGCCTATAAATGAGGTGGTGCGTTGGCCGCTTTCAGCATTATTGGCGATTGACACGGTGCTATCGAAGAAATATGGAATCATTTGACCCCAGCTTGCCCAAGGCTCGTAAGCTTGGTCGACTACCGTGCTGTTTCCGCAAAGGAACACCGTTGTGACATTTTCATCTGCAGGCACGATAGTGATGTGTGACACCGCCGGGGCTTCGCCTGTGAATTCAAGGGTAAGTTTATCATCCCATGATGGTAATCCTACTTCGCGGGGATTGATGCGCACGGTGTCACGTAGGTTGATTGCCACGTCGCGCTTATTGACGGTGAATGTTATATCTTGGGACTTCCCTTTTTTCAGCTCGATAGGTCCGGCGATAAGTCGACGTTGTTCGGCACGGACCATCGTTGACGATGCTTTTTTCTTGTCACCAAGTGTCACGGTGACTTTGTAATCACCATCTGGCACATTGACTGAGAAGTAGAACGGTGACTTGCCGTCAGGTTGTGTGCCGAAGTCGTAGCCGTAGCCCTCCATGGAAGAGTAGGGAGTCATTCCGGCCATATCGTAGTCATGTTTTTTCTCTTTAAGATAGCCTTTAAGCGGACTGTTGGTGGCACGGAGACCGTCGGCAATACTCCTGGCGTTCATTCGTGCGCCAAGTTTTGATGCGTGGGTATGGTCCTTTTTGAAATAGGGGGAGGTGTTGCCTTCTCCAAGTTCTTGAAGTTTTTTGCCTGAGAGTTGGTTGAGGTCGATGAAGTCCACGCCTGTGCGAATGGCAATATCCTTAGCCCATTTGCCATAAGATGCGGCATTGCTTTCTATTTTGCCATCTTTCCATTTGTTACGGGGGGTGTGGGAGAGTATAATTGGTGTTGCACCCTTTTCGAGGCAGTCGAGTACGAATTTGCGCAGGTACCAGCCATAGGTGTAGACAACCTGATATTTTCCATCCTTTTCCATCTTGAACACTTTGCTCTCGTCGCCGCTGCCATGAAGCTCGCCCCGGGCTTTGCCGGTGTTTATGTCGCCACCGTCGTTATGCCCGAATTGCATTATCACGAAGTCGCCGGGCTGAAGGGCATTGTACACCTTGTCCCAACGGCCCTCATCGAGAAATGTGCGTGCGCTTCGGCCTGCCATTGCGCAGTTTTCTACTGTGATGCGTGTGGTATCAAATTGTTCGGCGATGACGCTTCCCCATCCCCACATACCATCTTCGTCTTTATCCTCGTTCTTGACAGTGCTGTCACCAATTGTGAACACTACCGGGCATCCGGGTTTGCGGCTCTTACCCGTTACATTGTCAACTTGCACCGGAAGCAGGTATTGAGCCAATTCAAGTCCGGGGTAGTTACGGATTCCTTCTACGGCTGACTCGACATTGTTGCGCGCACCGAATGCGCTGGTGTGGATGTTGTCGAGGTAGAACATCTGCTGTTTCACCTTCTCTTTTCCGAATTTCTCAAACTTGCGGGCAGAGATTTCGTTTAGATTGATAAATGGTATGTTCTCCTCCTCAGCTACTTGCTTAGCCCACTTGGTGAATGTCTCGTCATAGCGTGTCACTTTGGTGCTATCTTTGTCGGTCCACGATTTGCGTGGCGTGAGGGACATGAGAATCGGCTTGCCGCCCTTGGCCTTCACATCATTGACATAGCGGCGCATATATTCGCCGTAGCTGTAGACGGTTTCTTTTTTCCCAGTTTCTTTTATGGTTACATTAAGAGAGTCCTTACCTACACCGGGTATTGAGGCGCGGGCGCGACCGCTGTCGTATGGACCGTTGTCATTGTGTCCAAGCTCAATAATCACCCAGTCACCGGGACGAATTCCGGCATTCACATCGTTCCAAAGCACATTGTAGAAGGTTCGGCTGCTCATTCCGCCGAGGGCATGGTTTTCGACGGTAATTTTTGAGGGGTCAAAATATTCATTCATGAAGTAGCCCCATCCCCATTGTCCATTATTGCCGTTGCCAAGGGTTCCGGTGCGCATTGTGGAATTACCGACGAGAAACAACACAGGGTTGTTGCCCACTCTGGTCGATCCGGATATGGGGCGTACTGTGCGTGCGAGGTTGAGACTATCAAGGGTGTTGTCAACAACATTGTTGACATCTTTCATCGGACCGGGCACTTGCGCCACGGCTGTCGCACTGACTGTGGCCATGCCCAGGCATAGCGTAATCACTGAACTTTTGAAGAATTTCATGATATTTTAAGTACTTGTATATGATGAAATGGTTATAACTGGTTTATGATGCTGCAAATATAGGCAAAAACTTTGGAAATCCTTGTAAAATGATGGAGATAAAATTAGAGCCACACAGCTTACGGCGGTGTGGCTCTTGTTGCGTATTGGTTATTTACAATTGGCAATCGGAATGCTTAGCCAATCAATTAATAACTTAAATTTAGCTTAGTAGTTGCCGATTAATAACCCTTGTTCTGCCAAGCAGCCTTCTGCTCGTCGGTGAGGTTAGTACCGTCAGCATTCTGGAGCTGATCGAGGAAGCCCTGAGGAATTGGACGATAGTAGTGCTTGTTGGCATCGAAGAACTTGATGTCAGAGTTGAGTTTCACGGCACGTGTGTGGATAGTTTTTGTACGTGACATGTGTTCCCAACGTACCATTTCACCAATCAACTCACGAGTGTGCTCGTTGAGGATGAAGTGAAGGGCGCGTTCAAACTGACCGGTAACGCCAATCTTAGCGAGGATAGCCTCATCTTCAGCGGGAAGCTTATCCCATGTCCAGTTGGTCATGGCTGCTTCAGTTGAAGCTGTGGTGGGTTCGAGATCTGGGTTAGAGAGGTAGTATGTATTCATACCGAGGTTCCAACCATTGTTAGCGTCGATGTTAGCCTGCTTGCCTGTTACGTTGGTGGTTGTCATTGCAGCTGCATAGCAACCGTCAACGAAGTAGCTGCGGTTTTCACCGTTGTGCCAAGCACCGCGGCGACGGAGTGCGTCGATATCTTCCTTAGCGCCTGCGTAGTCGTTAAGACGAACCTTGATTTCAGCACGAACGAGGTAAGTTTCACCAAGACGGGCGAGGATAAGGTCGCGTGAACCGTAATCACCAGCGAAATCGTTGAGATAACCGCAAGTGTGCTTAATCACACCGGGGAACATGTTAGCACCGTGAGCGCCGTAAGCGCCTTCCCTGATGTTACCGAACTGGTCACCTACAAACTGACCATTCTTGTAAAGAATCCATGAGTTAAGGATGGGTTGGTTAGTCTTGCCTGAGAATGTAGTCGCACCATTGCGAACCTGTTTGCGACCTGCTTCGGGAAGGCGACCCTTTTCATCTACGAAGTTTGATTCTGTTTGGTAACGAGCAGCCCCGAATTCAAACTTATCGTAGGCGTGTTCGTTCTTTTTATTGATGATGAATACAATAGAGGGATCACCAATATGTACGGGATCGTGAGTTTTATCACCCTTGTATTCTACAGCTGTGCCATAAACGGTAGCGAATGATTTCCAAAGACGAGCGTCGTTTACGTTGTCGAATACAGAAAGTGCATATTCAGTGGGACGGAAACGCTGGAAGTCCTTACCACCGGTGATACAACCACGCATGCCACCGAGAGTGGTGTTGGCGAAGTTAGAGAACTGAGGATTGAAGAATGCACCGGGGTTACGACAAGCGGTACGGCCTGAGAAATTCTCATCCTGACCACCTGCCATAAGAATTTCGTTGCTCTTTTCAAGGTCGCAGTTAACGCCTGTCCAGTTGCCATAGAGGTCGATTACGTCGCTTTCGAGTGAACGAGCGCTGATGGTATAGTTGGCAGCTTCGAGAGCTTCCTGAAGATATGCTTGCTTAACTGAAGCATTCCAATCATCGTTGCGCTCAGAAGCGGCGAAGAGGAGTGCTTTAGCAAGGAAGTGACCGGCTGTAGCTTTAGTCCAGCTGAGGGGCTTGCCTGCGAGGTCGTTCTTTTCACCATCGAAGAGTTCAAAGGCCATGCGGAAGTCAGAGATAACTTGTTCCCAACATTCTTGGGGTGTGGTGAGTTTGAAAGTACGAACCACGCCTGATGCTGGCTCTGTCTGGAGCACGCAGTGTCCGAAGTGAGTGGTCAACTGATAGAAGTTGAAACCGCGGAGGAAGTAAGCCTGAGCGAGAGCTGCGTTGCGAGTTGCTTCGTCAGCAATCTTGTCAGCTGATTTGATGATCACGTTGGCTGATGAAATTCCATAGTAAACTTCATCCCAGATTGAAGTGTTGGTACCGGTGTTACCGTTGACTGTCACCCAGGTGGGAGCCATACGCACGTCGTATGTAAGCCACATTTCGTTAGCCATGTCAGTACCGATAGCCCATTCGTCAGTACCACCCATCATTTGGTAGTAACCTTGACCCTCATAACCGCCAATCCAACGGATGTGACCGTAGAGTGAGAGGGTAAGTGCCTGGATACCTTCCGGGGTCTCAAAATATTGTGTCGTGTAACCGGTGGTCATGTTCTCATCAAGGAAGTCGCTTGAGCATGATGAGAATCCGGCACCGGTCATAGCGGCGAGCACACCTGCCGCAATATATTTGTTGAATTTCATTATTGTATTATTTAATTATTTAAGGTGTCAAAATTAGAAACCAACTTCAAGACCGAGTACCCAGCTACGGTTGTAGTAAGATGCACCGGTGTCAAGGTCGATTCCGTTAACTGACTGATGGATATCAAATGGATTGATAACCTGGCCGTAAACCTTCAAGCTCTTAAGTGTGGCCTTTTGGATGAGCTTGGTGGGGAGGTTGTAACCGAGAGAGATGTTACGCATACGGATGAAGTTACCCTTCTGGTAGCCGAGCTGACCTGCGAACTGGTCGATACAGCCTGTCTGTACTGAAGTAAGGATAGGCTTGATGTGTTCTGCACCGGTGTTGTCGGGAGTCCAGTAATCAACAGCTGTTCCGATGTTGCCGAAACCGTTGAGGTGCTGAGCGTACTGTACGGTGTAGTTGAAGCGACCATACATCTGGAAGCTGAGTTCGATGCCCTTGTAGTTGAATGTGTTGGTCCAACCTGCGGTTACTGCCGGACGTTTGTGACCTACGATAACGCGGTCTTCGTCGTCCATCTTGTAGTCGCCGTTCATATCGTGAGGACGTGCCATACCAGCTGAGAAGTTGTAACCGCTGGTTTCTTTCCACTTAGCCATTTCAGCAAGGTCCTCGGGAGTGTCCTGCCATAGGCCGTCAGTAGTATAGTCATAGTAAACACCGATCTGCTCACCGATGAACCATTTGTTGGCAACGTCATCTTCCTTACCGTTAGCAAGTTCGTCGATGCGGTCCTTCTGCCAGCCCATGTTGAATGAAGTGTCCCAGTTGAAGTCACGGGTTACAACGGGGTTAGCGTTGATGGTTATTTCGACACCCTTGTTAGAGGTCTTACCGATGTTAGCGATTGTTGAGGCGTAACCGGTAACGGTGGGCACTGACATGTTGAGGAGGAGGTCGTTAGTCTTTGAGAAGTAAACTTCCAGGCTACCGTTGATGCGGTTGTTGAGGAAACCGTAGTCGATACCGAAGTTCCACTGAGTAGTCTTTTCCCAACCTACCTCGGTGTTAGCCATTACCAATACATCCTTAACGAATGCAGGGTCGTTCAAGGTGTAAGCTTTGTCATAGCCGTCAGATGTAGGAACATAGAATGACTGGATCTGACCAAGGGTAGAGTAGGGTGAGATAGCTGAGTTACCAGTTGTACCAACACCGGCACGGATCTTCAAATTGGTCAACCATGCCACGTCATTAAGGAAGTCTTCCTGCTGGATTCTCCAACCGAGTGACATAGAGGGGAAGAACGCCCACTTGCGACCTGCTGAGAGCTGTGATGCACCGTCCCAACGACCTGATGCTGTCAACAAGTAGCGGTCGTTGAAGCCGTAGTTAACACGGATCATGTATGATTCGAGCTGACGTTCGTTGAGGCCTGTGCTCATGCCTGCGCCATTTTCCTTGTCGGTGATGTCGAGAGAGCCCATTGCGTTCCACTTGTACATATCCTGCTCAAGACGGCTGAGTGACATAGAAGCTGTCTCGTAGTTCCACTTTGAAGCAGTCTGGAGGAGGGTTACACCTACGTTGTGTACCTTATTGAAGGTGTTGTTGTAAGTGATCATGTTATCGAGAGTCCAAGAGAAGTCACGGCGTTGTTGCCAACGGGCCTGGTTATTAGCACCGCTCATCCACTTGTAAGCTGACTGAGCATCGATGTAGTCACCTTGACGGAAGTTACGGTAGTCAGGACCGAAAGCGATCTTGTATTCAAGACCCTTGAGAGGAGCCCAAATTTCGCCGAGGTGGAGCTGAGCTGAGAATGAACCGAGCACACGGTAAGTCTCACGCTGTGAGATGTTGTGTTCCCACTCGTCGATTGGGTTGTAGCACTGGTTGTCACCACCGGGGTAGAGGATGCGGTTGCCGTCTACGTCGTAGGGCTGTGCATAGCGGTAGCTCTTCTTGTAGAGGTCGTAGATAGCACCTGCTGAGTTGGTGCTTGAAGGTGCGAAGGTGCTTGACATACCATAATCCTGGTATTCACGAGAAGCGTTCATTGACATTGAGATGGTCATCCACTTAACCGGGGTGATGTTCATACCTACACGTGCGGTGTAACGGTTGTATTCCTGACCGTGCTGGGTACCCTCGTTGCTGAGGTAACCGAATGAACCGAATGCGTTCATCTTTTCAGTACCACCTGATGCGCTGATGGTGTGTTCGTGCATAAATCCTGTGCGTAGAGCTTGGCCAGTCCAGTCATAGTCAATAACATCATCCGGATTCCAACGACCTGAGCTCCATCCGTTCATGATGTTGTTGTAAGAGGTGATATCGTCGATTGAACCCCAAAGGAGATCATCGCTTTCGCGGGTCGGGTTGCGGGGATCGGCATACTTAACAGGATCGCTGTTGTATGCTGCCCAACGACGATATTCAATGAAGTCGGCTGCGCTGACTGCTTTGCTGCGGTCAACGAGCTTCTGCCATGTCACTGAACCAGAGTAGTTCAATGAGAACTGACCAGCCTTACCGGTCTTGGTGGTAACGATAACGA
>JAMPEV010000004.1 GCA_023664955.1 Duncaniella sp.
AGCATCTGACTACGGATCAGAAGGTTACAGGTTTGAATCCTGTAGGAGTCACTAATAAGAGACCGAATATTAATATTCGGTCTCTTATTGTATTTTAAAGTTAAACAGCACACTATCCTAAACTTCAAAGAGAAGAGTTATGAATCGGATTATGGGTGGATGTAGAAAAGATTGTTGGTTGTTTTACTGAGAACTGTGATGATATGTAAATATTAAGCACTTCAGGATAGATGTAAAAGAGTTATATAGAATAAAAGGAGGCCGTGTCGGTGACAAGGCCTCCGTGGTTATGACTAATGGATTAATTAGTCAATAGATTAATCAAGCTATTAGTTGTCGAGCTGGAATAGGGTAGGGAATACGTCAGTAGCACTTGCTGAGGCGTAAACTGCGAAGTTGCTATAGCTTGAAGAGTAGTAGAAAGATCGAACGTTGCCATCGCCAAGGTCGCAAGTGATGGCCCAAGTTCCGTCAGCGTTGCGTGTAGCGGTCCAAAGGTATGCGTCCTTGATTTGACCACCATCAACAGCCGGAGTCTTAGAAACGTTGGCACTTGAGTAGGTACCTGAACGATATAGGTAACGGTCATAGGAATCCTTGATGAGGAATTTGCCTTCCGGAGCTTTAATCACAGTGCCATCGATGGTAGCGGATGAAGCGAAGAGGAATGCGTTGGCATCTGACTTCATCACGATGCTTGTTCCGGAAATGGTAACAGGGGTTGTGAGAAGGTAGCCGTAATTGCTGTTCTTGTCAATAACTGTAGCGCAAATGTTGCCTGAAACCATCAAGTAGCTGCGGTCAAGTTCGATCTGATCCATTTCAAAAGCTGAGAAGGTAGCTTTGCCGATATACTTAGAGAACTTCCAGGCACCGTTTGCTTTAGCGAAGCGACCTGTGACTGTTTCAAGTCCGTTATTGTTGAGAGCCCAGTTAACTCCGTCGAACACGAATAGGTCGGCTTTGTTCTTGTTGTAAACGACGTATTCCTGGTCGCCGCTCTGAGCATAGGGGAGTTTAGTCTTCAAATACATGGGGATGAAGATTTCGGGGTCAACGAGCTTGTTGTTGCTAACGCCCATTGCAGTGTAATCAGCGGGGTTAAGAACAGCGACACCTTCAGCCAGCGACCAAGCCTTTCCATCGAAATAGTAGACAGCGTTTTTGCTTTCGCTGGGGACTTCAGCGGCGAGAGAGCGGCTGCGTGCTGCCACGTTGGCACCATCCTGGAGCACTACGTTTCTAACTTCGAGAGTGCCGGCCTTTGTGGCTGTGCTTTTATAGCAGAAACCGATTTGAATAGTTTTGCCATTATAGGCAGAAAGGTCGATGTTGCCTGAGTTAACGAAAGTCCAACCCATCTTTTCAGGAACGGTGGGCACTGTTAGTTGTACCCACTTTCCACCCTTTTCACGAACGCTAACGGTAGCTTCTTCCTTAGCCACGTCAACGCTTGTGAAGTAATTCCATGCCTGCTCATAAGTGAGCACAGCGTTTGCATTGGCGGAAAGGTTAACCTCTGGTGAAATGAGCCAGCCTTCGCTATCGCAGTTTTTACCGCTTACATAGCCGGAAGCCTTCATGTAGCCGCGAGTATCGAAGCTCCAGACGTAGGTTGAGCCGGTGGGGAGGAGCACATTCTCCATGGTGAAGTCACCCATGCTTTCAGTGAATGGTTCGTTGATGTATACCTTGGGAGCGTCGTCAGCCTTGTTGAACACAGGGTTGGTAGAAGCTTCATCGTAAGTTACCACAGCGTAATTGCCTTCAGCAGCATCGGGAAGGGCCTCAGTGAGTATGCCGGGGAGGTATTTAGAAGCGGGATTAACGGGAGCGAAAGCCTTAATGTAATCCTCGTCGCTTTCCCATACGGCCTTGTAGTTGTCGGTGCTGACAGTGTAAGCAAGAGAAGCAGCGAGAGCAGTGAGCTCGGCGGGAACTTCAGCAGCTTCAGCGTATACAACGTCAACGGTAGAGCCGTTGGAAGCGAGATAGTAGGGGAAATCAGAAGTTTCAAAGAAAGCGGGGAGAGCGACACTTGCGGGGAATGGACCAGTCTTGTCGAAGTAGTGGTTAGTGCCGATAGCTTTAGCGGCAGCCTTCTGCTCGTCAGTGGTGGCCTTGCCGGTCATCAAAGAAGCGATAGATGAATAGTCAGACTCGGTCAGAGTGTAAGAGCCTTCTTCTGAGCTATTATAGTCCACCCCTCCTTCAAAACCATCAAGATAATGGTCATTCCATGTATTTTCGCCGCAACTTACCAGCGCAAGGGTGAATGAGCCGGCCAAGAGTGCGTTTAGAATATTCTTATTCATATTATATATGTATGACTTGGGTGCTTAATTAAAAATAGAGTTTGCAACGTAGGCTGAATGTTCTTCCGTAGCTGTAGAAGATACGGTAAGCGGTTTGCCATGTACCGGGGCTGCTGTAATCGCTGTAAGCGTCCATGATGTAGTAGTTGTTGAACACATTGTAAACGTTGGCAGAGAAAGTGGCACGAACGCCGTCGGTGATAGGGAAGTTATAGCTTGCGTTAAGGTCGAGCTGGTTTCCGAATGGGATTCTCCACGGTTCCTCGATCTTGAGGGTCTGACCCGGGGTGAGTGAAACGCTGCTATTGTTGGTGAGTGAGAAGTCGCTGAAGTTGCGAGCATTGCAAGTCCAGTCGGCACCTACGCGGAAACCGCTGAAGGGACGGAATTGAACGCCGAGTGCGCCGGTGAGTTGAGCCGAACCACCGACCTTTACACCTTTCTGGTCAATAGTAGCGAAGAGGTGGTCAGAAGCCAAGGGGGTAGTGGTAGTGGCTGGTTGGTTGCGATCGCCAAGGCTTGAAAGAGCCTGACCCTGACTGTTGTAGAAGTAACCAACGGGGTCGTTCTGCCATGTATTGTCAGCGTATGAGAACATACCTGATAGTTCAAACCAACGGGTGGGTTTGTATACGAAGTTCAATTCTACGCCCATGTAGCGAGAGTCAACACCGTTCATTGTTGCGGTGTAACGGTCGTTGTCATATTGGAGAGTACCGGTGGAGATTAGGGTACGGTCCATCCACATGGTGTAGTAACCGTTTAACTGAGCTGTGAAAGTCGGTGAGTGGAATTCATATCCGAATTCAAATGCGCCGACCTTTTCGTTGCGTGGGTTAGGGTTGATGGCATTAGAGTTGGCCGGTGAAACGAACACGCCATACTGGAGATATGGTGCGCGAGTGATGTAACCACCGTTTACGAACACGTTGTTGTGGCGGTCGATATTATAGTTTGCACCACCCTTGATGTTTCCAGCGAAGAAGTTCTTGGTGGGAGACTTGCTATCTTTCTCATCATAGTAGAAGTGCTCGTAACGAGTGTAAGTGTTGAGGTTCATTGCACCAGCGAGTACGAGGTTGAGTTTCTTGTCAAACATGTTGTACTCAGCCTGAGCATATACGCCTTCCTGCCAGATACGGCTATCCCAGTCACGGTAAACTACGTCGCCTACACCAAGTTTTTGGTTCTGATAAGCAATCTTGTCAGCTTCGTTAGCGAAGGTGCGGAGGTTATTAGAAGCGGCACGGTTGATATCGATGAAGTATTCACCATTGTAGAGGTCAGAAATCTCATTGGTGTGCATGCCGTAGTAGTAACGTACATCGATACCACCTGTAACTGTTAGGTTGTCAGTTAATTCGTTCTTGTAGTTGGTGATGCCGCCAAACCAACGGTGATTGTTGACAGAGTTAGACATGACCATCTGAGCACCGGTAAGACTGTTTTGGTTCATGAGCTGAATCTGGTCATAAGCGAACATGCCGTTTTTGTGACGGAGGCTGTAAGTTACCCCGTTGCTTTCAACGGTATTCCAGTTAAGATTACCGTTAGATGCGCCGTACCAGTAGTTACGCATGCTGCTTGTGGCAGCTTGACCGCTTGAGCCGTAACCTGAACCGAGAGAAGCGTATATTACAGAAGAAAGTGAAGACTTGTGGCTGATTTGCCATACGTGGTTAAGCATTGCTACAGGTTTGTTGTATACGTTGTACTGAGAAGATTTTTCTTCACCGTTGAGACCGAAACCGTAGGTGGGGTTGTAGCGATAGGCTTCTCCCTTTGGCATGAAGTTGGCCACATCCTGCCATCCCTGAACGGTAAGACCGTCCTGAGAGCTGCGTTTCCAGTGAGTCTGGGGGGCACCTGTCACGGTTAATGAAATTTGGTTAGTTTCGTTGATACGCTTAGAGATGTTGAAGAAGTAGCTGAATGCTTTGTACTTAGCACCCTGGATGTAACCGTCGCCGGTTTTGCGTGAACCGAGGAAAGTCATAGCCCAACCGTTTTTCATCAGACCGGTAGAGAATGAGATACCGTAGTTCATAGAATTGTCATTACCGAGACCGTACCACAAAGTACCGCCTTTCTTAGCATCCAATCCTTTAGTAATCATATTGATAGTACCACCGAACGAAGGAGCGGAGATGATTGTGGCGCCAAGACCTCTTTGCACTTGCATTGAAGATGTAACATCTCCAAGACCTGACCAGTTAGACCAGTAAATGCCACCCCACTCCATATCGTTGACGGGCACACCGTTAACCATTGTAGCAGTGTTGGAGGACTTGAAACCGCGGATGTTGATTTTAGCGTCACCGAAACCGCCACCATCCTTAGTAGCCCAAACGCCAGGGGTTGTTTTAAGGACTTCAGGAAGTTCCTGGTTACCAAGTTTCAGGTCGATAGTTGCAGCATCGACGGCTGAAACAGCCACCGGGGTCTGACGAGTGCGGGCGATAGACTGGGTAACAACGACATCTTGGAGCATTTGAGTCTCCATGTCCATTTTGATTTCGCCCAAATTAGAGGCTGCCTTTAGATTTAAGGGAGAGTATCCAATGTAGTTGATGTGGATTTCCTTCCCTTTCGGGGCGTTAATCACAAAACGGCCGTCGATATCGGTTACAGCCACGGCCTTAGTACCGGGCACGGTAACGGTGGCGCCAATGATAGGTTCACCGTCTTCACCGACAATCACGCCACTACATTTAATATCATCCGGTGCAGCCATAGCAGCCGCACATGCCAGCCAGAAAGCTCCGGCTAAGAGAATGAGTCTCTTAATCATAATAATGACTGATTAGTTAATAATTTGATTGTGTTATATTTTCTGGTATTTATGAGGAGGTAGTTGTTGTTGTTAGACTTCCGCTAAATAGTTGAACACATAAAAATCCATGAATGTATCAGAAATAAGTGATGACTGTTCATGGACCAAGCGTTTATGAAATTTTGCACAAAGTTAAGTATTTTTATTGGATTTTCTAAGATTGGATGATGAAAATATCATAGTTTTAACACTTTGATGTGAAAAATTTTGTGTGGACTTTCCGTGGGTGATTCTATATAGCGGCAGATTGAATGAAGAAAAAAGCCTCTTCCCGGTGAGTGATTATTAAAAAATAATAGTGTCCGGGAAGAGGCTGTGATATGTGTTTACCTATGTGTATATCAATTATAGTAGTGACTACTAAAAAAGGGACTTTTGATAATTGTTGCTTATTTTTTGTAATCTTTGATTCCTTTTTCGAGGAACTTGGTGAAGCGCGGGATATTCTCGTCGTAAGAGAATGGACCAGAGAGGAGTTTTCCGGAGTTGTTGAGAATTACGTAGTATGGTTGTGCATTGGCGTTGAATTTGTAACGCTGCAGATAGCTCCATTTGTCACCATAAGTGCGAAGAGTTACTTTTTTGCCGTATTCTTCCACTTCCATAGGCTGAGGCAGCTTAGCTTTTTCGTCAACCATTAGCTTGATAACTACGAAATTGTCCTCAATCATCGCTTTAACGTTGGCCTCATCGAGTACAGCCCCCTCCATCTTTCGGCAATTGACACATCCAAATCCCGAGAAATCGATAAGGACCGGTTTGCCGCTTTCAGCTGCGATTTTCATACCCTCTTCATAGTCATCATATTCCTTAAAACCGTCACCATATAGATTAAAATCCTGTGTGAACAGAGGTGGAACAAATGCGCTGACTCCCTTGAGAGGAGCGCCCCAAAGTCCGGGAATCAGATAAACGGTGAATGAAAGGGATGCGAGTGCAAGGAAGAAACGAACCACCCCGATGCTACTATCGGCCGGGCCGTAGTGAGAGAAGTTAAATTTCCCCAACAGGTATATACCGAGAAGGGCAAACATCACAATCCAAAGAGCCAAGAAAGCCTCGCGGTCGAGGATGTGCCATCCGTATGCCAAATCGGCTACTGAAAGGAACTTGAGAGAGAGGGCGAGTTCCACGAAACCGAGCACAACTTTCAAGGTGTTCATCCAGCCGCCGGAGCGAGGAGCAGATTGGAGCATTGTGGGGAACATTGCAAAGAGCATAAACGGCAGTGCGAGTGCTGTCGAGAATCCAAGCATACCGATTGCCGGACCCCAAAGGTTGCCCATTGAGGCCGCTTCTACAAGAAGAGTGCCTATGATGGGACCAGTGCATGAGAATGACACCAATGTAAGGGTGAATGCCATAAAGAAAATAGAGAGAAGGCCTGTGGTGCGCTCAGCTGTGGCATCCATCTTATTAGCCCACGAAGAGGGGAGCTTTATGTCAAAAGCGCCGAAGAAAGAGATGGCAAAGACAACAAGGAGAAGGAAGAAAATAATGTTGCAGGTGGCAGATGTGGAGAGCGCATTGAGCGAGCTTGCGCCAAATAAGCCTGTGATAAGCAGACCGAGAGCCACATATATTATAATAATAGACAACCCGTAGATGCAAGCATCCTTAATTGACTTAGCGCGGTCTTTACCTTTTTTCAAGAAGAAGCTTACAGTCATAGGTATCATCGGCCATACACACGGTGTGAACAGAGCCACAAGACCACCGAGGAAGCAGGTGAAGAAGATGTACCAGAGAGAAGTGGTAGAGAAATCCTCAGCTGCACTCTCTTCATCGTAGGTCACGGGTGCCCAAAGGTTGCCTTGGCTCACTGAGGCAACGCCATTAGTAGTTGTGCTGTCGATAGCAGTTGTAAGTGCCGATGATTCAGTGGCAGAAGTTGGGTCATCGTTAGCTGCATCAACATTTGCGACGACTGTCTCTGTCGATTGTGGAGCTGCGGAGGCTGCTACTTTGGCTTTGCCGGTAAGAGTGAACTCAGAGCGTGATGGAGGCACGCAGTTCTCATCGTTGCAAGCCGAATTGACAATTTCAACACCGATTTTAAAATCGGGTTTTGTCGCTGTAAACTTCTGAGTAATAGTCACACTACCTGTCCACCATGCGAGTTCCGCGCCGAAGAGATCGTCGAACTGGCGATGAGGGGCTTTTGAAGGGTTGATTTTGCCATCGAGAGTAACACCGTCGAGGGTTGGGAATGTAACATCGAGAGGCTGAGGCCCTGCGTTGGGGTCCACATCGTTGGAATACATGTGCCATCCCGGTTCAATTGCTGCATTGAGTACCACTTCACCAGTGTTGTCGCCTGTCATGTTTATTTTAGCCGACCAACTAACCGGATTCATTATCTGGGCGACAGCGGCGCAAACGGTGAGTAGAATAAGTGATGTTAAGAGAAATAATCTCTTTTTCATGATAATATGGTGATTTTAATTAGACAATCAAATCATCGATGAAAAGTCCGGCAATATGCCGGGGGCATTGCCGGACTTAATGGTATATTCCCGGTGTTATTTTTCAAGGAGTTCAGCGAGTTTAGCGTCAAGTTCCTTTTCATCATCGAAACGGCCCACCATGTTGCCTTCAGCATCGACAATGAACTTGGAGGGGATGTACATCACGGCATAATTGTCGGCGTTGTTTACAGGTTCATCGTAAACATGGGCATATTTTTCCATACCCATGCCGCTGTTAGAGATATAATCCTTCCAAGCGTTTTCATCGCGGTCAAGAGATACGCAGAGGACTTCGAGCCCCTTGTTATTATATTTCTCATAAACTTCCTTAACGTGGGGAAGAGAAGCGCGGCAGGGACCACACCATGTTGCCCAGAAGTCGAGAAGAACAACTTTGCCTTTCAATCCTGAAAGGGTAATGTCATTGCCATTTTGGTCCTTACCGGTGATTTCAGGAGCGGGTGAGCCGGGCTGGATTGATTCGAGCGCGCTGATATACTTTGCAGTTGCCTGGTCAGCGGCCTGAATTTCCGGAGCCCAGCTATTGTAAATCTCCTTGAGTTCATCAAGTGAGAGATCCATTTTAGCCATGCCCATGATCACGGGTGAATAGTAAGAATTGGGGTGAGTCTTCATAAAGTTGATTTTGGCATCCTTTACCTCATTCATGGCGGCGTCATACTTTGCATTGAACTCAGCGAGAGCTACAGAATCCTTCTGGATAGAATCGTAGATAGCGTAATATGGACGAATTGTTTCGTAAGCGGCAGCTTCGATTGCAGTTATAGAGTCCATCTGCTGAGTGAGGGGAGAGCCGGTGACTTCAGCATTCTGGTAACTATCGCCTGTGAGAGCCACGGTAATCACACCGGGTTCAATCATCATCTGACGTACTTTCTCATTGGCATTTTGCCGTTTGCCAAGGCTGATATATGCTGACTTTGGAATTTCGATGTTTCCGGCAAAAGAGAAAGTACCGTTGGCTACTACAGCACTGTCATTGACAGTAGAGTCAGCGGAAAGACGGTACATCAAGTAAACGGTTTCGCCATCGGCAGCGTCGGTCGTACCATTGATAGTATATTCAGTAGAGGGTTTTGAAGAGCAAGACGCAATGAGAGCCATTGCTCCAAGACCGATAAAAATTTTTGTTTTCATTGATTGGTTTCTTTAGTGATAATTGTGGGGAGATGCGAAAAGTTAATTATTAAGAATGCCAAAAGAAATAGCCCCCAAAGTTAATGCTTTATTGTAACTTATGCAAATTGGGGGCGACTTCTTTTTATGAACTGCGGTAGGTATAAGCAAAAGGATTACTTAAAAATTTCTTCGAGTTTCTTGTCAAGGTCTTCGTTTTTATCCATCTTACCAATGATTGTGCCATCGGCAGCGATGAGATATTTGGTGGGAAGATAATGCACGGCATATTTGTCGCTTTGGTCGTTTGATTTGTCATAGCCGGTTAACTGACCTTGTGCGTCCTTTATGGTTTTGAGACCGCGGAGTATGTTATAGTAATTTTCCATGCCTTCCTCGACGATTACCTCTTTCCACTTTTCGGGCTTAGAGTCATCATCACCAACGCAGAACACTTCGAAACCTTTGTCGTGATACTTATTGTAAAGCTCCTTGACATGGGGAAGAGCCGCACGGCAAGGACCACACCAAGTAGCCCAGAAGTCAACGAGAACAACTTTACCTTTGAGGTCGCTCAATTTAATTTCCTTGCCATCAGGGTTTGTACCAATCAAGTCGGGAGCGGGCATGCCAGGCTGAACTGCTTCGAGAGCTTTAATTTCAGAAGCGACCTCAGTGGCAGCGGCCTGAACTTCGGGAGTGAGGGCGGCGTAGGCATTCTTCATTTCTTCAAGGCTCATTTGACCTGTACGCATGTTGAGGAGGTCGGCGGTGTAGTATGACCCCGGATTGTTCTTGATAAACTCGTCAGTAGCTGCGGTGTAGAGTTTAACTAAAGAATCGCGTTGAGCTGAGAAAGCTGCGCGGGAAGATTCATCGGCATTCTGAATAGAATCGTTAAGAGCCCTAAGCTGGGTAGAGATGGGTTCAATGGTCTTCTCGTAGCTATCGACTTCAGCTTGAGTTTTAGAACCTGACACAGCTACATTAGAGAAGTCATCGGCAGTGAGACCGGAGATTGAGATTTCAGAGGGTTCGAGGTAAAAGGGTGCATAGGTTTTGCTACCCCACTGTAGAGTACCGGTGTAGAGGGTTGCACGTGTGGGTATATCGATATTGCCGGTGAACGCGAATGTGCCGTTTGTAATAACTGCGCTATCAGTTACACCGGAATCACCTACAGCGTAAGAAAGATAGATAGTCTGACCGTCAGCACCATCGATTGTGCCCTTAACATCATACTGGTTAACGGGACGAGAGTTACATGCTGCTAAAGCAGCGAGAACTCCGAGAGAAATGATTGGAAAAAGTCTCATTATTAATATGTTAATTTTAATTAGTTGTTAGTGATGTCCTAAGAGAGAAGAGGAGGGCGCACCAGCCCGACAGAGAAGATGCGCCACTCTCTATCAATCGTTTAAGAAAGGCTTAAAATTAGGATTATTATTAATTACGTTTTGGGGAATAGGGAACACCCAGAGCTTAGAGTCGGGAGAGAGAGTCATCGTGCGTCCGGCAAGGGTGCGTGTGATTGTCTCCTGCCAATCGGAATCTTGGACATTCCAACGCTTGCGGTTGACATAATTCCATATAGAGAACAGACCTTCTGACTGATAAGACATTTTGAGATACCTGATGGCAGAATCCTTATCGTTTACATTGCCCTGGAGAGCGGTGTACATGTCGGGACGAATTCTCTTAACGCGGACTATGTCGAGATAGCCCATAGCCTCATCATAATTTCCTTTACGGATAGCGTTTTCAGCTTTGATGAAATACATTTGGGTAGAGCGAAGACCAAAAGGAGGGAACCAATAGCTATTGCTACCTGATGTCATGATATAGCCGGGATCACCGAGACGTTTAATTGACAGACGGTCTCTCTCAGATTCATCGCGGCCGCGGGCAGAGTTGTCAAGGTACCACATATAAATGTGTCCAGGTTCGATAAATGATTGAGCATATGGGGTTATACATGAGCTAATTAATGTGCCGTACATTGTGTAATAATCCTCATCACAAGCCATACGAGGACGATTGAACACCGGATAGTCCTCCAATGGAGAATCATCAGTCTTGCGAATCTGAGAATTAGTCAAAAGGCTATTGTAGTCAGTCACGGCACTGTTAGCTGCGAGAGCTTTATCGGCGTAAGAGGCGGCCTCTTCATATTTCTGCATAGACATTAGTACGATAGCTTTAACTGCATACATGGCAGCACGGCTAAAGCGAGTCTGGTTGATAGCAATGTCAGGAAGGGCATCAAGAGCAATAGCTGCGTCAAGGTCGGCATTGAGTTTGGTATAGAACTCTTCCATCGTTACAGGAGCCGAGGGGGTCTTGATATCCATATCCTCTGTAAAATAGCTGAGAGCGATGGTAGAGGATGCGTTAGCGGGATTGTAAGCGGGAGCAAATTTTTGGAGAGCGAGCCAGTGATAGTAAGCACGGACAACGTATGCTTCAGCTTTAATGGCTGCTTTTTTACTTTCATCGCCGGTAGCATTGTCAATTTTGCTGATGATGGGGTTGGAGATACGACCTACGTAGTAGTAGCAGCCGTTGTACCAGTCATCGGTTTTTAAAAGTTCGGGCATATTTGCCACCCATTTTTCATTATCCCAAGTCCAACGGATAGACTTTGCCGTAGGAACAGCAACGTTAATCGATGTGGAAATCAAGGAATATGAATAAAGGTAATCGTTGCAAATGTCTGACATGTCATCACAGCCCATGCTTATACCATGGTCATAATCATATCCGGCAGGAGCGTTGAGGAGGAGTTCAAGGTCGCTAACCGAAGAGAGCAGGTTGTTACCTTTAGCGTCAATCTCGGTAAAATCGGAGCAAGAGGTCATAGTCATTGCTGATGTGACCATCAGGCCGATGAAATATTTTGAATTCATTCTAATATTCATTTCTAAATGTTTATAGGTTAAGATTTAGACCTACCATGTAGGAAGACGGATTGCGGATACCGAGAGTTTCGGGGTCAACGCCGAGGTCGTTGGCAGTCCAGATAGCTTTCGGGTTGGTCACTTGGAAACGGAAAGTCATCAGATTGACTCCAAATCGGCGAGTCCAAGCTTCAGGCACTGTGTAACCGAGAGTGATGTTACGGATTTTGAGGAATGATGCGTTGTGAACGCTTCGGTTAGCGTAGGTGGTCTGAGAACTTGAAGATATAGTGGCATATTGGTCCTTGCCGGGGATGTCGGTCTGGTTATCGGGAGTCCAAGAATCTTTAAAATAAAGTTTCATAGGAGCGCTATATGATCCGGCGAAAGTTTCAGCAAAAGGTAGAGCACGCATCTTGTGGCCACCATAGTAAGCGAGAACCACACCAAGGCTTATGCCGTTCCATTTCCATGTGTTGTCCATGCCGATGATGTATTTCGGGTCAGACTGTCCCGAAAATTCAAGGCATTCAACGCTACGGTTAGACACTGTAGTTGTTTTACCACCATTCTCATCGTAAAAAAGAGTCATACCCTGCTGACCTTCAATGTCAGAAATGCCGGCGAATCGGTAGCTCCAAAGGGCATTAACAGGGTACCCCACCTTATATGGAGTAGAAATCAACTGGTAGGCCCTGGTGGCGTCATTTTCCACATCAGTAACTTCATTTTTATTATAAGAGAAGGTCAGGCTGGTGGTCCATGAGAAATCACGACGTGCTCTGGGGATAAACCAGTCGTAGGAAGCCACGAGTTCAATACCGGTGTTTTTGATTGAAGCCGCATTAGCGACGATTGAGGAGAAACCGGAAGTCGGATCAAGGTTGAGATTATTGAAAATATCCTTACCAACTTTGTTGTAGAAATCAAACGAACCGCGTAGACGATAGTTGAAGAAACTGAAATCGAGACCTACGTTAGTGGTGCGGTTCTGCTCCCAGCGTAAATCAGGGTTAGCGGGCGAGGTCACTGAACCGAATGGCTGGTTGGTGTACTCATTAATGTCACCGGCGGAGGCGGTCATCACAGAAGTTGCACCTTGGAAGATGTTACCTGTCACACCATAGGAGAATCGAAGCTTCAAGAAACTGAGCCAAGGTGTGAATTCTCGGGCAAATTCCTCGTTGTGAATATTCCAGCCTGCACCAACTGACCATAACGGCTTGCCGCGGAATTCAGAGTTAAGACCAAACACGTCAGCATAGTCCTTACGGAAAGAGCCAAAGATATTATATTTTTCGTCGTATGTGTAAGTCGCGTTAGCGTATCCGGAACCGTAACGGTGGTGAACCTCCGGCACAATTCCCATCCCATCCTGAAGATATGGCACGAATGCAAATTGATTAGAGGGGAAACCTCCCATAAATGACATGTAGTCAGGGTTATAGTTCATTAAGCTCAATGTGCCGAAATCTATGGTATGAGTAGAACTTGACTGAAGCTGTTCGTCATAACCAAGGGCGAGAGCCTTTGTGCCTTTGATTTTTGTTTCACGGAACTCAAAACCGGCAATGGCTGCGATGTCATGTTTGCCGAAGGTGCGAGAGTAGTTCAATTGGCCACGAGCGGTCCAATAGTTGCCGTTACGTTGTGTGGTCTGAAGGAAACCGCCAGACTCTGGGGTGAGGTACTTGTAGCCGCCTTTGCCATCGCTTACGGTGAAGGCGTTTCGTAACACACGTGAAGCGTGGCTCTGTTCATTGGCATATTGCTTTGAGTTGGTCATTGTGGTCTCATAGATGAACTGGGCATTAGCAGTGAGACCGGGAATGATTTTGAAAAGGAGGTCGGCATGATAGCGCATGTCCTGGCGGTGGGTGGTGAGGGTGTTGTTGTACATTTCTTCTACCGGGTCTTCGCCAAGGTCATGGAAAGCAGGTGCTTCGAGAGTGAATCTATTACCGCAATACCAACCGTAGTTGCGGTAGCGGGTGCCATCCTCGTTATAGAAAGGCATGTAGGAAGTGAACTTCCATGGGCTGCTGGAGCAAGTGCTATAGTCATTACCGAATTCGCGAGAGTCGGAAATGATAGAGTTGATAGATAGTGTCGCAGTCAACCATTTAGCCACATCGTAGCTGCCTTTATACGAAATGTTTAGCCAGTCATACTTGTGGTTGATTATGCCGGAATTGTCTTTCTTATAGTTGATTACGATATTGTTACGCGAATTTTCAGATGCACTGCGAAGAGCGAGGTTGTATTGCTGGATTACTTGACGACGGTATAAGGCGTCGGCATATTCCTGAGCATAGTTATTACCTTTAAATTGCTCAATTTGGCGGTTAAGTTCATCACGAGTGATTTGACCCGAAGCCAGTTGGAGATAGGCGTATTCAAGAGGGGTAGGGTTGAGATAACCACCATCGATATACATCTGTTCCATCATGATGTTAGTGGTGGGATTATTTTTGTTACCGTCCTCAGTGAAGAAATAGTATTCAAGCCAATTACTTTCCGCAGCTATCTGTTCCTCGGGATTCATGTAGAAATTGTCATGGTAGTCCATGTTCTTCTTTTCATACCATGTGAGATTGGCTGAGAAGTCAATGTCGATTTTACCTTTCTTCTTTGCGCTCTTTGTGGTAACAACGATGATACCGTTAGCAGCGCGTGCACCATAGATAGCGGAAGCGGCAGCATCCTTAAGCACGTTTACGCTTTCGATGTCGTAGGGGTTGAGGTCCTCAATGTCTCCTTCGATTGGGAGGCCGTCGACAACGAGAAGGGGAGAAGTAGAGCCGTTCAAAGTACCCACACCACGGATGATGGGTTTGCCGCCGTAGGTAGAGAGACCAGCCACGCGGCCTTCGAGGTTATCGAGGAGGTTAAGGGTGTAACGTTCATCGAGTTTGTCAGCGCTGATGGTTGCGGTAGCACCGGTCATTTTCTCCTTGCTGACATCGGCATAACCGGTCACTACGACTTCGCTCATCATTGTGGCATGAGTTTCGAGGTCGAAGCGAATGTTATTTTGATTTTTTGGGGTTACTTTTACAGAAGCCGGTTTCATGCCCACGAAAAGACATGTCACGATGGGGTTGAGGGCGTTAACATCTTTAATAGTGAAATGACCATCAATGTCCGACACAGTTACGTTAGTTGTGCCGTCAATCATGATTGTTGCACCGGCGAGAGGCTCATTCTCTTCAAGGTCGTAAACGATACCCTTAATTGTGCCTTGAACGTAATCAACATTCATGTTGGGGGTCTTGAGGATGACGCTTTTATCAACTACCTCATAATCGAGGAACATATTGATGGAAATCACACGGTTAAGCAACTGGTCGAGTGTCAAGCCGGTATAATTACAAGTGACCGGCGACTTTGCGTGTTTAAGGATATCCTTCTTGTAGACAAATTCGAGTCCAGTCTCCTGCTTGAGAGTCTTTATGACCTCTTCAGGATTAGCTTTGTCAAACTGGGCGTTGTAGGTGCGGGCATAACACTCAAGAGGTATGAGCATCGACACGGCCAGAATGAGGACCATAAGTACTTTTTTCATTGTGTAGAAATTAATTAATAATGTGATAAGCAATTGGTTATTTGATATGTAAAGAAACTTTCGTTATTATAGTTATCTATTGTGGCGATATTGTTACTTTGTTGCCGTTGACTGAGAACCGGAGACCACCGCATTTTTCAAGGATTGCCATGACGGTTTTGAAATCAGAGTATCGAGGGATGCTTCCCATGAACACGGTGTCCTTCAAGCCTTCGTCGGTGAATTCATATTTGAAATCATACCATCGGCAAAGGTCGCGCATAATATTTGCTAATGGTTGCTCCTCGAAGACGAATCGTCCATGACGCCACCCGGTTATTGCTTTTGGGTCGACGACACGCATGTCTACTTTCATATCTTTGCGGTTGAAAAGTGCTTGATGTCCCGGTGAAATAAGCACCTCTCCCGATGGATTCTCAATGCGAGATATGGATATTGAACCTTTTTCGAGAGTGGTGTAGATGTAAGGGTCATCGCTGTATGCGCGGATATTGAAGAGAGTTCCGTAAACTTTCACTACTTGTTTGTCAGTTTCGACGAAGAATGGACGATTAGTGTCCTTCTTTACGCTGAAATAAGCCTCTCCGGAGAGTTTAACCCTTCGTTCGCTTGACTGGAAGGCTTCCGGATAGATGAGCATTGATTCGGAATTGAGCCAGACCTCAGTGCTATCCTCAAGTGTGATTTTGAATTCACCACCACGCGGCACGTCGATGCAAAGGTCGTGTGAAGATTGGGAGGAGAAGGAGGATGGGATATCCGGTTCTTTTTTTATATTTAATGTGTCGTCTGCAGTTAGGCGGTATATCGCACCGGTGTTGGTAATCAGACGGGCCTTGGTGGAACCGGGGCGTATCTCTTGTTGCTCATTATTTGTGTCGATAGAATCGACGAGCTCTCTGAGGGCCATGAATTGGTCGGGTGAGCTGACGGTTTTATTACTGAAGAGGAAAAATCCTGCAGAAAGCAAAACTATAATAATAGCGGCAGCGGCAGCATATTTGCGCCAGGTGGCATGACGTATGGCAGAGATGCGCATCTTCATATCATTTTTCGGGCGTTCGACAGCCACGAGAGAGCGACGCAAAATCTGACGGGCCACATAATCAGGGTCGGAAAGACGCTCAATCAAGGCACGTCGCTCAGCGTCGTTCCCTGCCCATTCCTCCAAAGCTGCTCGTTCCTTGGGTGAACATTTCCCTAATGATAGGCGATATAATAGTAATCTTACTGATTCCATTTTCATTTGCTTATACTGGTAAAAGGGGAAGGGTGGAGAAAAGTATATCAAATTTTCAGAAAATTTTCAATTTTTTTAGCAAAATGTAGTTTAACGTTTGAATTTAGCTTTAAATTATTTACTTTTGCAAGGTGTATGACTACAACTATATATATGGTAAATTCATAGCGGGTGATGTTAATCCGTTTTATGAAAATCTGTATCCCGGATTGCTCGTGTATGCCTCTCGTCAGCTCGGGGATGAATTGTCGTACCTTGCCGAGGATTGTGTGCAGGATGCAGTAATGAGTTCTTACACAAATCGTCACGAGTTTAAAACATCAATGGCGTGGTATTCGTATATATTAAAATGTATATACCACAATACCATCGCTTTGCTTCGGAAGGATAATTCGAGGGCAAATTATCTTGACAGTGGGGCAATAGAGGAGGAAATTCCGGGTCATGATGTGGCGATGCTTGAGCAGGAAACTATGGATATGCTTTATTCGGCAATTGATTCATTGCCTGAGAAATATCGTGAATTGTTAAGGCTAAGCTACTTTGAGGGATTGAAAACTGCGGAGATAGCTGAGAGGCTTTCGGTGGCTGAGATCACGGTGAAAAAATGGAAGGCAAATATATTGAATTTGCTGCGGGAACAGTTCCGTGAATTACCCGATTATTATGATGATGAAGTTGGTATCGATGGAAGATTGATGATGGTGATTATGATAATTATGTCGCAATATGCAATAACGAATCAATAAGAAAACCACAACCGATGTCGCTCTTGGACATTGGTTGTGGTTATTTTATAGCTTATTATTTTGACCAGTGGCGTTCGAGCCGAGTAGCTTCTTCGGGTGTTATTTGGATTACCGAGCCATGCTTAGGGCTACGGAAGTTAGTGGCTTTCATTTTACCTTCGTTGAAACGTCCGAGAGGAGTGAAAGTTTTGAAATCAGAGGTTTCGATGAACCCGAAGTTGTGAGGGCGGATACCGTAGATGTCGTACATCACTACCCATTTGTCTTCGCCGATACGTTTCCATGTGTTGGGGGCCTCGCAACCGCGACTCTCAGTGTCAATCTGTTGATTAAATGACTGAGTGTAGTTTTTGTTGATTTCGTTGGATGTCATGTAGCGAATTCCGGCAGGATTCTCCTGAGCCACGTAGGTCATAAAGTAACCGCCGTCGGGCATAGGGCAAATGTCGGCATCAAGCACGGGAATTGTGCTGTCTGGGTGTTCAAACAGCAATTTGGGCACAGAAGTTAGATGGGTGTAATCATCATCAACGTATGCCCAATACACGTTGGTGTGGTCCTTCATGTCACGACGGATGGTGAAATAGAGCATCAATTTGCCAGCCTTGTCATCGTAGGATGTCTCCGGAGCCCAGAAGCAGCAGATATCGCCAAATTCCTCCGGAAATGCTTTGTCGATTCTCACGAGTGAACGAGTCCAGTTAATCAGGTCGTAACTCTTCATCAGGATTATGCCGCGGTTGTTGCCCCATCCATATTTCTTGCCGTCACGCTCCCATTCAGTGTCACGGAATCCCTTTTGCTGGCCGAAGATGTGGAGATCGGTCATTGAAAGGTAAAACGCGCCATCCGGGCCGCGGAAAATGTGCGGGTCGCGGATACCATGCTGTTCGGCGATGGTATCACCCGCTATTACCGGATTTCCGTCATTTACAGCGGTGAATTCATAACCGTCATGGCTTGTTGCCATGAAAAGCGAATGAGTCGAATCGTTGAAGAAAGTGAAGAGATACGCTCCCATATCCTTCTCTTCAGGGACTTTTGGGGAGGATGCTGATACTGTCAGAATACTGATGGCTAAAAGAGCAGCGATTGAAGCAAGAAATTTTCGCATGACTTAGATATTAAGAGAGGTGGACGCGAAGCAAAGTGAGATATTTCTTATCTTTTGACGTTGATTTTGATGCTTGCGTCCGCCTCTGTATGAATGGTTTATTTCTGTACGAAGCTATTGAATGAATGAGGTGCGAGGGTGGCGTTTAGGTATTTGCCGTTAAGTTCAACGCTCACATTTATCTCATCGTCGTTCATATTACCGGCTACTACCACATATTTCCCTTCGGGGGTCATGGCAACGAGCACGGGAGTCTTCTTTTCACCTGTGGGTCTGAAACCGATAATCTTGGCACCTTCCTTGATGAAATTACTGTAATGGCGATAGGCATACCATTCAGGCACATATTCGTAGGAACGATCGGCAGAGTTTACTTTTACGAGGGCATTTTGTTTCCATCCCCAGCGGCTTTCGCCCTTGTCGGGAAGGATGAGATTCCAGTTGTTGTATTCGGAGCAACCGTTACCGATGTAGTGGTTGATTAGATGGAAAGTATGTTCCCCGGCCTTCCAGTCCATATTGCCGTTGCCACATTCGCTTTCGGTGCTGATGTAGCGATAATCCGGATATTCTTGGCGTATGCGAGGAAGGATTTGACCGCCCTCCCACTGGAAACCTATACCCTTGATATTGTCTTTCATACGAGCATCGGAGAGGAGCCCCTTCACGTGGTCATAGCGGTTGGTGTTAAATGTTCCGAGACAAAGTTCCACATCGGGATTTTTTGCGGCGAGGGTAGGGGACAGGTATTCGATATTGAATCGGATAATATCGTCGGACACCCACGGACACCCGGGATATGGGGTGTAACTGTAAGCTTCGTTTTGGTACATCACCATTCCGATGTTGACACCCTGTTCTTTGTAAAGGTCGATAAATTTGCAGAACATGTCGGCATAGCATTGGAGATAGCGCGGGTCCTGAATGAAATAGCTCTGCACGGCAAGTCGGCGCGGGAAGAGTCGCTTGTCGGGGTTGACTTGTTCGTTGTCCGAACGGTCACCGTCGCCAAAGAGCAAATTATCCATTTTGGGATCCATATCATTGTAGCGATTGCTCTGCACTGCATAGTGGTTGTTAGCTTTCATCCAAGCCGGAGGACTCCAAGGAGACATCCAGAAAGTCATGTCGGGGCAGTATTTCTGAGCGGCGCGGATATAGGGGATGATTGTAAGCTTATCACGCTCGATATTGAAGTGTTTGAGGTCGAAATCCCCCTGCACATCACTGCAAGAATACCATTCGAGTGCATAATCATTGGCATTCATTGATATGCGTCCCATTGAGAAACCGAGTTCACCGTCAGGGGCGAAGGCGCGGCTTAGAATCTCATCCTGCTCGTGGCGAGAGAGCATACAAAGAGCACGCCAGTCCTGTTCATTGAATGTGGTGCCCCAGCGTCGGAAAGTCACTATCGGTTCATCAGCGTTAATTTTCACCACGTCAGAAACTGCGGGTTCTTTGGATGCTTTGACCACTGTTTTTGACTCATTCCAGCGGTTGGTATCAGTAGTGGAGTAATGATTGAAAGTCTGAGCCATTACCGAACCACACATTATACTCGCCAAAGCGGTAGTTAATATTATTTTATTCATCAGAATGTTAATGTTATAGAGATTGGTTATTTATGATTCTTCATGTGAAAAGTATGTTCAACGCAATGAAGTTATCTTTTTCTGATGTAAAGATACAAATTAATTTAATAATAGGCTTTGCCGATAGGATTTTTTTGCCAACGGCAAAGCCCATACCAAGTAGTAACAAAAACTGAACCTAATTTACCTCAGAAGATTACCATTACAAAAACTTGATGCTATTACATGAAAAAATCTAATAAAAATGCTTTTAGATACTTGGGTATCCGGGGTTCTGTTTAAGATTTGGATTGGTGTTAAGAGTGGTGCGTGAGAGCGGTAACCACATTGTGTGATTATCGGCATCAGGTTCTTTATCCCACCAACGGCCAGTGTTATAGAGACCGAAGCGGCAAAGCTGTTGGCGACGTAGACCTTCGGCGAGGAATTCACGACCCCATTCATCGAGGAGTTCCTGCTCAGTGATTACACTACCATCCTCAGGATAAAGGCTTGGAGAGCCTGCGGGATAGTTGCGTTTTCTCACGGTGTTGAGTAGACGCTCAGCCTCAGCTTTATTACCCTGATGGAAGCGAATTTCAGCGAGGTAATATATTACCTCCGGAAGACGAAGCATAGCATAGTCAGACTCGATTTTGTTAGGGTCATCAGATGGGTAGAATGGGTACTTGATGATGCACCATCCTGAATTCTGGTCACCGGTAGTCATCTTTGACTCAGTGGTAACAGCCCCGTTTGAAGGTTTGGGAGACGGGCTTGAAGGGTCAGTGTCACGGAACACACCCACCTGGTCACGGATATAAAGCTCATAAGCGCCATTATCAGAGGTGACATGTTTAGTCACGCCATTCTCTTCATAAGGAAGATAGCCGAATAAGAACATACCTTCACGCTTGCTATTGCCAAGATTTTTGTATTTCTTTAGACGAACGTCATCGGGATACTTCATGAACTTACGTACCGGTTTGCCAAGTTCAAACTCATATTCCTTACCATCAAGGTCAAGACCCGGCTGTAGAGCGTATTTAGGATTGCAGTTACCCCAGTCAGTGAAACCGAAATACTTGGGAGAAAGGAACGGAGCAACTTGCCAGAACATTTCAGTACCGTATACCCAGTGCATGCCACCGAAAGAAGAGGGGAAACCGTAGAGAACCTCATTAGAAGTCACGTTGTCCCAATCAAATGGAGCGTCCCAGCGTGAATCAGGTTCGTAGAAACCATATTCACCATTGATGATAGCCTCGCAGTATTTTGCAGCTTCCTGCTCCTTGTTCTCATCGATCCACCAACTTGCGTTCATGTACAGACGAGCGAGGAGAGCTGCACAAGCACCCTTAGTCCAAAGACCTTGGTCAGCACCATTCCCGTTGGCACCCTGCTTAGCATTGAGTTTTGGGAGAGCCTCAAGAAGTTCTGTCTCAAGGAAATTGAAAGTTTCCTTTGGTGTGGCCTGAGAGGGGAGACCCGCGGCCGGATAGTCAGTAACGATGGGGATATTGTGGTAAAGGTCATATATAGTCATATACATCCAAGCACGGAGCACACGAGTTTGTGCGATGAAATCATCGATTTCGGCCTGAGTCAGACCAAGACTTTGAGCATCGATTTTGCTAAGGTCGGCGATACTTGAGTTGCAAAGTCCGATACCGCGGTAAGTGTCATCCCATGTCCAACGCACGAAACCGTCATCGATGGTCCAAGTGTGGTAGTGATAGCGGCAGAATTCGCCACCGTTGTACCAGTGCTCCTCACGTTGAACTGTCATGTAATGGTCAGCAGAAAGTTCACCTACCCAGTAAAGACCTTGAGTGTTCAACCAATAAGCGTGGCCGAAAGGACGAAGGAATCCTTGAATTACATTCTCCTTTGTTTTATAGAAACCGTCCTGAGGGATAATATCATAAGTCGTCTCGCTGAGGTCGGTGCAGCTTGCGGAAGCGACGAGCGCAACAGCTGCCAATATATTGCGAAATATAAGCTTTTTCATGCTAAATGGTTGTAAAGTTAATCTTTAAAAATCGATTTGAACGCCTATGAGATACTGGCGAGTTGAAGGATAGTATCCGGTTTTGCTTGTCGGGATACCGGGCTGCAGACCGTTCACGCAGTAAGCGTCCGGGTCGAGACCGCGACTGTAGCTGCGGATGGAGAATAGATTGCGACCGGTGAAGTAGAATCGAATTTTATTTATGTATCTATTTATGTCCCATGTGTAACCGAGTGTAGCGACATCTAACTTCACATAATCACCATCATGCACGAAATAACTGCTGTGAACGTTCTTGCCCTCTGTAATATGTGCGTTCTCTTTATATGCTGACTGGAGTACATTGGTGCCCGGAGCAGCCCCCATCACACCGTAGTAAAGATCCTGTGCATCGTAAATCTGATATCCGAAAGCACCGCGGAAGTAAAGGGTGAGGTCGAAGTGGCGGTAACGGAATTTATTAGTCAATGATGCTGTGAATTTGGGAAGACCGTTGCCAACAACTTTCTTGTCAGCATCTGTGCCCTTTGATACGGGAATCATTTCACCATCTTTATTGTAAACAAGCCAGTTACCGGCTTCATCCACACCAGCGTATTCAAAGGTATAGAAGTTACCAACACGTTCACCTTCTTCGATACGTTGAACAGAGCCGGGATTACCGGGGTAGGTGGGGAATCCACTCATCCAGTAGAACTTCTGCCCCTCGTACATCTGGTTGGAGAACGATACGAATTTATTATCAGAAGTTGAACCAACGAAGCCAACGGAGTAGTCAAAATTTTTAGTCTTAACGGCATTCCACTGTAGGTCGATTTCAACGCCGGTGTTCTTCATAGTACCAACGTTAACGTAGGAGTTAGCGATTACGTTCGGTGGAACCGGAACTGAGTAAGAGCCGAGAAGGTCGCTCTGCTTGCGGTTATAGTAGTTAATTGAACCTTCGAGAGTGTAATTGAACAAGCTGAAATCAACGCCTATGTTCCAGTTCTTACCCTTTTCCCATTTGAGGTCGTTGTTAGGATTGGTATTGATACCCCAGCCCTGAATCAACTGACCTTTGTAGAGGATAAGGTCATAAGAAGCCATGGTGGCAAGAGACTGGTAGCTTGCGAAATCCTGGTTGCCTGTTTCACCGTAGTCACCGCGAATCTTAAGGTCGCTGAGCCATTCAACATCGCGGAGGAAATTCTCCTCGCTGATTCGCCAGCCGGCTGAAACAGCAGGGAAGTTACCCCACTTTCTGTTGGAACCGAATTTAGAAGAACCTTCGTGGCGGAGAGAAGCAGTGAGGAAGTAGCGGTCAAGGAAATTGTAAGTGAGACGGCCGAAGAATGCGATTAGTTTTGAGTCATTCTTATAAGAAGCCATACCCTTGCGACCTGTAGCAGCGCCCATGTATGCACCTGCGCCAAGATTATCAGCACCAAGAAGATCGGATGCGAAGTCTTTGTTCTCGCCGCTTACACCACTGTTTACGAAATACTGGTAGGAGTAGCCTGCCATGAGAGTGAGGTTATGCTTATCGTTGCGGAAACCGTAGTTAACAAGCCATTCAAGAGATTCTTGCTTATTCTTGTCGTAGGAACGTTTAGCCTCACCATCAAAACCTGACTCTTCGGCAACAGTAGAGGTTGACGGACGATACCATGAATAATCATTCTGTATAATCTGCTGAGCGAGAGTTATCTGAGTGTTAAGGGTGTGACGCTTATCCTTGCA
Organism: Duncaniella sp.; assembly: GCA_023664955.1. Classification (GTDB taxonomy): domain Bacteria; phylum Bacteroidota; class Bacteroidia; order Bacteroidales; family Muribaculaceae; genus Duncaniella. The sequence continues at coordinate 23,626 of JAMPEV010000004.1, forward strand.
AAGGGCCGGGAAGAGGTTGAGTTTGAAAGTACCGTCCCAGTTGAGGAAAGTGCGTTCCCCTCCGTTTTTCTCAAGTTTCATGCGCTCAACGGGGTTATTGGTAGCGTAGGCAGTAATATAGGTGTACTTACCGGGAGTGCTGCTATCCATCACCGGGATAGTAGGATTAATCATAAGGGCTTCACGGAAAGCATCGTAATCAGAATTGTTGTATTTAACATTACGAGGAGCTACGTTGAGAATAATCTTGTAAAGATCATCCTTGCCGGTGTGATTAATTGTCATACGAGCGCCGAGCTGCTTGCGGTCAGCACGAAGGTCAACACCTTGAGTGTCCTTGTAATCAACGGTTGCACGATAATTTGTGCGACCTGTGCCTCCTGAGATAGAGAGTGTGTGACTGTGAGAAACAGCGGTGCGAGTGATTTCCTTGAACCAGTCAGTGTCAGCACCGTAGTCCTCACCGCGCTGATGCTGGCGGAACTGATCGGCTGAAAGGACTTCGAGTTCATGAATGGGGTCAGCGATATTCACAAAGCCTGAATAGGTGGTATGAACGCTACCATCATTAGCGCCCTTCTTGGTTGTTATTACGACAACGCCATTAGAACCGCGAGTACCATAAATAGCAGAGGCGGCACCATCCTTAAGCACATCGATAGACTCAATGTCATTCTCATTAATGTTATCGAGGCTACCACCGGGGACACCATCGATGACAACCAACGGGCCAAGACCAGCATTACGAGAGGTAACACCGCGAATCTGCATACTTACACCTGCATTAGGGTCGGCTGCGGTGGAACTTTCGACAGAAAGGCCAGGGACTTTACCTTGGATTTGCATTGCGGGATTACCTGTGCCAATCTGAAGCATATCCTTGTTTGAGACGTGTGACACAGCACTTGTCACTTCCTTTTTATTAATGGTGCCGTAACCGATCACCACAACTTCATCAAGGCTTGTAGCACTTGATTCGAGAACCACATTTACATTAGTGCGACCATCAAGGCTAATTGATTGAGTCTTGCAGCCTACATAGCTTACAGACAATGTAGCATTGGCAGGAACATTGTTGAGAGTGAATTGTCCGTCGATATCGGTTGAGACACCTAACGATGAACCTTTGACCATCACAACGGCACCGATTAAAGGCTCGCCTTCAGAATCAAGTACCGTACCTTTCACAGTTACTTTTTGGCTTACTGTACCACTGGGGGATGACTGGGCGAAAACTTCCGTCGCACCCCAAGGACCTAATGACATCATTGCAACCAATAATGACAGGCAGATTGGTTTAGTTTTCATGAACATCGATTAAAGTTAATAACTTGGTTTATTTGCTGTGACAAAGTTACCAGCAGTTATTATCATCGATGTTAAGCTATTTTCCAAAAAGGTTTATTAGCAGAATAATTTGCCTTTTGAGAAGTGGATTTATCAATCTTTTTATGTTAGTAAATATTACATTAATATATAAATCGTCAGTATATCAATGAATTATATTTTGTACGTTATGCCATTAATCTTCAGATTGATTTTTGTTTCGTATGTTGTTCTTATACTCCAAAGGTGTGACTCCGAATTCTTTTTTGAAGCTTATTCCGAAATAGCGTGAGTCACTGAACCCAACCATATAAGCGAGTTCGTTTATACGGATATCGTTATGCTGGTCAAGCATCCTCTTGGCTGCATGCAATCGGGTTGAGCGGATGAAGTGAGTTGGAGACATATCGGTAAGCTCTTTGAGTTTACGGAATAGATGAGTCTGAGACAGTCCAACTTCTTGGGCAAAAGTCGGAATGTCGAATTCAGTTTTATCCAAGTTCCTTTCGACCACATCAGCAGCAAGTTTGAGGAATTTGACATCGCTGGGTTGGTAATCAAGTTTCTTCAGGTCGATTACCAATTGGCCATCCTCAGCTTTTTTCACTTGTTTTCGAGTTGCGATCTGGGTCGCAATGCAGGCTGTCAATGCAGCCGGGTCAAAAGGTTTTGGGAGGTATACATCAGCCCCTGCAGAATAGCTTTCGGTCCGGTCCTCATTTTGACGGCGAGCGGTGAGGACGATAATCGGGAGGGCTGAAGTGCGTTTATCGTTGCGTAACCTTTTTACGATTTCCAAACCGTCGATATCGGGAAGAGTAAGATCGGTAATCACAGCCGCCGGTGGATTTTCAAGGGCTTTCTGCAATCCTTCATTTCCGGAGATTGAAGTTTCAACAATATATTTGCTGCTTAGAATCTGTTTCATTACAAAGAGGAGATCTTCATTATCCTCGATTATGAGAATGCGGTGGCGTTCCTGTTCTGATTGAGCAGAAATTTCGGATGAATCAACATTTACACTGTCCTCTATGAAGTTGGAATTAGTTTCTTCATTTTCAGATGGCTGCTCTTGGTTAATAATTATTTCATCCGGATTGAAGAAAGATTCGTTAATTGGGAGAGTGACTGTGAAACAAGTTCCTTTACCCTCCTCGCTATCAACGGATATAGTGCCGTGAGAGAGGTTAACGAGGTCGCGTGTAAGGGAAAGTCCGATTCCGGTTCCGGTGGTATTGTGTTCACGGTAGTCGCCGTCGTAGAATCTGCTGAAAAGGGTGGTCAGTTTTGCTGCCGGGATACCTTTTCCTGTATCAGAAACTTTTATGACAAAGTGAGAGCGGTCATCGGTCAGTGACCCTTCGACATAGATTGTGCCGTCAACATCCGAATATTTTGCCGCATTGGAAATAAGGTTATAAAGAATCTTGTCAAGCTTGTCGGAATCGAAATAGCCCATCACTCTCTGATGTGGAAGCTGGAGTAAGAGAGTCATAGATTTCTTTATTGTGATGGGTCGTAATGCCTCAATGGTATTTTCGATGAATGTTCCAATATCCCCGTAGCTTACGCGAAGTTTTAGATTGTCATTTTCAGCTTTACGGAATTCAAGAATTTGGCGAAGAAGTCGAACCAGTTTGGCCACGTTGATTTCAGCGACATGAGTCAACTGTTCAGTGTCGCTTTCCTTTGAGCGTAATTCTGCGATAGAAGCTGAGATAACGGTGAGAGGGGTAAGGAGTTCGTGGGTTACATTGGTGAAAAATCGCAGCTTAGTACGGTTGAGTTCTTCCAAATTTTTCTTTTCTTGCTCGATAGCCCACAATTCGTTTTTACGGTGTTCACGCCGGCGCACCCAAAGTAACATCAATCCCAGTGCGGCCAAAATCAGCAAAGCGTAAATGATTTTTGCAAAGGTCGACAGATACCAGGGGGGTAATATTACAAGATTAAGAGTCTTTTCTTCACCTCTTATCGATGAGTCACCATTGTCGATGCGCAGCCGGAAGGTGTATCTACCCGGTGTCATACGAGTATATGTTGCATAGTTATGACCCGGGAGGGTATGCTGCCATTCTTTGTCATAACCGTCAAGCTTGTAGACGAATGATGCGTTTTCCGAATTTTTATAATTGAAGTCAGCAAACTCTATGCTGAAATTGTTGAGCCGGTTAGATATTTTAATTTCACTACTATATATCGGGATAGTGTCACCACTGATAGATAAACGGTCGTTGAGGGGCAATTCGCTGTAAGATTGGTTGTTGAAATGAATGTCAGTAAATCCGAACATCGAATCGTTTTTCATGTCTGTGGAGTCGGTTTGCAAGTTAGAGATGTCAATTATTTCAAAACCGAAGCGAGTTGGAAGGACGAGTGTGGAATCAGAGGCCATTCCATTGTAGAAGAAATAGTCACTTTTCAGCCCGTTTCTTGTGGTGAATACAGAGCGTTCGTTAGTGTTATCAGGGTTAATTCTGAATAAACCGTGATTGGTGGCCACCCAAATGGTACCATTGGAGTCTTCGTTTATCAAAGAAATAAGGCCGAAACCATAATTAGTCACATGGTCGATGATATTGAATGACCCATTTTCCGGATTATATATCCAAAGGCCTTCATCCTCAGTACCAATGTATATGCCGGGGTAATTCTTAGAAGAGGCGATAGCAAGAATGACCGGCTGAAATCCATCAGGAAGTGTAAGCCTGAAACTATCAGCAGAAATCTCTTCCCGGATTAGATTATCAATCGCTAAGTAGAAAATGCCGTCATTAAGAGTTGCCACATAGATTTTACCATCCTTTTCACAGAATCCCATTACGTCACCAATATTAGTGATTGTGAGTTCACGACCATCGTGAGTTACTACTCCTACACCGCTCATCGTTCCTATCCAAACATTACCCTTACTATCAGTGAAAAGGCGCATCACATGATTGTTAGGCACTGCTTTGGAATTATGGCTTTTAAGGATTCTAAGGGTGTTATTAACCGGTGAGTATATACGCAAACCGCCGGCATTTGAACCGAGGTAGTAGTTACCTTTCATATCTTCTGTGATAGAAAATGTAGAAGGGATGGATGATAGGGGAGAAATACTGCTATTGCGATGGTCAATCCATTTATCAGAATTGGCTTCATTGCTCATAAGAGGGTAGGTGGTGCTACTGGTCCACAGAGTGCCATTTTTATCTTCGTAAACTGTTAAAGCGGCCCCGAAGTCGGATGGCAAGGAGGGACGAGAAGTGTTGCCTATTGTCAGTTCCTGTGTGGTATCACAGAAATAGATACCATCCTCGGAGGTTGAGATCCATATTATCCCATCATTTGTCCATATATTCGCAATGTGATTATCTTCAAAGTTATCAATTTTGCTTATATCGTTTAGGTTATTGAGGTCGCAGGAAAACAATCCCATATTTGTCGCAAGAAGCAATTCATCAGGGTCAGCTGTTTCGCCAAATGCCAAAACACGGAATTCATTGGTAATCTTATCAGGGACTAATCGTTCAAGTCTACATTCAGAAGTGGAGTATGGGGATATAACTCTATAAATACCTGATGAATAGGTTCCTATTAATATCCAATCATGAGAATCTTGATAAATACATTTAACAGCTGATAGTCCATCGGGCACATTACATCGATACACGTTTGCATCATGAGGTGAATATCGGAGAAGTCCGCCGTTTACTCCAATCCAAATTTGTCCCACTTTGTCCTGAAAAATAGAATTGGTAGTGGCTAAGCCAAGCGAACCATCCTTATCGTCAAGAATAGTAGTTAATTCAGCTGTTTTCGGATTGTAGCTAACCATGCGATTGTCGCAAGCTACAAGCAACTCACCTGACCTGGTGAGGTAAATCTCCTTAAAGGAATTACTTTCTAAATTTTCTACGGCTTTAAATTTTCCAATCTGTTTGTCGTAATATCCTAATGCAATATTTGTGATGAAATATATTTTGCCATTATTGCCCGGCACGACTGAAAGTACGTTATTGTAGAGCTTTGGCTTGGTGTGGCCTGAGAGAGGAAGCAAGGTGGTTACTCGGGAGCCGTTGAACATTGATAATCCATAGCGTGTCGCAATCCATATAATCCCTTCTTCATCCATAGTGACATTTAGAATGTCATTGGAATAAAGACCATCTTCAGTGCTAAGGTGTCGCCATTGTGTTTCAGAACCGATAGCCGGAACTGAGACGATTATAAGGAAGAGTAAGGTATGGATTAATGCTGATATGGAGAGTCGCATAGGTGATATGATTATACTGATTTTTGAAATGATTCTTTAGAATGGGAATACCAGCGGTATGAGGAATATCATTATTATTCCCATAACCAATTGCAATAGTCCACCGACTTTGAAATAATCGCCGAATGTGTATCCTCCGGCTGTCATTACAAGAGCATTCGGAGGTGTTGAGAAAGGGGATGCAAAACAGAGAGAAGCGCCAAAGCTTACCGCAAACAGAAAAGGCAGGGGACTAACACCAAAGGATATGGCACTCTGCATGGCTATCGGAGCCATGAGCACAGCGGTGGCCGTATTGGATATGAACAGTGTCATGACTGATGTTGCCATATATATACTTGCCATAAGAACATGTGGTCCCATGGCTCCGAACAAGCCTACAAGAGTTGAGGAGAACAATCGGTCGACACCGGTCTTTTCAAGAGCGAGGCTCATTGGCATCATTGCGGCAATCAGCACTATCGACTCCCAATTTATGGTCTTATAAGCATCGGCTACAGTCCTGAAACAACCGCACAGCACCATTAGGAGGGCTGCTATTGTAACAGCGATTACGGAGGGAATAGAATCAATTACGAGTCCGACAATCATCGCCAGCATTATGAACGCTACGAGTGGTGCCTTATAATCGAGTGTGACTTTATTGGCGAGATTTTGGGGCTGACCGAGCACCACCCATCTTGAAGAGGCCACGCTCAATCGGGATATGTCATTCCAAGTACCCTGCACTAAAAGCACATCGTTACGTTGCAAAGTAAGGTCCTTTAGATCTTTTGTGAGGAATTCACGTCCACGCCTTACTCCTAATATATTGAGGTTAAAACGATTTCTGAAGTCAAGGTCGGCTATTGTCCCTTTGAGCAATGTGGAATTGGGCATAGGTATAATTTCAGCAAGCCCTATGTCATAGAAACGCAGGTTTTTACGTGTGTCCTCCGGCTCTGTGTCTAATACAAGACCATAATCATTGGCAAATTTCTCAACACCTTCCATAGACCCTCTTACGAAAATAGAATCGCCGGAATCAACCGTAGATTTTGCTGTAGGCGCTTCCTGAGTCACACTTTTCAAAATTCCGGAACCCTTAGCCACACGTAGTTCGAGCACATCGAGACCGTAATTGGAGCGTAGGGATAGAGCGCCTAAAGTCAGACCGTTGATAGGTGAGGATTTAGGCACTTCAAGTCGCCATAAATCCTCATTAAGATGGTATTCTTCCACCAATCGGCCAAGCGTCCGTTCCTTAGAGTCGGATGGAGAATTCTGACTGTCTTTTTTCTTCACAAGCCATTTGCTCAAAGGAATTAAAAGCATAGTGCCGATGCCGAGACATATGATGCCTGTGGGAAGAAACGAGAACATAGTCAGAGGTGTGCCACCCGACTCCTCCCATACTTCAGCAATCACAAGGTTGGGCGGTGTTCCTATCAAAGTCAGCATACCCCCGATACTCGATGCAAAAGCGATTGGCATGAGGAGGCGAGATGTAGACACGCTTGTGGATGCAGCCATCGAAACAACAATGGGGAGCATGAGAGCTACTGTGCCGGTATTGCTCACAAATCCTCCTATTAGTCCGGTTGCGATAACCACTACAAGGAATAGGCGCGTGGGGTTATTGCCTCCTAATCCGGATAATTTGGCACCAATCATTTTTGCAAGACCGGAATTGAAAACGGCCGCTCCTACTACAAACAATCCCGCCATCATTATCACGATGGAATTTGAAAATCCGGAAAAAGCTTCCGACACATCAAGTACCCCACCGCACACCAGGACCATTAGGGCTATCAGTGCGACTACGTCAGAGCGAATTTTCCCTATTGCGAAAAAGATAGCGGCTACAACGAGCGTTACAAGGGTGAGTATCATCGTAGTATAGTGGTTTAGATGTGCATTAAAGTTTGTCTTGCTTTAGTTGTTCAACGAATTGGTCGATGCGGTGAAGTTGCTTGGGGATATTGATATTCTGAGGGCAGTGTGGCACACAACGGCGGCAGCCTATGCAGTGACACGCTTGCCGTAGTTTGGGTACGCTTCGGTCGTAGCCTATGAGGAAAGCTCGGCGAGCCTCGCGATAGTTGAGCGACTGCTTGCTCTCAGGTACATTACCTTGATTGACACACTTATTATAATGCAGCAGTATAGCTGGAATATCAAGTCCATATGGGCACGGCATGCAGTATTTGCAGTCATTGCATGGGATTGTAGGATACTGCACCATCAGATTTGCCGTTTCATAGAGATAATCTATGTCATCGTTGGATAGCGGTTTCAGTGGACAGTAAGATCGTAGGTTGTCTTGTAGATGTTCCATGTATGTCATACCGCTTAGCACGGTGAGCACCTTAGGGAAAGTACCGGCATAACGGAAAGCCCAGGAAGCTACGCTGCGTTCCGGTTCCTGTTGTTTGAGACGTTCCACAATGTGGTTGGGCACATTGGCAAGTCGTCCACCGAGCAGAGGCTCCATGATTACTGCCGGAATGTCGCGCTTAGCGAGCTCATTGTAAAGATACTCAGCATCGGTGTTGCGTTTGTTCAGTTCCTTGGCATGATGCCAGTCGAGGTAATTGAGCTGAATCTGTACGAAATCCCATTGGTATTTATCGTGATTCTCAAGGAGATAGTCAAATACTTTTATATCGCCGTGATATGAGAAACCGAGATTCCTGATGCGACCGGCTTCACGTTCCTTCAAGAGGAAATCGAGCATTCCGTTGTCAATATATCTTTTCTTGAAAGTTTCCATGCCATCATCGCCCATGCCGATGCCATGGAGCAAGAGATAGTCGATGTAATCAACTTGGAGATACTTGAACGAGTCGTTGTACATTTTCATTGATGCTTCTCTACTCCATGTTTGTGGCGCAAAATTTGACAACTTAGTGGCGATGAGATACTTCTCTCGAGGATGTCGCTTTAAGGCTATACCGGTTACTTCCTCAGAGCGTCCCTTGCAGTAGGCTGGAGATGTGTCGAAATAGTTGACGCCGTGGGCTATTGCGTAGTCCACGAGCTCGTTGATGGCCTCCTGGTCGAGTTCGCCGACGTGTTCGGTACCTTCTGGATGTTGCGGCCAACGCATACAACCGTAGCCTAACAGTGACACCTTTTCCCCGGTTCTCGGACTAATTCGATAGGTCATCTGGTCCGTTGGAATCTCACCCAAGGCGGTAGAACCGTTAGGTGAAGTTACCGGATTTTTCTTAGAATCGCAGCCTATCAGTGCAGTAGCCGATGCGGCAGCAGTACCAACCCCGATGCGAGTTAGAAATTCTCGGCGAGTTATGTTGTTTTCAATTTTCATTGTAATAGAGTAAGGAGATTAGATGTTAATATGAACTTTGTTGCCTTCGACATATATGGCACTGAATGGGCGCGAGGGGCAAAGATTCTCACAAGCGCCACATCCTATACATACAGCCTCGTTTACCACCGGAATCTTTGGCGATTCATGATTGTTCTTGTCGGAAGCTACCATGATGATGGCTCCTACCGGGCAGTGACGTTCGCAATTGCCACATTCCACCCCTTCGGTTAAGGGTATGCAATTCTCCTTAACCCATACTGCATGACCAATCTGAATAGCAGATTTATCAGCGGTAGTAATATTCATTATTGCACCTGCAGGACACACGTCAGAACATTTTGTACATTCCGGACGGCAGTAGCCGCGTTCGTAAGAAGATTCGGGCTGCATGAGCCGTGAAAGGTCGGTCGACGGACGTAATACCTCGTTGGGACATACAGACACGCAGAGCTGACATGCCGTGCAATGAGAAGTGAGATGACGGAGACTGATAGCTCCGGGAGGCACGATCGGAGTGTTTCGTGAAGGTATCTTCTTGTCCTCAATTGCTACAAGGCCGCCATCCACCGTTTTATCCTGAGCTTTAAGCACTGCTGTTGAAGCTAATATGGCAGAAGCGGAGAGGAATTGCCGGCGAGATGTATCCGTGGTTTCCGAAGCTATGTTGTAAGAATCCATTTTACTGCTCATTTGACGGTGGTAGGTGTAGGTGATTGCTCCTTTGTGGCATTTACCGATACAATCCATGCACGCCACACATCGAGAATAGTCAATATCATGAGCTTTGCTATTGATGCATGCAGCTTTGCAATTACGAGCGCAAAGACCGCAACTGTTACATTTCGAAGTGTCGATAACCGGGCGTAGAAGCGAGAAACGTGAAAGGAAACCAAGCACCGTGCCCACCGGACAGATTGTGTTGCAATAAGTACGGCCATTTCGCCATGCGAGGATGGCAAGAGTGATGATAGTTATGACGGCCACACTGAAAGTGACACCGCCACGCACCCACACGTCAACTGTGTAAAATGCGTAACTATCGTGAGCCTCAGCCCATTGAGCAAGGAGATTATTGCCGAATTGCCAAATAGGGACAAGCAGGCTATGCACGATGCGGCCGTATGCGCTGTAAGGAGCGAATAGAGCCACAATGTATCCTAAACCGAGTATAAAAGCTATAATAACTATGCCAAGCATAGTATATCGCAATATATTCTTAGCTGGAGAATAACTATAACGGTTTTTCTGAGCTTTCTTTCCCGCCCATCCGAAAAAGTCCTGCATCACGCCGAGGGGACAAATCACAGAGCAGAAAGCACGGCCGAAGAGTAAGGTCAATGCTACAAGGAATACTAACACTCCGAAGTTGAAGGCAAGTAATGCCGGAAGGAATTGGATTTTGGCCATCCATCCGAGCCATGTGTGCACAGTACCTGTGAAGTCCAGGAAAAGCAGCGTGACGCATATGATGAATATGATGGCGAGGGTTACTCTAAGTTTACGTAAGCTCATTATTTATTAATTGGTCTATTATCGGTTATTGTGTGTCATTGTTTATTGAGCAGGGTGGCAATGGCGGTGAAAAGAGTTTCTACCGTCTTTTTGTCGGGAACGGGGATGTTTAGAGAAGCTTGCCCTGTTTCAGGGTCTTCCTTTACGAGGGCGTCGGTGATTGCTTTCGCACCATCGGATTCGCGAAGCACGGATGCTAAAGAGCCGAAGAAATTCAAGCTCGATGATAGGAAATTATTAACCTTTGTGGTAGAAGAGGGTGATTTGCTTTTCTCAGGGTTCTCGGAGTTCTCAGGGTTCTCAGGGTTCTCGGAGTTCTCAGGGTTCTTGGAGTTCTCAGAGATTTCAGGGTTCTCGGAGTTCTCAGGGTTCTTGGAGTTCTCAGAGATTTCAGGGTTCTCGGAGTTCTCGGAGTTCTCGAAGTTTTCAGAGTTCTCGAAGTTTTCAGAGTTCTCTTCTTCTACGATGCCTTCCACCATGTCGATAATTTTGCCAAATTTGTTATTGTCGATGAACACTGCGTCTTCTCCTCCATCAAGTATTCCAGCGGCAAGGTTAGATTTGAAGCGAAGTGTGGCTAACATTCTTTCTTCTATGGTGTCACGTGACACCATGTTGATTATCTGCACCGGATTTTCTTGTCCCAATCTGTAAATACGGGCAATACGCTGTTCCAACACAGCCGGATTCCATGGTAAATCCATGTTAATTAGAAGTGAAGCAGTCTGAAGGTTCAAACCGGTGGAACCGGCATCTGTTGAAAGGAAAACTCTACATTCGGGGTCGTCCCTAAAGCGGTCAATCAAGTCCTTTCGTTTTATGGATGGCACACCACCATGCAGGAAGCAAAAATCGATATCCTCTTTTTCAAGCTCTTGGGAGATTATTCTCAACATGCGTTCCCATTGACTGAATATCACCACTTTGCCGTCACCTGTCTCGCACAGGTTGTTGATTATGGCCTTCACTTCATCGACTTTAGTATCGTGTCGGGTCTTTTGGTCGATGATGAATGTACTGTCGCACACCATTCTCATCATTGACAGGAAGAGCATAAGTCGTTTACGATCGGCTTCACTGAGGAACTTGAAACGGTGCCATTTTTCCACGAGAATATTTACCTGGTAGTGGTATTCATCGTGGATAGCACGTTGTTCCTTTGTCATCGGCACAAACATGTTAGTGTCAGTGCGAGAAGGCATCTGTAGTTTCACATCAGCTTTTCTACGTCTAAGTAATGTGTCCTTAAGCATCTCAGATACCTGATGGAGATTCTGGTATCCCACCACTCGTCCTGTTTCATCGAAAAGGGTGGTAAGATTGTTGAATTTATAAAGAGGACCGAGAACATATTGGTCCACGAACTGGGTTACGGAGTAAAGCTCGTTAAGTTTATTTTCAAGAGGCGTTCCTGAAAGAGCCAGTACATATTCTGACTTCAATTTGCGCAACTGACGTCCCATTTGAGTGTCCCAGTTCTTAAGTCGCTGCAACTCATCGAAGATTATCATGTCGGCCAACGGTATGAGGTTGGCCTTGATATTATTGGACACTGCATGGAAAGAGCAAATTTTATAGAAGTACTCTTTGGAACTGAGCTGGTCGCGTCGCTTATATGGGTCGCCTTCCACTACAATCGCCGTTGAATCAGTGAAACGTTTAATTTCCGACAGCCATTGGTATTTCAGGGAGGTCGGGCAGATAATTATCACAGATTCCACCAATCCTTCATGCCTCAGAAGTTCAGCAGTGGCGATTGCTTGCACAGTCTTACCGAGACCCATTTCGTCGGCATTGATAGTGCGTCCACCTTTGAAGGCGAATTTCACACCATCCACCTGATATGGATGAAGCTTGGTTTTGATAAGTCCTGCAAAATCAGAGCCGTTATATTTCACATCGATGATTTCCCTCCTGCGTTTTGCGTCGCGGAAGGAAATAAGCAAGTCGAGAGCGTCATCTTCCCATTCAAACTCCGGGTCGATTTCTTTGGCTTTTCTGATGAATGAAGAGGGGTCACATTCTTTGTCAAGAAGGAATCCATTGCAATCGAAAATTCCGGCACTGATATTTATAACATCTTGAGTACGGTATTTGCCTATTCGTAAACGTATGGTACGCCCATTGGTATAGTCAATTATAACAGAAGAATGTTCGGGAAGACGGAAAGAGACTCCGGCATACTTCCCGTTTTTGTAATTCGCAACCGACTCTATATGCTTACATGTGCCGATACAATTAGTTCGGAAGTCCATACATTCGCAACGGTTTATGGGATTGGAAAGCCCGAAATATTCCACACGATATTTGCGGCCGGTCTTGGAATTTGTCACGTCAAACAGGTTTTCCCCCTCGGTTGTCACTTCGTTCACATGGATTGTCTCGCTCTCATTCTTCGCAGAATTCTTGCGCAGAGCAATCTGCCATGTTTCCAATGACATCCCCTTAGGGCAATGTACAGCGTTTATAGCCGGCCCTTTATTACTTTTATCATTTGTGGTTTTCTTGGTAGTGGTTTTCTTCTTCGCCATATACGAATGTATTTATATACTGTGGTATGGATTTATAATGGTAAAAAAAGTAGCTTTATAATGTCTTCTTTATCGACATGCGGGAGTAATTCTGCTATTTGCTTTATGTCGGAGCTGAAAGTATCAGCTCTGATTGAAAGGCATGAATGCGGAGTGAAATCCACAGGAACGATAGCGATTATGCCGTTAAAATCATCGGTTGAGTGAACTTCACCCTCGAATGGCACGATGGCAAGTTGTGGTAAATGACACGTGGGTGTGGAAACGCCCTTGCGATGCTCGGGGTAAATTACAATGACATTTGGGAACACCGAGCCATTCCGGATTACCGCATGACAGCGTGTAGACTTCATCTTAATTATCTATGATGGATAAGATGCTGGCCTTCGCGAGCTTTCACATTGTTATTGCGGCCACGGGTTCGTACCACGGATATTGAATCAAGGTAGGACACTTCATCGCCACGGGGGGCATAGAATATTGAGCCGAATACGGTTGATGCTACTTTCGCCGAGTCGAGGACAAGAGTGAGACGCTTTGTGCCCTCTCCTACTTGTGTTGATGTTACGTATTCAGTTGTACCGTCGTTATATTCCACAGCCATTCTTAAAGAAATGGGTGAGCGGTTGCCGATTGTTTTGATATTCATAGTATAGCGGTCGCCGCGGTCCCAGTTCTTGTCAGAGTTGGTGTGGAAAGCGAGATATTTAGAAGGCATATAGGGATTTACGCGCAAGGTGGATATTCCTTGCCAAACGTTCACCGAATCACCGTCAAGGCTAATGTTGATTGGAGCGTTTTCCGCCTTTCCACCAGCGCGTTCAGCGTCGGCAATGCGATTTTTTAGAATCTCGATGGTGAGTTTGTACATCTCGCTATACTTGTTGAGATTATTGCCATACCAATAAAGCGATGTGTCGACTTGTGCGGAAGTAACACCATGTTTCATGTAGATTGATTGCATGAATGTTCTCTTGAGTGAATCATTAGAGAATGTTCTTGAATTACTTTCCACAACGGCTTCACCAGTGTGCACATCAGCCAATAGTTCCGCCATTTTCTTTGGTGGAATAACATAGTCAGGAGTGCTGTCGCAAGCTGCGAAAGTAACCATGACTAACAGTATGACCAGCAAGTTACGCAATTTCTTCTAACGCTTTAGGTGACACAATATATTTATGGTAGAAAAGTATGAGGGCAATGATACCGCATGAGATGGCAGCATCAGCAAGATTAAAAACCGGTTGGAAAAACAGGAATTCATGACCTCCTACCCAAGGCATCCAAGATGGCCATGTGAAGGAGAAAAGCGGGAAGTACAGCATATCCACCACTCTACCATGGAAAATCTCGGCATAACCGCCTGCAGCAGGGAAAAGCGAGGCCACAAAAGGTGGCGCCGGGTTATTGAATATAAGACCATAGAACACACAGTCAAAAATATTACCTGCCGCTCCCGCCGTCACCAATGCCAGACATATGATATAGCCCATCGGGACGCGTGGAATCTTATATATCTTTACAATGTAGTAAATCAAGAAGGTGACGGCCACAATGCGGAAGAGGGTAAGCAACAACTTGCTTCCGAACTCCATGCCGAATGCCATACCATTATTCTCGATGAAATACAGGTAAAACCAGGAGAAGATTTTGAAATCTTCTCCCAGGTAAAAGTGGGTCTTAATCCATATTTTCAGTGTTTGGTCAAGGACCACCACCACTAATATGATAAGTGTGGCTACAAGACCTTTTGAACGCATATTATTTCTTCTTAATAGAATTTTTGGCCTCTACACTACGAGTGGCGTGCGGGACGGCACGCAGACGTTCCTTGGGGATTAGCTCGCCAGTCTCGCAGCATATGCCGTAAGTCTTATTCTCGATGCGAATAAGGGCATTCTGGAGATGCTGTATGAACTTCATCTGCCTTTGGGCGAGCTGTCCGGCTTCCTCCTTTGAGAGAGTACTCGCGCCTTCCTCAAGGATTTTGAAGGTGGGGGAGGTGTCAGCGATGTCGTTCCCTTCGGTGTTATTGATGTTGGCACGCAGGGAGTCATACTCTCTCTGTGCCTTGGCAAGTTTTTCAAGGATTATCTCCTTGAATTCTTGCAATTCTTCATCTGAATATCTTGTCTTGTCACTCATAGTAGTAATGTGTTAAAATGTTTTTATTTATTTAACGCTATTTTAACGTTAACGTTCACGTCGTCCATAGAAAAATTCTCTACTTCGGGGTCGTTTTCGTCAACATGGGCAATTTCGAGTGATGTAGCGAGTACTTGACGTGAGATATAATCAGCAAAATCGTTGATGGCTTCGTCGGTAGCTTCACCTGGAGCGAATGTGAGCGAAATGCGGTCAGTGATGTCATAGTCACGAGATTTGCGCACATTTTGAATGCGGTTCACAATGTCACGAGCTATACCTTCGCGACGCAATTCGGGTGACACGGTAACATCGAGGGCGATAGTAAGGGAGCCTTCATTTGCCACGAGCCATCCGGGGATATCTTCAGAGATGATCTCGACATCGGTCAGATCAACGGAGGCCGGTGTGCCATTAACGTCAATCTGAATCTGACCGTTGCGTTCGAGCTCGGCAATCTGATGAGAGTCAAGTGACTTGATGATTTCGGCAGCAGCTTTCATCTGTTTGCCAAACTTCGGACCAAGTTTCTTGAAATCAGGTTTCACACTCTTGACGAGAATGCCTTCGTCATTACCCACGATCTTGAGCTCCTTAACGTTGATCTCGCTTTTCACGAGGTCGCTGATAGCTTCAAGGGCAGCGTGCTGGGCGTCATCAGCCACGGGTACCATGATAGTCTGTAATGGCTGACGCACTTTCTGATTCACCTTGCGGCGGAGTGCGAGTGCCATTGAGGTAATATCCTGAGCAAGTTTCTGACGCGCTTCGAGGGCAGAGTCAATGAGAGCCGGGTCAGCGACAGGGAATTTTGCAAGATGAACAGACTCATTACGGCCGGTTAAATCACGGTAAAGTTCATCGGCATAGAAAGGTGCGAAGGGAGCCATGAGTAATGCCACAGTTTCCAAGCACGTATAGAGTGTCTGATAAGCGGCAATCTTATCTTCGGTCATTTCACCACCCCAGAAACGTTTGCGGTTAAGGCGAACGTACCAATTGGATAGGTTGTCACTTACAAACTCGCCAATCGCACGAGCAGCACGGGTAGGTTCGTAATCGTCAAGTGCATCTGTCACATCTTTAATAAGGGTGTTGAGAAGAGAGAGAATCCAACGGTCAATTTCAGGACGTTTTCCCACCGGGACTTGGGGTGTCTCCGGATCGAAGCCGTCAACGTTGGCATAGAGTGCGAAGAAGCTATATGTATTATATAATGTGGAGAAGAGTTTACGGGAAGTTTCTACAACCCCCTTCTCGTCATACTTCAAGTTATCCCAAGGAGATGAGTTGGAAATCATGTACCAACGCACAGGGTCAGCACCGAATTGGCCAATCTGACCGAATGGGTCAACGGCATTACCAAGTCGCTTAGACATCTTATTTCCATACTTGTCAAGGACAAGTCCGTTAGAGATTACGGTTTTGTAAGATATTGAGTCAAAGACCATCCCTGCGATAGCATGTAAAGTGAAGAACCAGCCGCGTGTCTGGTCAACTCCTTCAGCGATGAAATCGGCGGGGTATACCTCGCGATTGTCAAACGCTTCCTTATTCTCAAAGGGATAATGAATCTGAGCGTAGGGCATAGAGCCGGAGTCGAACCACACATCGATAAGGTCCTTTTCGCGCTTCATCGGTTTACCGGAAGCTGAGAGAAGCACTATGTCATCCACGTAGGGGCGGTGGAGGTCGATAAGATCATAGTTTTCCTTCGTGTACTCACCCGGTACGAAACCTGCTTTCTTATATGGATTTTCATCCATGAGTCCGGCTTCCACAGCCTTTTGAATCTCATTGTTGAGCTGCTCTACGGAGGTTATGCAAATTTCCTCAGAGCCATCCTCTGTGCGCCATATCGGGAGCGGAGTGCCCCAATAGCGGCTGCGTGACAAGTTCCAATCTTGTAGGTTTTCAAGCCATTTACCGAAACGGCCAGAGCCGGTAGAGGCTGGTTTCCACTTGATTGATTCATTGAGCTCCATCAAGCGTTCACGCACTGCGGTAGTCTTGATAAACCAGCTATCAAGTGGATAGTAGAGCACAGGTTTGTCAGTACGCCAACAGTGTGGATAGTTGTGGGTATGCTTTTCAATTTTAAATACCTTGTCGGTAGCTTTAAGTTCCATGCATATTTGCACGTCGAGAGTCTCGGCATCATCAGGAATAGAGGGGTCGTAGGCATTCTTAACGTATTTACCTTGCCAAGGTTTGTAAGCCTCCACATCTACCATTTCCTCGACAAACTTAGGATCAAGCTGGTCAAGGAGATAAAAACGGCCTTTGAGGTCTACCATCGGGCGGATATTACCGTCCTTGTCAATCAGGTGAAGCGGGGGTATGTTATTTTGCTTTGACACACGAAGGTCGTCAGCACCGAAAGTACCTGCGATATGAACGATACCTGTACCATCCTCGGTAGTCACATAGTCGCCCGGAATAACACGGAAGGCACCTTCGCCGGGATTAACCCATGGGAGAAGTTGATGATAGTCTATGCCGACGAGGTCGAGACCCTTCACTTGGGCAACGACTTCGTAAGGAATCAATTTGTCACCCTTGTTGTAGGAGTCAAGAGCTATTTCCTTAGCTTTTGCATTGAAAAGGGAACCCATGAGAGCATCGGCAGCTACGACTGTGATGGGCTTGCCGGAATAGGGGTTGTATGTGCGTACAATGTTGTAAGTGATGTCAGGACCTACGGCGAGGGCAGTGTTAGAGGGAAGAGTCCAGGGGGTGGTGGTCCAAGCGAGGAAATAGGGTGTTCCCCATCGGAACAATAAGTCACGATAAGGAGCTAAGGATGGATTGTCGTTGTTAACGACTTGGAACTGAGCCACACATGTGGTGTCCTTAACGTCGCGGTAACATCCGGGCTGATTCAACTCATGAGAGCTAAGTCCTGTGCCGGCAGCGGGGGAGTAGGGCTGGATAGTGTAGCCTTTGTAGAGGTAGCCCTTCTTGTAGAGTTCACCAAGCAGCCACCACACAGTCTCGATATAACGGTTGTCGTAAGTGATATAGGCATTAGGCATGTCGACCCAGTAGCCCATCTGGCGAGTAAGGTCTTCCCATTCGCCGGTGTACTTCATAACCTCGCGCCGGCATGCTGCATTATATTCATCGACCGAAATTTTCTTGCCAATATCTTCCTTGGTGATTCCGAGATTCTTTTCTACGCCAAGTTCTACGGGGAGACCGTGGGTGTCCCATCCGGCCTTACGCTTAACTTGGAAGCCCTGCATGGTCTTGTAGCGGCAGAAAATATCTTTGATGGTGCGTGCAAGTACATGGTGGATACCGGGCTTGCCGTTTGCAGAAGGGGGACCTTCAAAAAACACAAAAGAGGGACAACCCTCACGTTCAGACATTGTGCGATGGAACACATTCTCAGAATCCCACTTTTCGAGCACTGTTTTATTGACCTCGGGGAGGTTTAAACCGTTATATTCCTTGAATCTCTTTGACATTGGGAGACAGTATTTTCAAGTTATGATGAGTTTTTGGAAAATTTTTGCAAAATTAGTAATTTTTCTTTGAAAAACATAGGGCTGTTTAATAATAAACAGGGCTGGAGCATTAAATTTATATAAGATTCAGTTAAAACTGAGGTGCAATT
>JAMPEV010000005.1 GCA_023664955.1 Duncaniella sp.
TGATTCGCTTGAAAGCGAGATGATTGTTTCCATATGCAAAATTAATAAATTTTTCTGACTTTTGGAAATTAAACTCCATTAATCAAGGAGATTAACCAGTTCTTTCTTGATGTCTTCGTCTATCTCGCGGTATCGGGCGAAAGCTTTGCTTCCCTCCTTGTGGCCGGACAATGCGCCGACAAGACTCGGGTCTTTCACTTTCTTATAGAGGTTGCCTACGAATGTGCGTCGCGCCATGTGGCTGCTTGCTATTTCATTCAACGGTTTCCGTTCCTCTTCCCCTGTCTTTGGGTTGAGGACAGTGACAACCCGGTTGATTCCGCAGAGTGTGAATACATCTTTGATAGCCTGATTATATTTTTGTGTACTAATAAAAGGGAATAGCCGTCCCTTTGAGTCAACATCCTTGTATTTCTCCACAAGAACCTTGGCGCGACTGTTCAATGGCACTCGCACTACCTCCGGGCGTTCCCCTTTCGTCTTGTTGGGCATATACTCAACTGCATCGTTGATGATATTGGCCGGTGTCAATTCCATCAAATCTGAGACACGGCAACCAATAAGGCACTGAAAGATAAATATGTCACGTTGCGTTTCCAAAGATTTCTTGAAAGAGAGGTCTCTGTCGGCAATCTTGTCACGTTCCTCCAATGTGATATAGTATGGTACGCCGTACTTCTCCGCGCCGATGCTGGTACAGGTAGCAAACGGTGTGCGCGTGATATAACCTCGCTTCACGCACCAATTGAAGAATGCCCTTAGCCTCTTCATAATCGCAATGACCGCATTATGGCCGCGTTGCTCCGGCTTATGGGGCTTCCGTGTTGTTTCCACTACATTTGATGCCTCCTTGTAGATGGATGGGTATCTCTCATATATCTCAGGTTCATCAACGACAAACTGCTTGAACGAATCAACCATTTCGCCGGTGAAGTCTTCAAGTGTCAGTTGGAATTTCTTTCTCGTTGACTTCTGTTTGTATTTCTGGAATCTGTCCAACAGACGAGCCAACACCTTATAATGGCTTGACAGTTTCTTGCCATCCTGTGTCGTGTCGAGATACTCGTTGAAAGTGTCGAAGAAACTTCTGCTTACAGGAGTCGTCTCAAACAATTCCGGATGATTGTGACGCATTATCGCATCCTCAAAGAACTCCTTGTTGAGAAGATTCGGAGGAGTGTTTACGCAGAGCGAAATCAATCTATTCTCCAAAGATGATAGATTGTCGCTGATAGTTTGTAATTTTGCAAGTGTCTTGCTCGGCTCTCGGCATGATGAATTTGCCATCCCGGAATCGGGAGGGTTCGATGAATACACCGCTACGGAGACGCAAACGAAGTTCACGCGACACAGTCAACCGGAGCATGATTTCCGACTCACCGTTACCATTGACTTTCGAGGAAAGGGATCTTGTGATTGTTGCCATATTGGGAGAGTATTAAAGTTATGGTACAAAAATACAAAATTTTGTCCACGCCATCAAATTTCTGTCCACGGATTGTCCACATCTTTTGCGCCTAATTGCGCACCACTGACACGCAGGCCCAATCATCCATTATTTCAAATCTTATATAATTAACTAATAATCAACATATATACGATATGATACTTTGAGTCATGAGATTCATCCAAATTCAACGAGATTCACTATTTTGACTCCAAGTGGAAATCCTGCATCCTTGATGAAATACGTTCGGGGAATCCTATGCGCCCCAGCCAGATACACAAATGTCTGCCGGAAGCCGCTCCGCGTGTGCTTGACATCCAGCTGAAAGAGATGGTGGAGGACGGGCTCGTAAACAAGACCATCTATCCCGAACTACCGCCACGGTCGGAATACGGGATAACCAAATTGGGCCTTACTTTGTTACCTATAATAGATGCAATGTTAAAATGGGGTAAAGACCATTTCGATATCTTTGAAAAAAGATATGGCTAACAATAATATGAAATGAATATGAAAGTATTGACGATAAACGGAATCCCGCATCTTAACGGATGCACCGCAAGAGCCTTGACAGATTTGGAAAACACTCTGAAAGAGTGTGGTATAGAAGTTGAGCGAATAAATATTGGCAACAACGACATAAGGGGTTGCATAGCATGTAATTTCTGTCGTGAGCATGTCAGATGCGTGTTCAACGTGCTGTCAACGAGACAGCTCCGAAATTCGCTGATGCAGATGCTATTGTCGTCGGCACTCCGACATATTACGCCGGGAGCAATGGACAATTGCTTGCCTTTATGGACAGACTGTTCTACAGCACCTCCGGTGTCTTCGACAAGACCATGAAGATAGGAGGAGCGTAGGCTAACCCTCGTTTGGCCGGGTTTAACAGCTTCTACTACACGCCTGATAGTATCACCGGACGGTACGCCGTTGGTGAGTTTGAGAAATCCGCCATCCATCTTTATGTAGCTTGCTGATATATAATATTTAATCAATGTTCATGGGATTCACTCAGAACCACCGATTTTTGCATTTAATAGGATTTCCAATCCGGAGGTTTCCCCAATGGAATCAACTTCAATCATTGCACTTGTAATTATCCCACACTACATTTGTTCCTGTTTTTGCAGTAGTCTTTGAATAAACATTTTCGTCTCATTTTCGTCTCAATCTCAGTGTTTACATGTTTTCCATCCCTCCCGAAATCACATTCAAATCCTTGTTAACTTTATATTGCGACTGATTGAAAGAGAGGCAATGAAGTATGAACAAGTCCTGAATCTGCAATTTTGAGAAATGTCCTACGGCAGAACTCCCGACCTCATGAAATCGCTGATACGGCATCAAAAAATTACCTCAGCCCTAAATCTTGAGACCCACGTATTAACATTTATTATTAGACATACTTTTGGAAATGTTGAAAAATGCTTTAATTGGGATGGTGTGGGAATTGAAACTTTTGCGTACCTTTGCAGGCGTTTTACCGGATATAACACCAATAGAAATAATTAATACCAATAGATTCCACTTATGGGAGGCTTTTTTGGCACAATTTCAAAGCAGAGTTGCGTAAACGATTTGTTTTACGGTACAGACTATAACTCTCATCTTGGCACCAAGCGGGCTGGCTTGGTGACCTTTGACACCGAAGCGGGTTTCAATCGCTCAATCCATAGTTTGGAAAGAGATTACTTCCGTTCAAAATTTGAGGATGAATTAGAAAAGTTTGTTGGCTGCCAAGGTTTAGGCGTCATATCTGACACCGACCCGCAGCCAATTATTGTTAATTCCCACCTGGGCAGATATGCTGTGGTGACAGTTGCGAAGATTAACAATATTCGCGACATCGCAGCCGAGCTTCTTGAAGAGAGAATGCACTTCAGTGAATTGTCAGCCAATAATATTAATCAGACAGAGCTTGTGGCGCTTCTCATTAATATGGGGAAGACATTCGTGGACGGTATTAATCTTGTATACAGGAAGATAAATGGTTCATGCTCGATGTTGATCCTCACTGAGGATGGTATCATAGCTGCCCGTGACTATTTGGGACGCACACCTATAGTAATCGGAAGGAAGGAGGGAGCTTATGCTGCTTCAAGCGAAACATCAGCATTCCCTAACCTCGACTTCAAGAGAGTGAGAGATGTTGGCCCAGGTGAGATTGTGAAACTTACATCCGAAAGCATGGAAGTGCTTCAAGCTCCCGCCAAACGAGAGCAGATTTGCTCATTCTTGTGGGTTTACTACGGTTTTCCGGCAAGCGACTATGAGGGGATTAACGTGGAATATGTACGAGAGACAGCGGGCCGCGAAATGGGTAAGGAGGACCCCACTGAGGCCGATTGTGTGTGCGGAATTCCTGACTCAGGCGTAGGTCATGCTTTGGGTTATGCTGAGGGTAGGGGAGTGCCTTACCAGAGAGCTGTATTGAAGTATACACCTACATGGCCTCGCAGTTTCACTCCCGGAAATCAGAGTCGTCGCGACCTTGTGGCAAAGATGAAACTAATCCCCAACAGGGCGATATTGGATGGAAAGAGGGTGGTGTTCTGCGATGACTCCATTGTACGCGGCACCCAGCTTCGCGACAATGTGAGGACATTCTATGAATGTGGTGCTAAGGAAGTGCATGCCCGCATCTCATGCCCTCCATTGGTTTATGGATGTCCCTTCATTGGATTCACATCCTCAAAGAGCGACCTTGAGTTGATAACACGGCGTATTATTAAGGATATTGAGGGTGACGATTCGGAGAAGCTTGACAAATATGCCACAACGGGTTCGCCGGAGTATAATCATATGGTCCAGGAAATAGCTCGCCGGCTCGGATTGACCACCTTGCAGTTTAGCAAGATAGAGCACCTCGTGGATAGCATAGGATTGCCAAAGTGCAAAATATGCACTCACTGCTTTGACGGCACAAGTTGTCAGCCCGACTCTGTATATCGGGAAGACCATCCGGAAGAGTCGGATAATTATTAATAAAGGTGGACGAAAAGACTCGCTTTTAAAAATAAGGTCACCCGAACTCGTTACCGCTTTTGTTGAATGAGGGTGATATCATATTTACGGCAAGATTATCACGTGGATCGGTTATGGGTCTGCATTGAAATAATCAGCATTGTAAAAGGTCCAAATCCCAAAAGACGGAGGTCGAATCTCGGCCTCCGTCTTTTGCCGTAGTCCCGTAAGGGTTAATGTCGCATTTTTACTATCGTATTTTACAATATTTAGAAAGAAAGATTTTGATTGATTAAGATAAATTGCTTAATTTTGCACCTGAATACTCGAATACTTAAATACGACCAATATTCAGAAAGGAAAAAATGAACATTCTTGAACTAAGCGAACAAGAGATAATCCGGCGCGGTAGCCTCGATGAAATGCGCAAGCGTGGCATTGAGCCTTACCCCGCTGCGGAATACCCGGTTACCGGTTACACTGATGAAATAAAGGAAACTTTTGCTGATGATGCCCCGGTTAGAGAGGTGTCAGTAGCTGGTAGAATCATGAGTCGCCGTATTATGGGTAAAGCATCGTTCATGGAATTGCAGGACTCTCATGGTCGTATTCAGGTATATGTCAACCGCGACGAGATTTGCCCCGGAGAGGATAAGGACATATATAATGTGGTATTCAAAAAGCTTCTCGATATAGGTGACTTTGTTGGCGTGGCCGGATATGTGTTCCGAACACAGACCGGCGAAATATCGATTCACGCCCGGGAGCTCAACGTGCTCAGCAAGTCTCTTCGTCCACTACCCATTGTTAAAGTTAAGGATGGTGTGACTTACGATGCATTTGATGATCCCGAACTTCGCTATCGTCGCCGCTATGTAGACCTCGTGGTAAATGACGGCGTTAAGGAAATTTTTATCAAGCGTAATAAGGTGTATACCTCTATGCGCGAATACTTTAACAATGCCGGCTACATGGAAGTGGAGACTCCTATTCTCCAGTCAATACCCGGTGGGGCATCAGCCCGCCCATTCATTACCCATCATAATGCTCTCGACATACCGTTGTATCTCCGTATTGCCGATGAACTTTACCTTAAGCGACTGATTGTCGGTGGCTTTGAAGGGGTATACGAGTTCTCCAAGAATTTCCGCAATGAGGGGATGGACCGCACCCACAATCCCGAATTCACATGTATGGAAATATATGTGGCTTATAAGGATTACAATTGGATGATGTCCTTCACGGAGAAAATGCTTGAAAAAATCTGTCTTGATGTCAACGGAACTACCAAAGTAAAAATAGGTGATAATGAAATTGATTTCAAGGCTCCATACAAGCGTGTCACTATGATTGATGCCATAAAGGAGCATACAGGTATCGACATTTCAGGCATGAATGAGATCCAGCTTCGCGAAACAGCTAAGAGTCTAGGCATAGAAGTTGACGAATCAATGGGTAAAGGCAAGCTTATCGATGAAATTTTCGGTGAAAAGTGCGAAGGGCTTTATATCCAACCAACATTCATAATCGACTATCCCATCGAGATGTCACCACTCACCAAGCGTCACCGTAACAACCCCGAACTCACTGAACGTTTTGAACTAATGGTTAATGGTAAGGAGCTTGCTAACGCTTACTCCGAGCTGAATGACCCTATTGACCAGTATGAACGGTTTGTTGAGCAGATGAAACTTGGCGAGAAAGGTGATGATGAGGCAATGATTATTGACCATGACTTCATCCGCGCTCTCGAATATGGTATGCCACCGACATCCGGTATGGGTATAGGAATGGACCGACTGGTGATGCTCATGACTGGTCAGACTACCATTCAGGAAGTCCTCTTCTTCCCGCAGATGCGTCCCGAAAAGACACAGCGTCGTGACAAGGAGGAAGCTTTCACCGCTATCGGTGTGCCATCTGAATGGGTTGCTCCTCTATATAAAGCAGGTGTTTACACCGTGGAAGCACTCTCTACACAGACTGCAGGAAAGCTTCATCAAGAGCTTTGCGGAATAAATAAAAAATTTAAACTTGGATATAAGAACCCGTTAATAGAGCGAGTGGAGCAGTGGATTACCGCTGCGACACCAACGGATTAACCTCCGGGTATCCAAAATATAATTATTATTGAAATCACTAAAACTCATCAGTAAGCATTAACCATGAATCTCAATAAAATAGCAGTTATGGGCGGCGGTAGTTGGGCAACAGCTCTCGCAAAGCTATTGCTACGCAATTGCGATTCGATACTTTGGTACATGCGTCGCGATGATCGTATCGAGGATTTCAAACGCTTAGGCCATAATCCGGCCTATCTCACTGATGTGCAGTTTGATGTTTCGAGAATCGAATTCTCAAGCGACATTAACTATGTATGCTCTAAGGCCGACACGCTTTTGCTTGTAATGCCATCTCCCTACTTCAAGACTCATATCAACAAAATCCAAGTCGATATTTCCAATAAAAATATCGTTTCGGCGGTAAAAGGAATCGTGCCCGGTGACAATGAGATAATATCTGATTTCATGGTGCATCGATTTGGAGTCAAGCCTGAAAACATCATCGTGGTGGCAGGCCCATGCCACGCAGAGGAGGTCGCTCTCGACCGTCCGAGTTTCCTTACAGTAGGCTGTCACAATATCGATAATGCTGAGGAATTTGGAAGCAAGTTGGCAGCTCCTAACACTCGAACTATCACTTCAAGCGATGTAGAAGGTATTGAATATGCAGCAGTTCTGAAGAATGTGTATTCAATTGCGGCCGGAATAATCCACGGCATGAAGGGTGGAGACAATTTCCTCGCAATGCTTGTAAGCAATGCCATCAGAGAAATGGAACGTTTCGTTGATGAGGTGTGTCCGCGTCCGCGTTGCATCTGTGACTCAGTATACCTTGGAGACCTTTTAGTCACCGCTTACTCTCGATTCTCGCGAAATCATAATTTCGGCTCCATAATAGGCAAAGGTTACTCAGTGTCCACTGCCCGTATGGAAATGGAACAGACGGCCGAAGGTTATTACGGCACTAAATGTATTAAAGAAATTAATAAACAATATGGCATAGAAATGCCAATACTTGATGCCGTTTACGACATCCTCTACCGTCATGCCAACGCTGAACGCTCAATCCGGGCCCTTGGCAAATGGTTTATATGATACTAAACCTATACCATCAGTGATAAGACTAACTAAAAAGTAAAAGATATGAAAACTATAAACGTTGATATCAAGGATGTTCTCTCCACAGTGAGCCATGAGGAGATTAGCAAATTTGACACTAAGGCGGCCGATGCTCTTGACAAAGTGCTCAATGGCACCGGAGCAGGTAACGATTTCCTCGGCTGGGTTAATCTTCCCACAGAAACCACTGAAGCACTTCTTGATGACATCGTAGCTACCGCCGACGCTCTCCGCACTTCATGCGACACAGTTGTGGCTATTGGTATTGGTGGCAGTTATCTTGGAGCAAAAGCTGTGATTGAAGCTCTTAGTGACAGCTTTGCGGCCTATCGTCCCGGCTTGCAGGGCGAGCCAAAGGTTCTTTTCGCAGGTCAAAATATCGGCGAGGACTATCTATATGAACTTCAGGACTATCTCAAAGATAAGAGATTCGGTATCATTGTAATCTCTAAGAGCGGAACCACCACTGAGCCTGCAATCGCTTTCCGACTCCTCAAGGAGCAGCTCGAACGTCAGCTTGGCATCGAGGAGGCTCGTAAGCGTATTGTCGCCATCACTGATGCCCAGCGCGGCGCTCTTCGTCGCCTTGCTAATGAGGAAGGATACAAGACTTTCGTGATTGCGGACAATGTAGGTGGTCGTTTCTCAGTTCTTACTCCGGTGGGCCTTCTACCAATCGCCGTTGCCGGTTTTGATATCCGTGCTATGATTGACGGTGCTGCTGAAATGGAAAAGGCGACCAATGCTGCTGACGCTCAGAATCCTGCATATCTCTATGCTGAAACTCGCAACGCTCTTTATGCCGCCGGCAAGAAGACTGAAATCCTTGTGAACTACAACCCCAAACTTCATTACTTCGGCGAATGGTGGAAGCAACTTTACGGCGAGAGCGAAGGTAAGGATGGTCTTGGAATTTTCCCCGCCGCTGTGGATAATTCAACAGATCTCCACTCAATGGGACAGTGGATTCAGGAAGGCGAACGAACCATCTTTGAAACCGTGATTTCTGTACAAGAGACAAAACACGAAAAGCTCATACCAACTGACGATGCTAACCTTGACGGTCTTAATTACATTGCCGGCAAGCACGTGGATGAAGTAAACAAGATGGCAGAGCTCGGCACCCGCATCGCCCACGTGGACGGTGGTGTCCCCAACATACTCATCTCTCTCCCGGCACTCGAAGAGAAATACCTCGGTCAACTCATATATTTCTTCGAAAAGGCTTGTGGTATCAGCGGATATATCCTCGGTGTCAATCCATTTAACCAACCTGGTGTGGAGGCATATAAGCGCAACATGTTTGCTCTTCTAGCCAAACCCGGTTACGAAAAGGAGACCGAAGCGATACAAGCTCGTCTTAAATAATCGAATAATATACTGGAATATTATACCACCAGGAAAGAATTAATTTGTTGTTTTATAGATAATTGTAAGTAGGAGAATAGTCGTGAGACTGTTCTCCTACGCCTTTATATATCAACAATTCAGCAAAGTAAAATAACAGTTCCTACAGAAAAATTCAAGACCCATCTTGCGTGAAGGAGGATCTTGAGTGATAATAAATATGTCAATTAGGAATAGATTATGTGTTGATTAAGTGCTGATTAAGTGCTGATTAATTGTCATAGACTACTTTGGATAGTTGCTAGGATTTATGAATCATTGAGGGGAGGCAATAAGATTGAAGCGAGTGCCATCGTAGCTGAAATCGAGAACACCCATAGCATGAAGACGTATCACCATCTCCTCAGCGGCTGCATGCGATATATGGGCTAAGACCATGAAATCTTCAAGCTTCACGGGCCTAACAGATGCTTGTTGGAGGAGTTGACGCTCGGCATCATTCAGCTCTATCAATATTCCGGTATTCTCAGCGGCTCTTTCCCAGGCGCGCACCATGAGCTCTGGAGCCGATATATTCTCATCCTTAACACGGTAATACGCTTTCCATGACCCGTCTGTCTCATGCACCATCACTGGACGTACCGCCGACTTTGCAATCTCGACACGAAAGACAGTTAGACCACCATCACATTTAAATGCGGCTACATCAATATGTTGTGCCGGACTACAGAACATCTCCGCGGCCTGTTCAATGACGTAAATATCCTCTTCATTTCTGACACCGGCAATCACACCGTTGTCCTTTACACCCACGAGTAGGCGGCCGCCATCGTTATTTGCGAAAGCTGAAAGACTTCTTGCTATTTTCCGCGCATCAGATATAGAAAATTTAAAATCCTGATGCACATGCTCGCCTTCCTCTATGAGTTTTGCGATATAAAACTTCCCTTTTATACCTTTTAAATCCTTCATTGATACTCAAGATTCTCTACTGTGATGTGGTCAAGCACCTCATCAATGTAGGTACGAGCGGCGGCTTTTGCCGCATCCAAATCCATATACGAATAATTGCCACAATCTCTCGGGGTAGCCCCGGGAATCTCTCCTTCAAATTCTGACACAAACTCCATGGTTTCTCTAACCAACGGCAGAATATCCCTTGAGGTTAAGTCATCCTGCATCAGAAGATAATTGCCGGTACAACAACCCATTGGACCCCAATATACCACCTTTGACTTCCATTCCGGATGATTACGCAGGAAAGTGGCTGCAAGATGCTCCATTGCATGTAGAGCCTGTGGTGTTAATGCTTCCTGACGATTCGGCTCGGTCATCCTTACATCGAATGTGGTGATGACATCGCCTGAAGGGGTGAAATCCTTTCTTGACACGTAAATTCCTCGCTTGAGTATCTCATGGTTTATGGTAAAACTTGGTATCTTCTCCATAAAGGTCCTATCTATTGGATATTTAACACAGTTAGTTCATATATAGCACACGCCGTAAGAGATCAAAAGAATGAATCGGCGCATCTTCCCAGAAATTCTCATACTGGCTCGAATTGTCGTGGTGACACCATGGTGTGTCGCTAATCACACGCATACAGAAAAATGGTACTTCTCTAAGACAGCATACCTGCGCTATAGCCGCAGATTCCATGTCGACTGCTAAGGCTTTAGGAAAATGACTGCGTATTATGTCAACTTCCTGTTTGCTCTCTATGAACTTCTCACCCGAAACGATTAAACCGCGCTTGATAGACGAGTCATCAACTTCAAAATCAAACAACTGCGTCTCAAAGAACTTAGGGCACCCGGGTACTTGCCCCCACTCTTCACCTATGCACCAAAAATCATGATGAGCCACATTGTCAGCTATAACGATATCCATCACAGAGACATCATCCCCTGTCCCCGCAGCAACACCGGTATTGATTACTAAAGAGGGTGAGAAACTGTCAATCATTGTCATAGCTCCCATGGCAGCGTTAACCTTACCGATCCCACATTGCATCAGTGCCACTTTATTGCCATTTACTATACCTGTGTGAAATATAGTCCCGTTTTTAATCTCCGTGGCGTATTTTTCAAGCAATGGAAGAATCAAATTCAACTCTTTGCTCATTGCAACGATTATACCGATAGTCATAGAATATATACTTGATTATGTGAATATTATCAATAATTAAACTTCGATTAACGCATCTGAATCACATGCCTTCACGTCTGATTTGGGAACAGTAAATGCCGATATTTCCCAAAGCAAATAGATTGGCAGAAATACCACCATCAACGTGAAAGGATCACCTGTGGGAGTAATCACAGCGGCAAGTATCAATAAAGCCACAACTGCGTGTCGACGGTATTTCATGAAGATATCCCGTTTCAAGATGCCGGTTTTCCCAAGTAACCATGCCAATAACGGCAGCTCGAATACTATTCCCATTATTAGGATAAGTATCATAAAATTATCCATGTACGAGTCAAGTGAAATTTGATTGGTAATCGCTGCACTAATCTGATAGTCCGCGAGAAAACGCAATGTCAATGGGAAAACAAGGAAATAACCCACAGCCACACCGAGGAAAAACATGATATTTCCAGCAAGGAAAGCAGTTCTCACGCCTCTTTTCTCATCCTCATAAAGACCTGGGGAAATGAATCCCCATAGCATATAAATAATTATAGGAAAGGAAAATATGATTGAGAGCCAAAATGAGCTGGAAATATGTATGAAGAATTGGGATGCCAGCTGAATATTTATCAAATTGACATGAAAGTCGGCTAACTCATCAGTCATATTTCCAAGTATGCCAAGTTGGGATATATGACTTATGATCCTGTAAACCACAAAATCCCCCTGACAAGGGGCGAGTATTATATTGTCAAAAAGATACGGCATCACCATGAAAAATACACACATCATGACAAGGATGACTGCGGCCACACGAAGTAGCACTCCGCGTAGTACCTCAGCATGATCCCAAAAATTCATTTCTTGACCGCTTGTCACTTCTCGGTCTCCTTATTTTGCGTATTTACTGATGAGTCTTCCTTCACATGCTTGTGAATATCAGCCTCTGAGTTAACTTCGTTCAAACCTTGTTTAAAGGAATTAATCCCCTTACCCACGCTGCGTGCAAGCTCGGGAATACGCTTTGCCCCAAATAGAAGCAGGATTACGATAACGATTATTATTATTTCGCCTGTGCCAAGGTTAAAAAGACAAGGTATCATATTTTATTGATTTACATATTTATAATATATTCCCCAATCCTATATTAAAGATTCTTCACCACAAAGTTACTGATTTTGCATCAGATATTACTCTCTATTTAGTGAAAAAATCGTAACTTTGCACTCTGAAAGAAAAGAAATATCATAAATTATTGCAAATATGAAGGCATTTGTATTCCCCGGTCAGGGCGCCCAGTTCGTCGGAATGGGCAAAGATTTATATGACAATAATGAAGTTGCCAAAGAAATGTTTGAGAAAGCCAATGAAATTCTTGGCTTCCGCATCACCGACTTGATGTTCGCCGGCACTGACGAAGATCTTCGCCAGACAAAAGTTACCCAGCCAGCCATATTCCTCCACTCAGTTATTCTCGCCAAGACATTAGGCGATGAGTTCAATCCGTCAATGGTGGCAGGTCATTCTCTTGGCGAATTTTCAGCATTGGTTGCCGCAGGTGCTCTCAACTTCGAGGATGGTCTCCGCCTCGTATCAGCTCGCGCGCAGGCTATGCAGAAAGCCTGCGAGTTAAAGCCTTCTACAATGGCTGCCGTGCTTGCTCTTCCTGATGAAAAAGTCGAAGAAATTTGTGAAGCAACTCCCGGAGTGGTAGTTTGCGCTAATTATAACTGTCCCGGTCAAATTGTAATCTCCGGCGAGGAGGAAGCTATTGACAAAGCTTGTGAACAACTCAAAGCTGCTGGTGCAAAGCGCGCCCTCAAGCTCAAAGTAAGCGGCGCATTCCACTCTCCCTGCATGGAACCTGCTCGCGCTGAACTCGCTGAGGCGATTGAAAAAACTGAGTTCCACACTCCGGTTGTACCTGTATACCAGAATGTCGATGCCAAACCTCACACTAACCCGGCAGAAATCAAGGCCAACCTCGTGGCTCAACTCACTGCTCCCGTCCGCTGGACTCAGAGCGTACAGAATATGATTGCTGACGGTGCCACTGAATTTATTGAACTCGGACCGGGTAAAGTACTCCAGGGGCTCGTTTCAAAAATCAACCGCGAAGTAGCCGTAGACGGAAAGCAATAAGTCCACTACGAAGTAGCTACTGATAGGAATATACAATCCCCTTGAGAAGTATATCGAAGGAAAGCGATAATTGAACCCATTTAGTTTCATCGGCGTTATTATAACAAAATAACATAAACAAAAAAGTTATGGTAACACCGCGCCCTAATGGCAGGTACATGGTTTCAACTATTACTGCCCCGAATAAGTCCCCATTGACATTCAAGCCATTGACTCTTGAATGTATTCCATACGTCCGAAGGATTCTCGATAATTCGACTTATCGCACTTGCGATTTCTCAATCGGCGGGATTTATATGTGGATTGAATATTTCGATTACTCATATTGCATCATTAACGACACCCTTTTCATAAAAGGTGTCACTGAGGACGATGTCACACGACCGGCCTTCTCAGTCCCCATCGGCAGAATGGGACTGGAAGAGTCGGTCGATATGTTGTCTGAGTATTGTATGCTTAACGACATGGAGTTACTATTCTCGGCAGTCCCCGAACGGGCCGTTGACACGCTAAAGAGTATAGGCGCTACACGAATCGAGTCACTCGATGACTGGAGTGACTATCTCTACTCGGCTGAAGCTCTTGCCACCCTCGGCGGAAAGAAACTCAGTAAGAAACGTAACCATGTAAATAGGTTCATAAGCGACAATCAAGGATATACCTTTGAATCTCTTACTCGTCAAAATCTTCCATATGTAAAAGAGTTTTTTGATCATTCACACCTTCCGCTTTCTAAGCCGGCTCTTGCCGATGTGGAAAGAGAGCAGGTTAAGCATGTGCTTGATAATTGGGGCGTTTACCCATTTGAGGGAGCCGTCCTATCAACTCCAAACAATGGAATTGTGGCTTTCACCATTGGTGAAGTAATAAATGACACGCTTCACGTCCATATTGAGAAAATGAATCATGAGATAGCCGGAGCCGGTGAGGCTGTCAACAAACTTTTCGCAGAAATGATGACTTCCTGTCATCCCGAAATCATCTATATCAACCGCCAGGAAGATGTAGGCGATCCCGGACTGCGATACGCAAAGGAGTCTTACCATCCCCTCACCATGTTGCGGAAATTTAATGTCACGTTCTGAATGTTATCTTGAGAGGTGATGTTCTAATCGATATGCTAATCGATGTTCTAAGCAATATGCTAAGTAAGCAAGGATTTTGAAAAGTTTCACAAAAGGTATCATAATATCAAATTAATGCGTAACTTTGCAGCCACAATAGCACATCACTTTCCATGATCCAATACTACCATCATGATGCGCCGTTCAGCCTCGAGCTTGGCGGCACTCTCACTTCCTTGCAGATTGCATATCACACGTACGGCACACTTAACGAACGTCGTGACAATGTGGTGTGGGTATGCCATGCCTTGACTGCTAACAGCGACGTGCAGGACTGGTGGCCTCACACAGTGGAAACGGGTAAATTCCTTGATCCGGCAGAACATTTTGTGATATGTGCCAATATCCTCGGGTCGCCCTACGGCACCACCTCTCCTCTACATATCAATCCCGCCACTGGTAAGCCATATTTCAAAGAATTTCCGCCCTATACTATACGAGACATAGTGAATGCCCATCGCATCCTTGCCTGCGCTCTTGGCATTGAGCATATTGATACCCTTGTGGGATGTTCAGTAGGTGGCTTTCAGGCTATCGAATGGGCTGTGATGGAGCCGGAAAGATTCTCACGACTTGCGCTAATGGCCACCGATGCCATCGCAACACCCTGGACGATCGCAATTGACGAGACCCAGAGAATGTGTATCGAAGCTGATTGTTCATTCGGAGAACCGCGTGCGGATGCCGGACGAAAGGGGCTCGCCGCTGCAAGAGCCATCGGATTGCTATCATACCGCGGATACTATGGTTATAACCTTACCCAAAAGGACAGTGAGGTGCTTCCCAAAATTCATCGAGCAGCAAGTTACCAGCAATATCAAGGGGAAAAATTATGTCGACGATTTGACGCATACTCCTACTATGCGATACTCAATGCTTTTGACACTCATGATGTTGGGAGAGGCAGAGGTGGTATGGATAAGGCTCTTTCTACTATAAAAGCCAAAACGATAGTGATTGGGCTTACTACTGACATCGTGTTTCCGCCAAGGGAAATGAAGGAACTGTGCGATAAAATACCGGGGGCAGTGTATGGAGAAATACAATCACCTTTCGGACACGACGGATTCTTAGTGGAGCATGAACAGCTAAACGATTTGCTCCTTCCTTTCATCCAGAGGAGTTAAAATAAGGATACCACTCCATCGCCCCGGAGAGGTCATGGAATGCCATATCCCGTGGTTGCATTGCGCTCAACACGGGGTTAACAACACTGCCGCTCATCGGCTATGCCGGAAAATTTTATTTTAACTGCATTGCCTTTCATGAGGGGATGATAGTAAAATATGGGCGATTGATTATAAAACGATTGATATGACAAAAAGCACTAAGGGTTACATTTTAGGAGCAATTGCCGCTATTAGCTACGGTACGAATCCTCTTTTTGCTGTACCGCTCTACGAACGCGGCATGGAGGTTCCTTCCGTGCTATTTTATCGGTATGCCATCGCCACGCTGATTCTTGGTGTCATAATGGCTATCCGGAAAGAAAGTTTCTACCTTAAATTTCAAGAAATACCGATGATGATAGGGCTTGGCATAGTGTTTGCTCTTTCATCGGTGTTGCTATTTGAATCCTACCAGTACATGGATGTGGGGTTGGCATCCACACTTCTGTTCATAGAGCCGGTGTTCATCGCCATCATGTTATGGCTATTCTTCAAAGAACGTGTTTCGATGATGACAATTGTGTCCATTGCTCTATGTCTTTGTGGTGTAGTGTTCTTGTGCAATCCGGGTGTAGGGGCACATGTCACTGCAGTAGGTGTTATTCTCGTTATCCTGTCATCGCTATCCTACGCAATTTACATGGTGATGGTCAACAAGAGCCGACTCCAACGTCTGTCGGGGTTCACTTTGACATTCTATTCGCTGCTTTTTGGAATTACAGTGTTCATGATTCAGCTAAATTTCTTCGCTGAATTGCAGCCTATACCCTCCGACCCGATTGCGTGGACATGCTCAATCGGACTTTCAATTTTCCCGACTATCGTATCGCTAATGACAGTTGCGGTTTCCATCCACTATGTTGGGTCGGTAGCTGTATCGATATTGGGAGCTTTGGAGCCGATTACCGGACTGCTATTTGGGGTCTTACTGTTTGGAGAAGTGCTCACCATCAGAGCCATTACCGGCATAATCCTTATCATCAGTGCAGTGATGGTATTGATATTAGCCCAGCCGATAAAGTCCGTAGGGGTAAATTTCTACCATCGATTCACCATCACACTAAGCCGATTACGTAAACACTAATTCGAAGGGCTTTGCATAACCCTTTTCACGGATTTGCGCCATGGCTTCTTCGGCGGTGCCGTGGAGTTTGAATTCCATGATATAGACGTAGCGGTCGGTTCTTACCGCCATATCGATGTGCCCTCATGACGTCTTATATTCGGTGTGGGTATATTGTGTTTTGATTGCTCCGCTCAAAAAAACGAACCATCGTCAACGGTTTGCGTTGGCTGCGGAGGCTTTGCGTATCATTGCCAAATATCCAAAGTCGCCCGATGAGGCTGACCCTCGAGTTTCCCCTCAGATCTCCAATCCGAAGTATAACGCTCAATTGAAAGAGGTTGGTAAGTTGGCCGGCATGGCAGGCGATTGGATTACAGAGAAACAAAGCGGAAGGGAAAAAACAAGAGAAGTGCGTTCAAAATATGAGTTGCTTACAACTCAAAGTCTGAATTGCGAAAATATTCTTGATATGTCATAATCTTTAATTTTACCGCAAAATTATCTCTGCCATGTCGCGTTTCGCGATACAGCTTTAGAATTTTTACGATAAAATTTCAGAAATCTAATCCGGTACTTATCTTGTGGCAACCTATCACTCCACAGATTCTACGTCGGCATAATGGTTTATTATGCCATACAGTGGCAAGTGTTTAGGTGGTCGTCGATAATATACGTTTTCGCCGTTGGCAAGGCTGTCTTTGATTGTGGTCATCAAACCTTCCACTACTGCAAGTACACTTGCCTTGTCGATGCCGGTTGATTTGGCTATCTCTGTTACGATTTCAGCTTTAGTCATGGTTATGTGATTTTGATTGTTCGTTTTTCGGAGTGACAATTAGTAATCGCGAGTCGGAATTTAGCGCATGTCGGCGAAGCCGGTGCGCGATGCCGAAGGCAAAATTACCGACCGCAAAGATAATGAAAATTCCTGATATTAAGAAGAGTACGGACACCTTCGACGTGAAAGAAATCAAGATCTGATCGTATTCAATGAAATAAGAGCGACCCAATGTGGAATCGCTCAACTCTGGATATATATTGAAATTTTATTTGAATTGCGAGGTCCAGTTCTTTATCTCATCATCAGACCTGCCATTCATCAAAAGTCCCTGTCCGAATATCAGGTTGGGATACTGCTCCTTGAGTTCTTTCTCACTGTTGGTGATATTGCTGCCGCCGGTTGTCATAAACGGCACAATTGTCTTCCCTTCA
Source organism: Duncaniella sp. (assembly GCA_023664955.1). GTDB lineage: Bacteria > Bacteroidota > Bacteroidia > Bacteroidales > Muribaculaceae > Duncaniella. The sequence goes on from JAMPEV010000005.1 coordinate 17,790, forward strand.
AAGTTGTTGGCCTCTATGTAAGAGTTGATGATTGTGGGATGTGTGTTCCACCAATTAGGATAACCTATATAGACCACGGAGTATGAGGATAAATCCGTGACGGAATCCTTCAGTGCAGGGCGCATGGTGCGGTTGTGCATTTCCACATAACAACGGCTTAGGCTGTCGGTCCAGTCGAGATCCTCAGCTGTGTAACGTGATTCCGGGGCGATTTCATATATGTCACATCCCAATATTGCGGCAATTCTCTTTGCAGCGGCTTCTGTTGTGCCCGTTGCCGAGAAATAACATACGATTGTGTTGCTGTTGTCATTTGCTATTTCGGTTGCGCTCTTGTTTTGGCTGCAAGATGTGAGTGACACAGTTGCGATGCAAAATGCAGTCAATATAAATTTCATATATGTCGCTGTTTGATTTTATTGAAAAGGCTTTGTAGCCTTTTTAAGGTCAAGGACCGACACAAGGGGAGGCCGGACTCCGGCAGTCCATACAGCCTGTGGTAGGAATCTATTGAAGCAAGTTTTGTAGCAGTCTCTTTCATGACGCAAATTTAATGCTGATTACACAAATTACCATAATTGCCGGATAAAATGGTAAGCAATCCAATAAAATGGTAACCCTTAAATGTCTGTAGAAATTCCGCCATCTTGTCGGCAAGCCCATGTTCATCAATGCCA
>JAMPEV010000006.1 GCA_023664955.1 Duncaniella sp.
TCGAAAACTCCAACATGCTCGACGAGGTCATCACCGTCGCCTACGGTACGGCAAAAAAGTCGGCATACACAGGGTCGGCTTCAGTGCTAAAAGCTGACCAGATTGAAAACACTCTGGTAACCGATGTTACCAGTGCCCTTTCAGGCAAAGTGGCAGGTGTTCAGCTTCAGAGCTACAACGGTGCTCCGGGTAGCGAACCTACCGTCCGCATCCGTGGTGTCGGTTCTATCAACGCATCAACCAACCCCCTCTACGTGGTTGACGGTATCCCCTACGACGGAGGTATCGCAACTATCAACCCTCAGGACGTAGCATCAATCACAGTGCTAAAAGACGCTGCGTCAGCCGCTCTTTACGGAGCCCGCGGTGCCAATGGTGTGATTCTTGTGACAACCAAGTCAGGTAAGGCCGGTGACGCAATAGTTACTCTTGATGCACGCTGGGGTGCTAACTCACGTGAAATCCCCAACTACAAGACAATCAACGACCCCTGGACATACACAATGGAAATCTATCGCGCACGCCGCAACTACCGTGAAATGACTGTGGGCGACAATACACTTGCAGCTCACGCATGGGCTGTTGAAGGTCTTGACGCAGGTCCCGGCAGCAACGTGCTTGGCTATCAGATGTTCACCATTCCCCAAGGTCAGAGCCTTATCGGCACCAACGGCCTCTTCAACCCGAATGCCACACTTGGCTACAACGATGGCACTCACTATGTGACCCCCGACAACTGGGTTGACAACACATTCCACAACGGTCTCCGTCAGGAATACAACCTCAGCATCTCGGGTGGTACCGACCGCTTGAAATTCATGATTTCAGGCAGCTACCTCTCTGACGAAGGTATCATAAAAGAATCATCCTACGACCGCTTCACTACTCGTGTCAACGCTGAATACCAGGCTAAAAAATGGCTTAAGATTGGTGCTAACATGAGCTACACCTACGAAGATCAGAACTATCCTCAGAGCCAGACCACATCCGGTCAGTCAAGCAACGCAAGCTACATTGCCAGCTTCATCGCACCGGTGTATCCATTCTATCTTCGCGATACTGAAGGCAATATCATGCACGACACAGCAACCGGCAATAAGCTTTATGACTACGGTATGAAGGGTCTCGGTCTTGACTACTCACGTGCGTTCCTCGCTGGTGGTAACCCGACAGGTTCACTCATCTACGACAAGTCACAGTATATCTTCGACACTTTCAACGGCAAATGGTTTGCTCAGATCAGCCCGATTGAAGGTCTTAACATCACAGGCACAGCAGGCTACTATAACCAAAACTATCGCCTCAACTATCTTGCCAACAGTAAGTATGGTCAGATGGCCAACTATGGAGGACAGATTGAGCAGGATGCTTACAGAATCCGTTCTATCAACTACCAGGTACTCGCCAACTACCGCAAGACATTCGCCGAAGTTCACAACTTTGACTTCCTCCTCGGTTACGAAAGCTACGATTGGGAAACTTCATCAATGGGTGGAACAGGTAACACCATCTACAACGACAAGGACTATACCCTCTCTAACGTAATTGACGAAGTTGAAAACTGGGGTGCTGTTAACCAGTACGCAACCCGCGGTCTTTTCGGTCGTATCAACTACGATTTCGACGGGAAATACTACGCAAGCGTAAGCTACCGCCGCGATGCTTCCTCACGCTTCCATCCTGATCATCGTTGGGGTAACTTCTACTCAGTGTCTGCGGCTTGGGACATCTCCAAGGAGTCATTCATGCAGGATTTCAACAATGTTGATATGTTGAAATTCAAAGCTTCATTCGGTCAGCAGGGTAACGATAACATCGGTAACTACTACGCATACCTTGACCAGTACAATAAAGTAGGTGGTAACGGTGTATGGTCAGTTGGTACTCTCGCTTACAAAGGCAATCCTGATTTGACTTGGGAAACTTCTAACTCATTCAACATTGGCTTTGACTTCAGCTTCTTCCAAGGTAAGCTCGACGGTACTCTCGAGTACTTCCAGCGTCAGACTTCTGACATGCTCTACTACAAGCCCACTGCACCGTCACTCGGTTACTCTTCAATCCCGATGAACATCGGCTCAATGCGTAACTACGGTTTCGAGCTCGAACTCAACTATACCCCCATCAACACCAAGAACCTCACATGGAGTGTAAACTTCAACATCACCAACGTAAACAACAAGGTGATCAAGCTTGCTCCTGAGCTTAACGGTACTTGGATTAGCGGTAATCGCATCTACGAAGAGGGTAAATCAATGTATCAACTTTACCTCGTTAAGTACGCGGGTGTTGATCAGGAAACAGGTCTCCCACTCTACTGGGCTAAAAACTCTAACGATGAGCAGTTCACAACTACTAACTGGAACCTTGCTTACTCAGGCAACTCAACTACCGGAGATAAAGCCAACCGTCAGACCACCGGTAATACTCTTCCTCCCTTCTACGGTGGTATCGGGACATCAGTCAACTTCTACGGCGTTGACTTCTCAATCCAGTGCGGTTATCAGCTCGGCGGTAAAATTTGGGACTATGGTTATCAGCTCTTGATGCACGGTGGTGTTGACGCAGGTACAGCTCTCCACGCTGATATGCTTAACGCATGGACACCAGAAAACCCGACAGCTGACATTCCACGTCTCGACTCAACATGGCAGTATCTCTCTTCATCATCTGACCGTTGGCTCGTATCAGCTAAATATTTCTCAATCAATAACATTTCCATCGGCTACACACTTCCCGGCAAGTTCACAAAGCGCTTCGGTGTAGACCAGCTCCGCGTCTATGGCGCAGCTGACAACCTGGCACTTTGGAGCTACCGCAAGGGTCTTGACCCGCGTCAGAGCTACGTACAGAGCTATGCAGGTTCTTACTCTGCCCTCCGTGCCATATCAGGCGGTGTGAAAGTTGTATTCTAATTGTTACATCCCCTACTTTTTAACAGGAAAAACAATGAAATATCTAAATAAATATCTTCTCATGTCGGTGGTATCAGGTGTGGCTTTCACATCTTGTAACGACCTCGACACAGCACCATTCGGCGATGTCATCACCTCCGAGCAGCGTAATGAGGTTATCGCCAACGATGCAAGCAAGCTTGAAGCCACTATATCAGGTATGTACGCAGCCATCAACGCTTGGGAGTCAGCATCAAGCAATATGTTTGACTTCGGTTATCCGGCTATCATGATTCAACTTGAATCGCGCACAGAGGACTTCCTAACAGTTTACCCTGACCAATATGGTTGGTTCTCATCATGTGTTGCTTGGCAGGATAACTCAGCTTCAAGTTCATACGGAGTTTGCCGCTGGCGTGTCCCCTACAACACTATCTATTCAGCCAACCAGGTGATTGATATTGTGAAGGCTGCTGACCCTGAAATGACTCAAGACGTATACCGCAACTACCTTGCCCAAGCACTGGGCACACGTGCCTTCTGCTACTGGACACTTGCGCAGCTCTTCCAGTTCAACTACGTAGGTCACGAATCAGATCCTTGCGTGCCCCTCATCACTGAGGAAAACCAAGGTCAAATCGCAATCGACGGTGCAGGACGTGCCACAGTGTCTGAAATCTACAATCAGATTCTTGCTGACCTGAATGAAGGTATTGAGTTGACTGAAAACAATTCAGTAGCACGTGCCGACAAGCGATACATTGACATCAACGTGCTCCGCGCACTCCGCGCCCGCACTTATCTCTGCATGCAGAAATATACCGAAGCAGCTGCCGACGCTCAGGCCGTCATCAACTCAGGCCGTTTCTCAGCACTCTCAGCAGCCGAAGCATCTGTTCCCGGTTTCAATCTGCTTTCAGCATCCAACTGGATTTGGGGTGTAAATATGGATGAAACTGACGTTCACGGTCTTTACACCTTCAGCGGTATGATGGGTTCCTACACTTACGGTTATGCTTACGCCGGTATGTGGAAAATTATCAACTCTAACCTCTTCAACCGCATCCCCGCAAACGACGTACGTCGTACATGGTGGATTGACGCCGACGGCAACTCAAATGCTGCAAACTATACTGCAGCAAGCTCAAATGCTGTTGCTTACCTTGAAAGCATCGGCGCTCCTGCTTATGCAGTAACCAAGTTCGCTCCCTATCAAAATGTTCTCCAGCAGTCAAACAATGCCGCTGACATCCCCTTGATTCGTATCGAAGAAATGTACCTTATCCTCGCAGAAGCTCAGGGTCTCGGCGGTGACATTGCAACAGGCAAAGCAACTCTTGAGAAATTCGTCAATGATTATCGTTGGGTAGGTAGCGCACCCTACACCTGCAGCGCAAGCACTCGCGACGAATTCATCAACGAAATATGGTTCCAGCGTCGAGTTGAACTCTGGGGTGAAGGCATGAACTACTATGACGTGATGCGTCTCAACAAGGACGTTGACCGCCGCAACAGTAACTGGGAGACTTCATCCAACCGTGTAACTCAGTATGCTTACTACGTTCCTGCCGGCTCAGCCGTTATGCTCAGCCAGATACCTCAATCAGAAATTGAAGGTAACCCGGGCCTGACATCAGCCGACCAAAACCCCACAGGCCAGGCAAGCCTCTAATTCATCCACATTCATTAACTTAGAGAATTTCTTAAAATGAAAATCAAAAATATACTCACCGGCTTTGGTGTCATAGCAATGGCTATGCTCACTGCGTGCGGCGATGATGACGTGGCTGAAAGCGGCATCTTCGGCACCCCGACTGACGGAGCATATTTCAATAACGACCTGCCCTCAAGCATCAATATTGACAAGAACAGCTCCTCATTCAATGTGACCGTGTCACGTACCAGCACCCAGGGTACTTTCACAGCTGAAATCGCTTCAACAAATCCTGATGGACTTTTCACCATCCCCACTTCTGTAACTTTCGCCGAAGGTTCTGCTACCGCCAATCTCCCCGTAAGCTACAATGCAGAAAATTTGGTAGGCGATGTAGCTTATACCATCTCTTTTGAGATTACTCAGGGTCTCTCAGACTACGGAAGCGGCACTTACAGTGTCTCTGTAACCAAGCCCGGCGACTGGACTCAATGGAAACGTCTTGCCAATCCCGGTGTTTACACCTATACCTGCTACTGGACTGGCGAAGATGGACCGTGTCCGGTATATACTCGCACAAGTCTTGAAGACCCCAATATCATGCAGTACTGCTTCGGTAGCGTTGGTATGGATAAGGAGAATTTCGGACTCATGTACGGTGTCAATATGTATGTGACACGAGACCTTACCACTAACTACTGTACAGTTCCTGAAATGTGGACAGGTGTACTCAACACCAACTACAACGAGAACGTGATGTGCAGCGACACATACACATACACCGGCAAATCTTCATATCAGCCATTGTCATTCTTCAATCCCGAGACAGGTCTCTTCACCTTGAACATGGTATATTACATCAGCCTTGGCACTTTTGGAAATGGCAATGAATACTTCCAGCTTGGCGGTTACTCTGACTATTCAATGGAAATTGACCGTCGCGGTAACTACGTAGAAGGCGAGAAGGAGTCAGCTCTATTCTTTGTATACAAGGGTGAGGATATCGAGAACTACCGTTTCACAGCCGTTCAGGGTAAACTCACTGAAGAGCAAGTTAACGCAGAAGTAGAAAAACTCACTGCCGATGAAGAAGCAACTGTTTATACTCAGAGCGGAATGGTGGCATTTGACTTCACCGAGACAGGTACCTACACCATCATCGTGGTTGGTTACGACGGCGGCGAAGCAAAGACAGTACTCGCCAAGGAATTTGAAATCGAAACAGTTCAGGCAGCCAGCAGCTGGGAATCAATGGGCTATGTAGCTTACACCGACGGTTATATCTGCTCACTATACCCATCAGCCGTTCCCGAACCCTACTATGTAGAGATTCAGCAGCACAAGGATGTGGAAGGTTACTACCGTCTGGTAAATCCGTACGGAGCAGCTTTCCCCTACAATCAGGATGGCGACTTTGACCCCAATACCAACAGCTATCTCTTGGTTAACGCATGTGACCCCGAATATGTATATATCGAGGAGTCACCATCAACTACCAATTGGGGTGATGGAGTGTTTACATTCTCTTCACAGGTACAGAACTACCTTGGCAAGTATGACATTGAAACAATCAAGAAAAACAACATCCCGGCTGGTAAGTTTGCCGAGGGTGCTATCACTTTTGACCTCAAGGCACTCCTTCTTTTCGTAGGTGACGGTGGTTACTACGCTAATAACTGGTGTTCTAACTATGCAGATGCAGCAAGTGCTGACGATCGCATCTATGTGGCCACTGAAAAGATCGACTTCAAGGATCTTGTAACAACCGTTTCAGCTCGCAGCATGATCTCCAAGGATTACCTCAAGGTAGCTAAGGCTAAAGCAACCCGCACATCTGTGTTCGGCAAAGTAGCTGTCACTCATGAAGCAAAAGTAGCGAGATTCAATGGTCGCATGATCAATATGAATCGTGACGTTCGCACCATTGTTCTCCCCTAATTTTGTAACCGTATAAAACTACTCCGGTGTCGTCTTCTCCGAGACGACACCGTTTTTTTTTATTTGCCTCTATAAAAATAAACAACTACCTTTGTCCTATGCAGCAAATTCATGTAGATGTAGGGACGCTCCATGGAGCGTCCTTCCCAAGCTGGGGTAGCACAGACCAAACCATTTAGCAATAGAGTTATCATGGTTAAACTAAAATTCAATAATTTATGACTCAGCAGGAGATTGACGAGAAATTTATGCGAATGGCTCTTGCGGAAGCGAGGGCCGCAATGGAGGAGGATGAAATCCCCATCGGAGCGGTGATCGTATCACATAAAGGGAATGTGATAGGTCGCGGACACAACCTCACAGAAGCGCTGACCGACGTCTCAGCTCATGCCGAAATGCAGGCCATCACAGCCGCAGCATCGACACTTGGCGGGAAATATCTTCAAGGTTGCACACTCTATGTCACTGTCGAGCCATGCCTAATGTGCGCAGGAGCTATTGGCTGGGCGCAGATTGGAAGGGTGGTCTACGGCGCATCCGATGAGAAACGAGGCTATCGGGTGATCACCACACGGAGTCCGTTTCATCCTAAGGCCACAGTGACATCCGGAGTGCTCGCTGATGAATCAGCCGAACTTATGCGCACTTTTTTCCAACTCAAGCGTTAATACTTGTAGTATCCACAAATAATCATCAATTATAATACTCATATGTCCTCAAAACCGAAATTAGTGATATCAACCGGCGCGGGAATCAGCGCCGAGAGTGGAGTGTCAACTTTCCGTGACGCCGGCGGCCTTTGGGAAAACTATCCGGTGATGGAAGTGTGCAGTGCCGACGGATTCGCACGCAATCCGGCTCTCGTTCATCAATTCTACAACGAACGCCGTAAGGGGCTCATAAACTGCCAGCCAAATGCCGCCCATTACGGGCTGGTGGAATTTGAGAAATGGTATGACGTTTACGTAATTACCCAGAACGTTGATGACCTCCATGAGCGCGCCGGGAGCAAAAATCTGCTCCACCTCCATGGAGAATTGATGAAAGTACGTTCCACTAAAGATGAAACTCGTATTTATACACTTGACGAAGAGCATCTTGAAACAACGCCCGAGACCCGCGACAAATTTGGCGACCCGGTGCGTCCCCATATCGTATTCTTTCAGGAAGCTGTTCCCAACATCGAGCGCGCTATCGAATGGGCACAAGAGGCCGACATTTTCGTGGTAATAGGAACCTCGCTTGCCGTATACCCTGCCGCAAGCCTTCTCCACTACGTCCGCAAGGGTGTACCAATCTATTACATAGACCCGCGCCCGGCTGCGGTACCGTCAGGCGTCACAGTCATAGCCAAACCTGCCACCGAAGGAGTTGCCGAACTTATCCGGCTATTGGTTCCCAAAGCTGAGTGATAAGCAGATTTGCAGATAAACAAACATTAGCCCATCTGTGGTGACAAAAGGTAAATTAGTAAATATCTGACCCTTTTTGGACCTTTTCGAGCTAATATCGAAAAATTCCACACGGTAATTGTTAACTTTCACTTGATTTTTGTTAATTTTGCCGATTGAAATAGCACCCGTCACCATAATTTCGGCAAAAAGCTTCTATTATGGTGCATGATTTGATATAGTTACATCAATGATAAAGAACCTCGTCATAGTAGAGTCTCCGGCGAAAGCCAAGACCATTGAAAAATTCCTCGGCAAAGATTATAAAGTTATGTCGAGCTACGGACACATACGTGATCTCCGCAAAAAAGACATAAGCATTAATGTCGACTCAGACTTCCAGCCAATCTATGAAATACCGGCTGACAAGAAGACATTAGTAGCCGAATTGAAGAAAGCCGCCAATGAAGCTGACACCGTGTGGCTCGCTTCCGATGAGGACCGCGAAGGAGAGGCTATCGCATGGCATCTTTATGAGGTGCTCGGACTGAAGCCGGAAAATACCCGCCGTATCGTGTTCCACGAAATCACAAAGAACGCCATACTCAACGCCATTGAGAATCCACGCGAAATAGACCTGCACTTGGTAGATGCACAGCAAGCCCGACGTGTGCTTGACCGTCTGGTAGGTTTTGAACTATCACCGGTGCTTTGGAAGAAAATCAAGCCTGCCCTTTCGGCAGGACGCGTGCAGTCAGTGGCCGTAAGGCTGATTGTAGACCGTGAAAACGAGATAAACAATTTCAAGTCAGAAGAATATTACCGTGTGACAGCCCTTTTCACCGTGCCCGGTGGTGCCCAGGTTCAGGCTGAACTTTCACGCCGCCTACCCGATGAGAAAGCCGCACGCGAATTCCTTGACGATTGCGCAAAGGCCGTGTTCACCGTGAGCGACATAAATGTTAAGCCGATAAAGAAATCCCCTGCCCCACCTTTCACCACCTCCACTTTACAGCAGGAGGCAAGCCGTAAGCTCGGTTTCACTGTGGCACAGACAATGATGATAGCCCAAAAGCTATACGAAGCCGGTCATATCACCTATATGCGTACCGACTCACTCAACCTCTCATCCCTAGCCATAAGCACCATATCCAATCTCATCAAAACAGAGCTTGGCGAGGAATACCTGAAAGTGAGAAAATACCACACCAACTCCAAAGGTGCCCAGGAAGCTCACGAAGCCATTCGTCCAACGTATATTGACCACGAAACAATTGATGGCACAGCACAGGAAAAACGTCTATACCGACTTATACGTCTGCGCACTATGGCATCACAAATGGCTGATGCAGAGCTGGAGAAAACCACAATAGACATTTCACCCTCAACCCGAAGCGAGCATTTCACCGCAACCGGAGAGGTGTTGAAATTCGACGGTTTCTTGAAAGTATACCTCGAAGGTAACGATGACGAGAGCGAAAGCTCATCAATCGACACCATACTCCCGCCAATGAAAGTCGGCCAGACTCTTAAAGCCGACAGCGTAACTGCAACAGAACGGTTCACACTCGCCCCTCCACGCTACACTGAAGCTTCCCTCGTAAAAAAAATGGAGGACCTTGGCATCGGCCGTCCTTCTACTTACGCTCCTACCATCTCCACCATCCAGCACCGCGAATACATTGTCAAAGGTGAAAAGCCCGGTGTGAAACGTACTTACAATCAGCTAATTCTTGACTCCAAAGACAAAATCTCACAAAAAACCAAGAGTGAGAATGTAGGGGCTGAGAAAGGCAAACTTATCCCGACCGATACCGGTATCATAGTTAACGAGTTTCTGACTGAACACTTCCCGGACATTCTCGACTATGATTTCACCGCAAGCATGGAGGAAAAATTTGACCAAATAGCTGAAGGCGAAAGCAATTGGAATCAGGAAATTGGGCAATTCTATAACCTTTTCCATCCGGAAGTCGAGAAAGCCAACGATATGCACACCGAACACAAAGTGGGTGAACGAGTGCTCGGTACCGATCCACAGACAGGCGAACCTGTATCGGTGAAAATTGGTCGCTTCGGCCCTATCGTGCAGATTGGCTCAGCCGACAGCGAGAATAAACCTCGTTTCGCTTCCCTACGCAAAGATCAGAGCGTATTTGACATAACCCTAGAAGAAGCCCTCAAACTCTTTGACCTGCCGCGACAATTAGGCGAATATGAGGGGAAAGTTGTGGTGTCTGCTATAGGTCGCTTTGGCCCATATATTCGTCATGATGGCAAGTTCGTGTCTATTCCCAAAACTTTGTCACCCACCTCCATAACTATCGACGAAGCCATCGACCTAATCAATACTAAGCGTGAAGCCGATAGCAATAAGACTGTCAAGACTTTCGATGAAGCTCCTGACATCAAAATCCTAAATGGTCGCTACGGTGTATATATCGCACGCGGAAAAGAGAATTTTAAAATTCCCAAGTCCGTGACCACTCCTGCCGACTTGACTCTCGAGGAGGTAAATGAAATAATTGCCAACCAAGAAAAAACACCTAAAAAGACCGTGCGTAGAGCATCTCGCACAAAAAAAGCATAGATTAGTTTTAATCCGTAATTTCCGGTAGCCAAATAGATATGCCAACGAAAAAGCCCTACAACACCAAACCGGGATCAGAACGTAACAACTTCAAACCCGATGTAATAGAGATATATCCCGTCAAGGAAGAAAGCCGATTGATGGAATTCCTCATCGCTGCCATGCCCCAGCGTAAGCGTACTATGGTGAAAAATCTCCTATCACACAACCAAGTGGCTATCAACGGCATCCCGACTACCCAATTTGATACCCCGCTCAGTCCCGGAGATGAAGTGAAAGTGAATCTATCGCGTGAATTCCGTCTTTTCTACAACCGTAGAGTAAAACTCGTATACGAGGATGATGACATCATCGTAATAAATAAGGGATACGGTCTCCTCTCAATGGGCACCGATAAAATAAAGGAGGGAACTGCCTATAGCATCATCCGTGACTACTTGAAATGGAAAGATCCTCGTAACAAACTTTTCATCGTACACCGTCTTGACCGTGACACCTCTGGACTCATGGTATTTGCAAAGAGCATCGAGGCAAAAGAGCGTCTTCAGCATAATTGGAATAATATGGTGATAAGCCGTAAATACCTGGCAGTAGTAGAGGGCACACCCGATCCCACAGAGGGTGAAGTAAAGAGCTATCTTGCTGAGAACTCCAAGTTTGAGGTTTACTCTACCAATAATCCCGAAGAAGGACAACTCGCTGTGACACGCTACAAGACCCTCCGTTCACGCAACGGCTATTCCCTCATGGAAGTATCGCTCGACACAGGACGCAAAAATCAAATCCGTGTCCACATGAAGGATTTAGGTCATCCCATCATTGGCGACAAGCGCTATGGAGCCAAGTCATCCCCTATCCATCGCATGGCACTTCACGCACAGACTCTTCGTTTCGTCCATCCTATCACACGTAAGGATATGAACTTCTCAACGCCAGTTCCCACAGCATTTGCTAAACTGGTGGCAATCAGATAAAAAAAATTCAAAAAGAGACATTTTGACAATCAAAATGTCTCTTTATTACATCAGGACAATCTTTCCGAAAAATTTCGGTTGATGAAAATCAGGAGAGGCAGTGTCAATCGGAGCCCAGCTCAAGAAATGCGGCTGCGAACTCCCTGAGGCACATTTGTAGAAATTGCCATGTAATTCCACCTCACTCCCATCAAAATTCACGCCAAGTAGCTGGAGTGGAATAGCCACAAGAACATCCCAAGTAAACAGACCCTCTACCTCCTGAAAAGGCCGAGTGCCACATGATGGTAACACGGCAATCTGATCAATCACTTTCTCATCAAGCAATTGGCTTCCAACTACCGGAGAATTCTTCGCAGCTTTAATTACACCTATACAATTGACATAGAAGCTATAATACCACTCTTCACCGGCTTTTCCAATAAATAAGGCCACGCTTGAATCCTCATCCACGGGATCATTCGTGCGGATATTCATCGCCCGGAGATAATTACATCTCACAAAGAAATTTACATATAGATACTTATCCGAATGAGCAGTGGTAAAAGTGGTAAGCGGATGATACGGATACAATTCTTTCCAATTAACCGACTCAATAGTATGACGTTCGCCCGATGTCTCAAGGCGATTGAAAATAGCTTCGGTGTTGAGAAAATCCAAATCTGAAATGTAGGGAACTTGCAGTACCTTGTCCATGATTCTTAAGCCTTTGTGGAATATATCTTTAACCTTAGAACAACCAGTCTTTAATACCAGTGATAAAACCTATAGCACCCATTATCAATATAATAGTTGCAAGTATGCGGTTTAGAAGCCACATCGAACGGAGGTTGAAATGATTTCGCACCTTATTTACAAAGTATGTGACAAAGAACCACCAAAGCACAGCCCCCGCGAAAATAGAAATGTAGCCGGCAATATAGTGATAAGCGCGAAATTCAGGTGCCAAAAAGCTGAATCGGGCAAAAAGACCTATAATAAAGAATAAAATTAACGGATTGGAGAACGTGAATAGGAAACCGGTGCCAAAATCCTTCCAATAGCTCATAGTCTGTGTGGAGGCGACCTTTAGCGAACGTGAAGGATTGGAACCGAACAGATAAGCTGCATAGATTATCAACACCACAGAACCTATAACTTGCAGCACACTCTGATTAGACTCGATAAAATCTGTGACAAACGACAATCCTAAGCCAGTCAATAAACAATATATCAAATCGCTCAACCCAGCGCCAATTCCTGTAAAGAAAGCCGGAAGCCTCCCTCGGTTAAGAGTCCGCTGTATACAGAGCATCCCTATCGGACCCATAGGAGCCGATACCAGGATGCCAATAAGCAATCCCCTGAACATTATGATCGGTAAATGTATCACGAATCTATTACAGGTTTGTTATAATGCCAATGAGAACAAGCAGAATGTTCCAAGTTATTATTTGAAGTTAACTTAACAATCTGCAAAATTACAAAATACCTCTGACCACACAAAACGAACCTATTTAAACTTTTCATTTTTTTGAATTACCAAATATTATGATTATTTTTGTGATACGAAATCAGTGGTGTAGCATAAGCCACCGACATTCCCCTCATAGCCATCATATTTACCACGTACTCAACTGATTGAAAAAAATGATTATCCTTTACCGCATTTACCAAATCTTAATAATGTGCCCTTTGATAGTGGTTTCGACCATTGTCACGGCTGTTGTCACCGTCATTGGTTCCTCTCTCGGTTTCGGTAAATGGTGGGGATATTACCCGGAAGTATGGTGGTCAAAGATTTTCTGCTGGTTGGCTTTCGTAAAAGTCACCGTCAGAGGGAAAGAGAACATTGACAAGAACACCTCCTATGTATTCGTGGCAAATCACCAGAGTGCCTACGACATTTTCACCATTTACGGTTATCTCGGACACAATTTCCGATGGATGATGAAAGCAAGCCTCCGAAAGATACCATTTGTGGGGTGGGCTTGCGTATGGGCTAAACAAATTTTCGTTGATAACTCGACGGCCACTGCCACTCGTCGCACCATGGCTGAAGCCGAAAAGCAATTGAGCGGCGGGATGTCACTCGTAGTTTTTCCCGAAGGCGCCCGCACGTGGGATGGGGAAATGAGACCTTTCAAGAAGGGAGCCTACCGACTTGCCGTGGAATTCGGATTGCCCGTAGTCCCATTAACAATCGACGGCGCATTCGATGTCATGCCGAGATTCAAAAAGCTCCCCGTACCCGGGCATATTTACCTTACCGTCCACAAGCCTATACACCCATCCATGGACGGCCATGATTTGGAAAGACTAATGGATGAGTCGCACACTGCTATCGTGTCAGGGCTGAGAGAGAGGTATTAGGAATGTCTATGATAATGTTGCCCTGACAGCATCGACATCCAGCTTATTGATAGATGTTTTTCACATTTATTGTATAGAAAACCTCTAAACCTTTGATCCGATTGGTATGTTATACAATTGACATTTTGTCAGTCACGACTGACACAGTTAGCCTATGGCACAATTTATGCTATATCTTAAATCGTAAAATAAAAATTTATAATCATTAAATATAACTCTTAATATTTACAACTATGAATATTAAACCATTAGCTGACAGGGTTTTAATTAATCCTACGCCAGCAGAAGAGATTACCAAATCAGGTATCATCATCCCTGATACCGCCAAAGAAAAACCGCTAAGAGGCTCAGTGATTGCCACCGGAAATGGCACTAAGGATGAAGAAATGGTGGTAAAAGCCGGTGATGAAGTGCTCTTCGGCAAGTATGCCGGCACTGAAATCGATATCGAAGGCAACAAATATCTCATCATGCGTCAAAGCGACATCCTCGCTATCCTCGAAAAATAATCAACCTACAAGATTAATCATACTACAATCATGGCAAAAGAAATTAAATTTGATATAAAAGCTCGTGAAGAGCTTAAAAAAGGTGTCGACGCTCTTGCCGACGCTGTGAAAGTAACCCTTGGCCCGAAAGGTCGAAACGTCATCATTGACAAGAAATTCGGTGCTCCCCATATTACTAAGGACGGCGTGAGCGTAGCCCGTGAAATCGAGCTCGAAGATCCGTTCCAGAACATGGGTGCTCAGCTCGTAAAGGAAGTTGCGTCAAAGACAGGCGACGATGCCGGTGACGGTACAACTACCGCAACCGTTCTCGCCCAGGCTATCATCAACGTTGGGTTGAAGAACGTAGCAGCAGGCGCTAACCCAATGGATATCAAGCGTGGTATCGACCGTGCCGTTTCCATCGTGGTTGAAGGCATCAAATCGCAGAGCGAAGAAGTGGGCGATGACTTCAAGAAGATTGAAGACGTGGCTCGTATTTCTGCAAATAATGACGAAGCTATCGGTGCTCTCATCGCCGAAGCTATGAAGAAGGTTAAGAAAGAAGGCGTTATCACAGTTGATGAAGCCAAAGGAACTGAGACCACTGTAGACATCGTTGAAGGTATGCAGTTTGACCGTGGCTATATCTCACCTTACTTTGTCACTAACACTGAGAAGATGGAATGCGTGATGGAGAGCCCCTACATCCTCATCTACGACAAAAAAATCTCGAACATCAAAGATATCCTTCCTGTTCTCGAAGCTACCGCCCAGAGCGGCCGTGGCCTTTTGATTATCTCTGAGGACGTTGACCAAGAAGCACTTGCCACCCTCGTTGTCAACCGTCTCCGCGGTTCATTGAAGGTATGCGCTGTTAAGGCTCCCGGCTTCGGCGACCGTCGTAAAGAAATGCTCGAAGATATCGCAGTACTTACCGGCGGAACAGTCATTTCTGAAGAAAAGGGTATGCAGCTCGCCAATGCAACCATCGACATGCTCGGTCGTGCAGAGAAAATCACCGTCAACAAAGAAAATACAACAATCGTTAACGGTGCCGGCAATAAGGACGCTATCGCAGCCCGTATCGCTCAGATTAAAGCCCAGATTGAACAGACTACAAGCGACTATGACCGCGAAAAACTCCAGGAACGTCTTGCCAAATTGGCAGGCGGAGTAGCAGTGCTTCACATCGGTGCCCCCAGCGAAGTCGAAATGAAGGAAAAGAAAGATCGTGTTGACGACGCCCTTTCTGCCACTCGTGCAGCTATCGCCGAAGGTATCGTCCCTGGTGGCGGTGTGGCATACATCCGCTGCGTGAAACTCCTTGAAAATGTCAAGGGTGCCAACGAGGATGAGACAACTGGCATTAAGATTATCCTTCGCGCCATCGAAGAACCTCTCCGTCAGATTGTTGCCAACTCCGGCGATGATGAAGGCGCAGTGGTAGTTCAAAAAGTTAAAGAAGGTACGGGTGACTATGGATACAACGCCCGCACAGGCGAATACGAGAACCTCCTCGCAGCCGGTGTCATCGACCCTGCCAAGGTTACTCGTGTAGCTCTTGAAAACGCAGCTTCAATCGCAGGAATGTTCCTTACTACATCTTGCGTTATCGCTGACAAGAAGGAAGAGAATCCTGCCCCCGCAATGCCAGCTCCCGGCATGGGCGGCATGGGCGGCATGATGTAAGCCACTCATATTTTGACAGTTTGACTATGAATTGCAGCCTATTACGGGCGAGTTCAAATACTTACGGACAAATCACCTCCAGAAGTGGGGGTGATTTTGTTGTCCGTTTATTGTCCCTTTTTGCTGTTTTCAACTAAAATCCGAGCCGAATTGTTGTCCTAAAAATGAACCTCCGAATAGTCATACTTAAAGCGAAGCAACGAGCCGACGGATCACACAAAATCCGGATTGCAGTTTCTCACAACTCCACCACTCGTTACATCCCTACCCGCTTCTCTGTGGATGGGGAGCGTAACCTACGCAATGGCGTTGTCGTGAATATGCCGAATGCTTCCTACATCAATCAGCAACTTCGGACGGAACTCAATAAGATCTATACTATCTTCGACACTCTCGAAGATAGAGATGCCTACACTTGCACTCAACTCATCAAGGTCATCAAACACAAGATGACCAAAGGAACTATCCGAACAGTTGAGGAAATCAACTTTGAATTTCTCCGTATCAAGCAACACTCTTGGTCGGAGGGAACAATGCGCCTCCACAAGGACGGAATTAAGAGGTTCATTGACTATGCCGGCAAGAACTTCATCTTGTCAATGCTTGACTCTGCAATGCTGTATAGTTACAAGGCTCATCTGAAAAGTTTGGGTATGTCGGAAACAACAATCGGCATACGTATCGGAGTCATTCGGCGACTTGTCTATTTCGCTACGACACATGGCTATGCCAAATACGACATTCCTCCTTTCTACGATTACAAGGAGAAAATTCCTGTGGCGAGAGACATAGCACTTTCTCTTGATCAGTTGCGAGAGGTCAGAGATATGGAAATCTCCGGCAAATGGGAGCAATGTGCGAGAGACATCTTCATGCTCTCCTTCTATATGTGTGGAATGAATATGGCGGACCTCCTCGAACAGGATCTATCAAAGCCTACCGTGAAATTCATTCGTGTAAAGACACGGAGCCGACGAAATCCTAATGAATTTACCGAGTTCACAATTCAGCCGGAAGCTCGTGCAATCATCAACAAGTATATCTGTGAGGACGGAAAACTCCGTTTCTATGGCAGGGAAACAAAAAAGTCAATCCAGCATATCACCGACGACTATATCAGAAAAATCCGTGCCGAACTGGGATTCGACAAGATGGTTTACTATTCTGCCCGAAAGACTTTTGCGCAGTTGGCAAATGAATTGATGATAAAGGACACCGTTATTGAATACTGCATTGGCGATGCCCCAAGCAATCCCCGACGGGCATTGAACTTCTATATCAAAATAAACAAACGGATAGCCGACAAAGCTATCCGAAAGGT
>JAMPEV010000007.1 GCA_023664955.1 Duncaniella sp.
GCGCGACACTGGCAGTGTCGAGGTGAGCGGTTCGAGTCCGCTATACTCCACAATCTTAAGACTTAACCCGTGAATCACAGGTTAAGTCTTTTTTATTAAGCCGGTTTCTGTTGATTAGACCCCGATTGCAGACCCGAGCATTGGGGGACAGAAGGGGTTATATTGGGTCAGCGGACAGGGGCGGTGGGTGGCACGGCTTCATACCCTCCCCGCGTTAGCTGTAAAACGGGGTCAGATGCAAAAGCCGGTTGAAATGTCATAAATTAAAGGGATTGCGTGCCCGATTATTCAAAAAACTCTTCTCTATTTTGAGATAATTAGATTTGAGTATCAAAAGAAATCTGTTGGAAATTGCCTACATCTTCAAAGTCTTTGTCCTCCGAAGATATATCGGGCAAAAGGTAATCCTCACTTTCAGGCAGAGCTTCAAGGATTGCACTATCTTCCACAGTCAATCGAGAGCGAATTTTCTTGAAGAATTTTACCTCTGAATATAGGATTTGATTGTCTGCTTCAATCATCTGAATGGCCAAATCAACTAATTTGATTTGGTCTGCTTCGGACAATTCCGAATCCGAAAGCTCGTTCAGATAGGAACGCAGGAATTGTTTGCCCTCAGAGTTGATTTCATCGACATATTTATTGAGGGTGTCTTCGACATTTATACCGCTGAATATCTCTTGTTTTTCGGTAATATTTTTAACCAACTCAATTTCTTCGGATGCTATCTCGCCGTCGCATGCGCTACAGCAAAATAACGTTTTCAAAAGTAGTTCAGTTATATTCATACTATTATTGATTAGAAGCCTACACGGGGACGAGATGGCTTCATTTCTCGACCCTCCATTTTGGCTTTGATGTTATTATATTTTTCGAGTTCTTTGGCTGATATTGACGGCTTTGTGACGGATATGACTTTTTCAAGAATCTCCATAGTTATACGAGACTTCTGCTTAAGAGCAATTCTTGAAGCGTCATTAACAATCATCTCAATATCTGCAGAAACAAAGTTTTCCGTGAGCTGAGCGAGTTTGTCGTAATCAAGACCGAAGTCATAGGGTCGCTCTTTGAGATATAGCACAAACATGAGTTTGCGGGCAGCATAATCAGGTACACCAATATAATACTTTTTATCAAGGCGACCGGCACGTAGAATAGCAGGGTCTATCATATCGGGATAGTTGGTTGCCCCGATAATAAATATACCACGTTCGCCGGTTCTATCCATTTGAGCAAGCATTTCATTGACTGCACTGCGAGCCATTTCATGAACATCGCTATCTCGATTTGGGACAAGTTCGTTCATCTCATCAATGAAGATGATAGTTGGAGCATTCTCTTCAGCGTCCTTAAACATTTGGGCGATGTTTTCCTGAGTAGCATTAACCCATCGGCTTTTCAAGGAACTGGGTTTTATCAGCATAAAGTTGAAACCGACTTCTTCGGCAAATCTTTTAGCGAAGAATGTCTTACCACATCCCGGAGGCCCATAAAGCAACATACCATTAGGAATTGTCAGTCCATACTTGGCATATTCTTCAGGTGAATGAAGCGCATCTATCACTTCTTCTTTCATTTTGCTTTTCAGCTCGTCCATACCGGCGATTGCTGAAAAACCTTTGCCTTTAGGCACACTGAGCGGAGTACGTTTTTTCTTTTCTTCACCACTCGTGGACTTTTTCTTATTGTCCACGCGTTCGACTTTTATTTCTCCGTTCAGAGCCTTAACAAATTCATCTACATTTTCAAAGCGTTCTTCAATGTCGGTTGCAAGAGCTTTGCTCATTACATTGATGAGCGCTTCGTCAAGTTCAAACTTGTCGGACTCAGGGAAGTGTAAAGGCAACTCGCGCTGATGGTCAATCTTTTCGCGTTCAAGGTTTACATCGTGTTTGCAATCTGCAAGTTCAACGAAATATGGCGGTAGCCCATAAATGAGATTGTATAGGATTGCACCGACAGAAAATATGTCAGACTTGACTGAGAATACACCATTGAGAGCCTCCGGCGCTAAATAGAATGGTGAAAGTCCATTTTTATTGAAAGCAGAGCTACCTTGCGACAAATAGCGAGCGTAGCCAAAGTCTATAATACGAGCTATTGTAGTTCCTGCGGTAACATCAAGCATAATGTTTTGAATAGTCAATTCATTATGAATGACAGGTTCTGACAATGAATGGAGGAACTTCAAACCATTCAAAACGCCCAATACGATATTTTTAGCCTCGTAGACAGTGCATTCGCCCTCTCTTGCGAGGAACTGCGAAGCGGTTTCGCCACTAATAAAATCGAAAACAATATAAGTAAATTTACGACCATTAAGGATGATTTCTCCATTGTCTCGATATTTAACGATGTTGGGATTGTCAAGCTGTTTAGCGATTTCAACTTCAAGAATATTCCCGTCCTTATCAAACTGTGTACGATGAAGTTTTGCGCAGTTTATAAGTTTAAGGAAACGATTCTTGCCTGCCGAGTCTTTGACTCGGTAGGTTTCGGCATAGTCACCCTCCTTGACCTGGAAAGTAACAGTGTAGTTACCTATGTGTTGTTTTCTTTCGAGAGTGAACATTTTTAACCTCTATATAATCGGTCAAAGAAAATTAAGAAAGCATTCCTGTTTCCAAGTGTAGACAATGGTATACTGCTGATATTTCCTTTTTCAACAAATCCGAAAAACCTTTTAGAATGATTTATATGCTCCACAACTAATTCACCGTTAGAAGTATATATGTTTTTAGTATTTGAAGCATTATATTGAGTTCCATTTATATCTATTTCATTGGAAGAGATAGAAATTGCATCTGAATAAAGTTTCTCATTGTCAATAAGGCCGAATTTAACTTTATCGTCAGAGGCATGATGAAGAACAAAATATGAAGTCCAAATCTGCTCGACTTTTTTGAGCATACAATATTCTTCATTAGCACCATCAGGATTCATTGGATCTTTAGGCCGTTTATCATTGTATGTACCTTCTGCGAAATACAATCTATGATATTCGTTGGTTTCTGAATCTAATTTACCGAAAATGGAAAAATAATATTCAGTATTGCTATATGTATAGTTCGTTTTGACTATTGTCTCACCAGTAAATAGATACTCAAAATCTTTAAAGAGATAAACCTTACAAGAGGTGATATTATCTCTTGAATCGAAAAATGATACTGTCGCAAATCCGTTGTCTCCAACGAAGTAATCCGTACCAGAGAATGTGGTGTCACAGATGCCGATAGTAATAAAGATTGCTACTAATGTAATTATTCCTCCCCAAATATAGTGGTTGTATAAGAACACCCAATATAGGAGAAGGACGATGGTACAAATTGATATTGCTAAGATTTTTTTTTGCTTGGCCTCTTTAGCACTCAATGCCTTTTCGTTAGGCTGATTCGTATCGCAGTATAGCACATTCCCGATTTCTTCGGGAATGTGCTTAAATATTGCGGTGTGAGAAGCTATTTTTTCAAGCTGCTCGTTTTTCCAGGTCTTTTCCATACTGATTAGAAGCTAACACCGGGACCTTCTGTTGGAGGTTCAATCATAAGGTCGATGACCGAACGAACAATGGGATGGAGTGTGCTTTCCGATGGATTGGAATTAGCCATCTCCTTACCTTGTTGAAGCAGCTGACGAGCGCGGTTTGCATCCTTCCATTGGATAGAACCGAAGTTACGCAAGTGGAAGTCGATGAAGCCGATGAGCTGATAAATCAGCGTTACGGCAACAAACAGACTGTTGATGTCGTCGAGAACAGCGCGACCTTGACGAACATCCTTTGAGCGAATCGCCATGTCAACCTGACTGCGGACAGCAGCTACTTGGTTATCATATTTGTTACCAAGTTCGTTGTTGGCTTTTTCAAGGCGGTCGAACTCTTCACGGATTTCGGCCTCCAACGAATCCCATTCGTGGTTGCTTTCGACTTCTTCCATTTTGAGGAAGGCGCGGCGAATATCAGCTTGGAGGTGCATACGCCCATCTTCGGCACTCTTTTCTCCCTCGAAACGTCCGTTGATGTCATTCATCAATTTTTCAGCCTCTGCTGTTTCTACGGGAGAAACTGACTTGGTGGATTTGAGAGCACGAAGTTTATTGTTGGCAGAGTCTTTAAGTTTCTCAACCTCGTAGGCTGATATAACTGCACGTTTGTCAATCTCGACTTCTTTCTCAACGGTTTCACCGGTGAGGGGGAAGAAAGCTTCGAGTGTGAGCATCTGTGAACGGTCAACCTTGATGGTGATGTCAACATCACTGCCGACGGGAATAAGTCCACCGACTTCATCTCCTGTAATGACTACGTCGAAGACGTGGTCATTGTGAACAGCAGATGTGCCATCAGCATTGTGTTCACTCTGATAAATAGGAATTACCAGAGTGTCGGTTTCAATTCCTGGACGGAGTTGGTTTCGTGTTTTCAGTCCGTTCAAAGTACCGACTGCAGGAAGTTGTTTGTTCTTTTCGAGACCTATTACAGACTTGACAACATTTTTATCAAGGCCAAGGTCGTGAGCTTCGATTGAAATGTTGTAGGGAAGCACAGCGTTACCTACAACGATGCCCTGCATGATGTTAATTTCTTTGGGGAAGCAAGGAATAACGGAACCCTTATCATCGTAAGCTACCACATTGAAAGCGTTGTTCTTGCCTTCCAAGAGTTGGCATTCGATTACATCACCGATTTCGTTGATCTCAACTTTTCCGCTTGACCATCCATTGTCACTGCGGACGAGCTCAACGAAAAGTTGTGCAGGAATGGATCCAGTACACTCGTCTTTTGCGAGTTGAACGGTAACAAACTCCATGGGTTGTACAGAGTTTGCTTCGTAAGACAAGGTAAGAGCAACCGTTCCAACCGCGATTTCCTCTTTGACTTCGCTGTCAATGCCGGAAGCAAACAGCGCAGCGCCTTTGGCTACGGCAGTCATGGGGTCAATATCTGTATCGACGTTCGGTGTAATCTGTTCGCGAAGCATTTGACGAAGTACTGGCGAGTAAGTCGGGCCACCGACAAGGATAAGTTTGTCGAGGTCTGAGCCTTTAAGACCATTGCGTTTGAGTAGGTCTTTTGTTATGTCTACCGCTTTTTGGAATACTGGAGCAAGAACTTGTTTAAGTTGTTCCTGTGTAATGACGAGGTCAAGTTCTATTTCTTCTCCGTTATCATCTTCACCAAATTCGTCAAGTTGAGAAGTGATGTCAACCTGTGGTTTGAACGAAAGTTGGTTTTTAGTCTGTTCTGCATAGAACTTCATAGCATAACGAAGGATATTACGCGTGTCCTCATTTGCCATTATTTCGTCAATTGCATAGTTCTCATGGAGATAAGGAATGATGATATTATCTACGATAGCGTAGTCAAGATTCTTGCCGCCGAGGTAGTTATCACCCTCAGTGTCCTTGACTTGCATGATACCATCCTCGACTTTGATAAGAGCAGCATCAAATGTTCCGCCACCGAAGTCGAACACAAGCCACTGACCGTTTTTGTTTGCTGCACTAAGGCCATAAGCCATCGATGCAGCAATAGGCTCTTGAAGAAGCTCGCAGTGCTCAATGCCTGCAAGTTTAGCAGCTCGTTTAGTTGCTGCAATTTGGTCCGCTTTGAACTTCGCAGGGACAGTGATTACTACTGATGAAACACTTTCATCACCAATAAAAGATTTGAGTGTTTTAAGAACCTCTGCCGAAAGTTCTTCTGGAGAATATGATGTCCCCATATTAGAACTTTCACTGGATTTGTTCGTGCCCATATCACGCTTGAACTCAATGAATACGTTTTCACGGTCATTTGCCCACTTCTTTGTAGCACGCGATTTATCAGAACGAAGGTCGTTGTAGGCACTGTCGCCGACTTTTGCGATTTTTTTCTTGGTAAAGGATACGCAAGAAGGGAGTGTGTCCTTTAGTGTGTCGGTCTTTTTAATGACCGGCTCACCGTTCTCCATTTTGCAGATTGCGGAATTGGTTGTGCCAAGGTCAATCCCGTATCTCATTTTTGATTTAGCCATGTATAGTTAGTTTTAGATATTTTGACTTACTGTGATTTGAGCTGATTGAATCATCTTGCCCTTGTAGTTGATTTGAGGTTTGATAATGCCGGTTATGACTTGCTTGCCTTGTGGCAGATCTTCGTCTTCAACGAAGTTTGCAGTCACTTTCATGCCCTCGTGATAGTCTTTGCCGAGCATATCAACAAGTTCGTAGCCGTTAGCGAGCAAATTGTCTTTCATCTGCTTGATAGATTTAGAAAGTTGCTTGTGTCCACGAACCGAACTATCCATTTTGTAGAGAGTCATCTCCATAAATGTAATTCGGTCTGCAAGGGTGGTTATAAGTTTTTGCTCGCTTTCAGGAGATGCACCAGATGCATTTGAAAGTGAGCTGATTTGCTTCGAGATATTTTGCATCTCACTCATTTCCGAAGTCATACGATTAACGATTTCTTCGTTCAGTTTATCAGCTTTGGCTGAAAGAGATGCTACTTCGTTCCCACGCTTGGCAATAAGTTTGCCGAGAATGAAGGCGACAATGACAAGAGCCAAAGCTAAAGCTGCAAAAATCCAAAGTCCGGTCTGAGATTTTTTAGCAATGGATTGGCTAAGGGTTTCTGAACTCGTTTGAATTTCACTGCGCGTGGTAGTGATATTCACGTTAAGGCTATCAGCCAGGGCAATTACATCGCTTTTCGCTGCTGATAGTTCCATCTTAAGAGAATCTATTTCTGTATTGTGGGCTGAAATACTTTCTGAGAGGTATAATACATCACCTTTTAGCTTAGTATTCTCTTCTTTAAGGCTTTGAATATTTGATTGTAATGTTTCAATTTTATTGTTAAAATAACTAAGAGAATCAGACGCATTTGCTCTAACTGTTAGAACAAAAACTAATAATAATAGAGATATTTTTTTCATCATAATTATTCGAAAAGACCCGAAAAAGCAGCTACTAAGATACCAGAAAATATAAGTCCAATAAAGAATGGGCCATCGAAGGCAAGGCTAATCAATCCACATATACTTCCTAATACAAGCCATACAATTATAGCAAATACGCAACCATTTTCATACCATTTTCCCTGAGATTCGGGTGGTGATATACCAAGATTATCACACATCTCTTTAAGGGACTTGCGATTGGCATTATAGCGATTGACTTTGAAGTCAGACTCCATATCAAACGTGTCCATAATTGTCGTAGCTTTCCAAGCTTGACGAAGAACAGGCTTTAACTTGTTGTCAATTATCTTGGCCGGTGAATGTTCATCACCAAGATAATTTAGCATAGCAGGGTCTAAACCCGCTTTCTTTGCCGCCTCGACAATCGCGCTTAGATAATTTTGCGCTTGATTTACCTCCTCGATAAGATTGTGCAAGGCATTGCCGACAACCTGTGTAGAGAGAGACAAATAGAAAGAGTTTGTTGAGCCAAGCTTGGACTTGATTCTCTGGAGGAGTGGCTTGGTGGCGTTTAGAAGATTGATTGAATACTCGATTTTGTCCGGTAGATTGCAGAACTTGCGTAGTTCGTCTTTAACCTTTCTTGCTTCAATAGCGACTTCTGCCGGAGGCATATTGTCTACGGCCTTCTTCAGAATGTCGTGATTTTCCTTGCAACGCCGTTTAGTAAGCTGCCCTACTGCTATTTTCAGAGCGTAGGCTTGAAGTACCATTGCCTTGCGAGGGCTTTCAACATCACTGTCGGGAGCGTTATTATAATAGTTGATACCACATTGAAGCACAGCTTTGGCGACATTATCCGCTACCATTTGATACTGAGGACTTGTCGCTCCGGCAATATCTTTCACTTGCTTCAAGGCCGCTTTCGTTGAGTTCATCAACTTGGTTCCGGCTTGAAGGTTCGCATCAGCATCTTTTGAGTTAACCGATTTCGCAGCAGCAACAGCGGCATTGATTGCGGAAATTGGCTCATCAAGTGCTGTCTTGCCAATTAGAGCCTTATCGTTGGGATTTGATGCGGCAGCAAGCAATGTTGAAGCCGGAACTTCTGAAAGTATTTCTTCGATAAACATTATTGCAATCTCATCCTCAGTCATGGTCAGATTTTCAATACCGAGTGCTTTGAGAAGTGCTGAACGGTGTTCATTATTATGAATCACCATAGAAATGTTAGAAAAGCCGGAAGTGTAGTTGCCAGAAATAAGGTTAAGGACGCCAACATTAATTAGTGACGAAAAGGTTTCTTTCTTTTCAAACAATTCACGTGCTTTACCTAAATTCCCGGCTTGAATGTGTTTAATAGCAATGTCATCAATGGGAGAACCATTGATAAACCAAACAAGCGCATGTTTGAGCTGATCCTTATCGAGGTTCAGTGCAACATTGGCTGATGAAATACTATCCGAAGTGCGAATGGGTTTCTCCGGAATTATAGGAGCAAAATCATTTGGGAAGGATACCTCCTTTCCAACTTTTGCAAATGCCGCGAGCCTATTTTGATTGCCAACCCTCTCTTTAAGCGGAGAGTTGGACAATACGCCCAAAACGCGGTATGGATTTTGTGATATTATTTTTAACATGGTTTATCTGTGATTCGTCAAACTAAGAATTTTGCATATCGTTTATGAATCCCAAATAAACGGTCATGATTGGTGTAACAAAAGAAAAGCGCAGGATCCATACCGTTGCTCGTTCCCGCTACCATGGCATGTGGCTCGCCGTTTCATCGTGAGAACGAGTAACGCAGAGCCTACGCCGTATGATATATTATACGTCAAAAGGGTTACACCCATGGATGCATCTCTTTCAACGGTATTATAATCATACCCGAGACATCTACAATTACTCAATTCTTGACGATGATTTGAAATTGCCACATTTCAGGTAGCCAAGAATCAAGCGCAAGTACACGCCTTCATTATGTAATGACCTCCCTCGCTCCGGCTTCGTTAGAAGTCTCACGGCGTAAGGTCACTGCAAAATTAGATATTATTTCCGAGTTTACAAGGGATTATGCTGTAAAACATGAAAATGTGCGCCGGCTGTTTTTTGTGGATTTGTCGGGGCTTAGTCAGAAATCAAGATACGTTTCGGCGATGGAGAGGCCGGCTATTTTACAGCCGGGGGACTTGACCAGGACTTTCAGAGGGCTAAAGTGTGTCTAAAATAACCGCGGGTGCTATTTCCATTTTTGAGAAAGCAAAAAGTTTTTTACCGAGGTCTTTAATTGATGCGCCGATATGGTATAATGTGTCGTCAATAACAAGAAAACGGTCATGAGCATCACTGACCTCTACCACCTCAATCGGGGAATATTGTTTGTTGTGACGTTTCAAATCAAGTTTCAGTTGCTTTGAAATAGCTTGTGTATATATTTTTGCATTCACGTAGGTTTCTCTTTTGTCTAACAATGTCAGAACTGTTTCGTCAACATAGTTATCAATCAGCACAATTTCCACTTTTGCAGATTTCACAAGTTCACATACGAACCTATATGCATCGAATATCTGGCCGTTAAAGAACACCCCTTCCTTCGGAGGAAGAGAAGTCTTTACGAAGAAATCAACTTTGTCGGAGAGTTCAAGTAAATGCCTGTCGTATTCAGCGAATCGACGATCCACCTTATCCTCAATATAAGATAGTCGCTGATTTATGGAGTAACCCCTCAATAGGTATTCCTTCAGAATCTTGTTTGCCCACTGACGGAATTGTGTACCCTCAAAGATTTTACCCGGTATCCGACTGAGATAATCACATCCAAATTATAGTATTTAGTTCTGTAGCGTTTCCCATCTGAGGCAGTTGTCAAGTATTCCTTGACAACTGAATTGCGATATAATTCCCCATCTTTAAAGATGTTATTAATATGCAGACTTATGTTTTGCTTTGTAGCTTGGAATAGTTCTGCCATCTGGGCCTGATTAAGCCAAACGGTTTCATTCTCAAGCCTTACATCTAATGACAAAGTGGAATCTGGCTGATATATAATTATCTCATTATCGCTCAGTTTATTCTCATCGGAATCGTTCATAGTGCCGGGATTATCAATGTTTTTATCGGAAGGAGATACCAAATTGTAAAGGTACATAAAAACCGGCCCGCCCAATCATTCAAAAAATTTGGTACGGAATAAAAAAAGCAGTAATTTCGCAGCGGCATTGGTTCGCTACACCGGCGATTAAAAGGGAATCGGGTGAAAGTCCCGGACAGTCCCGCTGCTGTGAGTTGTCGATACAAGGCTGTGCATTATGCCACTGGCATGGAAACATACCATTAAAAAGAAAGTAATGGAACAAGGTGTGTTTCGTAGCTGGGAAGGCGCGCAATCTTGACAACGAGTCAGAATACCTGCCATGCCGATTAATCACCCCAAAAGTCTCGAGGAAAGGCATGAGAGGAAATAGACAAGACATATTTAAATAAACCAAAAAAATCAGCATTCAGCAATGAAACACAGGATTACTCTGTTTTCACTGCTACTGCTGACATTGCTTCGTGCTGTGCCCGCATCGGCGCAGGATGACGGCATTGTCACGCAGTTGCAGTTCGGCAGGCAGGACATTACGGTGCCCGCCGATGGCGAGCTGGTGTTCTACGACTTCAAGGGAACGGGTTCCATCAGTTCCACAAGTGCGAACAATCAGCACTCGCTCACAGTTTTCAAGCCGGAAGTGGCCGGAATGTCTGTGCAGATTACGTTCGAGAGTCTGGACATACGTAACGACGGTGCTTCTTATCCCGGCAAAGTTTTAATCTACTCAGGCGACCCGGATCCGGACAACGCCTTTGCATGGGCCACTAACACCGGTGGCGTCACCGGGAGTTCACTCATGCCGGAGGGCGATGTACTGGCCACCCTCGACGGCACCTATAGCGGGCTGACTTATTTCTCATCGGCGGCTGACGGTGCAATGGCCGTAGGTGTGCTTTGGAGATATGCCAAGGCATCAGACGGCTGGGTAGCCAAGGTGAAATGCGTCACACTGACGGATATGCAGGTAACCGGCGCAGCATCAGGCTACGAGGGAGTACTTGATTCACCCAAGAGCAAAACAGGAGTGGCGCTGGCCCACATATTGGTCAGCGCCGAGGGCGTGATGAATCCCGACCACCTTACGGGAATCAACTTCAGCCTGCCGGTCAACGAAGGGGTTATTGACCCTCTGTCAATCAAAATCTATCCTGAAGGCCTCACAGGCGTGAAGGGGCTCACACCTCTTGAAGCCACGGTTACACAGGTGGGGAATGGTTACAATATAGCCGTGGATAACGAACTCGGTTCCGGCATCAACCGATACACCCTTGCGGCCGACATCCTCGGAACGGCCAAGGTCGGCGCAAAAGTATCGCTCCAAGTCAACGCTGTGACCACTGTAGCCCACCCCGATGGTGTGACACCTTTCACTGCTGCTGAACCCGTGACCATCACAAACCCGGCTATAGTCTGCATGGTATCGGGCTCTCAGACAGTGTATGTAGATGAAACCGACCTGTCATTCTATGATGATGGCGGTGCTGACGCACAAGCCACTTCCAAATTTGCCGGTACCACTACATTCATCCCCTCCGTGGCCGGCAAGAAAGTGCAGATTGACTTCACCATAGTGGAGATAGGCACCGGCTCAATATATTACCAATACATAAACGTTTACAACGGGTCAGAAGCGAAAGCTGAAAACCTGCTGGCCACCATCAGAAACGGCGAGACGTTCACCGCCCGCTCCACTGCCACAGATGGTGCTCTGACTGTGGAATTTGGCGATAACGGCACCACATATACCGGAAATGGTTTTGAAGCCACTGTAAGCCTCTTTGAACCACAACCCATGACATTCGGCGGAGCCGCTATGATTGACTATGCCGACAACACCGTACGCGCAGGTCAACAGGCCGTTCCGATGGCAATAATCAGCATACTGACAAACAACACCGAGCCTGCGCTTAACCTTGAGAATCTCACACTGAAGTCGGAAGGCGCATCGGGCTCGATTGCCTCTGCCTACCTTGCTACAATGACATCCACCCCCAGTGTGGTGGCCGCTGCCACTGTTGAGGGCGACAACATTTCATTCAACCTGTCGGCTCCACTAAGCCTCAAGGAGGGCTCCAACCAACTGCTGCTCCTTGTCGATATAGGCTCCGGGGTGGTCAATGACCAGGAGGTGAAACTGACACTCTCATCTCTGAAGCTTAGCGGCACAAGCCACACGCCGGAACCAACAAGCGCAAGCCGCAAAGTATTCAACAAGATTGAGGCCGATGCAGGCACCCAGGATGTCACCATAAGTGGAAATTGGGATGTTGCCAACAAACCCTCCACATACTCTTACTATGGATACGACGACATTTCCGGTGACCAGGTGATAATATTACGCCCGGGCCAGGACGGTTCCGTTGTGCAACTCACATTCTCCAAACTGGAAATCAGATTCCCCTCATACTCCTATTATGGCTCCAATCCCGTGTTCAAAGTTATAAACGGCGCGGGCACTTCAGGAACCGTACTGTTTGAAGCCACGAAAACCAATCAGACCAAACAGATTGGTAACGCCTTCCGCTCCACCGCTGCCGACGGTGCGCTGACAATCGTGTTCAACACCAATGGCAACCGTGGCACATCAACTTCCAACGGCTTTACAGCCGAAGCTGCCCTCTACAAGAATGCCCCGATGGAAATAAAATCAGTGGAGGTGATTCAAGCATCTACAGCCGATGTTTATGCCAACGGAATTGAAGAGGAGGTGCTCCGCATGAACATAGTCACGGAAGGTGGCGAATCACCCCTTTCCATCGAAGAACTCACCGTTGACCTTAAGGGCTGCGAACAATGGGTCAAGACCGTGAAACTGATTTCAACCGGCGCCACCGAAAGCTACGTGCAACCTGTCACCACAGTGGCAAGCGCACCTGCCGGCGAAACGGTGACACTACGCCCCGAAGAGGGCTTAGGCGTACTCGCTGAAAAGAACAATTACCTATGGCTCGCCTTTGACATGGCCGACAAACTCACTGACGGCAATGAAATAGACGCCCAAATCGTGTCGCTTAAAATCGGCGGCAAGACGTTGACGGTCAGCGACACGGACCCGGAGGGAGTGCGAATCACACGCAATGTTTACCTTTTCCATGGTAATGACACCGTCATTATTGACGAACCACTAATATTCTATGACAATGGCGGACCCAATGCCTATTATACCCGCGACCATAGCGGCTCTGTTGTGTTTATGCCTTCCAACCCGGCCAACGTGGTTCGCATGCATTTCAATAACTTCAAGACCGGATATAACGATGAACTCTATCTCTACAACGGAAGCGGCACCGACGAGGCCAATCAACTCCTCAAGCTTTATGGCGATAAGGCTGAGCCACGCGACCTGATAAGCTCCACCGACGACGGGGCTCTGACAGCCCGATTCCGCACTGGTAGTTACGGCCTGACCGATGACGGTTGGGAAATTGTGGTCGACACATTCACTCCGCAACCTCTCGCCATGTCCGCCGTTACTTCAGAATCCGTAGCCTCGGCCCGACTATATGGCGGTTCGCAAGAAAACCGCATACTCCACATGCAGGTGGAGGTGGAAGGCGAGCGCGGACACCTCACTCTCAATGGCATAAACTTCAACATGCAGGGCACTACCCCCGGGGCTGTAAGTACTGCCAAGGTATGGTCAACGGGAACAGAACCATCATTCCTCGGTGCCGTGCAGTTCGGCAATGATGTGACGCCCGCCACCGAAGCTACCGACCTTAGCTTTGACGGAGAGTACAAATTCCCTCACGCCGGGACGTACCATTTCTGGCTCACATACGATGTTACACCCGGCGCGGCTATCGGCTCCAAACTCTCGGGTGCCCTGTCAACGGTAACTCTCGGCGGCGAGACCACCGCCCCTGAAACAGATGTTAAAGCTGAAGCTACCGTTATGGCCGGCATGCACGGCGACTATGTAATTGGCACATCAGCCAATGCTGACTACGACACTTTCGCAGCCGCTGTTCGTGACCTATCCAATAATGGTGTGGACGGTCCGGTCAACATGCTCGTTGAGGAAGGTGTTTACAACGAAGCATTTACCCTCAACCATGTGCCGGGCGCTTCCAATGTGAACCGCGTCACTTTCCGCAGCAAGGACGGCAACCGCGACAATGTGACAATCACCTACGGCGAGGAGGATAAGAGTCTCGGTCAGGGAGTGATTAATTTCTCCGACGGTGCAAGCTTCATCACTCTTCAGAGTCTGACGGTCACATCTCCGGCCAATAATTGCTCGGGACTTATTATGCTCACCGGCGGTTGCTATCACAACACCATTGACAACTGCGTGGTGAAAGGCCACACGGTCGCCACTTACGAGGAGCGCGTACAGCTCATTTACACGCACTATCTTGAGGAGGCCGACAAAAATTGCAACTACTTCACACTCAGCAACAGCCGCCTTGAAGGTGGATATTACGGCCTCTCCGTGACCGGAATCACCAACCTCAACTTCCCAATGATGATTCACCACGTGACCATAACCGGCAACACATTCATCAACCAATCAAGCAAGGCCTTGCAAGCCATGGGCGTTATCGATGGGCTGGTGGTGCGCGGCAACCGTTTCATCAACGACGGTTCCGCCATGGCCACGGACTACCGCAACATGGATCTATATCGCTGTTCGGGCAAGGTGGTGGTGGCCGACAATGTCATTGACATTGAGGCCGGTCCGATGAGCAACTACGACCAAATCACCAATTCAAGCTATGCCTACGGAATATACATTCGCGACATCTCATCGGCACGAGCCTCTAACAAGCTTATATTCAACAACGACATCCGTGTCAGCGGCAAGGAGGGTACAAGCCACACGCTGTATGGCATTAATGTCTACGACAACGACCCGCTGATTCAACGCGCCGACATAGCTCACAACACAATCGTTATCAGCGGAGCCGCCGGCTCCTACTCAGCACCCTTCTTCATGAGCGCTGCCATGACCGGCTCCTCGCTGGTTAACAACGTGCTGCAGAATCTTGCCGGTGGCGCTGTTGTCCGCGGCACTGCTAAAGGCGCGCTCTCGGGTCTGACTATCACTGACAACGCCCTGTACACCAACGGCGAAATTTGGGCCATGACTCCTTCTGACTGCAATTCGTTCGAATCGGCCTCATCGACCATTGGTCAGCCTCTCGGCATAGCCGAATATGCCGACTTCCTCAGCGAAGATATGCGCGAGCTCCGCACACCGGGCAACCTCATGGCTGCCAAGCCCCTCGACTTTGTGACCACCGACCTTCTCGGTAACAAACGCCACGAATCCACTCCCACCATGGGCGCATACGAATATACGGACCAAAGCGGCATTCCTGCATGGAAAGAAGGTTACCCGGCGGTTGATGGCATTACGGTGAACACCGCGATTCTCAACCTTAGTGCCGACAAGGCTTCCCAAGCAAGCTATGTGGTGGTAGCTGCCAATGCCGACGCCCCCACTGATGCTGAATTCAGCAGCGCTCCATCGGTGGCTCTCCACACCTCCAAGGTTGAAACCGCCACAATTTCCGGTTTGACTGAAGCCACCGAGTATAAGGTTTACGTCAAACTCGTGTCACTTGCCGATTCATCGGTAGCCGAGATTGCAATGGTTCCGTTCACCACACTGGTGAAATTTGCGGAATATCCCAATCCGGAAGCCGAAATCACTTCCACCGATGTTACCGAGGGAAATGAGGGTGAAGAAATCACTTTAACCGGTATTGGTGACGGCGGCATGAAGCCGATTACCTTGACATGGACTGACCAGACAGGCAAAGTTATTGGCGCAGGTGAAACGGCCACTGTCAAACTTACCCATTCAATGACCTATCGCCTGACCGTTACCGATGCACGCGGTAAGGAAGCCTATGATGAAATCAATGTCGATGTGCTCGGCACTCAGTATGTTGCTACCTTCGAGGACCTCAACATCCCCGAGGAATCACACTGGGGCGGCAATAATACCAATGCGCCGTTCTATTCCGGTTCATTCGCTTTCGACTACTATCATGGTGTGTCCGGCGGCTCTGAATTCTGGGGCCACTTCTCATATTCAAACAGCACCTCCACATCTTATGCAACCCTCAATGACCAGTACAACAGCTGCGTAGGTTCCGGCGTTGACGGAAGCCCCACTTACGGCGTGTGCTATGCCGATTCCTACACCGGAGCCACATATCTTACAGTCACCAACAACAAAGAAGGTGATGATGTGGCCGGTATGTGGATCACAAATTCCGCCTGGGTGATGGACTGCATCGAGAATGGCGACGGACTCAGCTCAGTAGCCGGCGGCTTCGACAAGGGCGACTGGTACAAACTTTCCATCACCGGTTTGCTCAACTCCTCCCGCACCGGCACCGTGGAATTCTATCTGGCCGACTTCCGCGCCGACAATGAGATTGATCGCTACGCGCTCGACACTTGGCAGTGGCTTGACCTCTCCGCACTCGGCAAAGTCAACAAGCTTTGGTTTACCCTTGAAAGCACCAAGAAAAACGGCTTGAGCATGACCACTCCGGCCTATTTCTGCGTTGACAACGTAGGCGAAGCTTGCCCCTGGCAAGATGCCGATAACTGCACCGTCACCATCCTCGACCACGGAGATGGCACACTTGACTTGAACTCAATCTTCAACTATGACGCTACCATGGGCACGATAAGCTATTCAATAGAGTCGCCTGACAATATAGCTACTCTTGATCCGGCAAATGTAGGCATAGTCAAGATTGACGGCACCACCGATGAGTATGCAACCGAACCTTTCATGTTGCTGGCCAAGGCAACCCGGCAGGGACGTTCAAGCTACTACCGTATTCCCGTCACGCTGGATTATCGGAGCAATACCGGCGGTCTGATTGACTTGACCGCCGATGTGATAAAGGTTTATCCCATCCCTGCCCGCGATGTGCTCAACATCTCCACAACCCTTGACAACTACTCTGTAGAACTCATCGGTATGTCTGGCGCCACCGTCATAAACATTGACAACCTCAGTGGTCACGCTCAAATTCCTGTATCGTCATTCGCCCCGGGCGTCT
>JAMPEV010000008.1 GCA_023664955.1 Duncaniella sp.
TCGAAAACTCCAACATGCTCGACGAGGTCATCACCGTCGCCTACGGTACGGCAAAGCGTTCAGCATTCACTGGTTCGGCTTCAGTCCTCGATGCATCTGAAATCGAGGCGGTGCAGGTAACTAACCCTGTAGACGCACTCAAGGGTAAAGTGTCAGGTGTGCAGATTAACTCAGCGTCAGGTGCACCGGGTAATTCATCACCCACAGTGTTGATTCGAGGTATTTCTTCTATCAACGCAGGTAACTCGCCCCTTATCGTACTCGACGGTACACCCTATGATGGTGGTCTTGACAACATTTCAACCACTGATATTGAGCAAATGACAGTGCTTAAGGATGCTGCATCCAACGCACTCTATGGCGCTCGTGGCGCCAACGGTGTCATCCTCATTACCACCAAGAAAGGAAAGCAAGGCAACGCACGTGTAACCCTAGATGCTAAGTGGGGTCAGAACTCACGCGCCGTTAAGGATTATGACGTTGTGACTGATCCTAAAGAATATATGGAACTTTATGGTCGTGCAATTTCTAACTATCTCACTAAGCCGACAGGCCCATTCGGAATGACAGAGGCTGAGGCACTTCCTTGGGTTAACCGTCTATTCTTCGGCAACTACTATGTGACTCATAACAACCAACGTGTAGGTGTTAGCTCTTCACTTGGCTACAATGTGTTTAATATCCCCGAAGGCGAAGGTGTACTCACTGATGGATTGAAATTCAATCCTAATGTTACAATAGGCAACCTCTTCACGGCAGCAAGTGGCGAACAATATATGTTGACTCCCGATGATTGGAGCGATGCGACTTATAAGAATGCACTCCGTCAGGAATATAACCTTAGCGTTTCACAGGCGAACGACAAGGGATCATTCTATGCTTCTGTAAGTTACCTTAACAACGAGGGTATCACTGTTAACTCGGGTTATGAACGTTTTACCGGTCGCCTTTCAGCTGATCTACAAGCTAAGTCTTGGCTTAAAGTCGGTGCTAACATGAGCTATACCAACTATCAGTCAAAGTATACCGGTGATGATGGTAGTTCTAGTTCATCAGGTAACATATTTGCGGTAAACAATGTCCTTGCTCCTATTTATCCGCTTTACGTGCGTGATGCTCAGGGTAACATTATGAAGGATATTTATGGCAATACAATGTATGACTATGGTGATGGCATGGATCTCGGTCTTCCCAGCCGTCCTGTATTCTCACAAGCTAACCCCCTGTCACAGAATATTCTTGACGTTGCCAAATATGATGGTAATGCTGTCACTGCAAGTGGATATGCAGAAATCAGATTCTTGAAAGACTTCAAGTTTACTACCAACAACTCTGTAAACATGTATGAGCAACGTCAGACTTCGGTGACCAATCCTTACTACGGACAATATGCATCATCTAACGGACAGGTTTATAAGTACTCAACTCGTCGTATAGACTATACATTCCAACAGTTGTTAAATTATGCACGCCAGTTTGGTGATCATAACCTCAATGTGCTACTTGGACATGAAAACTATTGGAACAAGTATAACTATCTTTATGCATCACGCACAAATATGCTCCTTCCGAGCAATGAGGAACTTGATGGTGCGATTCTCAACGGTAATAGCTCATCGTATCAGACTGACTATAACAACGAAGGTTTCTTCGGTCGCGTAAACTATGACTATGATAGCAAATACTTCGGCAGTGTATCTCTTCGTCGTGACGCATCTTCACGTTTCCATCCTGACCATCGTTGGGGTACATTCTGGTCAGCTTCTGCTGCCTGGATTATCTCGAAGGAATCATTCTTCCAAGCACCTTGGGTTGACATGTTGAAGATTAAAGCATCTTATGGTGAACAGGGTAACGATAATATAGGTAATTTCCGTTATACCAACACTTACACCATCGTAAATTCAGGCGGTAGCGCAGCGGCACAGCCTAACACTTTGGGTAATGAGACCATTACTTGGGAAAAGGGAGGTAACTTGAACTATGGTGTTGATTTTAGCTTATTCAGCGAACGTCTCACCGGTACAATTGAAGGATTCTATCGTAAGACTTCTGATATGCTCTTCTCATTCCCGCTACCTCCGAGCTACGGTTATACCTCTTATTATGATAATATCGGTGACATGACCAATACTGGTTTTGAAATTGACCTCCACGGAGAGATAATCCGTACTCGTGATATCACATGGTCAGCAAATTTCAACCTCACTTGGTACAAGAATAAGATAACCAGTCTTCCTGAAGAACGTAAGACCATGAATGTAGATGGTGTGGACGGTTATAGTTCGGGTAGCTACTACTACGGCGAAGGAGAACCACTCTACACTTACCGTGTTAAGAAATTTGCTGGTATTGACCACGAAACAGGTTCCTCTCTTTGGTATTATAATGTGCTTGATGCTAACGGTAATCCCACTGGCGAAGTCAAGACTACAAGTACTTACAGCAAAGGCGATTACTACCTCTGTGGCACTGCACTTCCCAGTGTGTATGGTGGATTCGGAACATCGGTGACTGCTTACGGCTTCGATCTTCAACTCGACTTCACTTACCAACTTGGTGGTCAGGTATATGATGGTACATACGCAAGCTTGATGAGCAGCCCATATAGCTCTTCACGCGGTAGGGCAATGCATAAGGATCTTTGGAACTCTTGGAGTCCGTCAAACACATCTTCTGATATTCCTTACATGGAATTTGGTGACCAGTACGTGACATCAACTTCTGACCGATTCTTGACAAGTGCATCATACCTTGCACTTCAGAACATTAACTTCGGTTACACTTTGCCTGCTAACATCACAAAGAAGATTGATGTAGAGCGAGTTCGTTTCTATCTTTCATGCGACAATGTTGCACTTTGGTCAAAGCGTAAGGGACTTGATCCACGTCAGTCAATTACCGGTTCAGTGACTAACGCTTATTATGCACCTATCCGCACAATTTCAGGTGGTATTAATGTTTCCTTCTAATTATCAGACAATAAGCAATGAAAACAATATTTAAATCAACACTTGTACTTGCGGTTGCTTCGGGTATTACACTCACCTCATGTATTGAGGAAGTCTACCCGACAAGCAATGTTTCGCAAGAACAGCTTGAATCATCAGTTAAGGCTGGTGAGGCAATGATTTACGCAATGCCCGGTTTCATGGTGAACTGGAATACCAGTGGAGCGGAATGGCACGGCGACTTCGGTTATTCATCGATGATGCATATCCGTGACTGTATGACCGGTGATATGTCCATCCTCGAGGCAGGTCTTAACTACAACCAGTGGAGCAACTACACACAGATTGTGTATCTCGGACAGGGTTATGCATCAGTTCAGCGTCTTTGGAATTACTACAACAAGCAGGTTCTTGCTTGTAACAAGGCGCTTGAATACTATCACGAAGGTGTGGAAGATGATCTTGGTAAGGGGGCACGTGCCACAGCACTTGCATTCCGCGCTATGACTTATCTTGACTTAGCTCGTTGGTATGAATTTTTACCTAACAACAATACAGAAGGAAAGAATAGATATGGCAACGATGTGACAAATCTTACGGTCCCGATTGTTACTGAAACTACTACGGAAGAAGAAGCTCGTAACAACCCACGTGCTACACACGCTGAAATGTCGGCTTTTCTTCTTGCTGACCTCGACTATGCTGAATCGAACATTGGTAAAGCATCATACGGCACAGCATTACTTCCCGATCTTGCCTGTGTATATGGCTTGAAAGCTCGTGTATACATGTGGGATGAGAATTATCCGAAGGCCGCTGAATATGCTGAAAAAGCCATTCAAGCAAGTGGTTGTACTCCTCTTACTAAAGATGCTTGGACTAATACATCTTCCGGTTTCAACACTCTTGACAACACTTCATGGATGTGGGGTCTTGAGTTCTCAAAGGAAAATGACGCAGTTGCAACCGGTATATGTAACTGGACTTCAATGATGAGTTGTGAAGCTGAATACGGTTATGCAGGTGTGGGTGCCGCACCGATTGTGGATGCTTCTATGTACGCTCGTATCTCAGATACTGACTTCCGTAAACTTTCATGGATTGTTCCGAGTGTGTCAAGCCCCCTTGTTTACGACTTCCCACTTATTCAGGAGGAGGATAGAGGTTACTTCGTGAAAAATTTCCCTTACGCTTGTATTAAGTTCCGTCCTGGAGCAGGTAACGTTTCTGATCCCAATGAAGGTTCAGCAACTGCTGTCCCTGTGATGCGTGTTGAGGAAATGTGGTTTATCTATATGGAGGCAATAGCTCATTCTAATCCCGGCCAGGGAAAGGCCCTCATTGAACAGTGGATGCAGACTTACCGCGATCCGAATTATACTTGCGAAGTGTCAGATATGGATGCAGTTGTAGAGGAGATCGTATTCCAGAAGAGAGTAGAACTTTGGGGTGAAGGCCAGACACTTTGGGATATTAAGCGCCTTAACTATTCTGTTACTCGTAACTATGATGGAACTAACTTCTATCCCGGTTCAGAAAAGAACACAATTGGTCGTCCTGCATGGATGAATATGGTTATGGTTCAGACAGAAGGTAATAATAACCAAGCTATTACTGAATGGAATAACCCTGATATACCTGATTCATACTAATACTCAATAACATAACTGATAATTCTTGAATTGTCAGTTTAAGGACAATAGGAATCCCGCTTGATACACTATAATCAAGCGGGATTCTTTGGCTTTACGTATAACTGGGAGGTATTTACTTATATCCAATGGTTTGCTTTAAGAGGATTACGGCTTCTTCGGGGGTGTCGGTTTGGGTTAGACATTTAATGAAGAGTGAGCCGATAATGGCTCCTGAGGAGTATTTCCATGCTTCGTGGAGCGTGGTGGGATTGGATATGCCAAAACCGATAAGCCGCTTGTGGGTAAGCTCCAATCTATTAACCTTACGGAAATAGTCAAGTTGCTGTTCACCAAATCTATCCTTTGTTCCGGTGGTGGATGCTGCGGATACCATGTAGATAAAGCCGTCACAATTCTCATCTATGAGTTTGATTCGTTCTTCACTTGTCTCTGGCGTAATCAGCATAATCATAGGTATGTCATATTCACGGCAGAGAGTTTTAAAATCGCGCATATACTCATGGAAAGGTAGGTCAGGGATTATCAACGCATCGATACCTATCTCTTTGCAACGCTTAAACAATCGTTCTATGCCGTATTGAATCATGGGGTTGAGATATCCCATCAGCACCATTGGTAAATCAGTGACAACATGACGAGCTTCTTCAATCTGGTCAAGGAGCAGATTGAGTGACATACCATTGCGAAGTGCTATCGTGGAGCTTTCCTGAATCACCGGTCCGTCGGCCATAGGGTCGGAAAAAGGCACACCTACTTCCACCATGTCGATGCCACCGGCTACGAGTGCCTTTACAATTTCCATCGTTGAGTCCTTGTGCGGAAATCCGCAAGTGAAATATATTGATAAAATGTCGGACGGTTTTCGCTCAAACAATTTCTGTAATCTATTCATAGTGCTTTAGAGTGAGTATAATTCATGTTGGAAATCACGTATGTATGGAACCCATTTGAATCCCGGAGAAGATTCAAATCCGCTATTTAGGTCTACTCCGGCCATCATCGGATGTTTTAATTTTGCAATTTTTTTTGCATCTTCCGGACGAATCCCTCCGCTCAGCATAAATGGTATGTCAAGAGTGTAACCATCGAGCAGAGTCCAATCAAATTTCTTTCCGGATCCGCCATGCTCCATACATTTAGTGTCAAAAAGGAAACGGTCCACCACACCGCTATATTGCTTCAAACTGTCCCAGTCCATCTCCAGGCCGATGCTTATAGCTTTCCATATCTGAAAACCTTCGAGATCAGAAGAATATCCTTTTAGATCACGGCAATATTCCGGGCTTTCATTGCCATGCAGTTGGACAATTCTGAAACCATTTTTGCTGCATATGTTAACAACCTCCTCAATTGAGCTGTTAACGAAAACCGCTACCGGTTCAGTGCAGCTCTGCAAATCGTTGAGAATACGGGGGTTGAATTTGCCAACATATCTTGGAGATTCTTTGTAAAAGATAAATCCCATATAATTAGGACATGTTTCGGATACATCAATGATGTTTCGGTGAAGAACCATCCCACATATTTTTATTTCTAAATCCATGATTTTATGTGATTTGGATATCTGCTATTCTAAGAAATTCTTTAATGCTGCTCCAGGCTTGTCATGTTTCATGAAGGTTTCCCCAATCAAAAAGCCGCGATAGCCTATCTGATGCAGATTCTCGACCTCATCGATTGATGAGAGACCACTTTCAGCTACTTTCACCACATTATCAGGGAGTTTGCTTACGATTCTTAGTGATAGCCCAGGGTCAGTTATAAATGTGGTGAGGTCACGGTTATTTACACCGACCATGTCAATTTCAGGACAGAATTTTTCGAGTTCGGCTTCATTGTGAATCTCGAAAAGCACCTCCAAGCCGAGGTCATGTGCATATCGTGTGAACTGTTCTACCTGCTTGGAAGTCAAAGCAGCGGCAATCAATAGGATAGCATCGGCACCGTAGAGTCGCGCCTCATCAATCTGGAATGTAGAGACTATGAAATCCTTTCGTAGAAGAGGCAAGTTTGCCACCTTTCGAGCCACAGCGAGATCGTTGAGAGAGCCTCCAAAATAGACTGTATCTGTCAATACAGAGCAGGCGGCCGCTCCGGTTTCTTCGTATGCCGGTACAATCTCAGCAGGAAGGGCTAAAGGGTGGATCTCCCCCTTTGACGGAGAACGGCGTTTGAATTCAGCAATTATACCGGTGGGGCTGTCGAGCAGCGCTTTGCTCATAGAGATAGGGGAGTGCTGGGGCTTAAATGGCAACTTCTTGCCCAGAAGGGCTATTTTTGCTTCGACTTCTAGGTGCTTGTTTGCCACTATTTTATCCAATATATTGCTCATTACACCTCGCTATTGAGTTTGACAAATTTTTCAAACGCTGCGGCTGCACGACCGGATTCGATT
This sequence comes from Duncaniella sp., assembly GCA_023664955.1. Classification (GTDB taxonomy): domain Bacteria; phylum Bacteroidota; class Bacteroidia; order Bacteroidales; family Muribaculaceae; genus Duncaniella. Next base: position 7,002 of record JAMPEV010000008.1, read on the forward strand.
GACTCTTTGGCTTGTGCGATAGCATCGGCAAGTTCAACCTCCGGTTCAAGAGTACGGATGGCGAAAGCAGCATTCGCTACCACGCAATCACGCTGAGCATCAGTGGCCTTATTGTTAAGCACGGCATCGAATATTTTTGATGCATCTGCAACTGACTCACCGCCATATAATTCGGATTGCGCGGCTTGCTTGAATCCTGCTTCTTCAGGTGTGTATACACGTTCGCCATTAGCTGAAGCGACTTTGAAAGGCGATGTCAGTGAGATTTCGTCGTATCCGTCGAGCGAGTGAACGACAGTGCATTGGATACCCTCTTTTTGAGCGATATAATTGTAAAGGCGCATTAATTTAAGATTATACACGCCAAGCAATTGGTATTTGGGAAGGGTAGGGTTGACAAGTGGGCCGAGCATGTTGAAGAAATTACGCACTGCGAGAGCCTTACGCACAGGGGCAACACTTTTAAGTGCCGGGCTGAAGAAAGGCGCATGAAGGTAGCTTACCCCACTTTCTTCAAGAGAGCGGCGTAGACGGTCGTTGTCAGCGGTAAACTTAACACCATGCTGTTCAAGGACATTTGATGCACCTGACACGGAACTTGCGCCGTAGTTACCGTGCTTCACCACTTTTCGTCCTGTCCCGGCCACCACAAAGCAAGTGGCGGTGGAGATGTTAAAAGTGTTTTTACCATCGCCGCCGGTCCCTACTATATCAATAGCTTTTACATCTCCTAAGTCGACCGGACGTCTGCGCTCTAATAGAGCGTCACGGAAGCCGGTCAGCTCATCGAGGGTGATACTGCGCATTAAGAACACTGTCATGAAGGCCGACAATTGAGCATCATTGTACTTTGAATCGGCAATATTGAGTAACACATCGCGAGCCTCTTCTCGTGTGAGATTTTGATGCTCAAACATTTTATATAGCAGATTTTTCATCTTGTAGTATTATTTGGATATGTATAATGCCCGGAGAGCCAATTTAATGATTAAGCCAGTTTTCGATAATTGTGATACCGTAGGGTGTCAATATTGACTCAGGGTGAAATTGTACGCCGCGCACATCGTACTTGCGGTGGCGCAGCGCCATGATTTCTCCATCAGGGCTGAGTGCTGTGACTTGTAGTTCATCAGGTAAGCCCTCCTTATCGACAACCCATGAGTGATAACGTCCTACCTCAAATTCTGAGGGGATTCCGGTGAAAATATAATCGTCAGCAGTCAAATAGGCATTGGTCTGAACACCATGGTAGACGGTATCCAGATTGCGAAGTTTGGCCCCAAAACGCTCACCGATAGCCTGATGTCCGAGACACACTCCAAGAATCGGTTTTTCGGTAGCGTATTTTTCAAGAAGCCGGGGGAGGATTCCGGCTTCGGATGGGATTCCGGGACCAGGAGATATTATAATCTTGTCATACTTTTCAATCTCATCGAGGGTGATTTTGTCATTGCGTATCACATCGGGTGCCACACCTAATTCGCGGACAGCGTGAGCGATATTGTATGTGAAGGAATCGTAATTGTCAAATATAAGTAATCGCATATATTTCAGTAATTTATTGGATAAGTGAGCAGAATTATCAGATATTCTCTAAAATTCCATGGCGTATGTTATAGCATTGGTCAAAGCTCCAAGCTTGTTACGAGTCTCTTGTAGCTCATTTTCAGGTATAGAATGGGCTACAATGCCGGCTCCGGCCTGAGAATAGAGACGATTGCCATAACTTAGGAAGCTGCGGATAGTAATAGCCTGATTTATATCACCATTAAAGCCGAGAAAACCGATGCAGCCGCCATAAAGCATACGGCTGTGGGGCTCCACTTCGTCGATGATTTGCATAGCGCGAACCTTTGGAGCGCCGCTGAGTGTTCCAGCCGGGAATGTATCGGCAAACAGGCGGTAGTTATTCACCCCTTGAGGAAGTTCGACTTTTACTCTCGACACCATATGAATTACGTGTGAGTAATATTGAATCTGTTTCAAGAACTCTATTGAGACCTTCCCACCGCTTCGGCTTAAGTCATTACGAGCAAGGTCAACAAGCATGATATGTTCGGCATTCTCTTTTTCATCGGCAAGGAGAGCACGGGCCAACTCGCTGTCGCGCTTGTCATCGCCAGTGCGTCGGAATGTCCCGGCAATGGGGTCTATGTATGCCATTCGACCGCTGATGCGGAGGTGTGTTTCGGGTGATGAACCAAACACTCTGAACGATCCAAAATCAAAATAGAAAAGGTAGGGTGACGGATTGATGCACCTCAAAGCGCGGTATACATTAAATTCATCACCTGTGAAACCTTGGGAGAATCGACGCGAAGGTACAATCTGGAACACATCGCCGCGTAGCGCATGACGCACGCATACTCTCACCACATCCTTAAATTCCTCATCGGTCATGGTCGACTCGATGTCATCGATGGCTTTGAATGGATATTGTGCCATGTTATTATTGTGGAGCACCGAGATAATTGATGGGATGCCGGTCTCATCGTCCATTGGGCAATTCTCCACAATGGTCATCTCATTGCGATAGTGATTAACCTGAATCACGTAACGATAAAGCACATAGTAAATATCGGGAATACCATCAAATTTCTTTTCTCTGGGTTGGATTTTGATATTTTCGAAGTATCTCACTGCATCGTAGGCTGTGTAGCCGAAGAATCCATCGGGCAGTTCGCTGTGAGCGTTTTCGATCTGGAAACTTTCGATGAAATTTTTCAGCTCCTCTACCACATCGATGCTTCCGTCAATCGGTTTAATTTCCTCCTCACCTCCGGGATAGCTAAGTATAACCCTCTCATCTGCGACCTTAAAGGACGCAATAGGCTCGACACCGACAAACGATACTGAATTGTGAGCGGTGTGATAATCACTACTCTCTAAGAGAGCCGACTGTGGGTACAAGTCGCGAATTTTCAGGTATATTCCCACCGGTGTTTCAAGATCGGCCGGTATGGTTTTAATATTTTGAATCAATTTTTTCATATCTATTTCGCTTATTTTCAATCTGGTTTAGCTGTGATTTTCTATATTGAGTCTATATTTATGTTATTCAGATAAGTGTGCATGTCCTTATCTCCTCTACCCGATACATTGATGACCACGATGTCATCGTTTTTGAATTTTTTCATATCAAGTACGGCAAGAGCGTGTGCTGATTCGAGTGCGGGAATGATTCCCTCGGTGCGTGTCAGACGAAGAGCGGCATCAAGAGCCTCCTTGTCTTTGACAGCGAGCACTTCAGCGCGGCCGGAAGTACCGAGGAAGGCATGAAGCGGTCCAATGCCGGGGTAATCGAGACCCGCTGATATTGAATACGGTTCAACAATTTGACCATCTTCTGTTTGCATAACCAAGGTGCGTGCGCCATGGATAATGCCTTCAGTGCCAACGTGCATCGTTGCGGCTGTCTCACCAGAGTCAACGCCTTTTCCTGCTGCTTCGGCGGCAATCAGCTTCACAGATGGCTCGTTTATGAAATGGTAAAATGCGCCGGCCGCATTGCTACCTCCCCCAACACAAGCTATCACGTAGTCGGGATTCTCACGCCCCACTTGGGTGCGAAGCTGTTGCTTTATCTCCTTACTGATTACCGATTGGAAATGAGCTACCATTTCGGGGTAAGGGTGGGGTCCGACCGTGCTCCCTATAATATAGAAGCTATCGGGATTGCAACACCAGTCACGGATAGCCTCATTGGTGGCATCCTTAAGGGTCATATTTCCAGTGCGCACCGGTACCACACGAGCGCCAAGCATTCTCATGCGCTCCACATTAGGTTTCTGGCGTGCTACATCGGTAGATCCCATATATACCACGCACTCCATACCCAAAAGGGCACATACCGTGGCAGTGGCCACTCCATGTTGTCCGGCGCCTGTCTCGGCTATTATTCGTTTCTTTCCCATCCTTTTGGCGAGAAGAGCCGAACCGATAGCATTGTTAATCTTATGAGCTCCGGTGTGATTGAGATCTTCGCGTTTCAAATATATGTTCGTATTGTAAAAATTAGACAACCGATTGGCACGATAGAAAGGTGATGGACGTCCTACATAGTCACGTAGTAGTTGTTCAAACTCTGCATTGAATTCGGCATCATCCACATATTTTTGGAATGCTACGAGGAGATTCTCCACATTTTTGTGGAGAATCTCCGGGATGTAGGCACCCCCGAACCGTCCGTAATATCCCTCCTCGTCGACCGGGAGTAATGACTTATAAGTTCCCATTATCTTTTGATGTTATTTATTCTGATTTTTAATTTGTATTAATTCTCGACTTCACCATTAAAAAAGTAAGCCATCAAATGCACTGAGCAATCGATGGCCTAATAAATGATGTCCTTATATTGGAATAATAATGATTTGTTTAGGATACGTAAATTAACGCCATCGAATTTTTTCACCGATGCGCCACCAATAAGCTTTGGATGAATATATTTTAGTGTTATTAGCTTTCATAACTTTAAGATAGTTGATTGTCGAAATGTTGGTATTATCGTTCGACGCCACAAAATTATAATATTAATTTTATCTAAACAAGCAAATTGTAAATAATTTTCACATTTTTATTGCAATTAGTCATAATACCAACAAGGTGAAATCATATCGTGACTATAAAGAAACTTTCACGTATGCCGACGGCAGTTCTTTGACGCGTACAGAGACACCTCTTGGCGGCAACATCGACTATACTTTCGATAAATTGTGGGGCGCATACAGTTACATAAAACCGGACACCACCATTTTCGGTAGTCCGAAGTCGTTGATGCGGAAGGCGAATGGCTCAAACTCTGCGGCTCGTATCATTGATGCCGATACTTCCGACACGGTGTCATCCGTTTTGCTGCGGCTAATCTGCAACACGGTCTCAGCCTTGTTGTTCAACTCCGTGCCGACATGGCCTCGGGCGTTGTCGTCGCTTTTGTTGAGATGAAGAACCGTGTGGATATGGATTTGGAACTTGTCAGTCCATTCCATCAGTTTGCCGATAAGGTCGGTTGACTCCTTGGCGCAGTTGATGTCATACATCAGGTCGCGGACACCGTCTATGACCACCAGCCCTACATTGGGCGTGTTGATTATCGTCTGTTCAATCACTTCAAGGCGCATTATGGGCGTAAGCTGGCGCAAGGCGGCAAACTTCAGATTCTCCGGATGCACATCGGTGGACA
>JAMPEV010000009.1 GCA_023664955.1 Duncaniella sp.
CTCAAACACCAGTGGAGCAATCCATCCCGGTTCGATCCCGGGTCTGGGTACTGAAACAGTAAGCTAAGTAAATTGAGATAAGGTACTTAGCTTACTGTTTTTTTCGTATACTTTTATCTATCGGGGATTTGAGCATATGGCGGGATTTATGTAGCAAAATGTCAATGTATAATTCCACCCTAAATATGATATTTTTCACTTAAAAAGGGGTTTGTCGATGTCAGTCGGGGGTTTTCAAGAGGAGTGAGCGTAGGGCTCGACGGGAGAGGACTCGTATTTCATTGGTTGAGTAGTCGATTATGCCTTTTTCCTTCAAACTGTCGAGAGTGGAGATGAATGAAGAACGTTGTACTCCGAAGTAGGTGTAGAGTGCACGCTGGCGGCAAGCGAGTACGATATCGGTGGCATCGCGCTGGGTGAGTGCGATAATCCAAAATGCAATTCGCTCCTCCAGTGAGCCTGAGGTTAGGGCAATCACACCGTCGACGGCTTTCTGAGCGTTGGTGGAAATATAGTTGAAATAGTTGTAAAGGCACACTTCATCATCTTGCATTATAGAAATGAAGTCCCTCTTTGTAATCTGCATGAGCGATGCGGTGTCGACAGCGGTGGCGGTAGCGGGATATAGAGTGTTGAGTCCGAATAAATATTCGGGGGTAATCACTGAAGGGGCGCAAAGAGTTTGGCGAACTTGAAAACGGTCGTCATAATTTCGGATTGTTAGCTGTACTTTTCCCCCAATCACGAAAATGATGTCATTACAAGGATCTCCGGCGGTAATGATGCGCTCACCAGGAAGGTACTTCGTGAATGAGAGTTTTGTGTTACCGATGATTTCTGTTATGCGGTTATAGCTTACACCGTTAAAAAGCGGCAGTTGCATCAGAGTTTCGTAAATGTTGTTGTTGGCCATGATGATTATAATGATTCGGAGTCCTATCTAAGTATTAACGATTTTCGTGCGGAATAAGTTCGCGATTTTTTTCGCCAGGCTCGATAGTGCAACAGAGGTGGTTCAATTCCCCCTTTCCTTCTTAGCTTTGAAATAGAGCTGGACGGAGTTGATAGTGTTTTGCCAAGCCACATAAGCGGCAGGACCAACAGACGAGATGGGGTGGAGGTATGTGAGAGCCATCCAGATGGCAAGGACGGTGTTCTTTTGTCCAAGTCCTTGTGCTCCGGCAATCTTGTCGCCACATTTTCGTCCGATTTTTCGCCCGATATAGAACTGAGCGCAGCACACTATTCCCGAAAGTAATGCCAGCCAAAGCATCTCGGGAATCATCTCGGCCGGTTCGCTCATAACAAAACTAACGGCGCGCCCTACGACAATGAAAAGCGACACAGACCAGATGTAAAACGAAAGCGATTGATGGTCAGCGATGGTGTGATGAAGCCGTGGCGTGACACGCATCATTATCAACGCCAAAGCGAGCGGCAAGATAATCAGCGGGACTACCTTCATTGCGATCATTCTCAGAGAATCGGTGAAAATGATTTCAGCCTCTGACCCCATCATCGTGAAGAGAAATGGGGCGAGGAAAGCCACTGTGACATTTGAAATTATCGAGAAAGTGGCGAGTCGCGGCACACTACCGCCAAGCATTCCCGTGATTACCGGCGCTGCGGTGGCGGTGGGGCAGAACACACAAATAAAAGTGCCCTCAGCAATGTCGTTGCCAAACGGTAGCAGCAGAAAATAGACCGCTATCGACCCTATAATCTGCACACTCAGAAGACCGTAGGATAGATTCGTGACACGAAATTCCTGCGGCTTTACACGGCAGAAAGTGATGAGAAGCATCACGAAAATAAGATAGGGGGCTATGAAAGCGATTGATTCGATGAAATTGTGAAACAATATGCCTCCAAGCATTGCGATAGGGAGCATCCACGGTTTTAATCGTTGTCGGATAGTTGAGGCATTCATATAATTACACACTCTTAATTGCGATTCGATAAATCGAGCGAATTCGGATGCAAAATTAATGAAAATTCGTTAAATTTGCATTATAAATACAGAAAGCGGAGAAGAAAACTATGGCAGATAACTATTTGGAAAGGAAAATGGAGGATTATCGCAGCGGCAAATTAGCATTGAAAGCCAACTCACGGCATCGTGGGAGCACGCTTATTCCTGCCACCGGTTACGATGTGGAGCTGATTGGCGCGCAGCGAGTGCTTGTGGTGGGTGATTGTAAGGCGGGTGTGGGGCTTGAAATGTTGAAGATGTACCGGTCGTATGGCTGCAAGGTGGCATTCTGCGATACCGACTCCAAGCAAGGAGCCATTGTGGGGCAAAAACACGGGTGCCGGTTCTATCCCGTAGATGTGGCTCAGCCCGGTAATCTCGACCGGGTGAAGTCAGATCTCAACAAGCAATGGGGAGGATTGGATGTGACCATCGTGTTAGGATGAGATTCAAATATGGCTGAAGAATTCATGATAGGCCGATGATGGCATGAACCCCGATGTTTAGAGTTTGAAATTCAGAAATATTGCTTACCTTTGCAGTCAGCAACAGCATAATCTGCCGCGGCTAAATAAATCACTTAGTTAATTTCAAGAAATTCAAGAATAGATAATGGCACTTCAATGTGGTATAGTAGGACTTCCGAATGTGGGAAAGTCCACTCTTTTCAACTGTTTGTCAAACGCAAAAGCACAGTCAGCAAATTTCCCATTCTGCACCATCGAGCCAAACGTCGGTGTTATAACCGTGCCCGACTCACGTCTTAACAAGCTGGTAGAGATGTGTAATCCGCGTAGCATAGTGCCAGCAACGGTTGAAATTGTGGATATCGCAGGACTCGTAAAAGGGGCAAGCAAGGGTGAAGGTCTTGGAAATAAATTCCTTGCCAATATCCGTGAGACAGATGCAATCCTGCATGTGCTTCGATGCTTCGATGACGACAATGTGACGCATGTCCATAATACAGTTGACCCGGTCCGAGACAAGGAAATCATCGATTACGAACTGCAATTGAAGGACCTTGAGACAGTTGAGAGCCGTATTGCCAAGACTCAGAAGCAAGCACAGACCGGAGGTGACAAGGTGGCTAAGATGCAGTATGAGGTGCTGAAAAAGTATCAGGAAGCGCTATCGCAGGGCAAACCGGCGCGCACAGTGATACTTGACACGGTAGATGAACAGAGATTTGCTCATGACTTGTTTCTATTAACCAGCAAACCGGTGCTTTACGTGTGCAACGTCGATGATGCGTCGGCTGTAGATGGTAATAAATATGTCGAGGCAGTGAGAGAGGCAATAAAGGATGAAAACGCCCAGCTACTCATCGTGGCAGCTCAGACAGAAAGTGAAATCGCAGAGCTCGACACATTCGAGGAACGTCAGGAATTTCTTGCAGAAATCGGACTCGAGGAATCAGGGGTGGCGCGACTTATTCGAGCTGCCTATGCGTTGCTTAATCTCCAGACATTCTTCACGGCCGGCTCAGACGAGGTTAGGGCTTGGACATTCATCCGCGGTAGCAAGGCCCCACAGTGTGCCGGTATTATCCATACTGACTTTGAGAAGGGCTTCATACGTGCTGAGGTGATTAAATATGACGACTTCGTTGCACTGGGAAGCGAGGCCGCTGTGCGTGATGCCGGAAAGATGGCGATTGAAGGCAAGAACTATGTTACTCAAGATGGTGATATAATGCATTTCCTTTTCAATGTCTAGTGAAATTATTCAATAACATAGTGAACTGATTTTAATACAGTTCGGTGAAATTTACTTGAAACCTGACATCATGAAAAAATTTTTTCTCTCTTTGGCCGCGGCGGCCGTCACTCTTTCGGTGGCAGCTGGCGATCTCGTGTTAAAGTATGACCGCCCGGCGAACTTCTTCGAGGAGACACTTGTGATAGGAAATGGTAACCTTGGTGCTATCCTGTATGGTGGTATTAAGGAGGACCGTCTGTCGCTAAATGATATTACTCTTTGGACCGGAGGACCGGAGAAGGGAGTGACAACTCCCGATGCTTATAAGGCAATTCCCGAAATCCGTGAGGCCATTGACCGTGGCGACTATCGCACAGCTGACAACCTCCAAAGGAAAGTGCAGGGTCATTACAGTGAGAATTATCAACCGCTTGGAACGTTGACTATTACCTATAAGAATGCACCTGACTCAAGCGACCGATATGTGCGTATGCTTGACATTAATGACGCGGTGGCTTTCAGGGGCTATACGGCCAGCGGGAAAGCGCAGGGGGCGATTTATTTTGCCTCGGCTCCTGATTCAGTAATCGTGGTGTCGATAAAGAGCGAGACTCCAGTCAGCGCAGTGGTGGCTTTAAGTTCACAGTTGCCACATGAAGTTGCTGCAACAGGTAATGAAATAAAGTCAATGGGATATGTGGCAGCAGAATCGCTTCCGAGTTATACTAAGTTTGATGAGAAATTGCGCTATGATACGCAGGGCGGGACAAGGTTTTGCACAATCGTGGAAGCAGTGGCAAGCGATGGTAAGGTCGTAGCTAATTCTGATGGCACTCTTGGTCTTGACGGTTGCAAGGATGTGGTACTCTATATTACTAATGTGACCAGTTTCAATGGATTTGACAAAGATCCTGTAAATGATGGACGCAATTACGAGTCACTTGCCCAGGCGAGAATCAACAAGGCGGCGGCTAAGGGTTTCAATGACATATTGAAGTCGCACCTTGAGGATTATCACAGTTATTTTGACCGCGTGACAATCGACCTCGGCACAACCCCTGATTCGATTGCTTCGCTGCCAACCGATGTGCAGTTGAAGCGTTATACCGACCTTAAGGAGGTGAATCCCGACCTCGAAGAACTTTATTTCCAGTATGGGCGTTACTTGCTGCTATCGTCAGCTCGTACACCAGGCGTGCCAGCCAACTTGCAGGGGCTATGGAACGAGTATTTACTCCCGCCTTGGAGCAGTAATTATACCACGAACATCAACGTAGAGGAAAATTATTGGCCGGCAGAGGTGACCGGATTGGGCGACTTGCATGAGACATCTATGATAAGGTGGATTGCAAATCTGCAGAAAAGCGGCGAACAGACAGCCAAACATTATTACGGCGTGGACCGCGGCTGGTGCCTTGGGCATAATTCTGATATTTGGGCTATGACCAATCCGGTGGGGATGAACACGGGAGATCCATCGTGGGCCAACTGGAATATGGGTGGCGCATGGGTTGCAACCCACATATGGGAGCATTATCTTTTTACTAAGGATAGGGAATATCTTGCGAAGTATTATCCGGTGCTCAGGGGAGCGGCGGAGTTTTGCCTTGGCTGGCTGATTGAGAAGGATGGATATCTTATGACTTCGCCGGCTACATCCCCGGAAAATATGTATCTCACTCCCGATGGGTATGTGGGAGCCACAATGTATGGCGGTTCGGCTGACATTGCAATGATACGTCAGTGCCTGATGGACGCGCGCGATGCTGCTAAGGAGCTCGGCGTGGATTTCCCATTACAGGCGGAGATTGACACTACTCTTACTCGGTTGTTACCATATAAGATAGGAAAGAAGGGGAATCTTCAGGAATGGTACTATGATTGGGATGACAAGGATCCCACCCATCGCCATCAATCTCATCTATTTGGTCTATTTCCGGGAAGACATATCTCGGTAGATTCAACACCGGATTTGGCGAAGGCTGCCGCTCGCACTCTTGAGATAAAGGGAGACAATACGACAGGTTGGAGCACGGGATGGCGTGTGAATCTCCTAGCACGTCTCCGTGACAGTCAGAATGCATATCACATGTATCGCCGATTACTTCAATACGTCAGTCCGGATAAGTATCAGGGGCCGGATAAGCGTTCAGGCGGGGGAACATATCCCAATCTCCTTGATGCACATGCGCCATTCCAGATTGACGGCAACTTTGGAGGTACAGCAGGTGTGGCTGAGATGCTGATTCAGTCGACTCCTGAGTCAATAACTCTTCTGCCTGCTTTACCTGAAGAATGGAACAAGGGTAATGTGGCGGGACTGAGAGCCAGGGGTGGATTTACTGTGGATATGGCATGGGATAATGGTAAGATTGTAACTGCGACAATATCCTCTCTTGCCGGTGGTATCACGCAGCTCTCTTATCCGGGTGAAGCTGGCATTGTGACCAAGACTATCACCATTGGCCCCGGAGAGACCGTAAAAGTGAAATAAATAGAAATATTTGATATATCTTAGGGTTCAGAGGGCTTTGAGCCCTCTGAACCCTAAGATATAAAGATACAAAGATATTTAGATATAAGGCTTCTCAGGCTTATCAGGGCTTCTTGGATGTTTTGGTTGCAACATTCCGGATGCTTGTTGTGTTATAGATGTATAAATTCAATGAATAATGTCAAGCTCTACATCTACAACACCTTCCACGCCTCCTACTCGTAATGGCGTGATTGTCAATTACACGTTTCTCATTGCTTATCTTGTCGGTTTAAGCGCATTTGGCTCATTTGTCAATGATATGTACTTGCCATCTCTGCCGGAGATGACTCAATTTTTCCATTGCTCAGTACCTATGGTGCAGCTTGGGCTTACGATGGGTATGATTGGTCTTGGCATTGGGCAGATTTTGCTTGGTCCGGTCAGTGATAAGATTGGACGTAAACCGGTGTTGGTGGGATCGGTTGTACTATTTATCTTCGCGGCGGTGGCGAGTGTGTTCTCTCCGACCATCCACATTTTTTTGTTGTGCCGATTAGTGCAGGGATTAGGGGCCTCGGGAGGTTATTTCCTTGCTCGTACCATTCCGGCCGACCTATACACAGGTCGAGTGCTGGCAAAGACGATGGCGGTAGTGGGAGCGATAAACGGTTTCGCCCCGGCGAGCGCACCTGTGTTGGGCGGTTTCCTGTCCCAGCATTTGGGGTGGAAGAGCGTGTTTGTGGCGTTGGCGATTTATGCGGCGATTCTTGTGATTTTCGCTGGGAAGCTGAAGGAGACGTTACCTATGGCAAATCGAGCGAAAGGTTCGATATGGGATTCTTTTGGAAATTATATGCAGTTGCTACGTAATGGCAGGTTTATGACCCACGTTCTGCTTAAAGGTAGTGCGTTGGGAGTGCTGTTTGCATATATTTCATCAGCCCCATTTATTATGCAAACACATTTTGGGTTCAGAGAGGATGTGTTCGGGTGCATAATGGGGGCTAATGCGCTATTGGTGGCTTGTGGCTCGATGGCTGCGTTAAAGTTTAAATTGCTGAAGACGGCAGGTGTCGTTGGTGGGTATGCGTTGATGGTGACGGTTGCAGTGCTGGGCTGCGTTTTATTTTTCTTTGACTCATTTTGGATGTATGAAATCACATTGTTGCCAATGCTATTTTGTCTTGGGATGATATTTACGGTGGGAAATACCCTTGCGATGAATGAAGGAAGGGATAAAGCGGGAGATGCATCTGCGTTATTGGGTGTCGTAGGGTATATTTTCGGTGCAATAGCTGCACCCCTTGTCGGCATGGGTGACATTATGCATAGTACAGCGATAGTGCTACTCGTGCTTTCGGTGCTTGTAGTCATCTGTTCAATACTCACCAACCGTATAGCTCCTGATTTGGAGAATTAATTTCAATGAATTGCTAAGTAATAGAATGAGAATTGCTGGACTCTGAGAAAATCTCAGAGTCCTAAGAGTTTTCTGAGTATTCAGAGTCGTCAGAGATTTTAGAGCCGTTAGAGATTTCTGAGTTCTCGAGGTTTTCAGAGTAATCAAAGTATTCAGGGTTCTATGAGTTCTCGAGGCGCTTCCCAATCTGTCTTTTTATTAATGTGGTAAAGCCCTAAAATATCAGTATTACATGCCTGAGTGTTAAATTAGTGTTAAAATAGTATGAAAAATTTGGTGGGTTCGGGGAAAGTGCCTACCTTTGCACTCGCTTTTCAGGAGCGACGCTCACGGAGGTGAGGGCAGTGAAGTTGAAACAATTAAGAAACGCTGACGGTTCACGCGGGTTTCATAAAATTTCAAAAATAATTGCTGAAAAATTTGCACGGTTCGAAAATATGGCGTACCTTTGCAAAGTTTTCCGACAACGGGAAAGCGAGAGAGGACATTGAAATAATTGCAACGATGAAGTAGTACAAGAGACGAGTGCCGCCGACCCCTTCGGGGCGAGGCGGAGGAAATGTCCCTTAGTCACATTCCATAATAAAATCCAGCGTTAAACTGAAAAGTCAAGTCCGGGGAGCCGAAAGGTTTCTGTGATAAGGACAGAACAAACTTAAATAGGTTTGTCTCG